>NZ_CAJHBI010000011.1 GCF_904846605.1 Psychrobacter sp. 72-O-c
AGTTAGAAAGACTTGTGCTTTTTCTAAGAAACTCGACAATCACTTTAAAACGTTCAATATGCTGTTCTTTTATATCAATTATGGTTATGTCTAATGCCAGCATACTTTTTGAAACACCACCTATTATTTAACCAGCGCCAGCAATTCGTCAAGGTCAGAGATTTATTAGAGTTATGACGGGCTGCTCAATATACTTTGATTCTGATATCGTCCATTTCATCTAAAAACACTTTATCATTAAGTATGTTTGCCCCTATTAGCTTTGGGGTCAAAACTTTTACCATGTCCCTTTTTTAAATTGCTCATTAATCAACCTAAGGATACCTTATGGCTGTTGCCTCTTCACGCTCTGCATCCATAGGGTTACTCATTGGTTGTATTATTTTCGGTTTAGGCAGTCTGATTGTCGCTCATGTCGATATTGGCGGCTGGGCGATGGCGTTTTGGCGACTCGCTATTTCAGGAGTAATATTCACCGTACTGGCCAAGCTAACGGGCCAGCGACTACCTCGCTCAAGACGTGCTATATTTTATGGCTTATTGTCAGGGGTATTTTTAGGTTTAGATTTAGCATTATGGCACGAAAGTATCTATGCCGTTGGCCCTGGCATCTCGACCTTACTCAACAGCTTGCAGATTTTCTTTTTAGCAGCTATTGGCTTCTTATACTTCAATGAACGTCAATCTATTTTACAGCTGCTTAGCTTGTGTCTGGCCATGCTGGGAGTCGCGATGATTGGCAGCCCTGAGTTTGCACAGAATGCTAACGCCACTTGGGGTTTTGTTACTGGTATTGTTTCAGGTGCAATGCTAGCGGCGTCAATGACTTTTATTCGTAAGACTCACGATACCGAACCGACACCGATATTTGTATTGATGCAGCTGATCAGTATTGGCGGTGTGTTGGCGATGATTTTACCAATGTTGGTCTTTGATATGGGTCATATCCTGCCCAATACCTGGTCTGATATTGGCTGGATCTTGATATATGGTGCGGTCATGCAATGCTTGGCGTGGGGGTTGATTGCTTATTCTATCCCGAAGATCTCATTAGCGCTGACGGGTTTGCTATTATTGACCGAGCCAGTTGCCGCTTTAGTCGTTGACTATAGCTGGCTGGATAAACCTATTAACACCTTACAATGGAGCGGCGCGCTGCTGACTATGTTTGCCATTTATTTAGGCTCTCTCAAGCCCAAGCCGCGCGCGCTGCGTCGCTATCGGTTTTTTGCGCGATTCTACAAGCGTAAGTACAAGTAAAATACGAATTATTCGTTTTTCACTATTGGCTGAACATGACCACCAATAGTGCATAAAAGAATCGTTACAACGTTATATACCTGTTTATTTACCGAGACTAACAACTCAGTCTTTTTGCAGATTGAACAATGCATTAAGCACAATCGCGGTTAAGGTAGCGGTACCAATGCCGCCTAAGTCAAAACCTCCTAAATGCAAACTAAAATTACCGGTACCCATGATTACAGTGACAGCGGCAATAATTAAATTGCTGTTTTTACTAAAGTCGATGTGACTGTCTATCCATATTTTTAAACCTGCGATAGTAATCAGACCAAATACCACTATTGACGCGCCACCTAACAATGCCGGTGGAATAGTCTGAATAATCGCGCCAAACTTCGGTGACAATCCTAGCAATATAGCGACCACGCCTGCAATCACAAAGATAGTGGTGCTATACACCTTAGTCACCGCCATCACCCCGATGTTTTCGGCATAAGTGGTCACGCCTGTCCCACCAAAACCGGCTGAAAAAGTCGTTGCCAAGCCATCAGCAAAGAACGCTCGACCCATATACGGGGTGACGCGGGATTTGGTCATGCCTTCCACCGCTTTAAAGTGACCCAGATTTTCGGCAACCAAGATAAAGGCGACTGGTGCAATTAAGATAATTGCACTCATCTCAAAGCGCGGCGTATGGATACTGGGCAACCCAAACCACGATGCGGCAGACACACTACTAAAATCAATCGCAATGCCAAAGCCCATGACATTGGTCATTACAAAGTAAGCAACATACGAGAGTATCAAACCAACCAGTAACAATAAGCGCCGCAGCATGCCACGTGTAAATACCGCTACGCTACTGATAAGCAATACCGTCAACGCCGCCATCCACGCATCAAACTGATTGGCAGAAACACCTTGAATGGTCACTGGGGCTAAGTTCAGACCAATGATCATCACAATCGCACCGGTGACAATAGGCGGCATCAAGCGCTCAATCCAACCCGTACCGGTTTTTATCACCAGCAAGCCGATCAAGGCATAAAGGATACCGCAGACCATGATACCGCCCAAAGCGACACTCAAATTATCATTGAATCCTACGCCAGCATAAGCAGTAACCGCGATAACCGGACCGATAAAAGCAAAGCTTGAACCCAAATAACTGGGCATGCGCCCACCGGTAATCATAAAGAACATCACCGTACAGATACCAGACATTAAAATGGCCAGATTGGGATCAAATCCCATCAATAATGGTGCTAATACGGTCGCACCAAACATCGCAAAAGTATGTTGAACCCCCAGCAGGATACTTTTTGTAGGTGGTAAATACTCGTTGATACCGACCGGATTTTGGTCTAAATCACCTTCAAAAGGTCGCCACGTCGGGAACCAACGACCATTTTCGAAGTCTGGATTGTGCGGTAGAGTCATCGCAGCTGAATCAATACCCGCCGCTTCTAATGCTGTGGGAGAATGAGGTTCTGCTTGCGAAGTTTTCTCTGATGAAGAGGAGTGCTCTGAGGGAGATGCCATGCGCGCTTGTCCTATGTGGCCTAAGCTAATAATAACAGGCTAATAATAGCTAAGGAAAATTAAAAAGATAAATAGGGACTATTTTAATTAATGGTGATCATAAACGGGAACGATCATATATAGAAACAATAAAAACTAATGCGAATCCATAACACCTTATTAGGCATATCGTGCCAAATAAACCTACTCATCTAACAAAAAAGTAGCAAAGGTATAGTTTTTTTATAAAATATCTATATTTCGCTAGATGTATCGGGTTAGATATGTTCTACTAAATTCACCGCTTCGGCTGCTCGCACCCAATACATTCTACAGCGACAACCACTTACAGGATGTTACATAAGCGTCGATGCTGAGCATCATAACGGAATTTAATAATAAACAACAGCTATTATTCTCCTGTCATCCGTACTATCACGTTTACACACTTCCATAGACTATGCTCCAAACTCACCCATTAGCGGTGCCTATTTTCTATCGCTGCCTGTCACATTTTTGATACAGGTACTTAGTCTGGGCTGTGTGATAACGCTGACTCTATTTTCACTTTTTTTGGTAATTTATTATGATTAGTGTATTTGACTTATTTAAAATTGGGATTGGCCCATCAAGCTCACATACTGTAGGCCCGATGGTAGCGGCTAACTTATTTCTAGCCTCACTACTCGAGCAAGCTGAGCTGACCGATGTAAAAGGTATCGAGATTGAATTATATGGCTCCTTAGCTGCAACTGGTAAAGGTCATGCCACCGATACCGCCATATTACTGGGCTTGATTGGGCACGCGCCAAGCACCATTGACACGCGTTTGACCAGTCAATATTTGGCGCCTATTTTTTCAGACAAACAATTGATCGTCTCAGGTAGTCATACCATTGACTTTGATACCGAGCGCGATATCCATTGGTATGGGGATACCGTCCTACCCTACCACCCCAACGCCTTGACCATCCGCGCGCGGTTGGCAGACGATACCCACTATCAGAAAACCTATTACTCAGTCGGTGGCGGCTTTGTCATTAGTGAAGAAAATGCCAACAATCCGGATGAGGATCACGCTGCGCCAACTATTGACGTTATTCCTTACCCTTTTAATAGTGCCGCAGAATTGCTTGAACAGTGTCGTGAGCATGATTTAAGTATCAGCGAATTGGTATTGGCGAACGAACTTCATTACCGTGATCAAGAAGAAGTCTTTGCCTACTTAGATGCTATTTGGGAATCGATGCAAGATTGCGTGACACGTGGCTGTCAAAATAGTGGCATATTACCCGGCGGTTTGGATGTCAAACGTCGGGCGCAAGCACTACACTTACAACTGTGCGCTGAAAGGAATCAGCCCATTGCAAAATCCGATAAGCTCGCGGCAATGGACTGGATAGATTTATACGCGCTAGCGGTCAATGAAGAAAATGCTAATGGCGGTAATGTCGTAACCGCTCCAACCAATGGCGCTGCGGGTATTATTCCTGCGGTCATGCATTATTACCGCGACTTTTTATCAAGCTACAGCCAGGATGGCGCGCGTAAGTTTTTGTTGAATGCCACTGCTATCGGTAGCTTAATCAAACAAAATGCTTCAATTTCTGGTGCGGAAGTGGGCTGTCAAGGAGAAGTCGGTTCTGCCTGCGCAATGGCAGCCTCTGCATTGGCAGAAATCCTAGGCGGCGATCCTGCCAAATGTCTCAATGCTGCTGAGATAGGCATTGAGCACAACTTAGGTCTAACTTGTGATCCGGTTGGCGGCTTGGTACAAGTGCCTTGTATCGAACGCAATGCTATGGGCGCGGTAAAAGCCGTCAATGCGGCACGTCTTGCCTGCCGTGGTAACGGACAACACTTTGTGTCTTTTGATAAAGTCGTTGAGACTATGAAACAAACAGGCGCTGACATGTTAGACAGCTATAAAGAAACATCGCGTGGCGGCCTTGCCATTTATGCTGATAACCGCATACCCACTGCAACTCAAGGCGTTAGCGTAAAATACAGCCAGTGTTAATTATTAACATACAACAGTAACCCAAACAAATCGACCTGCATAGAAAAGCTTCTAACAAACTAGAGGCTTTTTTTATATTTTTGGTGCTTACCAATTAAACAAGGTGGCAATCACTACCATTAATAAACTTATAACTACTCAGCAGTTTTTGAAACCACTTCGTTTAATAACCATACTGGTTTTACCATACCTGAGGCCGTGTCAGCAATGGCTTCTTGACGCACATCTAAAACATAACGATAGTTTGGCTCATAAGTAAAGCCTTGGATACTACCATTTAGAGTATTATAGTTTTTCTGATAAGTTTGGCGATACTGTAAGCATTGAGCTTCAACTTTATTTCCGCTAGTATCCATCATTTCACACAATGCTTTACGCGGAGCAATTTCTACTTCAAAACTTGGAATGTTAACCACTTTAACACTGACTGCTTGACCTTCGACGACCATGGCACGTTCGTCGTCTAGACCCATAGTTGAACAACCTGCTAATGCAAAAGTTGATGCCAATGCTGCAATTGCTAATTTTTTCATTATGCTACCCTCAGTTAATTACCGTTAAATTACTAGCGCCTGTACTCATTTATCAAAGTCGTTTATAAGCTATTTCTTAAAATAACTACAAACACTCAAATTCAATCAGGCATTTATGATAGTGCCGTTGAGCTTTAGCTAAAAAAAAGCCAAGTATCATCGGCACCGTTTATTGTTGTACTACAGCCAGTATAAGACTTATAAAACCTTAGCCTCTATGACTGCTTTGTAACTTAACGTCAGGTTTTGCAACTGAAGTTAGTCAGCTGTAAAGCTAACTATAATTATCAGGCACGAACATTTAGCCATTAGCTACGATAGTCAGCATTAATTTTGACATAATCGTAGGACAAATCACAGGTATAGACAGTATCGCTTGCCGTGCCACGTGCTAAGTCAATATGAATGGTAATCTCAGGGCGACTCATAACTGCGTTACCGGCGGCTTCAGTATATTCAGTGGCAACACCGCCATTTTGACAAATCATTACCTCATCTAATGAGACATCGATTTGCTCAGTGTCGAGGTCTTCAACACCCGCATAACCAACGGCCGCTAATATACGACCCCAATTGGCATCACTAGCAAAAAATGCCGTTTTAACCAAAGGTGAGTGTGCCACTGCATAGGCCACATCGCAGCATTCTTGAGTGGTCTTACCGCCAGTAACTTTCACGGTGATAAATTTCGTTGCACCTTCCCCATCACGAACGATCAACTGTGCCAAACGCACGAATACTTCTCTCAAAGCATCAAATAAGGGCTGATAATGCGGGTGCGCGGCACTATCAATCACGTTAGAACTGGCTTTGCCCGTTGCGATCAGCACGCAGCAATCATTGGTCGAAGTATCACCATCAACAGTAATACGATTAAAGGATTGCTCATTAATAGCACTGAGCATCTCTTGCAATAAGTCAGCAGCGATGTTGGCATCAGTAGCCACATAACCAAGCATGGTTGCCATATTGGGTCGTATCATTCCTGAGCCTTTAGAGATCCCTGTAATATGGTAGTCAGTACTTCCAATATGCAACTGCTGGCTAGCAACTTTGGGCACAGTATCAGTAGTACGAATACCATTCGCGGCCGCCAACCAATTATCTGGAGCGAGATGACTCAACGCTGAGTCTAACCCCGCTATCACCGCCTCACTATTTAGTGGCTCACCAATAACGCCAGTAGAAAACGGCAATACTGTATTAGTCTCTACGTCAGCCTTATCTGCCAAAGCATCACAAATATCTATTGCACGGCGTTTACCATCAGCACCTGTCCCCGCATTGGCATTACCAGTATTAGTCACCAAATAGCGCGGTGTGGTTAGCGCAAAGTGCTCGCGCAATACCCGCACAGGGGCAGCACAAAAGGCATTTTTAGTAGTGACAACAGCGGTAGTGGCGCCATCGTTGATTTCGATGACAACCAAATCATCACGGTCTTTATAGCGCACACCAGCCGCAGTGGCACTGAGCTTGATACCGTCAATGGCATAAATAGTATTAGGTACTGCGACATCTCCGACAGCCATATTAAAATCCTTATTGATCCGTGTTTAGTTTTATTTATTAAAAATAAAGTCGTTAATACTATACTTAACTTAAGTCAAACGCTGACCAAATCGGCGCATGATCAGAAGGCTTCTCCATCGCGCGCAGCTCATAGCTGATACCGGCATCAATACACTGCTCTTTTAAATCTGGTGTACACAAGATATGATCAATACGCATACCACGCTTGGGGTCGTCATTGAAGCCGCGACTGCGATAATCAAACCAGCTATATAGCTCGATACTCTCTGGATAATGCAGACGGTAGGTATCCGTCAACTCACGTGACATAAGTGCGTCATACCACTCACGTTCCTCAGGTAAAAAAGAGGTTTTTCTGTTCTTAAGCCAGCGCTTGGCATTGATCTCGCCGATGCCGATATCGATATCTTCTGGTGCAATATTCATATCACCCATGATAATTAACGAGCGGCCTTCAGCTTTTAGCGTATCAATGTAAGCTATTAAATCAGCATAGTAAGCACGCTTCATGGGAAATTTAGTTGGATGGTCTTGGCTCTCTCCTTGCGGAAAATAACCATTGAGCACATCAATTTCACGCCCTTGCAGCTCATAGCGTGCATGAATAAAGCGCTTTTGGGCCTCTTCATCTTCACCAGGAAAGCCTTTTTGTACGAAGATAGGCGCGACTTTCGATACCAGCGCTACTCCATAATGCGCCTTTTGACCAAAGTACTCGATGTGATAACCTAAGCTTTCAACATTTTCAAGAGGAAACTGGTCATCGTGAACCTTGGTTTCCTGTAAGCCCATCACATCAGGATCGATGATGTCACGTACCGCCTCAAGCTGATGTTGACGAGCGCGGATACCATTGATATTAAAACTGACAAAACGGGTCATACATTATCCTATAATAGTTGGTTTAATTTTAATTGTTTTTGACTGAATATTTTAGATTTGATGTTGTTTAAATCACTATGATAACAGACCTGCATTGGTCTATCTGTTGCGTGTTTTTAACGCTTAGGCTACAGTAGAATACCCCTTTACTATTCATAATTATTATTATAATCACAATTTATAATTTATTATTATCACGACAACATGCACTATTTCTATCGAGTAATTTTATGACAACCACTATGAGCAAAACCACCACTGCTGCATCGACCGTTAATACGGCGTCCACGCCGCTATTTGCTACCGATTATCATGTCTATATTAACCACACGGACGCCGGTGGTATAGTCTATCATGCCAATCATTTGGTATTTTTTGAAAACTGTCGCCGAGACTGGTTTAGCAAGATTGGACTAAATAGTTATTTTTTACAAACTGATGATGGTCAGATTCAACACTTTGTAGTCAGTCAAGCGCAGCTACACTACCGTCAGGCTATATTTTTAGATGAAGTAATCTCGGTGCGTATTGATAAGGTTGAGCTAAAACCTGCTAGTATTATATTCTATCAAAGCATTCATCGCAGCTTACCAGAAAATGAGCCAGCAGATAAATCTAAGTCTACTAACACTTTATTAAGCAGCACTAAAATCGTTATTGCCTGCGTCCAAAACCAAATAAAGCCTGACCCCTCACCCCAATCATCGCCACAACCATCAGACCAGCCAGTCAGTCAAGAATCAGTGGCCCCTATGGCTGTTGATAGTAACCCACTAATACGGCCGATCCGCGTGCCGCAAAAGTTATACGATATGATTCAAAAGGCTATCAAGCATCACTCTGATGAGCAATAACCGCTGCTGATGAACAGTTATAATTATAATAAGAGTACCAATTCTATGCTCACGTTTGAGAATGTCTGGGTACATATCGTGCGCGCCAAGTAGTAAGTAGCAGTTTGTCTCTTCTTAGTTGCTATGAACTGTCTTTGTTGCCCATTATATATAAAAATATCTGTCAGCTTTATATATATGTACTGCTCAGTTCTTGCATGCTTATATGCAGTTCAGTTATAGTTATGCTAATGTATTGCTGAAATATGTCGTTATGTTTTCTTAACTTTCAATTGATAAGTTAATAGGAATCGATAAAAAGTATCAGAACTTAAACATTCTTTTAATGGTTAAGTTTGTTTTGATGGTTAAATTCGGTTAGTCGCTGAACCTGCTAAATGGTTCTTTCTCTGTAACTAAGCGAAAATAATATAATGACAACAATATCTGAATAGTCTGTCAATAAACAAGGACGTTATCGCACTTAGCGGCATTTGCTCGCATCAGCGCTGATTCGTATTATTGATACGGACAGAACTGTTTTCTTATAACGCCTTTCCCGGTATTAATTATTAAACTTTGAGGACGCTGACAATGACAGTGAACAAACCTTGGCTTGCCCAATATCCTGCAAGTGTGCCTAAAACGATTGATCCTGATAAGTATGGTAGCTTGATGGAGCTGTATGAGGAATGCTTTAATCGCTTCCGTCTGCATCCTATGAGTATCTGTATGGGGGTTACCCATACTTATGGCGACGTTGACACAGCATCACTTGCAATTGCAGCATGGCTACAAGCACAAGGACTGCCCAAAGGTAGTATCGTGGCGCTCATGATGCCAAACGTGCCTCAGTATTTACCGACGATGATTGGTATCCTACGTGCGGGCTATGTCTGCACCCCTATCAACCCACTATATACAGGACGTGAACTGCGTCATCAACTGAATGACTCAGGCGCCAAAGTTATATTTATCGTTGATAACTTTGCCCAAGCGCTTGAGCAAGTGGTCGACGAGACTTCTATTCAACGTATTGTCCTGTCAAAAATGGGCGATATGATGGGACTAAAAGGCATCTTGGTCAATACCATTATTCGTCAAGTCAAACGCTTAGTACCCAAATACAGTCTCAATGACCCTAAGCACGAAGTAACCAAATTCCCTGACGTACTGAAAAAAGGTAGAAACCTACCGTTTCAAACACCAGCAATGGCCTTAGAACAAACAGCCATTCTACAATATACCGGCGGTACAACAGGGCTTTCGAAAGGAACAATTTTAACCCAGCGTAATATCGTATCCGCCGGCTTACAGTCCGAAGCTTGGTACCGCCCTGTCACCTCGGAGATCAATGAGGTGTACATCAATATGGTCATGGCTCTGCCGCTCTATCATATTTTTGCCTTTATGCTGAGCTTATTAGGCATGCGCTCTGGCTATACTTTTATATTGGTACCCAACCCACGCGATATGCCAGGTTTTGTCAAAACCTTATCCAAACAACCCTTCCATATTTTCCCTGCCGTCAATACCTTGTTTAAAGGACTACTTGATAATCCGAACTTTAAATCTCTGGACTTTAAATCGTTACGCATCTCGCAGGCGGGTGGTATGGCAGCAACTGAGCAGACGGCAGCACGCTGGTTAGAAGTGACTGGTTGCCCCATGGTTGAAGGTTGGGGTATGACCGAATGTGTGGCCGTAGGTACCTCCAATATCGCTACCGATCGTAAGTTTAATGGCACAATTGGTCTTCCAGGTCCTGGTGTTGATATCATTGTGGTCAATAATGATAACGAGCGCGTTGGTGTTCATCAAGCTGGCGAGATGTGTATTAAAGGGCCCAACGTAACTTCCGGTTATTTTAATAGTGATAACAGTGACAGCTTTACTAAAGACGGTTATTTTCGTACCGGTGATATCGTCAGCATGGATGAAAAGGGCTACTTTACCTTGCTAGATCGCAAAAAAGATATGGTTTTGGTCTCGGGCTTTAACGTCTTCCCGAACGAGGTTGAATCAGTGATGCTCGATTGTGAAGGTATTCTTGATTGTGCGGTGATTGGCGTTCCTGATGAGCGTCAAGGTGAAGCGGTCAAAATTTACATTGTGCCCGCAGATAACAATGTCACTAAAGAGATAATTAAAGAATTTGCGCTGGACAATTTGACCGGTTATAAATGTCCTCGTCATATCGAATTTGTGAGTGAGCTACCAAAGAGCAATGTCGGTAAAGTGCTCCGTCAAAAACTACGCGAAAAGCACATAGCTGACCATGGTTAATTTTTTCGGTATCAACAAGGTAGAACCCGTTGATTGACTTAAATATTTCATTGATAAGAATAATTTGAAATTGAAAATTGGTAACCGAAAAGCCCTTTATGTTTTATAAAGGGCTTTTTTTTGGCTATTATAATGGAGTAAACCCTATTGCTGCACTACGCTATTAAATAGTAACCATCTATTCAATCAACTATGTCCTCAATGTGTATGAGTAGCACATTCGGCTGTTTGATAAGCGCTCTATTTACTTATCAATAATTATTCAGTAAAATAGCCGCTCATCCTAATATACTGACCGTTGGTCTTATTGTCCTTGCAAAAAATACCAATATATTTATCAATTTTATGTGTGTACCATTAAGTTCTTCCAATACAAGACCGAGTTTATTGGTGTTTTACCAAAACATGTCCTTATGTTGGATTATTTCTTAACGAGTTGGGTTTTTAGTTGAGGATAATCTATAAATTTTGTTTTAGAGTGGCTATATTTTTTGAGTATAAAAAATACTTGTTATCCGTTTAACGTGCTTAGTTGTCATTCCCAATAGTTAAGCAAAGTTGAATAAATCCCACCATATGTTAGCTGTCAGTTAATAATCAGGATAGCACTCAACAGTATATTGCTTACGCAGCAATGATTTACGTTGTGGACAGGAATGTGACTACTTTCTTATAACGCCTTCCCCTATATTACTTATTAAACTTTAAGGACACTGACAATGACAGTGAATAAGCCTTGGCTTGACCAATATCCTGCAAGTGTACCAAAGACGATCAATCCCGACCAATATGGTAGCTTAGTAGCACTTTTCGATGAATGCTTCAACCGGTTTCGTCAGCATCCTATGAGTATTTGTATGGGTGTGACTCATACTTACGACGACATCGATAAGGCCTCGCTCGCCATTGCGGCATGGCTACAAGCGCAGGGACTGCCCAAAGGTAGTATCGTGGCGCTCATGATGCCAAACGTACCGCAGTATTTGCCGACTATGATTGGTATTTTGCGCGCAGGATACGTATGCACTCCGATAAATCCATTATATACAGGTCGTGAGCTGCGTCATCAGTTAAATGATTCAGGTGCTCAAGTTATTTTTGTGGTTGATAATTTTGCACAGGCTCTTGAGCAAGTGGTTGATGAGACCTCTATTGAGCGCATTGTCCTATCAAAAATGGGCGATATGATGGGGTTAAAAGGTATATTAGTTAATACTATTATCCGTCAAGTCAAACGTTTGGTACCCAAGTACAATCTCAATGACCCTAAGCACGAAGTAACCAAATTCCCCGAAGTCCTTAAACAAGGTAGAAACTTACCTTTTCAAGCGCCAAAGATGGGCTTAGAACAAATAGCCGTTTTACAATATACCGGTGGTACGACAGGGCTTTCGAAAGGAACCATTTTAACGCAGCGCAATATTACAGCCGCTGCCATGCAGTCTGAAGCGTGGTTCCGCCCTGTCACCTCAGAGATTAGTGAGGTCTATATCAATATGGTTATGGCCTTGCCGCTGTATCATATTTTTGCCTTTATGCTTAGCTTGTTAGGCATGCGCTCAGGCCATACTTTTATATTGGTACCAAACCCGCGAGATATACCAGGGTTTATCAAAACCTTATCTAGACAACCCTTCCACATTTTCCCTGCTGTCAATACGCTATTTAAAGGGCTACTTGATAATCCAAACTTTAAACAGCTTGATTTTAGCTCACTACGTCTCTCTCAGGCGGGCGGTATGGCAGCGACTGAGCAAACAGCCGCGCTCTGGTTAGAAGTGACTGGTTGTCCCATGATTGAAGGCTGGGGTATGACCGAATGTGTGGCAGTCGGTACCAACAACATTATTACTGACCGCAAGTTTAACGGCACTATTGGCATGCCAGTACCTAGCCTCGATACTATCGTCATCGATGATGAGGGTAATCCTGTTGGCCTAAATCAGGCTGGAGAGATGTGTATTAAAGGGCCTAATGTGACCTCAGGTTACTATAATAAAGACAATATTAATGAGTTTACTAAGGATGGTTACTTTCGTACTGGCGATATTGTCAGTATGGATGAAAAAGGCTACGTTACCTTATTAGATCGCAAAAAAGACATGGTTCTGGTCTCAGGCTTTAACGTCTATCCGAATGAGATTGAATCGGTAATGATGGGGTGTGATGGTATTATTGACTGTGCGGTGATTGGTATTCCTGATGAACGTCAAGGTGAAGCGGTCAAAATATATGTGGTGCCCGCAGACAACAATGTTACTAAAGGTACTATCAGGGAATTCGCACTGGTTAACTTAACGGGATATAAGTGCCCGCGTCATATTGAATTTGTACGTGAGCTACCAAAATCTAACGTCGGTAAAATCTTACACCGAAAGCTGCGTGAAAAGCACGTGTCAGATAATTCTTAAGGAAATGGTACTTAAATAGACGACAGTAGTTGATTAGTAAGATGACTTACCAGTAATACAGTCTAACAATACAGTATTAATATCACCGTTATAAGAAAGCCCTTTATATTTTATAAAGGGCTTTTTTGTCGATCTCAGGTAATACACTATCAAATTGTAACTATATCTTTAATCGTTTTGATTGGCCCATTTAGCTGTGTAATAAGCGTTCTACCTACTCATCAGCACTCATTTATTAAGATAGCGGTTCATCCTACAACACATATAAATTTATATATCAAATTTATATGCGAACCATCAAGTTCTTTCATCACAAGACCAAGTTTAGTTGTAGTTGTGTTAGTGTATTGCCAAAATATGTCACTAACTTGTCTAATGTCTTAATGGATAAGATTTTTAATTGAAGACAATTTATAAGTCTTCTTTTAGAGTGACTATTTTCTAATTATTTTTTGAATATTAAGGTTACTTAATCGAAGATACTTATTAGCCGTTTAATATACTTAGTTGAGCCTGCCTGATAATTAAACAAAGCAGTTCAACAAAGTTAAATAAAGCCCGCCATATGTTAGCAGTCAGTTAATAATTAGGATAGCACTCAACAGTATATTGCTCACGCAGCAATGATTTGCGTTGTTGACACGGATGTGACTACTTTCTTATAAAACTTTAACCTATATTAAATCTCAAAGGACGCTGACTATGCCGTTGAACAAACCTTGGCTTGCCCAATATCCTACTACTGTACCCAAGACGATCGATCCCGACCAGTATGAAAACCTAATAGAGTTATATGAGGATTGCTTCAATCGCTTTCGTCACCATCCTATAAGTATCTGTATGGGAGTTACTCATACTTATGACGACGTTGATAAAGCATCACTTGCGATTGCAGCCTGGCTACAAGCACAAGGACTGCCCAAAGGTAGTATTGTGGCACTCATGATGCCAAACGTACCGCAGTATTTGCCGACTATGATTGGTATTTTGCGCGCAGGCTATGTTTGTACCCCGATCAACCCACTCTATACAGGACGTGAGTTGCGTCATCAGTTAAATGATTCAGGTGCTCAAGTCATTTTCGTGGTTGATAACTTTGCCCAAGCTCTTGAACAAGTCGTTGATGAGACTGCTATCAAACGCATTGTCTTGTCAAAAATGGGCGATATGATGGGTTTAAAAGGTATTTTAGTTAATACTATTATCCGTCAAGTCAAACGCTTGGTGCCTAAATACAATCTCAATGACCCTAAGCACGAAGTAACCAAATTCCCTGATGTCCTTAAACAAGGTAAAAACTTACCACTTCAAAAAATAAAAACCACCTTAGAACAAAAAGCCATCTTGCAATATACTGGCGGTACCACAGGGCTATCAAAAGGGGCCGTTTTATCTCAACGTAATGTTGTAGCCGCCGCCTTACAATCTGAAGCCTGGTACCGCCCTATCACCTCAGAGATTAATGAGGTTTATATCAATATGGTTATGGCCTTGCCGCTGTATCATATTTTTGCTTTCATGCTCAGCCTACTAGGGATGCGTTCAGGCTATACCTTTATATTGGTACCTAATCCGCGCGACATGCCAGGGTTTATCAAAACTCTATCAAAACAACCCTTCCATATTTTCCCCGCCGTCAATACGCTGTTTAAAGGATTGCTGGATCAACCGAACTTTGAACAACTGGATTTCAGCTCATTACGTATTACGCAAGCAGGTGGTATGGCGGCGACTGAGCAAACAGCTGCACGTTGGTTGGAAATTACTGGTTGCCCTATGATTGAAGGTTGGGGTATGACCGAAGGGGTTGCCGCAGGTACTGCCAATGTCATTACTGACAGCAAATTTAACGGTACGATTGGCGTACCAGTACCTAGCGTTGACATTATCGTTATTGATGATAATGGTGAGCGTTTGGGGCTACATCAGGCCGGCGAGATGTGCATCAAAGGGCCAAATGTGACTTCGGGTTACCATAATAAAGACAGTATTGATGAGTTCACCAAAGAAGGTTATTTTCGTACTGGCGATATTATTAGCATGGATGAGAAAGGCTACATTACCTTATTAGATCGCAAAAAAGATATGGTTTTGGTCTCGGGCTTTAACGTCTTCCCGAATGAGATTGAATCAGTAATGCTAGAGTGTGACGGCATTATTGACTGTGCAGTGATTGGCGTTCTCGACGAACGTCAAGGTGAAGCGGTCAAAATTTATGTCGTGCCCGCAGACAACAATGTTACCAAAAACACCATCAAAGAATTTGCACTGGACAACTTAACGGGATATAAATGCCCTCGTCATATCGAATTCGTGAGTGAGCTACCAAAGAGCAACGTCGGTAAAGTACTACGTAATAAACTACGTGAAAAACACCTCGCAGACCAGGGTTAATGTTGTTTAATCAAATGTAGTCTTTTATTGAAAAAATGAATCGTCAAACATGAACCATAAAAAGCCTTCTACATTAAATGTAGAAGGCTTTTTATGGTTCTAATTTCAAAAATATAAGTTTGGAAATATAATTTAATCAGGAATAAATCTGCTTAGCTGATTTTATTAACAATATTTAAAGGTAAATGCTTCATCGCTTGACCCACTATGGACCATGGAAGGCTAGGCACGCAAGCCTCTTCAACACCAGACTCAATCGCCGCAACCATAGCTTTAGTCCCGGTTTGCGCGTCAACCTCAAACGGTAGTTTCTTAGCATTTTCGTTGATTTCGGTACGAATATAACCCGGATAAATAGTAGACACCTTAATCGGTAATTTAGTAATTAGCATATCAGCGCGGATACCTTCTGCTAAATGCGCCAAGCCCGCTTTACTCGCCCCATAAGTGGTCATATGCCCTGCCAGACCGCGCATCGCTGACATGCTTGATATCACTACCAGATGACCACTATTTTGTTCACGGAATATCTTCATTGCCGCTTCGCACTGCGCTAATGCTGAGATAAAGTTGATCTCAGCGGTACGACGATTGGTCTCAAAGCGTCCTTTACCAATACGTCGGCTTTCACCAACACCAGCGTTTACTACTACCCGATCGATATGACCAAAGTCAGCTTTGAACGCGTCAAAGACTTTAAATATATCATCATAGTTACTGACGTCCAAAACGCGATGCTCAATACGAATCTTAGGATAACGATCCATTAGTTCGGCTTTGAGCTGCTCTAAGCGTTCGGTACGGCGCGCGCAGATAGCTAAGTTGTAGCCTAGTTTGGCAAATAGCCGTGCCATTCCTTCCCCTAGACCTGAGCTGGCACCCGTAATCAAAACTGTTTTATCACGTCCGACCTGCTGCTTATTCAAGCCTTTTAAATAACGCGAAGGCTGAATAGCACTAAATAATTGTTCTTTACTTTGCTTGGCAGCTTGTGTCATTGAACTTATTATTTTACTTTGCATGGGCAGTCCCTTGTATTTCTATATTGAAGCAGAGCCAAAACGCTATAAACTTTGTTTATAGCGTTTTGAAAGTGTTTATAGAGTCTTTTTAAAGCGTCTTGCTAAAAGCAGTCTATTATAATGACTATATCTCAATGCATAAGTGGCGGTTATGTATTCAAGTCTGTTATTTGATTATTCAATCTATTTAACAGCTTATCGCCATGTCACAAACCGCTTGCCATCAGCAAATAAATGACTGTATTCGTTTACAGATAACAAGCGCGTACTCTGATCTCGTAAGGTAATAGCAGTAACCCCCGTATTAACCAAACTCTTATTAAGCTGATAAGCAACTTGACTGCTTTGTTGTAATAATTGTGCGGTAATAGCCGCTATAACGCCACCTGAAGTAAAAACTAGCACGGTACTATCATGCTCTAAGTGGCTTAGATTTGCCACTTGTGACCGTACTTGCTCAAGTGCTTGTTGCGCGCGGCTACTAAACTGCGGCCAACTCTCAACATAGTCAGCATCATTGTCACCGTGATGCCAGCGCTGCATAGCACGGTCAAACAGTTCAGCTAAGCGTGTTTGTGGGGCGTCCGTTTTAGCAAGTTCAGCAGCAATCGCGGCTTGACTCGTAAAAGCAGGGTCAGACTTGATAAACACATCTTTGTGATTAAACTCATCAAATACCGGCAGTACATAGCTATCGGGCGTTTCCGTATTTATGATGGATGACTTACTGTCAGTAGCTAACGATGGCTGATAAGTTTCCCAAAAATGTCGCGCAGAGTCCTGCTGCCGGACCAAGCTACCAGTAAAAATAGCATCGATTCGGCGCTGGGTAGACGCATAGTGCTGACCTAGCATACGTGCTTGCGTAACGCCTAACTCTGAAAGTTGATCGTAGTTTTCTTGCCCAAAGGATGCTTGACCGTGGCGTGCCAAGAGTATGGTTGTCATAGTGGTCCCTTTTTTAATGTTACCTATATCTTTAATTATTTTGATTATATAATGCCTGTTTATCGTCAGAAGGCTTTTTATAATCAAAAGACTTATTGTCTAAGCACCCGAACCTTAAATGTTAAGCTACTCAAGCTACTTGGGAGCCGCGTCAAAGTAGCCTTTTGGCAAAATACCTTTGATCACTGACTGTACAGGGCTTGGTAGCTTCTCAATAGTGGCAGCATCGACACCCATATCTTGCAAGTGTGGCTGCACACGGCTAGTAAACAGTACTTCTCCTTCATACTTGGCAATCAGTTTGAGGCATTTAGCATGTAAGACGTGGACGATAATCCAAAAGTTCTTAAAGGCGGGATTGGTGGTTTGCTTATGATAGTAGCGATAATAAATTTGCTGCACGATACCGGCTAAGCGGAACAAACCAAACACTTCATAAAAAGTCCAGTTGTCTATTTCTAAGCCAGTCTTACCAAGGTAGTATTCAACTACTTCATCGCGGGTCATCATACCTTCTAGATGGGTCGGCTGGCGTCGCGACTGTTGCATGATGATATTATCATCCACCTCAATCCAATAAGCCAGCGCACTGCCTAAATCCATCAGAGGATCACCTAAAGTCGCCATCTCCCAGTCGAGCACACCAATCACCTTAGTAGGGTTCTGTGCATCTAAAATGACATTATCAAAACGCCAATCATTATGAATGACGCAGGTTTTACTATCTGCAGGCGTATGCTTGCTGAGCCATTGTCGTACGAGAGCAAAGCTGGGTACGTTCGGCGTTTTTGCTTTTACATAGCGTTTATTCCAACCACTCACCTGCCGCTCGCAGTAACCATCACCACGACCTAGCTCTACTAAATCAGGATGATCCTTATAATCGACTTGATGTAACTCAACTAAGGCATCGATAACATTGGTACATAACTCGCGTGTTTGTGTGGGGTCAAGCTCAATACCTTTGGGCAAATTGGCACGTGGAATAATACCTTCCATGCGCTCCATAATGTAAAAGTCTGCACCAATGATCGCTTCATCAGTGCACAGCGCGACCATTTTTGGTACATAGGGATAGACATCAGTAAGGGATTTTTGCACCGTATGTTCACGAACCATATCATGGGCAGATTTGGCCTTCGTACCTTTTGGTGGACGACGCAATATTAGATCTTTATTCTTATATTGTAAGCGATAGGTCCAGTTTGATGCGCCACCTGAGAACTGGGTAACGGTTGGTTCGCCTACAACCTCAATCCCTTGGTCGCGCAACCAATTGCTGACAGCTTGAGCATCAAGTTCCTCGCCATCACGAATAGCGCCACCTTTGTCTAGTACTTTTGTATTTACTTCGTCTTGATTGTCAACCTTGTTATTATTCGTGTCTGTACGACTTTCAGCACTGATATCGTCAGTATTATCTTGAGTATCGTTATTATCTGCCATGTGACATTCCTTATCATTTGGTTGCATGTTTGTTTATTTTCTTTTTAGTTAATTTTTGCTTAGGCTATTTAAATAACCCATTAGGGTAAATCCGATTTCAAAATATACAATGCAGCGAATAAAATGCTACCCGCTGCACATAACTATCTTTTAACACCATTATTTTACAGGTTACGAATTATAATCAAGACTTAGACGGACGACGGAAGCCGTGACGCTTTAGCTCTAGCTTCGCAATCATCGTTTTGTGTACCTCATCAGGCCCATCCGCTAAACGTAACACCCGTGCCTGCGCAAAAAAGCTTGGCAACATCGTATCTTGGCAGACCCCCATGCCGCCATGGATTTGTATCGCCATATCGACCACTTCTTGTAATACCGTAGGTGCGACCACTTTAATCGCTGAGATTTCGGTTAATGCCGCTTTCGTTCCTTGACTGTCCATTTTTTGGGCGGCATATAAGGTTAATAAACGTGCTTGGTCAATCTTAATACGCGCTTCAGCGATACGTTCCAGATTACCACCTAATTGTAGTAAAGGTTTGCCAAAGGCAGTACGATTCATACCGCGATGAATGGCAAGCTCAAGTGATTTCTCGGCAGCGCCGACACAGCGCATACAGTGATGAATCCGGCCTGGCCCTAGACGGCCTTGAGCAATCTCAAAGCCCATCCCTGCGCCACCAATAAAGCTAGTAACCGGAACTCGTACATCGGCAAAGCTAACTTCACCATGACCGTGCGGCGCATCATAATCACCAAATACTTTTAGCATGCGTTCAATATTAACACCGGCTGTCTTAGCAGGTACTAGTACCATAGAGTGTTGATGATGGCGATCTTTACTGTCATCAGGCGTATAAGCCATCACAATCAGCAAGTTAACTGCCGGATCACCCAGACCGGATGACCACCATTTGCTTCCGTTAAGGATAATCTCATCGCCTTCAACCATAGCAGTTGCCTGCATATTGGTTGCATCACTTGACGCCACATCAGGCTCAGTCATACAAAATACCGAGCGGGTCTTACCAGCAAGCAATGGGGATAGCCACTGGTCTTGCTGCTCAGGGCTGCCATAACGCCATAGTAGCTCCATATTGCCGCTATCAGGGGCATTACAGTTAAAGACATAAGGCGCAAGTAAACTGCGTCCAGTCAGCTCAGCAATAGGCGCGTAGTCCGTAACTGACAATCCAGCACCTAATTCATCATCCGGAAGAAACAAGTTCCAAAGCCCAGCCTCACGTGCTTGTTTGCGCAAGGTCTCATACGCTTCTGGCCACTGCCAATTACGCCAATTACCGTCAGGGTTTTGCTCGTGGCAATCCTTCCAGAATTGTGCTTCTATCGGTTCAATTTGAGTCGCAATAAAGTCTTTGACTTGCTCGTGCATGGCTTGACCATGTGGGGATGCTGTAAACATTACTGTAGACGCTGTAGACATAGTTATATTCCTCTTCCTTGTTGGATGTTTATGGTTCTTAACTTTACTTTCAATGCACATTAATGACATCACCAATATACTAGCCGACGCCAAAGTATATATCATGTTGCTCAATCAGACGTCCTTTTGGTCGGCCGCCAACTTTAATCATAAACAATTCTGGCATCACGATTCCTTCTGGGCATGCATCGCTCTAATGGTATAAAATCAACACTCACTATTTATAGCATATCCACTATGCTGAAACAGCAAAAAGGCGCGACCGGCTAGGCCACACCTTTAGAAAATCTAAACAGATTACTTACGATTATCAAATAAATCAATACATGCAACTGTGCTATACAAATAAATCTTAATGGCTTAACTACTATTTCAAAATATTAAAGCGATTATTGAAGTCAAAACGCATTAAAGCATCTGGTAGTTTATCGACCGCCATACTGAGTGTTGCTTCAGCCGCTTGCGACAGTCCTAATTTCTCTGCCAAGGTTGGTTTCTGGCGTGAATGTAGCGCATAGACCTCATTATTATCCATCAAGTCCAAAAGATAGCTGTCTGAGGTTTGTAAACTATCGACCAAGTTGAGATGCACGGCATCTTCACCATACCAATGCTCACCGGTCGCGACCTTATCCAAATCAAGCATTGAGCGATAACGGTTGACGAAGTGCTTAAACAGCTGATGAGTCTGTTCCAGCTCTTCTTGATATTTGGCACGGTCTTCAGCATCATTTTCACCAAATACGGTTACCGTGCGTTTATAGTCGCCAGCAGTAAACATCTCATAATCAACATCATGGTTTTTTAACCATTTATGGAAGTTAGGTAATTGTGATACTACCCCGATGGAACCAATAATTGCAAATGGCGCAGCGACAATATTATCCGCCACACAAGCCATCATATAACCGCCACTGGCAGCAACTTTATCCACGCAGACAGTCAGTTTTAGACCCGCGTCTTTAAGACGTACCAATTGTGCTGCTGCCAGACCATAGCTGTGTACTAGACCGCCGCCTGATTCGAGGCGTACCACAACTTCATCACCTTTGTTGGCAGTGCTTATTAGAGTGCTAATTTCTTCGCGCAAGTGCTTCACCGCTGTGGCTTTAATATCACCATCAAAATCAAGGACAAAAACCTGCTGGCCTTTATCTTTATTCTTGGCTTTGTCTTTTGCGGCTTGTTTGTCTTTTTTTGCCATGCTTTTTTTGAGTTTTTTCAGTGCCGCTTTACCTTGGGTAGCTTCCATCAAGTCTTCACGTCGTTGCGCTTGGCTCTTATTAAGGTGCATAACTTTAAGTTCAACGGGATTTTTAGGCGGATGAAATAGCATAACTAGAATTCCTTTAATTATTAAAATGATGTCAGTATTTTGCCAATGGTTTTTGTAGATAGGTTCTTAAACGTCATCTTGATATGCGCGCGATAGCACTATTTTTCAAGCGTGAAGTTAATATTTAACCAATTGCTAACATTGCCAAATAAATAGCTTACTTACACCTTACTCCTGACATTTTGAATGTGTTGGTATAGTTGTATAACAAAGCCGTTTTAGGCATAATATGCGTTTATACCAAATTTTCTGCAGCTAACGTGATGAGCATTTGTCTTAATCGCGTTGTTTGCGCTATTTTTGCTAGTGGCTTGAATATCGCAGCGATGGCAGCATTATTGTACTTTGAATTGGGCTGATAACTGGATAACAAATATTATGACGAACAGTACTACGACGCAAAGCGAAATGACAACAGAAAGTGGTACGACAACGCACAGCCAATATCGAGATGAATATTGTGGAGCCGTAACTGAAAGCTTGCTGGAGCAAACCATTAGTATCGTAGGTTGGGTACATCGTCGCCGCGATCACGGTGGGGTTATTTTCTTAGACATGCGTGACCGCGCTGGTATCCTACAGGTGGTCGTTGATCCCGATACGCCAGAAGCCTTTGCTATTGCTGATGCCGTACGTCCTGAATACGTGCTAAAAATTACGGGCCGCGTCCGTAAGCGCTATGAAGGTACTGAAAACAATAATATGACTAGTGGTCAGATTGAGCTATTAGGTAAAGAAATTGAAGTATTAGCCAAATCTGAGACCCCGCCATTCCCATTGAATGATGAGAATACAACGGTTTCAGAAGAACTGCGCTTAAAGTATCGTTATCTTGATATGCGCCGCCCGCAGATGCAAGATCGAATGGTTTTTCGTGCCAAAGCCACATCAGCTATTCGCCGTTATTTAGATGATCATGGTTTCTTGGACGTTGAAACCCCTATTTTAACCAAAGCCACTCCTGAAGGTGCGCGTGATTATTTGGTGCCTTCGCGTACACGTCCAGGTAGCTTTTTTGCTTTACCGCAGTCGCCACAGTTATTTAAGCAACTGTTGATGGTGGCAGGTTTTGATCGTTATTATCAAATCGCTAAATGCTTCCGTGACGAAGACTTACGTGCTGATCGTCAGCCTGAATTTACCCAAGTGGATATTGAGACTTCTTTTCTTAATGAAGAAGAAATCATGAACATCAACGAAGGTCTTATCAAGCACGTATTTAAGACCATGTTGGACGTTGAGTTTGATCAATTTCCACGTATGACTTACGCAGAAGCGATGCGTGACTATGCTTCAGACAAGCCTGATTTGCGTATTCCGCTCAAGTTGGTTGATGTTGCAGACCTTATGCAAAGCGTTGATTTCAAAGTATTTGCAGGCCCTGCTAACGATCCTAAAGGTCGCGTTGCAGCGCTACGTATTCCTAATGGTAGTTCCATTAGCCGTAAGCAGATCGATGAGTATACTAAGTTTGTCGGTATCTATGGCGCGCGCGGCTTGGCTTATATCAAAGTTAATGATGCCAGTAACATCAATAATGGCGTGGATAAAGAGTCTGGTCTACAATCACCGATCATCAAAAATATGACTGATGATGTACTTGCCAGCCTAATCGAACGTACTGGTGCACAAGATGGCGACATTATCTTCTTTGGTGCGGATAAAGCCAGTGTCGTGAATGACGCAATGGGCGCGCTACGTCAAAAAATCGGCCTTGATCTTGAGATGACTACTTGTCAGTGGGCGCCACTTTGGGTGACTGACTTCCCAATGTTTGAAGAAACTGATGATGGCAAATGGACCTCAATGCATCATCCATTTACCAAGCCAAAAGGCTCAGTTGAAGAGTTGAAGACCAATCCTGCAACGGCACTATCTATTGCTTATGATATGGTATTAAACGGTACTGAAATCGGCGGTGGCAGCTTACGTATCAACACCCTTGAGATGCAACAAGCAGTATTTGAAGCCCTTGGTATTGATGAGGTCGAGGCCGAAGACAAATTCGGATTCTTACTTGATGCTCTAAAATTTGGTGCGCCGCCGCATGGTGGTTTAGCGTTTGGCTTGGATCGCTTGATTATGCTCATGGTAGACGCAAGTTCTATTCGTGATGTCATTGCCTTTCCAAAAACCAAGACTGCTGAGTGTCCATTGACCCAAGCGCCTGCTGAAGTGGAAACTAGACAGCTACGCGAGCTAGGTATCCGTCTGCGTGAAAAAGCTCAGCCTGATGCTAACAAACCTGCGCAGTAAGTGGTCTAATCATGTGCCGATACTTTTTACAACAGGATTTTTTACAATGCAACTTTTTACAATTTGAATTGTCGTGAATCCTTTTCATATTTTCAAATACGTGCCACTGTCTGTATTGCAGATGCTGGCACGTTTTGTTGCTTGGATAATGATGCGGCTGCCAAACTTAAGTATTGTTCGCACTATTAAGATTAATATGGCGCTTATCGATCTGCCACTATCTGACCAGCAAAAACAAACTTTGATTAAAGATATTGTCCGTCATCAGTGTCTTAGCAGTGTCGAGTCCGTTAAAAGCTGGGCGATGTCTCCTGAATGGAGCATTGCCCAAATTTGCGATGTCCATAACAAAGACATTTTTTTAGAAGGCATATCTAATCCTAACGGCATGCTTGCCATCGTACCGCACTTAGGTACATGGGAGATGATGAACGCATGGCTCAACCAGTTTGGTTCGCCGACTATTATGTATAAGCCAGTTAAGAGCAATATCACCAATGAATTCATACTACAAGGGCGTGCGCGCCTTAATGCGACCTTAGTACCGACAGATGGTAGTGGGGTCAAGGCAGTATTCAAAACTCTCAAACAAGGTGGCTTTAGCATCGTACTACCTGACCATGTCCCTGACCCGTCAGGTGGCGTGGTCGTCCCGTTCTTTGGTGTTGAGACCTTAACCAGTACCTTAGCCTCCAAATTGGCTAGCAAAACCAAATGCGCTTTAGTCGGTATATCTTGTATCCGCCGTAACGATGGACGCGGTTTTGATATATTTTGCTATAAGCTCGATGACCCAGCGCTGTATAATCGTGATGCCTCTATTGCTTCCCATGCTCTAAACCAAGCGATGCAGCATATGATCGAAGACAAATGCAGTCATTATATGTGGGGTTACCGACGCTTTAAACGCTTACCCATTTTGGGCAACCCTTACAGTGCTAATGAAACGATATTGGCAGATTTTATTCGTAAGAATCGCTCTGCGCGTGATGCGAATCATAAATTCAACCGTGACAATATCGATTAGTAAAGCAGCGCCTACGATAATAAGCCTTAAACCCTAGCAGTCGATCATATTAGAACGATACAGCCACTTTAGCGTTCAGGCGTATAGATAATGCTATCTGTGCTAAGATTGATAGGGATTTTTGGCTTTTAATTCACATTAATACGAGTGCGCTATGGCAACTGAAACCTCACTGACTACCCAAACTCAAACAGACACTAATGCCTCTGAACAGCGTTATATTATCTGTATGAAATGGGGTGATAAATATGGTCCTGAATACGTCAACCGCTTGTATAATATGGTCAGTCGCCATTTGACGCTAGACGTCCAGATGATCTGTTTGACTGATGACAGTACCGGCATCGACCCTGCGGTGCACTGCTATCCGATACCTGAGCTGAATTTACCATCAGGTTTGCCGGAGCGTGGCTGGAAAAAGCTCACTACTTTTCGCTCTGATTTATACGATCTCAAAGGCGTAGCACTATTTCTAGATATTGATATCGTTATCGTTGATAATATTGATGCGTTTTTTACCTATGAAGCCGAGCATGATGATAGCGTGATCATCATTCGTGACTGGAAAAAACCCTGGCGAATGGTTGGTAACAGCTCTGTTTATCGCTTTAAAGTGGGTATGCATACCTACCCTAACCTACTATCGAACTTTGAGCGTAATTTTAAGACTATCAGCCAGCAAGTTCGTCATGAGCAAGCCTACCTATCCAACTACTTACGTGAACACCATCATTTAGAGTATTGGGATAAAACCTGGTGCGTCAGCTTCAAGTATCAATGCATTGCACCCATTCCTTTTAATTTAGTACGTGCCCCGCATCTGCCTGAGAATGCAAAAATCGTTATTTTTCATGGTGAAATTAATCCACCAGAGGCTATCAGTGGTGGTGGCGGTAAATGGTATCGACACGTTAAACCAAGTCCGTGGCTAATGCCGTATTGGCAGTAAATATTTCTATAGAGTTACAGCTCTAAGCGCTTATCATTTTTAGTCTATTTAACGAGTCAATATTTGACAAGTCACAATCTATTAGCGTCCTTGCCATGCAAAAAAATCATCAAACGAAGCAATCAAAAATAACAGTTAAAGTTAAAGGTCAAAAGCAACTAACGGAAAACTATATGGTGCTAAATTTGCGACTGCCTCCTACCGTTGAGTTTAATATTGAAAACCAGCGGATCAGTATTAAGGCTTTCGACGCTGCTGAGGCAAAGCAAAACCTACATAAGCAAGCTGTAAACATTATCGCCTCCGGCCCTTCTGTTGCTAACGTGACTTTCTCAGGGCTGCGCGACATCCCCACTATTTTTGTCAACGGTAGCATCAGTCTCACTAAGCAGCACAACTTTACCAAAGTCGTCGGTTATGTCATTAGCGATGCCCATTTTATCAACCATCAGCCTGAGATTTTACGACAGCATTATACTGGTCAGCCTTTATATGCGACCTTAGCCGTACTTGAAGCGATGGCAGTAACACATCCTGAGATCATGCGTACTTATAATCATGCCATGCGTGTATTATATCCAGTAGATAGACTCTGGGGGGTCAAATCGAATAAGCTGTTATTTAGTAAGTTAACGTTTAAAAAGAAACTACTCAATAAAAAAAGGCCGTTATCTTACTTTATGGATCATCCAAATTTTATTATTGATGGTAGCTGCAGGTTTGCTAATATTGGCGTCTCTCTTAACATTACTTATGGGTTTGTAGAGGCGGGAACCGTCGTTTATGTGGCAACGCAATTGGCATTCTCACGTCATGCTTCTGCCATTCATCTGTATGGTATGGATTTGCTCAACAGCAACCAGCCCCGGTTTTATGAAAACGAGGACAATAGCGCCCCAAGCAAACTTGATAAAGCAACCAGCGAACGTATTGTACCGTCATTCAACTTATTGGGTAGAGTCTATAAAGAACACGGCGTCTCTATTATTAATCATTCCCCTATCTCCAAAGCATTGTTCAATAGTCTTTAGTGATATCACTCCCTAAATCTAACACCTGACCAAACTCTAAATATTGCCGAGCAATGCAGTTTGGCAACAGCTGTTGATTCAATGGCACTTTATAATGATTCAGATTCTCTATTGCTTGACTCATGAGCATTGCCAGTCCATCGATATCGCCTACAGGTATTAAGTTGCTCTCCGGCAGTAGCTCTCTTGGGCCAAACGGACAATCGGTACTGATCACTGGCACATCTAACGCTTGTGCTTCGACGATGACATAGCCAAACCCTTCAAACTTAGACGTGAGTACCATCAACGCAGCAGTAGCAATTAATGGATAAGGATTGGCCTGAAACCCTAGAAAATGAACACAGTCACCAATACTAAATTGAATAGACAATTGCTTCATTTCATCTTCAAGTTTGCCTTTACCCACTAATACCAATGGCAACTTTCGTTCCGTTTTAGCATACGCTTGCAATAAATCTCGATGACCTTTCATCGTATCGAATGATCCCACATGAACTATATAGCCCTTGTCAGTCAAACCAAACTGCTCGATGGATAAAGGCTGTGCAGCGGCTTTTCTAATTTCATCAGCATCACATGGATTATAGATCGTCGTCGTTCTATTGAGATTAGTACTATTAGCACTATTACCGACAAGCGCTAGCAAGTCCTGATGTGCACCATCACTGACACAACTACAAGGATGGGAACCATATACCATTTTTAGGTGGTCGATGACTTGCTTGGGGGCATCTGATAGCAGATCTTGGAATTGTCTGGATAGTGCCGTATGCAATACATTCACAATATTTGATAATTGGCTATAAGCCATAATCCAATTAATTTTATAAATATTAGCTAATATCAGATCTGGCATCCCTATATGACTAAGAATATAACAATCTATGCGCTTAGCCACTGCCCTATAAGCGCTAGCTTGCTCAGAATCTGGCGCAAATTCTTGCTTAGAGAACGTCTCATAGTATGGAACTACATGATACTGAACGCGAGGATCTAGCGGCATTTCTTGAGTGCCTTCTAGACAAAGCACATGAACGCGATAGTCCATTGCCACGTAAGCACGCGCCAACGTGGTTACCATACGTTCAGCGCCGCGACCTTCTAGCGCTTTTAATATCATTAGAATAATAGGTTGGTTCATATCAGTCTTAGTACCGTTTTTTTCATGTCGTTGTTTCATATCCGTATAGTTAGTAGGCTGAGTGTGTTTATCACCTAGAAATCAATCCATTAATTGTCACAGCGAGCTTGCCTTATATGATAGTCTCACTTACTTTCGTATTGGTACCGATGATATAATAAAGTATATGCGTACTGTATGTAGCAGCCAATGCAAAAATTGTTATCTCTCATGGACAAGCCAATCCACCAAATGACATTGGTGGTGATAAGTAACATCAACTCTATCGTTAAGCCAAGCCTGTGGCTAAAAAATTGCTGGTAATAGGATTATAGGATTAGTCATGAAGTATCATGGTGAGAAAGAATTAGATATTGTAATCGCATGGGTAGATGGTGACAGTCCGACACTCAAACTAAAAAGAGAGCAGTACAAAGAAACAGAAGACGTGGCTTCAGATGCCATCACTTCAACGCGCTTCGCAAGTAATAATGAAATATATTACAATATTGCTTCCATAATAAAATACGTGCCTTTCTGTCGTTATATATATATCGTTACTGATCAACAGCAGCCAAAATTTATAGACGAATTTGTCGAACAAAATATTTGTTCAAAAGACAAAATACGCATTATCGACCACAAAGATATATTTGCTGGGTATGAGCAGTTTTTGCCTACTTTCAATACCCGATCTATTGAAACCATGCTATGGAATATTCCTGAGCTGTCTGATTATTTTATATACATGAATGATGACTTCTTTTTTAATCAGCCTGCAACCATCGAAGATTTTATAAAGGATAAAAAGATCATTATCAATGGCCATTGGAGAAAAAGCTCCATTCTACAGGTCAAACTTAAGTATCGAGAGTCTCTACAAAAGCTATCAGGGAAAAAAGTTCAACCAAAGCATACCGTTGCCCAAATGCTAAGCGCTAAAATTCTCGGTATGAATGAGTTTTTCGAAGTTCATCATTATCCACATATCGTAGATAGAGACATTTTAAAAAATCATCTTTTGAACAATCCTCAGTTATTGAGCAAGCAAATTAAGTATAAGTTTAGAGATGTTGCTCAGGTAAACCCTATCACCTTAATGAATCATCTAAAGATTCAAAAAGATGAAGCTTGTTTGAAGCCTGAGATGCCAGTAAATTATCTTAAGAACAAAAGTAAAGTTGATGATTTTATATTAGGCTTGCAACAAGAACCAATCAAATATGGATGTATACAAAGTTTAGATCTCCTTGATTCGAACTCATATCAAAAAATTAGTAATGCCATGACGCAAAAATTTTCAGCGTATCTACCGTCATCGCTATTATTAAATACAAGTCGATAGAACCAAACTCATAATAACAAACTGAATATAACTTTGGATCTTTTATGAAAATAACAGTAGCAGGCACAGGCTATGTCGGCTTATCAAACGCCATGTTGCTTGCTCAACACCATGAAGTCATTGCCGTTGATATTATCCCAGAAAAGATTGAATTGCTAAATGCAAAAAAATCTCCTATTGAAGATAAGGATATTGAAGACTTCTTGTTGAATAAAGAACTTAACTTCACAGCAACGCTAGATGCTAAAGCTGCTTATCAAAACGCTGATTTTGTCATTATTGCCACCCCTACCGATTACGATTCAAAAACCAATTATTTCAATACTGACAGCGTAGAAAAAGTTATTGAACAGGTTCTCTCAGTGAATCAGAAAGCGGTAATAATTATAAAATCAACGGTACCAGTCGGATATACTGCTGAAGTAAGGCAGCGCTATTCAACAGATAATATCATTTTCTCGCCTGAGTTTCTGCGAGAAGGTAAAGCGTTATATGACAATCTTTATCCTTCGAGGATTATTGTTGGTGAGCAATCTGAGCGAGCTCAATTATTTGCGGACTTATTACTTGAAGGAGCAATAAAGAAGGATGTTCCTCAGCTTTTTACAGATCCTACTGAAGCAGAAGCCATTAAACTATTCTCAAATACCTATCTAGCGATGCGGGTAGCGTATTTTAATGAGCTAGACACTTATGCGCAGACATTTGGACTTCAAACCAAGCAAATCATTGAAGGTGTTGGTTTAGATCCTCGTATCGGTACTCATTATAATAACCCATCATTTGGCTATGGGGGTTACTGCTTACCTAAAGATACCAAACAACTATTAGCGAATTATGATGAGGTGCCTAGTAATCTTATCAGAGCCATTGTTGATTCTAACAGAACCCGTAAAGACTTTATTGCTGATAAAATTATTGAAAGAAAACCAAAAATAGTGGGCGTACATCGACTGGTGATGAAAAGCGGTTCAGATAACTTCAGAGCCTCTGCTATTCAAGGCATCATGAAGCGCGTCAAAGCAAAAGGGATTGAGGTGGTGGTCTATGAACCTGCGTTAAAAGAAGATAAGTTCTTTCATTCACGCGTGATTCAAGATTTAGAAGCATTCAAAGCGATGAGTGATGTTATCGTAGCCAACCGACTGTCTATTGATATACAGGATGTCTCTCATAAAGTATTTACTCGAGACTTATTTGGAAGCGATTAATGAAGATTTTAGTGACAGGCGCAGCGGGTTTTATTAGTTTTCATTTAATTAAAGCATTGTTACATAAAAACTGCTTCATCGTTGGTATTGACAATATTAACGATTACTATGATGTAGAGTTGAAAAATGATCGACTAAAAATACTCAGTGATCACTCGACAGAAGATACTTTTAAATTTATTAAGCTGGACCTCGCTAACCGTGAGGCAATGTCCAATCTCTTTTCTGAATATGAGTTTGATATTGTTGTTAATCTGGGCGCTCAGGCTGGCGTACGTTATTCTATTGAAAATCCCAACGCCTATATGGACTCAAACATGGTGGGGTTTTTAAACGTTCTTGAAGGGTGCAGGCATACTGACGTCAAGCATTTAGTATATGCCAGCTCTAGTTCTGTATACGGAATGAATGTAAAGCAACCTTTTAGCACTGAAGACTGTGTTGATTTTCCTATTAGCTTATATGCGGCTACTAAAAAATCTAATGAATTGATGGCGCATAGCTATAGCCATTTATACAACATTCCGACTACAGGCTTGCGCTTTTTTACCGTTTATGGTCCTTATGGTCGACCTGATATGGCTTATTTTTCATTCACTGAAAAGATACTTAAAGGTGAAACGATTGACGTGTTTAATAATGGTGAGATGCAACGTGACTTTACCTACATTGATGATGTTGTAGAAGGTATCGTCCGTATAATGGATAAAACACCCTTACCTCAGCAGTCTTTAGTTACTACAGCGACAGCGCCCTATAAAATTTACAATATCGGTAATAACCAGCCGGTGACTTTACGTCGTTTCATTACCGCAATTGAGAGTGCTTGCGAGAAAAAGGCTGAAGAAAATTTACTACCTATGCAGCCAGGCGATGTACCGATTACTTATGCTGACATAGATGAGCTTGTCAAAGACATTGACTTCAAACCCGTGATAACTATAGAAGACGGTATTACAAAATTTGTGAATTGGTATAGAGAGTATTATTTAGTTTAAGTACGAAATAAGTATATCTAAATATAAGTCTAATGCCTCCGTACCAGATGTCTCAGCCCTAGTATCACTATATTTGCTCAAAGGATTTAAACGACATGACCACATCTTCGAAGTGGCAACGAAAAATTATTTTAATGTTTAGAAGTGAAAAAAGACTAAATGCAGGTAAGATTGTTGAAACCTACAACGATAAAAGTTTTGAAGAGATGAAAGCAACAGTAATAACAGAGTCAATGTGTAATCTTGAGACATTAACTGACAAGCGTAAAACCACAGATTTAGAAGGTCATTTAAATAATTTAAAACACCAAATGATAGGGCTTTCAGAGCTCTACTTTTATCACAATACATTAATTATATTATTACGTCGTAAATATAAAATAGACGAAACATTTGCCGAACTTGAAAGGCTATGGGCCGCAGAAAGCGATTATTTATTAGAGTATATCTCAATACGGTGGATCGTCTCTGCTTGCGATACGTTTATTGATTATTCAAAAGATATAAAAAGAGCGGCTATTTTGATGAATGTCGTTACGTTGATGAACACTTTAAGAGCCTATGAGACTAAAAAATTCTTACAGCTACCCGCTGAATTTGAGTCTATGCCATTGAGTGATGATAAAACAGATATACTCTATCGCGGCGACTTACCTTTGTATGACGGGCTTACTTACTTCCGTATTGGCACTGACGATAGCTTAAGAAACATGCGAAGACGCTATGAGAAATTCTATAAAACCGACAAACTCGCTACCACTATATTGTTATCCGTATTCGAAAGACTACAAAATAATGGCAGCGCTTTTGCCACTCTACGACAATTACACAGAGACGATTGGTCTAAATGGTGGATAGATGAAAAGTAATTTTTACTAGGCACTAGCTGCGAATGCAATATATTTTTTAGCTATACTAACAGGAAGAAGGGCTTCATCGAAAGGCGAATAAAACTGTTGCGGATTTTTCATTGCCTGCCCCATTTTTTTAGCGATAGCGTCGATATCACCTATTTGCATCAAATTACTTTTAGGCAGCAGCTCGCTTGGGCCAGACGGACAGTTGGTACTGATAACAGGCGTACCTATAGCTAAAGCTTCTGGAATAACTAAAGGACACCCTTCCCAGTCAGAGGTCAATACTTTAAATTGGGCATGCTTAATAAAAGGAAAAGGATTTTCTTGAAAACCTAAAAATACTACTTTATCTTCTAAATTAAGCGCTATAACTAACTGCTCTATGTCTCTTCGGTACTTACCCTTACCCAAAAGCAGTAAAGGCATAGATTGATCAGTTTGAGCATAAGCATTCAACAACACATCATGACGCTTCGCTTTTTTAAAACTGCCAACATGAATAATATAATTTTGGTACTCGGGAATAAATGCATCAGCCAGTTTTTTAATATGGTCTCTATCGATTGGATTGTGAACAGCAGTTGTTGGTGTAATATCACCAAAACTTTTTATAAAATCTTTTTGAACCCCATCACTGACACATAAACAAGGATGCTTTGAGTAAATGTTAGCAAAATTCAATTTACTCTGATTATTATCTATATCATGAAACTTATACAATAGCGACAACGTATTATGAATGGTATAGATGATGTTTGGCAGGCGACTGTAACTAAATACACTATCTGAGCGATCAAGGTTTGATAAGATAAGATCAGGTTGGCCAATTTTTTTGGTAATGTAATTATCTAGCGCACGGGCGAAAAATTTCTCGCGACGATCTAATTCTGGTATGAGCTTATAGTGCTTAAACTTAAGCATATGATAAATTAGATTCGGATTAAGATCGTACTCTACCCGAGGTTTAAACCTCAGAATATGTACCTCATAGCCTAATTCATAGAACCCTTGTCCTAAAGTAAGTACAACGCGCTCCGCACCTCCACCTTGGAGACAATTAATAACCAGCAGCACTTTTTTCTGATTTTTTTTGACTAGATCTTTTTTAATTTTGATAATATTATTAAACATTTCTTAGATATTCCTAAAAATAAAATTTTTAAGCTTAAAGGATATGTGATTTCATTACTTTATATCGCTTATGGTTTTTTTAGGAAGTTGCCGAACGTCTTTAGTTAGCAGTTATCCATCTTGTAAAGCTACTTCGTAATACCTATTGAATAGACCATTAAGCTCTTGTATTAGATGCGGCGTAATCCTATCATTAAACCAATGTTCAGATCCTTTTTTTTCGATTTTTATTTTAGTTGTCCACTATAAATATATGAATCAAGAAAAATTTTGAGCAAATTTTAGGTATTTTTTAGCTATATTGACCGGAAGAAGTGCTTTATTAAACGGGGCATGAAATTGCTGTGGGTTTTTCATCGCCTGGCGCATCTTTTCAGCGATAGCGTCAATATCACCCATCGGCATCAAATTACTCTTAGGCAGCAACTCGCTTGGGCCAGATGGACAGTTGGTACTGATAACGGGCGTACCCAGTGCTAGAGCCTCGGCAATGACTAGGGCAAACCCTTCCCAATCAGAGGTTAACACTTTAAATTGTGCGTGTTTAATATAGGGAAAAGGATTTTCGAGAAAGCCTAAAAACACTACCTTATCTTCTAGCTTTAGCTCTGTAACTAACTGTTTTATCTCACTTTTAAGCTTACCTTGACCTAAAAGTAGCAATGGCATAGATCTATCTGTTTGCGCATAAGCTCTTACCAATACGTCATGACGTTTCGCGTTTTTAAAACTACCAATATGCATTATGTAATTATGATATTTAGGGATAAATGCGTTAGCCTGCTTTTGAATGTCATCTCTATCAATTGGATTGTAGATGGCTGTCGTTGGTGTAATATTACCAAAACTCTCCACAAAATCTTTTTTAGCACCTTCGCTTACGCATACGCAAGGATGTTTAGCATATATATTTTTTAATTTTGATTGCAATATGTCAGCATCACTTATTTTATTGAATTTATACAATAGTGATACTGTATTATGAATGACGTAAATAATATTTGATAGTTTACTGTTACTAAAAATGCTGTCAGCACGATCGAGATTGGACAAGATCATATCAGGCTGACCAATTTTGCTTAAGATGTATTTATCAACGGCACGCGCAAAAATTTTATCTCGTCTTTCTGACCCCGGTATAAGTTTATAGGGCTTAAACTTGAGCACATGATAGTTAAGATTAGGATTGAGATCATATTGTACTAGCGACTTAAACCTTAAAATATGCACCTCATAGCCCAACTCGTAAAACCCTTGTCCTAAAGTAAGTACAACACGCTCTGCACCACCACCTTGTAGGCAATTAATAGCGAGCACCACTATTTGAGCATGTTGTTTCATAAATGCTGACCTATAGATAAGCTAAGTACTTGTATAGTTAAACACGAAATACTTATATAAATGATTACTGTTGGAACAAACAGCTTAACGTTTGAACAATCTTGAAAACAACGACTTTGAAGATTGTGGTCGCGTGACTTTATTACCAATGTAATGTTGCTGAGTCTTTTTTGGAAAACTACCAAAGGAATCAGTGCGATAATTGTCTAACTGATAGCCAGAGGCCAGTGCTTCATTATAATAGTGATCAAACAACTTATCCAAGTCCTGTCTTGGGTGCGGCATTATCTCACCATCGAACCAGTGCTCAAGCCCTTCCTTACTTACTCTTGCTAGCGAATACTTGTGGCTGAACTGTGTGCCCATATCCGAGTAATGTAATATTTTAATATCTTCTACTGCCAAGCCTTCACCATCAACACAGTTATAGCTATCTTGGTAAGGTTCGATCAATTTTTTATTTTTCTTAAATAGCTTCATCATGTCTTTATGGCTGTAAGGATTTTCTTTTAGCTGGTTGAGTGACGGAATAACTTTTTTGGCCTTACTACAGTCCCAAACACAAGTACATAGTCGAGTCATATCAGCATTCGTTTTGGCCGCTACTATAGACTGTTCATCAATAGAATGATGCCATAACTTTGCTAAATCATCTAAAATAACAACATCGGTATCCATGTAAATCGCACGCCCTAAGTAGTTGCAGTATTCAGGGATGGCCCAACGAAACCCTGAAAAGGGGGTTGACCATTTACTAGTATCCCAACCTTCACCTGTCTCTGGGTTTGAGTACCAATAGCTATTAGGGTCACGTGATAGCTGCATCCATACGATTTCAACTGGCGAGCTGGTATGTTTATGAATACTGTAATCTAATACCATCATTTGTTCTAGATCACAATTATTGGGATCACAACCTACAAAGACTTTAATAATGTCATTCTGCTTCATATTCTCGCCTGCTAGCTAGTCAATATCGTAAACTTGGTATTCCTAAAACTTTAAACTAAGAATATCTAGTTGCTACTTATTTATCTATATTTATAACTATTCTTTCCAGTATTTCTCTATCCAATCTACTGGCAAGATAAAATGACGCAAGTGCCGTAGTGGTTTTTTAAGGTTTTTAGGTTCTTTTATTCTTTTTAAGTGATCTTTTATATTGTTAGCGGCATTTGGGTTATATCGTCCACTAATAGCGTCAGTGGGATATAAATCACCAGGAAATATAATGATGCGCGACCCTTTAGGGATTTTTGGCGTTTTAAAGTAATTGAGTGGAAATGGCTGACGACACTTACGTCTAAAGTGCGCAACCCAAGCTTTCGGAAATAGCTTTACCCCGCCCGGTGCATTGCGAGTTACGAAGCGTTGCTCAAAACGGTATTCATCAGCAATACCCTGTGGATCTGCCTTAAATTTTTCTTGTAGCGATATCAGCGAACCTACTTGAAATCTAAAACAGGAAGTCTGACCTAAACGCTCTAATGGATTGCTTGGATTATAAGACAAAACAATATCCTCAGGCTTCCCATATTCAAAGAAAGGGTCAAGACTGTCTACAATAATCACATCCAAATCTAGGAATAAAACGTTGCCTGTTAGATCGCCCAGCTTTTCGCCCCAAAGTCGTGATTTCGGCCATTTACCCAGTGTGTTGGTTGGCATTGTAATGTCTAAAGGGGGCAGTTCTTGACACTCAATCTCTGAACGTACGTCTGTTTTATCATCGGTAAAGCACACAAAACGAAACGGCGGGGTAATGTTGCGAGAAACCATACCGTATAGTTTATTGGCATAATCGGCACCATATTTAGTGCCCCATTTGATACAGATAATTTGTTTGATATTTTTATTATTAGTTGCTTTAGAATCTATTGGCATTCGAACTGCTCACTTTAATTATGTAGGTAAATAACGTGACAAGTATATTAGCACAAAAAAAGACTGAACGATTATGTTCAGCCTCTTTAGGCTTTTCAGGAGTTATAGGAATCCGAAACCGAGTATTTATTGAATCACCTATCTTTCTATCTTTGCGTTGGATTATCTCTGGATGTGATGCATTCATAGATAATGCTATTTGTACAACCGGTTCTGCAATATTCATGAATGCAACAATACCTATTAATACTTTAAAAACCTACGAAACTCAAGAACTGCTATATCAAGCAAATGAGTTTAAACTTAACGAACAAAAAGTCGACGCACTGTATAGCAAGCATTTACCAATATATGAAGAACTTACCTACTTTAGAATTGGTACGGATGACACCTTAACTAATATGCGCATAAGACATGAAAGCTTTACCGACAGTGATGAGCTTGCAACAACAGCTTTGTTATATGTTTTTAATAGACTTCAGAATATTAAAAGTACGTTTAATACCATAAAAAAATTACATACTGATGAGAGATCATATTGGTGGTGACTAATTTTTCACTTCATTAAGTATAATATTTATTCTAGACTCTGAACACACCTTCCCTATATCACTATTGTAGAATATAAATGATTAATAACTTTGAGCTATGTATATACAACACTCAAAACCAATAGGGTATGTCGCATAATTATTTAACTGGAACAATATTTTAAAAAATAATTCAGCTACTATATATTTTGTGCGAGCTTGGATCAATGAACAATTTTCTACAAATAAAAATTTAGTAGATCAAGATAGCTTTGAGCAAGCTATAATCAAGAGAGAAAATATTGTCAAACTTAAATCCCTACCAACAGAATACATTAAAATTTTTGATAATAACTATTATGGTGAAATATATATTGAACACTATCAAGCTAGCTGCAGCTAAACTGAGCTTAAGAAACAACGTATTAGACTAAGAAATCGTCTTGTCTTGGGTATAGTTGTATTTATAGCTGCCGCTATTTATATCAAAATCAGATGATTTAAATTATCATTAGGTAGTAGCTATACACTGCATACCCTACTTACCTAGATTTAAATTAATGAATTGGGCCTTCCAATTATTTATTTGAGTCCATGGAATATTCAGGGAAGGTGCCCAATCTGTGTTTATGAGTTCAATCAACTCTTCAATCGATACTCGATTTACTACAGGTAAATTAAAATCATTCTTCATTTCAACTGCACGATTATCAATTCCTATTATAATGGCTCTTTTTGATAATTGTAGCGCTCGTATACCAGCGTGTAGTCTTGTTCCTATATAATCTATATCATTATTTACCAAAATTTCATTAAATGCTATTAAAGTATTGGAAACAAGTTTGATTTGATTATTATGACAGCTACTGTCTAAATTTAGCTCTTCAAAATATGCTAAATCTTTTGATCCCTGAGGCCAAAAGTAAATAGTCTCATAGTTTTTAGTCAGACAGTTAATCAGTGAAATATCTAAATCATAATTTCGACGGTAATCTGTAAGTGTGAAGACTACTGAACTGGCTTTTGTAGTTGGAATACTTGATAGCTTTTCACTTGTTAAACTCCATAGTGTTGGGCACCCTGTATTAATAACATTTTTTATCCCACATCTTTTAAGTTTATTCTCAGTATAACTATCCCTTACTGAGTGCAGAATATCTTTTCGAAGCGCATTTTTATAAAATACCTTAGCTTTCCACTCAGTTTCATCTGTATAATTGTTCCAGCCTACCCCAAATAAAATCGCTGGTTGCATTCTAAATGCATCAATAAACCGCAGCGACCATTGATTTTTTCTGGCTTTTATTTTCCAGTAACTTCTTAACAAGTTAGTACCACATACAAATGCTAAATTATTTTCCCATGCTTTCTTCAAAGTAGACTCAGCTAATGCATAATGTGTTGGATAATGAACAAACTGTTCATACTCAAAAATACTTTTTAGTTCAGCCGTTGCAGATTCCATTATTATAGTATCTCCTATATTTAAGGAGCCTACTGAAGTATCATAAATTGTAATCATATTTAGTAACTTTTTTTATTTATGGTTTTAGTGAAATGATCTTTAATATTAGACAAAGATAAATAATAAGTTTCTCTACAATCTTATAAATTATAGCAACCGATTAATTAGAGTTAGTATTTTAATATCAGTTGAGACATCTATATACTACTTAGAACTTCAACTCTAATATTTCACTATAACAAGAATGTCTACAAAATATAATCTTTCAGACCATTTAAATGATTGCAGTCAACCAATTCTAGTTATGTCTGTGCAATATTGGGTGTTAGTAGCTCTTCATTTGTCCCGTCCTAAAATGAGTTGACACATTTAGGACAGGACAATTAGCACAAAAAAAAGACTGAACGATTATGTTCAGCCTTTTAAGGCTTTCTAAATAACCCTATTATCAATCAATAAAGCTTAACCAATCCATATATTCTTCATTACGGCCATGAACCACATCAAAATATAAGGTTTGTAATTTTTCAGTAATTTCACCGCGGCCACCATTACCAATTTTGCGGTCATCATATTCGCGAATAGGTGTGACTTCAGCAGCAGTACCCGTCATAAAGATTTCGTCGGCTAGGTAAAACTCATCACGAGTAATACGACGCTCAGTGACTTTGATACCTAAATCAGCGGCAAACTGGATGATAGTTCGACGAGTAATACCGTCAAGGGCCCCGCCTGCTAAGTCTGGTGTATGTAACTCGCCATTCTTCACTAGGAATAAGTTTTCACCTGAGCCTTGGCACACATAGCCTTGTGAATCCATCATGATTGCTTCGTCGTAGCCATTACGAGTCACTTCTCGATTGGCCATTATAGAGACCGGATAGTTGCTCGAGGCTTTAGCCTTGCACATAGTGACGTTAGGCAAATGATGGGTATATGAGGAAGTTTTTACTCGGATACCGTTTTGGATACCTTCCTCACCAAGATAAGCACCCCAATGCCAGGCCGCAACCATCGCATTGACACTATTATCATGAGCGGATAGGCCAAGCTTTTCTGCGCCAATCCATATCAGCGGACGAATATAAGCTTCAGATAAATTATTCTGCTTAACAACGTCCTTGTGTGCCTGCTCAAGGGTGGCGGCATCAAAAGGCACCTCCATCTGAAAAATAAAGGCGGAACCCAACAAGCGCTCAACATGATCTGTCAGGCGAAAAATCGCGGTGCGCTTATCAGCGGTTTGATAAGCACGCACGCCTTCAAATACCGCAATGCCATAATGTAAGCTGTGCGTCAGTACGTGAACTTTGGCATCTGGCTGATTAATCATCGTGCCATTCATCCAAAGCTTGCCGTCTTGTGTTGCCATGTTCATTCGATATTCCTTATGCTAGAGCTGGCGCCTAACTTTTTTTGTTGAGTAAGTTTTATTAAAATTTTCAATTAACGGATACTACTGCGCCATAGTAACAAGGACTACGACGTTCAGCTGAACTATTAAAAATATAGCTACTAAATTAGAGAGCCATTAAACAAATAAGCGTTAAATAGTTGGTCGTTAGACGATTAAACATTAACTCAGTAAGAATTAATGCCCAAATAATGTCGGTTAAACGGCTCTCTTTCTATTGTATTTTATGATTTGCGAATTATTATAGCACCAGCAGCCGTAGCAAACGAAATATTTTAGCTCGCTCATAGACGGCTTTTATTTACCGGGGCTTTATTATACAGCTTATTCTTCCTGTGCTGGCTCTACCCCCATAAGACGTTGCCATTGATCTTGCACGAGCGCTCGCGTCTCTTTCCATAGCGACTCATCAACCAGTAATGACTGCTCGGCCAATGCTAATTGATGGGTTGCCGCACGAATGCGAAGATAAGCATCGGTCAAGTCCTGACACACTTGTGCCTCCCAGATACCTAACGCAGCCATTTCTTCAAATATACGGACGTTATCACTCCATTTGGTCAAGCTCAGATAGTCATGTGAATAAGCCAGCACGGCAAACTGAGCCAAAAATTCAATATCAACAATGCCACCCGCATCTTGCTTTAAATGAAACTTACCGGCTTGCTGCTGCCACTGGCTGGTACCCAGATGTTTTTGCATCTTAATTCGCATGCTGGTCACCTCTGTACGTACCTGCTTTAAGGTGCGCGGCAATGCCAAAACCGTTCGGCGAATATCACAAAAACGCACGGTCACACGCTTGTCGCCACAGATTGCTCGCGCCCGTACTAACGCTTGATGCTCCCATGACCAGGCCTTATCAAGCTGATACGTCTCAAAGGCGTGGCAAGAAACCACCATCATACCCGCATTACCCGAAGGCCGCAGACGCATGTCAACCTCATAAGCACGACCATCACGAGTTTGGGTATTTAGATAAGTCATGAGCTTCTGAGCGAGGCGCGCCGCAAACTTCATACCACTTACCGACTTCTCACCTGTGGTCATGCCCTGCTCTTTTATTTTATGCAAAAATACCAAATCTAAATCAGAAGAATATGACAATTCAAGCCCGCCAAGCTTGCCATAACCGATAATGGCAAAGCCGCAATCAGCCTCAGTCACCGGATCGCCATCTTGACCAATAGGATAGCCGTAACGATTAATTAACTCTGCAAAAGCACGCTCAAGTGCCGCTTCTAACACCACAGCAGCGATATAAGTCAAGGAGTCTGATACCTTCATGATAGGTCGCTCAGCGAGCACATCACTGGCTGCTACTGCCAATACTTGGTTCTTTTTAAATAGGCGCAGGACGCTGAGTAGCTCCTCTTCATCATCAGGTTCCACACGTAGTAACTGCTGGCGCAAAATATCGCGCAGCTCCGGTTTGTCCGGCAGATGGCGATAGCGCTGCTGTAAAAAATTATCGAGCAGCACTGGGTAACGTGCTAATTCTTTGGCAATCCAAGGGCTGGCTGACAGCATCGGAATCAGCTCAACCGTCGCATTAGGATTTTCCGCAATCATCACCAAATAGATAGAACGGCGACAAATGGCCTCCAGCAGAGCGATCAGACGTGGCAATGCCGTATTAGCAAGTTGCTGTTGTTCTTGATGCGCCAGTAACGCATGCACAATAACTGGATAAGCCTCATCTAATCGACTTCTTGCTTCATCACTAAGATTGGCTACCATTTTTGATTGCCAAAATAACTTTAGCTGAGCGCGATTTTGTTCAGTCAATACCGTGTCAAGCTGGGCAATTTGTTCATCGAGATGAGCCGGCTCAAGGGCAGTATCTTCTTGCGCAGGTATCTGACGTTCGGTCACCATACGCTCAAACGGCACATTAACGTTGTCCCGATGTTGATTCAGCGTGATCAGTAGCGCCGACCAGCCCTCAAACCCAAGTGTGATGGCAAGATTACGCTGCCAATGGCTATCATGTGGCAAGCGCTGGGTCTGTTGATCATTGATGGCCTGAATACCATGTTCCAACCGGCGCAAAAACCGATAAGCCGCTTGTAATTGCTCATAAGTCTTAGGCTCTAGGTACTCACGCTCACACAACGCTTGCATGGCTTGCAAGCAAGATTTAACCTGTAGCTGCGGGTGCCGTCCGCCATAGATTAATTGGAAAGCTTGCACAATAAACTCGATATCACGGATACCGCCAGCCCCAAGCTTGATGTTATCAAGGTCTTCACGCTGCGCGACTTGATTTTGAATCAAGGATTTCATCTCACGCAGGGCTGAGAACGCACTATAATCAACATAATAACGAAAGACAAAGGGCTTAATAAGGGCTTGTAGTTGGTCATAAAATGGCGGTGAAATCTGCCCAACTACGCGCGCTTTTAACCAAGCAAAGCGCTCCCATGCGCGGCCATGATGGGTAAAGTATTTTTGTAATGCGGACAGATGAATGGCTAAGTCACTCCCATCTCCCCATGGACGCAGGCGCATATCTACTCGAAAGACAAAGCCATTGGCCGTATTATTATCAAGCAACTTAATAATGCCTTGACCAAGTCGAGTCATAAAGCGCTTATTATCAATACAGCGCGTACCTTTTGCCTTGTCGCCATCAGTCTCACCTCGTGCCTGATGCACAAAGATGAGGTCAATATCACTAGATAAGTTCAGCTCATGAGCACCAAGCTTACCCATCGCCATAATTACCATATCATCAATTTGCAAGTTGCCTGCATCATTAATAAAGGTCGGCTGCCCATATTGGGCAATGAGATGCTGGTAGGTATAATCCTTAGCAAATAGAATACAGCCGTCGGCGAATTCAGATAGCTCATCAGTCAACTGTTCAAGCGCAATCACGCCCAATGCATCTTGCCAAATCCAGCGCATCATCAATAGCATACGTAAATGCCGCAGCCCACTCATTACATTAACTTCGTCAGCAAGCTCATAGTTATCATCTAGGGTATAATCTTGAATAAGATCATCAATTTGCTGACGCGTCAAGGTGTCCTCTAATGGATAGCTACGTAAAAACGTCTGGCACGAGACCGTCCGGGTCTCCCAAATCTGATACGCAAACTCACTGGCAGTTTGCAGAACTCGTAGCTGTTCTGGTGTGGGTTGGTAACCGGTACCGTTGGGCGTGACAGATAGCATATCGACAACAACTCCTTGCAGCATAGAACACTAAGACTACGTGAGTCTAGGGAATAAGTTTAACGTTTTTTCTTACGAGATAGTCACTATAAATATAGAATACGGCCAGAACGAACCTAATCAACAACACTGAGTCCGTTCGGCTCAACTTTATGGTAGCATGAAAAACTTTAACGTGAACGATGGCAATAATAAGAAAAAATGGAACGCCGAAGCATACTTTGCGCAGTGAGGCGTTGATGATATTATTGTCAATAATAATACGGCAGGTAGGTTTTAATGTCTCAGACCATTTGAAAACTTTATACAAATAACCAAAAAGAAGAGAGCCGATTGAGCAATGTTAGAGAAGTGGAAGAAAATCAAAAATAAAATATGAGTGATCTTTAAATTCTCATAACCAATAACTATTAACCTTTAATAATAATCATCGTTAACTCACGATACTACGCTTATGAGCATGCTTATGACCACCGCCCCTACGCCACTCCTACTGATAACCGCCGACCCCAGCCATCCGCTTGCTTATTTAGCGCTGCGCTATGTTCGTGCCTTTCTTCAGCAAGCAGCATCTACTCATGAGAATAAGGTCAATGACCGTACTTATAAGTCTGAAAACCCTGACAGCTTTGAAAACGATAAGCAGCCACTGCACGTCTTTTTTTACGCCGATGCCGCGCATACTGCGAATCGGTTACGCTGGCAGTCTGCTGATCAAACCAACTTAACACAGGAATGGCAGAATCTCGCTGAGCAATATCAGCTATCGCTACCCGTTTGCGTCAGTACTGCGCTCAGTCGTGGTATCAGTGATACGGACAATAGCGCGCGTCATCAGCTCAATGGCGAAAATCTGGCAGCTGGGTTTCATTTGGTGGGTTTAAGTGAGCTTGCGATGATAATGCAAAGTAACTGCCGCCTGATACAGTTTTGAGACTGCTTAATTAAGGATAAACCATGAAATTACTTATTCAGCTGCGCACGCCTACTGAGATGGCAAGTTACGAAGGCTGTGCCCTCGCCTTGACACTAGCGACCTTTGGCCATGAGGTGCAGTTGTATTTAGACGCGCCCGTCTTTGGATTATTAATGCAGCCCCAGTCTCGTTTGCACGGTATGATTCAATCGCTTGAATTGTATGACATACCAGCGGCTTGGCTACCTAGTGATGTGTTTAGCGGTTGGCTCACAGGTATGCTGCCAAACGACTTGGCCACGCAATTGATGCTCATACCAGAGAGCATCAACTCACAGGACTTTGAACAAATTCTAACCTTCTAATTTTCATATACTATAGCTACTAGCAATCGGACACCGTTATGGCAACCTTATATCAATTACACAGCGCAATGGACACACTTAGTCGCAGCACTGAAGAGATGGCGCTAACATGGCGTGCTGGCGACAGTATCCTCTTGCTGGGCACAACGGTCGCTTTTATTGAATGGCTAAACGCTTATTTGGATGAGAATGAGATACAAGGTATCATGGGCATCTACGCGCTTGCCGATGATGTAGCCCAGCTATCGTCCAATACTACTGCTAAGCTAAACCTAAATGCCAAGTTAACCGCCCTGTTAACTGATAGTGAGTGGGTCGAGATGACCCAAAATACCAATATTGATGGAACCGATGTTAATGAAGCCAAGTTCGACAAAGTGGTGACGATTGCCTTATGACTGCTATTACTCCGACTTCTACTATTCCAGCTGCTATCACTACAACGTCTATTGCGACTGCTAACATGGCATTAGACCAAGACGGTCATTTATGTGACCATACGCTTTGGACTCCTGATATTGCCCAGCAGCTCGCTGATACGCTGGATGTCAGTTTGAGCGCTGAGCATTTACAGATTTTGCAACAAGTACGCGCCTTTTTTGATAAGTTCAATCACGCCCCTGCCACTCGCCCGCTGATTAAATGGCTACAACAAACCTTACCGGAGCACGACATCAGCAATCAAAAGCTACAGCAACTGTTTAATACCGGTTTGGTCGCCCGCCATGTTAATCGCCTCGCTGGACTGCCAAAACCGCCTAATTGTTTATAAAAGTCTACTTATAAGAATCTAGTTATAAAAAGGTTACTTAAAAAGCTACTTATAAAACAGCTATTTTGGGTCATAAACCGTAAGGGTTTCATAACCAACACTGCGACCTTCGTCACCACCAAAGTTTTGCTGCCGCCATACCTCATATAGACATATCGCCACACTGTTGGATAAGTTTAAACTGCGTGAGTCAGGCAACATAGGCAATCTAAGCCAATGAGCTGCGCCAATATCATCACGAATCTCCTCTACTAAGCCTGCTGTTTCTGAACCAAATACCAATGCTATGTTAGGTGCTACATCAGAAGTGCTTTTTGAATTGGTTTCTAAGTCAGCACTCGCTTGAGTCATAAAATTATAATCGTAAAACGATTTGCTAAGCTTAGTAGTCATTGCCGTGATGATACGACAGTCCGCGGTCATTAGCGCCTGTTTGGCAGCCGTCCAGTTATCATGTACTTGTAGATCCGCGTACTCATGATAATCCAAGCCAGCGCGGCGCAGCTTCTTGTCATCAAGCTCAAACCCTAAAGGCTTCACGACATGCAGCTGCGCACCACTGTTAGCACACAGACGAATAATGTTTCCAGTATTGCTAGGCATTTTTGGGGCTACCAGCACAATGTGAATGGTCATAATGGTTCCATAAATAGGTCAATAGATAACTTAATAATGATTGGTTTGACTATAATTTGCTTACGGCTTAGCAGTCAATATATCTACATATAAGTATTACTGTTTAACAGTGAAGTAAGTCGTCTTATATTTTAGCGTAATGAAAAGTTACAGTTTACTGTCAATAATTACATTTTGATACTGGGCAACCATTTTAACTTTTATTATTATGACCCTGACAGATGACGAAGCAATACCACGACATTAAGATGGCATAGTTAATATGCCTTTATATGAATCAACAGTGTTGCTTTTTTATTCTACATATAATAGATGGCGTTACAGCAAATCGCTTAACGTGATTTATTTCACTGGTATGAATGTACCTATTTCGAGGACAGTATTATGAAAAAATTAATTATCGCATCTATGACTGCAATGTTTGTACTAACTGGTTGTAATACTTTTGCAGGTTTAGGCCAAGACGTATCAAGTGCTGGCGATGCTGTAAGTAATACAGCGACAGACGTAAAACAAAAAATCTAAGTTTTAAGTGCTTAGATTTGGTGTTTAAAAGGCTTACTATTTATTTGGTAAGCCTTTTTTCTTTCATCCTACTCTAAACCTTGGGTAGTGGATCACTCATATCTCACAAAATTTTTATCATATAAAATTATAAGAACTCTCGCAATACTTGATTGAGATAACGCCGTCCCAATGCAGTAGGCCGTAGCATATTTTTACTGTCCATTAGCAAGCCTTGGCTAACCAGTTTAGCTACTTGTTCAGCAATATCACTGTAGTGCAAATTCGTTCGCGCTTCAAACAACGCCCAAGTGACACCCTCATGCAGACGTAGCGCATTAAGCATGAATTCGCTGACCAACTCATCGTTCGGGATTGCTTGCCAGCCAACCATTTTTGGGGCATCCTGACAGGAAACATAGTCTTTGGGCATACGTGATTTACTAAAGCGATAAATTCCTACTGTTGTTAAAAGTTCATTGTCTAGTGAGATACTTGATTTCTGTTCCCCAATACTGACCTTACCGTGAGCGCCAGCACCAATCGCCAGATAGTCACCAAATTGCCAATAATTAATATTATGACGACACGGCATATCTGATGCGCCAGCCCATGCCGACACCTCATAATTATCATAACCTAAGCTCTGTAATAAAGCCTGTCCCGCCTGCTCAATATCGGCCAAACTGTCTTCGTCCGGTAAAATTGGCTGATTGCGATAAAATACCGTATTAGGCTCAATGGTCAGCTGATACCAAGATATATGGGTCGCTCCGGCATCATGCGCGATTTGAATATCATATAATGCCTCGATCATGGTCTGCTGCGGCAAACCGTGCATCAAATCAACATTTACCCGCTCAAAACCAGCAGTGCGAGCTGAGTTAATCGCTGATAGTGCCTGCTTAGGATCATGGATACGCCCAAGCGTATTAAGCTTATCGGCGTCAAAGCTTTGCACACCAATAGACAAGCGGTTGATACCCACATCTAAATATTCAGAAAATGGCGCATGCTCTAGCGTACCAGGGTTGGCTTCCATAGTGATTTCAATATCGCTTGCAAAATCAAAACACGCACGCAATCCAGAAAATAAGCGCTGATACTGAGCAATGGGTAGTAACGACGGCGTACCGCCACCGATAAATATCGAGCTAATCTCTCGCCCTTGAGTCAATGGCTGCTGCATACGCGCATCTAATAACAGCGCATCTACGTACTCATCATACATTGATAATGATATATCCGTACCCAGCTCGTGCGAGTTAAAATCGCAGTAGGGACATTTTTTTACGCACCACGGAATATGTATGTATAGCGCAAGCGGGATACCCTTCGCGTCTATGTTACTCATACTAGAACTATTTAAATTAGAAGCATGCGAAATGCTTTTAGATTTAGATTTGGACATAAATAGACTTATTCATCAATGAGAAGCTGTCATCAACAGCAAAAAGTAACGTTAGGATAACGGCTAAACTGCTTAAAAAAAAGGTTAACTTAAAGAAAAGCACGTCAATAACAAAACCAGTAACAAACGCTCATGTTAACGGCGTTCTGTTACAGGCAAAATAGCTCACAACTGCTGTTACTGTATAAAATTATAATGAATTATTAGCTATAACTAAAAGGATAAAGAACATGGCCTATTGGCTTATGAAGTCTAATCCCCGTTTTTTTGGGATTGATGACTTACAACGTATGGGTACAGAGAGCTGGGATGGCGTGCGTAATTACCGCGCCCGTAACTTTATGCGTGATAATATGAAGGTGGGTGATCAAGTATTTTTTTATCATTCAAGCGCCAAGCCCTCTGGGGCTGCGGGCATTATGACTATCAGTAAAGCAGGCTACCCCGACCCGACCCAGTTTCATCCTGAACACCGTCATTATGACCCCAAGGCGACAGAAGAGCAGCCGCGCTGGTATCTGGTAGATGTGGCCTTTGAACAAGCCTTCACCAATACACTGCCACTATCCCAACTTAAATTCTTGCCTGCGCTTGAGGACTCTTTATTACTCAGAAAAGGCTGTGAGCAATTAACCGTCATCCCGCTTGAACCTAAGCATTGGCGAACGATTATGGATATGGCAGAAACGCTAGATCTCTTGCCGGATAGTGAGGACTCCTTATTGCCGTTACTATGACTCAGGTATACTAATTACTGTTCAATTAATGCCTGCAGAAAACATTGACATCACGGTATAGCTTCTTTACCATTCTAGTTACTTTTGACCTGTCCATTCATATCTTGAATTGACGGGTTATTTTTATTTTAGTGTCCGTATTTTTCTGGCTGTATTTTAATAACTCTCTATTTCTTATTGTAGTCAGTACATTTTCAAACAGATTCTTATTGTAGTCAGTACATTTTCAAACAGAGACGGTGTGGCTGGTAGAAATTTTTGCAGCCTCTGTCTGGCGAAGCGCACAGCACGCTAGCAAATTCTTACCAGCTGCACGCATTTATCTACGTATCGCTTTTATTTTAGTATTGATTATAACTAATCAGCCCGTATTATTGTGTTTAGCATGATTTACCAGAGTATGATTGCCGGCACTATTCCTATCTTACTGTTCCGCTATTGATTTGTTGATGACAGTATTTATCCATTAACAATAACCACCTTGAATAATGAAAAGTTGCTAACCATGGCTTTGCCGATATCCTTTACAGATTTTAAGAGCTACAGCTTGCGCTTAGGCGTACTAGCGTTACCTATCTTGATTACCCAGTTTTGCCAAGCAGCATTAGGCGTTGTTGATGCCATTATGGCCGGACAAGTTTCTGCATTAGACTTAGCGGCTGTCGCAGTTGGCTCTGGTATTTGGCTACCGCTGTTTTTACTGGCAACCGGTATTCTGATTGCGACTACGCCTTTAATTGGGGAAGCAATAGGGAAAAATAAGCACGACCAAGTACCTCATATCACCCAGCAGTCATTATGGACCGCAGGGGTAATAGGTATCATTGGCTTTATTATTGTCAACTTAATGCCTAACGTGCTTGGGATAATGGGGGTTCCTGACAATATCCGCCCCATAGCCTCTCAGTATTTACACGGGGTGTCCTTTGGATTCCCTGCTATGGCCGTGTATGCCGTGCTACGCAGTTATTGCGAAGCACTTGGGCGTCCTGAGCCAGTAACTGTTATTAGTATTATTGGACTCCTCGCAGATATTCCATTGAACTATATTTTTATTCATGGTTTGTACGGTATGCCTGAGATGGGTGGTGCGGGTTGCGGGGTGGCAACGGCTATCGTGTTGTGGATAAATGTCTTACTATTGGCGGCTTACACCACCTTTACTAAACGCCAGCAATTTGCCAGTACACGATTTTTTTATAGCTTCACTAAACCCAACCGCGAGCAAATCACAAAACTACTTAAGCTGGGAATACCGATCGGTGTTTCTATCTTTTTTGAGGCCAGTTTATTTAGCTTAGGGGCACTGGTGATCAGTCCGTTAGGCGAATTGGCAACAGCATCGCATCAAGTGGCACTGGCCGTGACTTCGCAGCTGTTTATGATACCTATCTCGGTAGCAATGGCCCTGACCATTATGGTTTCCAATCGTTTTGGCCAAAAAAACCTCGTTGCCCTACACAATGTACAAACCACTGGGCTTATCTGGACGATACTTATCGCTATTGTTTGTATGCTGGGGATTTGGCTGTTCAGACCACAACTGGCGGCTGCTTTCACTGATAACCCAGAAGTACGCGCACAAGCCATGCACCTATTGATTTTTGCGCTTGCCTATCAATTATTTGATGGCTGGCAGGTCAATATTGCCGGTATATTACGCGGTATGCAGGACACTACCGTGCCAATGTGGGTGACGCTATTTTGTTATTGGATCGTCGCCTTACCGCTTGGTATTTACTTAGTGCGCTTTACGGATACTGGGGCACAAGGGTTTTGGATGGCGTTAATTACCGGCTTATTTTTATCTTCTATTCTACTCACGCTGCGTCTGCGTTATCAACAGAAACGCTTGAGAGCGATGTGGGCTTAGCTCAATCAACCATGCGTTTTTACATAAACTATGTTACTAAGCTATAGTGTGTGTGCTGCCCATAACTGTCATCTAAATTTTTTCCCTCAGCATTTTTCAAATAGTTGTCTTATTTTTCTATCAAACTTTTCTATCGTAGCGTCTAGTAACCATTACTAGCGCTACCTAGCCACATAGACTATGATGAATGATTGGGTATTTCTTACCGATGAGTATGTTCACGTCAAAATATGTAAAATTTCCAGTTAACAACTGTACATTGATTGCTCATTGCGCTGAATATAGGTATCATTAGCAATTAATTAGACAATATTTTGTTACACTATTACTTGAATTCTAGTACAAGGCCTCATTAAAATTATGGATATTGAAAAAATACGCACCTTAATCGCCCTCATGGAAGAAAACGAACTGGTCAATCTAGAAGTCAGTTCAGACGATGAGCATATTAGTCTTACTCGTCATTACGATGCCCCTGTCCCAACGATGATGGCTGCTCCTACTGCTGTCGGTGTGCCTGTCGCTACTGAAGCCAAAGAAAACACAAAAGCGGGTAGCGTTGAGACCTCACCAATGGTGGGTGTATTTTATTCCGCGCCTAGCCCTAACGATCCCCCATTTGTAAAAATCGGACAAAAAGTACAAGCTGGTGATACGCTGGGTATTATCGAAGCGATGAAAATTATGAATCCGCTTGAAGCCACTCAAAGCGGTGTCGTTGACGAAATCTTAGTGGACAACTCTGAGGTCGTACAGTTTGGCCAGCCCGTCATACGCTATAAAGCTTAACGGTATCTGCCACACTTTACTTTGTTGTGATTGATTATAAAAATTTAATCAATCAACACCGCTTTGACAAGGATGACCCCATGATAAAAAAACTGCTCATCGCCAATCGAGGTGAGATTGCTCTACGTATTGTCCGCGCTTGTAAAGCGCTTGGTATCGAGACTGTCGGTGTCTACTCTACTGCCGACGAGAACCTAATGCACCTGCGCTTCGTTGATGAAGCCATTTGTATCGGTAAGCCCAACGCCAATCAGAGTTATCTAAATATTAATACTATCTTAACCGCTGCTGAAATCTCTGGCGCTGATGCTATCCATCCTGGTTACGGCTTTTTAGCTGAAAATGCTGAATTCGCTGAGCGCGTTGAGGAAGCAGGGTTAACTTTCGTCGGTCCTAACGCGGATCATATTCGTTTAATGGGTAATAAAGTCTCTGCTATTAACGCCATGAAAAAAGCAGGCGTTCCCACCGTACCGGGTTCCGTTGGTGCAGTAAACCTACATAATGCTGAAGAACAAGCGCGCAATATCGGCTTTCCGCTGATAATTAAAGCCGCATCTGGTGGTGGTGGCCGCGGTATGCGTGTCGTCGAACGTTTCGAAGAAGTTATCGGCCAAGTACAAGCCGCTAAGCAAGAAGCTGAGCTATGGTTTGGTGATGATACCGTTTATATGGAACGCTATTTACAGAACCCACGCCATGTTGAAGTTCAAGTACTGGGTGATGGTAATGGTAATGCCATTCATCTCTATGACCGTGACTGCTCACTACAGCGTCGCCATCAAAAGGTACTAGAAGAAGCGCCTGCCCCTGACATCCCTGATGATGTACGTCAACCGATCTTGGATGCTTGCGTCAAAGCTTGTGAGCTGGTTAAATATCGCGGTGCGGGTACGTTCGAATTTTTATTTGAAAATAACGAATTTTTCTTTATTGAGATGAATACCCGTGTTCAGGTTGAGCATCCGGTCACTGAGATGATTACGGGTATTGATGTAGTGGTTGAGCAGTTAAAAATCGCCGCAGGTTATGGACTATCCTATCGTCAAAGCGAGATTGAAGTTCAAGGTCACGCTATTGAGTGTCGTATCAATGCGGAAGATGCCGTAACCTTTATGCCCTCACCCGGTACAGTGACACAATTATTTGCACCAAGTGGTGCCGGCGTTCGCTTTGACTCACATCTCTACCCTGGTTACGAGATTCCCAGTTATTATGATTCCTTGATTGGTAAGCTTATTTGTCATGGCCAAACACGCCAACAAGCCATTGCAAAAACCTTGCATGCGCTGGACGAGCTAATCATTGAAGGTATAAAAACTAATATCCCATTGCACCGTGATGTAATTTTAGCCGATGAAAATTTTGCCACTGAGGCACAAAATATCCATTATCTTGAAAAAGAGCTACTGACTGCTAATAAATAAAAAGCGGCATCGTAATCTGTATATTGTAATGATGCTCGGTAATTATCAATATCTATATCAGAAAACCGTTATCAGCAACGATAGCGGTTTTTTAATGAGATTAGATAAGACAAGCTTTGGTAGGCTAAGGTAAAACTCTATGAAAGTTCATATAGCACTTTTTACCATCAGGATCAGCACACCACTGCATTTTATTACCGTCATGATTTAAAAAGGCAATTAGGGCTTCATCGGTCTGATCAACCTGATTACCTGAACAGTCTTTTTCATTATTATCATAAATGGTTTTGATAGCAATAATCGGTAGTCCCTCTTCACGATGGGTTACCAAATAGCGCCCGTAGGTCCATTCTTTACCACTGACCGCCCACATTTCATTGTCCGCACCAAAGTTATATAATTCACGACATTGGTCAGATTTCGCTGATGCATTTATATTTTGACCGGCGTTATTCTCAATATTGGCACTAGGTTTAATATTGCTAGCTCCAATATTACTGGGTACGACACTAATAATACGTCGTTCACTTTGATCCAGTACCCCATCTTTCTGGCCTGCAATGACTTTAGGCTCATTACTAGTGGTTGCTCGATCAGCAGGCGCCGCTGTTCGCTTACTTATAGTATCGCTACTGTTTAGGTCTATCTCCCATTGTCCAGCGATGGCAGGGCTAATGTGCGTGGTAATCGTCGGTTTGCTAATGACTTTACCATTTACTGGCAGTGACGCTAAAATAGCTGCTAATGAAAATGAAGCAATTGAGAGAGGTTCCATAGTTAACCTTTTTATTTGTAATAATAATTAATATGTACATTAGCGTAAGTCTTAGACACTAAAAACACAAGTAACATTATGCTATAAGTAGCCAGAAAACAGTTAACACGTCAGCTGATGACGCAGCCATTATTTAATTGTCTTCCTATTCAAAATGACCTGATAGTCTCAATTACTAAATACAGTTACTAAAAAACCACCAAAAAAGAAGCTTCGAAAAAATATTAAGAACAAACATTAAAAAATAACGCCATGACTCTGATTTGCTTATCGCAAGGAGACATGGCGCTATGATTATTAAATATGCTCAGTTAGTTTTATCAAACTATTTGGCTATCTCATTAACTGGCTTGCTAATTAACTGCTTTATCAACTAGCTATTTTATATTAGGCGGCCGTTGTACTGGGCGCTTGAGCAAAAGCTGATAACGCTCCTTTTAACATTGCTGATACGGTGCTGCTACAAGTACCGATGCCTGAATATACTTCCCCATCGACATTCAGTTGAATGTAGGCCACAGCATTAGCATTGGTCTTATTATCACTATTGCTATCATCATCAATGCCGTTATCACTATTGTGCTGCGGATTGATAGCGTGCTCAGCATAGTTGATAACATGTAGCGACTTTCCGGTATGCTGCGCTAAGCCATCGATGAAGGATGACAATGGGCCATTACCTGTCCCATCAATGGTAAGGGTTTCGCCATTCATCTGCACTTGGCCGTTAAAGTAAACCTCGCCACCTTTATTATTGACACTATAATCTAATAACTCAAAACTGCCTTGCTGTAAGTAAGTATCTTCAAAGGTCTGCAATATTTCATCGTTTTGTAATTCGCGCGCTGCAGTCTCAGCCTGATGCTGTACGACGCGGCTAAAGTCAATTTGCATCCAACGCGGTAAGTTAAAGCCGTAGTTGCGCTGAAGGATATAAGCGACGCCACCTTTGCCAGACTGGCTATTGATACGTACCACATCTTGATAGCTGCGGCCAATATGTGCAGGATCGATGGGTAAATAAGCCACGTCCCAGACGTTTTCCGTCTCCTCTTTATTTTTCTCATTGTAATCAAGAGATTTTTTAATAGCGTCTTGATGTGAGCCACTAAAGGCAGTAAAGACCAGCTCACCAACATAAGGATGGCGTGGATGTAGCGGTAAATTATTACACTCGCTGACCACTTGTACAATTTCACTCATATTACTAAAATCTAGCTCAGGGTCGATACCTTGACTAAACAAGTTCATCGCCATAACCATGATATCCATATTACCGGTACGCTCACCGTTACCAAGCAATGTGCCTTCAATACGATCTGCGCCAGCAAGCACACCAAGCTCAGCGGCAGCTACGGCACAGCCACGATCATTATGAGTGTGCAAACTGACCGTCACATGTTCACGTTTGGCTAAGTTACGGCAGAAATACTCAACTTGATCGGCGAAGATATTGGGCATAGAGGCTTCAACCGTTGCGGGCAAGTTAAGAATCACTTCTTGACCGTTTTGTGGCTGCCAAATTTCACAAACTGCATCACAAACTTCTACCGCATATTCTGTTTCAGTTTGGCTAAAGCTCTCAGGCGAATACTGGAATACCCATTCTGTTTCAGGATATTTGGCGGCATATTCAACTAACAACTTAGCACCGGTAATGGCAATCTCTTTAATCTCAGCTTTATCTTTTCCGTAGACTTTTTCACGCTGAATGCGGCAGGTTGAGTTATAAACGTGAACGATGGCACGCTTGGCGCCTTTTAATGATTCAAAGGTATGAGCAATCAAATGCTCACGGGCTTGTACCAGAACTTGCAAGGTCACATCTTCAGGTACATGGTTTTCTTCGATCAATTTACGGGCAAAATCAAACTCAACTTGCGCTGCTGATGGAAAACCGATCTCAATCTCTTTAAAGCCCACGTCGACCAAAGTCTTAAAAAAGCGCATTTTTTGCTCAATAGTCATCGGATCAATCAGAGCTTGGTTACCATCACGCAGATCCACACTGGCCCATATGGGTGATTTCTCAATCGTTTTGCTTGGCCATGTGCGATCTGTCAACGAGGGCGCAAAAGCAAATGGACGGTATTTACGAAAATCAAAAGCAGCACTTTTTGGGGCTACTTTAACAGAGGCAGGTTTCGCAGAGTGTGTGGCATTGTCAGACATAATCAATCCTTAGATGAGGTGGCAATTTGTATTTTTAACTGGGTAGCTTGTAGTTAACGTAGCTCGTAAATCAGATAGTGTTTATCATACGAAATAATAGAAGTTTATACCATTATAATAACAAAGTTTATAAAGGGAAAAGCAGCTTTGTTTTGTATATATTATTATTAATTTAGCGATAAAACCTATTTTTATGGTTATAATTAGATTAATCCACTAATTATTAAATAAAGTATGCAAAATAGTCATTCTGATAACCTTCCATCCATTGATATCGATGAGATAGATAAGTGCTTGTTGCGCTTATTACAGCTAGAGGCACGCATGAGTATTACTGAGCTTGCTGAGCGCGTTAATCTCTCTGCTACGCCCTGCGCGCGCCGGATTAAACGCTTGGAAGAGGCTGGGATTATTACCGGTTATCATACTCAAACCGATGCGCAAAAATTGGGCTATCCCTTATCGGTATTTATCGCTATCAGTATGGATCGCCATACCGCCGAACGCTTTGAGCAGTTTGAACGTAAAGTTCAAAGCTTCGATGAAGTAATCAGTTGTAGCATTGTCACTGGACGCACTGAAGATTATTTGATTAAAGTACGAGTGCGCGATATGGCACATTATGAAGAATTTTTATTACACCGGCTTAATCGTATTGAAGGCGTTGCTCAAGTACATACCAGCTTTGAGCTGCGGGAAGTATTTAGCCGTAGCGTGGTTTAGTTTTATTGTTGTTGAAATATTGAGTAATACAGATGTTTAATATTATATAGTTAATCAAATTTAGAAACAGCGCACAGTGCCACTATATGGTTAAAAACCAATTGTTAAAACGATTACTAAATACTGACCTATATTCTATGCCGTACCTTGTGGCTGGCGGCGAAAAAATAACAGTAGAACAATTCCGATAAGCAGTCCAATACTAGCGACCAGTAATCCGGCATTAAAATTATCGGTATCGCCTGCCAACGCGACGGTCACTAACGGCCCAATAAACTGCCCTAGCGCATAAGCCAAAGTCGCCAATCCTATTAGTAAATTAGAGTAATCTGGATTAATATTCTTAATAAGCGTAAGTGTCATTGAGACCATACCGACAAAGGTTAGTCCTAAAATGACCGCGTTAGCATATAAGCCGAGTGCCCCATCGAACCATAAGGGCAAAAACATCCCCAACGCTTGCAGTAAGGTTAAACCTATTAAGGTTTTTATCTCACCGATACGCTTAGCAAGTGCGCCCCATATTGGATTGGATATCATCGCAAAAATGCCCACAACCAACCAAATCAGCAGTCCGGCATAGGTTTGCGTGGTCAATCGCTGCGCCGCCATTACCGGTAGAAAAGTCGCTGAGGTAATATAACCAAACCCTGCGAGCACGTAACTTGCTGACAATAATAAAATGGCCTTGGTATGACCAATCGACGCTTCATATAACGATCTTTTGAAATTAATATAGGTTTGATGCACTGAGAAGCGCTGGTCTTTATGATGGGAGTCTAAACGCTCAGATGTCGTGTTAGCTGAAAGGTCTGAATCAGCTGGACGTATGGCATAGAGCAACCACATAACCGGTAGACTAGTGATACCTGCCACCAGCCAAATAATATCAAAATGATAGCCTAGCGTTAACAGCCACCATGTCAGTATAGCGGAAGCACTAATACCAACCCCAATACCCGCGTAATGTAGCGCTGACAGTACAGAGCGTCGCTCGACACTAAAGCGCTGAATGACCAGTGATGAGCTCAAAATCATCGCCACCCCACTTGCTATACCTGACAGCAGACGAATGACATACCACCAGCTCAAAGATAAATTTGGCACAACTAACAGCATAGTAGTAACTATACTAATGCCGGTCCAAACTATCAGCATCTGCCACGTCAAACGATGCGGCACAAACATCGCAATGAGTGCGCCAATAAAGTAACCAATGTAATTGACCGAAGCCAGCCATCCGGCAATGGTGGTCGATAGTGGCAGCTGAGTCATAATATCAGGCAGGGTGGCAGTAAATAAAAAGCGCCCATAGCCCATCACCACCGCCATGCAATATAGTCCTATCGCTGCGATGGCGGTTTCGTTAGTAATGCGGGATATTATACGGTGGCGAGATTCAGTCATCATGACAGAGCCAATTTGTGGCGCTTAGCACACAATCCTTTGTGTTAATATTTTTTAAAAATGGCAGTCAGTGACGGAAATCTACGACGAGAAAATAGATAACGTTGCTGAGTATTACGCTATTGATTTTGTGTCCGCTTGCCCTAGCATCGCCACACGCTTATCACTAAACATATCCATATCAGGCGCTAGCGTACGCATAAACCGATCAAAATATAGCAGCTGCTTGGTCAATAAAGCAAAATCACGCGGAAAGTGTATACCATGACGCTTACCCACATCGACAATCTCGAGCATCATCTTATTAAGATCATCCGCTTGCTCTTTAGTGTTGAACGGTATGCCGCTAGTAAACGCTTTATCTTCAGCCATAATAGACCGCATCATGCGTTGCAAATCCTTGGCCAAGGCAACCTCGTCTACCTGGTTACGCATGTTGGTCATTTCCATATCGATCATATGGTGTGCCATCATCTGATAATCGTTATCTTGCAAAGCCTGCATCATACCCATACAAGCGCGCCAGCTTTCGGCTTTTAATTTACCTACGATACCAAAATCTAAAAAGCCAATCCGGCCGTCAGTTAATAGCATCAGGTTGCCGGCATGTAAATCCGCATGGAAGCTATTACACAGCATCAAACTTGCAAACCACGTGTTTAAGGTATCTGCCATCACTTGCGCGGGGTCGTCACAATACTGACGCATGGCAGACTCATCGACCATAGAAACCCCATACAATCGACTCATAGTCAATACGCGCCTAGTGGTCAGCTCATCGTGGACTTCAGGCCCAATAACTCGCGTGTTACCTGATACTGTTAAGAATTGCTGAAAATCACGAATATTTTGTGCCTCAGCGATGAAGTCTGTTTCTGCCAGCATGCGCAGCCGAATCTCATCGATAATCGGCGCAATACTAGCAAATCTCATGGATGGCATCAGCAGCTCTAGCAGTTTAGTCACCGCATGCAATACACCTAAATCGGTCTGCATGATAGTTTCAACACCGGGCTTCTGGACTTTTAATACCACTTCATCACCATTATGTAGACGTGCAGTATGGACTTGCGCAATAGAAGCTGATGCTAGTGGTTTTTTCTCAATATGAGCGAATTTATCACTTAGCGTATAGCCATCCACTGCCAGCTCAGCCATTAATACCCGCTCGATATAATCATAGGACAATGGGGTCGTTTGATCTAAAAAATCTTGAAATGCCTCAACATACTCACGTGGAAATAGCGACGGCGTACTGGCAATAAACTGGCCAATTTTTATATAAGTGGTACCCAGCTGCTCAAAGGTTTCTTTTAGTAGATTAGCGTCAGGCTTCTCACCTTTTGCCACTCGTAACGCAGACAGCCCAGCAATACTAGCCGTTTGACGAACACGGTTCATAACATTGAAGGTGTGCTTTAATAAATGAGGACGATGGATTTTCATAAAGGACAACTGTTGTCAGTAAACAAAGAATAGTTAAAAATAATTAGCAAACTAAATAGCACATATAGGACATTGCTTATCTTGCCGATAGCCCATTATTCGCTGCTGCATCAGGCTACCGTCCCATATTAGCAGTTTATTTGTCAGTGGATTTTTGGTTAATCCTAAATATTGTAAAGCGGCATTGGCCTGCAAGCTGCCCATAATGGCGGTGGTACTGGCCAGCACCCCTGAATTGGCGCAAGTACGCTCATCAAACTCTGTATCAGCATTAAGCGCACCAAACACACAATAATAGCAGCCTGTGTTTAACTGAGGCTCAAACAATGCCAATTGACCTTGCATCGCAATCGCCGAGGCAGACAGTAACGGGATTTGATAGCGTACACTGATACGATTAATGACATCGCGAGTCGCAAAATTATCCGTGCAATCTAAAAGTAAATCTGGTTTACCGGACGCCATATCCAGTAGCTCATAAGCATTGTCTTGACTTAAACGAGCAACCGTACCACGAGCACTAATCAATGGATTAATTTGTTCTAGCATGTGGGCAGCAGTGAGTGCTTTGGGCTTGCCAATATCATCTGGTAGAAACAGCGTCTGCCGCTGCAAGTTACTGGCCTCAATCACATCATCATCAATCAGATGCACTTGCCCAAGCCCTGCACGCACAAGTGTTTCGGAGGCTGGACAACCAAGTCCGCCAGCACCAATCATCACCACACGGGCAGACTTTAGCCGTAGCTGGGCATCAAGATCCCAGCCATCGAGCAATACCTGCCGAGCGTAGCGTAAGAGTTCTTCGTCTGTAAGTACTTCTATCTCTGCTGGATGGGTCATATTTTTTTACCAAAACTTATCGAGAGCTTATTACTTTGAAGATTAGTACTTTGAAGCTTGTTGTTAACAAAGCTGCCCAAGGGTCAAGCGCTCATTACCACCAAAATCTTGTATGGTTTGAACTTTATCAAAACCATGATCAGTAAATAACTGACGGACAGCAGCGCCTTGATCAAAGCCGTGTTCAATCGCTAATAGCCCATTACTACGTAAATATCGCGGTGCTTGTTCAACAATATGTTCAATATCAGCTAAACCATGATTGAGTGCACTTAAAGCACTAATAGGTTCCGCTTGTAAGCGCTGCAAATGCTCATCCAACTCATCAATATAGGGTGGATTGGAGACAATCACATCAAATAGCTGGGTAGAATCAGTGGACAAATTGTCATACCAGCTGCTTTGGACAAATTCAATATTTACAACTTTATTCAATTCGGCATTATGCTTTGCAACTTTAAGAGCTTCTGCTGAAAAATCAGCCGCGACCACTTCCCAGCTATTTTTTGCAACTTTAGCTTTTGTATTACCAGTGCTACCTTGCGCTAGCTCATGCGCAAGGCTAATCGCAATACAGCCTGAGCCTGTACCCAAATCTAGCAGGCGTTTATTACTAAAAGTATGCTTAGACACCAGCTCTTCATCTTGCGCCTTTATCCAAAGCAGCACCTGTTCTACCAATATTTCAGTATCCGGTCTGGGTATTAAAGTATGCTCATTAACCTTAAAGTCCAATGACCAGAACTCCTGATGATCAGTCAAATACGCTAAAGGAATACCCTGCTTCATCTTAGTCACGCCAGCATTAAATTGTTCAAACTCACTATCCGTCAGCTGGTAATTTTCTTCCATAATAAGAAACGCAGATGGCTTAGCTAGCACATAAAGCAGCCAATCCGTTATCCAAAACTGCGGAATGCCAGCATCGGTAGCCGTATTTGCTACTTGCTGTTTGATTCTCTTTACTGTCATGCCTGGTGTTTTGGCCGCTGTCATAAACAACTCTTAGTAGTTATCTGGGTCTTATCCGTTGTAATTCGCACGTTACTCTGTAGCACGTGGCGGCTCTTTGGTATTTGATAAATTAGGATTGGCTTTGGTTAACTCAACCCCTTTATTGCCACCACTGTCATTGTTGTTGTCGTCACCGCCATAAATATCATCGTTATCGCCAATAACGATATGCTTATCAACATAATAAATCAGCGCTAGGATTGGAATACCAATCAAAAAGGTAAACATAAAAAAGAACGGATAACTGGTACTGTCAACGATAGTACCCGAATATCCACCCACTACTTTAGGCAGTAGCGTCATGAGTGATGAAAATATTGAATACTGTACCGCCGTAAAGCGAATCGATGTTAGCGCTGATAAGAAAGCAATAAATACTGCACTGGCAAGACCTGCGGCAAGGTTATCAAGAATCACGGCAAAATACATATACGGCAGACTACCGGGATGGTAAGTCAGCAGAATAAAGAGCAGATTAGTCACACAGGCTAGAATTGCCCCAACCATCATAGCCCGCATAATACGCATTTTTTGGGCCAATAATCCACCTAAAAATCCACCACCGATGGCCATGACCACCCCAACCAGTTTAACGGCATTGGCAATATCAACTTTAGTGAAATCCATATCTTGATAAAAGACATTGGAGATAACGCCAGCGACAATATCAGAGATACGGTAGAGACCAATCAGCGCTAATAACAATAAGGCTTTCTTACCATAACGACGGAAGAAATCAGCAATAGGCTCAACCCATGTCGTATTAGCAAACTCTTGCTCTACAAGGTTGGCTTTTACTAAGCCGTAGCCAACAGCTAAAGCCGCTGCCAAACTCAATACCATCCGTACAATTTCAGTTAGAAAACCCGAAAACACACCTTCTGTCTCAGGCAGTATTAGCCCCGCATTAGCAAATACTAATACAAAGCCAATGACTGATATGGCAAATACCAGCACCAGCCGGGTGTAGTCTGAAGTCTTACGCTCAACGACTACTTGTTGCCTGACAGGCTCATGAATGACTAAAGTGGTAATAACCCCAACGCCCATGACCCCCGCCATAATCCAGTAGGTATTACGCCACGCTTCATAACTATAAAAGCTCTCGGTAGAACCAAAGTAATCTGCTAAATATAACGCGCCGGCACCCGCGACAATCATGCCTAGACGATAGCCAGTGACATACATAGCAGACAATACCGCCTGTAAGCTAGGCGGTGCCAGCTCAATACGGTAAGCATCAATAACGATATCTTGGGTCGCTGATGAAAAGCCTAGCAGTACGGCACCAACTGCCATAAGAACCAAACTGCCTTCGTTGGCTGGGTTAACGCTGGCCATGATACAAATCGCTGCAATAATCATCAGCTGCGCAACCAAGATCCAGCTACGCCTGCGACCTAATAACTTAGTTAATATTGGCAATGGCACGGCATCAATAAGGGGTGCCCAAATAAACTTGAAGGCATAACCAAGCGCTGCCCAGCTGAACATCGTTACCACACTACGGTCAATACCTGCTTCACGTAGCCACAATGACAAACTCGAAAAAATCAGTAAAATAGGAATGCCCGCGACAAAACCTAAAAACAGCATGATAATCGAACGCCGATCAAGATAAGCTTGTAAGCTCTCGCTCAATGATTTTTTAGCGATTGGAGGATTGGGTGGTACAGGTTGGACAGCAGACATAACGACTCACCAAAATTTTAGACAAAAAATACGACAGCGAGCTATTTTTTATCCAAAAGTTATACCGAATGTTGCTACGACATCAATACAATTGGGATAAGAAATTGCCTAGCTCTGTATAAAGAAAATGACATTTGCTGCAAAATTGAATTATGGTACTTGAGAACGCTTATCTTGACTAGACATTATGGCGATATTTTTGCACTAACTGGCTTATAGTGCTCTCTAACCCATCTTATATACCGTAGCCGTAACCCAATGTATCATAAACTTACCGAACTGTTAGGCTGTACCTATCTACGCATTACAAGGCTAATCTACAACGTTTATTGTTATTAACACCTGTTACTAGCAATAGCCATGAGTCACTGTTTATTTTTATCAGATAAGCGACATCGTAGAACCAGCTAGAAACTAAAAACGCTGGATTAAAAGTATTTTTATAAAAGAATGTTCTTATGTAGGAGAATAATCACATTTATAATGTTGCTTACTCTTAACAAACACACCTACCATAAAGCAAACCAATCATCATCTATATAGTGATTCATTATTTAAAACGCGTCATCCTTATTTAATAGTTTTTTAAATCACGACTAACACTGTATGCTGAGATCATAAACAGTAAAGTTAGCAACAACAGTACTAACCCCTGTTATCAACCCTTTATTATCCTTACTTATATCATCAGCACTTAGGAGTTATACAATGTCCAACTCAACCCCCAATGATTCGACTTTGAATACATCAAACGCTAACCAGCCAGCGTCAGATAGCGGCCGTTGCCCCGTTGACCATGATGGCAATCAATCTAACAACAGCAATACTACCTACGATCAAGGCGATGGTCACGGCCCTACGATGCATAGTGAAAACGTCGATAAGTCGCATACCCCGCAACGTCCTAGTATGGGCGGCTGTCCAGTCATGCATCAAGCACATACCAACACCTCATCAGCAGCAACGGATTGGTGGCCTAATGCCTTAAATCTAGATATCTTGCATCAGCAAGACCATAAAACCAATCCCATGGATCCTGACTTTGACTATGCGGCAGCCTTTAAGCAATTAGACTTAGAAGCCGTCAAGCAAGACCTGAAGAACCTAATGACTGAATCGCAGGACTGGTGGCCAGCAGATTGGGGTCATTATGGCGGTCTTATGATTCGCATGGCATGGCATTCCGCAGGTACTTATCGTGGTGCTGATGGTCGTGGCGGCTCTAACACCGGCAATCAACGCTTTGCACCACTAAACAGTTGGCCAGATAACGTCAACTTGGATAAAGCACGTCGTCTATTATGGCCAATGAAGAAAAAGTACGGCAATAAACTGTCTTGGGCCGATTTAATGATTTTGGCTGGTAATATGGCCTACGAGTCAATGGGCTTTAAGACTTTAGGCTTCGCTGGCGGCCGCGCTGATATTTGGCATCCAGAAAAAGACATTTATTGGGGTTCTGAGCGTGAATGGTTAGCGGCAACCAATAACCGTTACTATGACGACCAAGAACGCACCTCACTTGAGAACCCTCTTGCTGCCGTACAAATGGGCTTAGTATACGTCAATCCTGAAGGTGTTGATGGTAACCCTGACCCGATAAAGACGGCACACGATATTCGTACGACCTTTGGCCGGATGTCGATGAACGATGAAGAAACCGTTGCTCTCACTGCTGGTGGACACACTGTCGGTAAATGCCATGGTAACGGTGATGCGACCTTATTAGAAGACGAGCCTGAAGCGGCAGATGTCACCGAGCAAGGTTTCGGCTGGCGCAATCCTAATGGTACTGGAAATGCAGGCGATACGGTCTCAAGTGGTATTGAAGGCGCATGGACCACCCATCCTACCCAATGGGACTATGAGTATTTTGAGCTACTATTAGGTCACAACTGGGAGCTAACCAAAAGCCCAGCGGGTGCATGGCAATGGGAGCCTACCGATATTCGCGAGGAAGATCGTCCGCTAGATGCGCATGACCCAAGTGTACGCCGCAACCCTATCATGACCGATGCTGATATGGCGATGATTAAAGATCCTGCTTATCGCAAAATTTCAGAAAACTTCCATCAAAATCCAGAATACTTTGATGAAGTATTTGCTAAAGCTTGGTTTAAGCTTACCCATCGCGATTTGGGACCTAAAGCACGTTATTTAGGTGCTGATGTACCAGCAGAAACTTTTGTATGGCAAGACCCGATTGCAGAAGGCAATGCTGATTTAAGCACCGATGATATTGCTACGCTAAAAGCGCAAATCTTGGACAGTGATCTGAGTCGCCGAGAAATGATTATTACAGCATGGGACAGCGCAAGTACCTTCCGTGCCTCTGACTATCGTGGCGGTGCCAACGGTGCCCGTATTCGCTTAGCCCCGCAAAAAGACTGGGTCGGTAATGAACCTGAGCAATTACAGCGTGTCCTTGAAACTTTGACACGTATTCAGACTGAGTTTGCTAAACCCGTCAGTATTGCTGATTTGATCGTACTGGCTGGTAACACTGCTATTGAGCAAGCAGCTGCTGATGCAGGCGTCGAGGCCAATGTTCCCTTTAATCCAGGTCGCGGTGATGCAACAGATGAAATGACCGACGCTGAATCGTTTGACGATCTTGAGCCACGTCATGACGGCTATCGCAACTGGGTTAAAGACAGCTATACGGTATCACCTGAAGAGATGCTGCTTGACCGCACCCAATTGATGGGACTCAGCGCTCCTGAAATGGTGGTATTAGTCGGTGGTATGCGCGTTCTTGATACCAATCACAGTCACAGTCAAAATGGGGTCTTTACCGACCGCGCCGGCACACTCAGTAATGATTTCTTTGTTAATTTAACCGACATGGATCTCACTTGGCACCCTATTAAGGAAGAGGACAGCGAAAACGCTGGTCGCAACCTCTATGAAGTGCGCGAACGTGCTACGGGTAATGTAAAATGGCAGGCCACTCGTGTAGACTTGGTGTTTGGCTCTAACTCTATTTTGCGTTCTTATGCAGAGTTATATGCACAAGATGATAACTTAGAAAAATTCGTCCATGACTTCATAAAAGTATGGCACAAAGTAATGAATGCGGATCGCTTCGGCTAATCTCTGGCTTAATTTTTACCCTTGTTTAGCAACAAACAAAACAGTCATCTTATAAAGGTGGCTGTTTTTTTATGATCTGATATAACTTCATTAGCTTATTTTAAACCGCCGAAAGCCCTTGAATAACCGTATATATATTCCAAAATAATATAAATACATGTCTATTTAGTATATACAAGAATAATGACTTTGTTTTACACTGATTCCTTGCTGCATCTTTGTAGGCTTTGATGTTCTTACATACAGACAGTGATTATTTTTATATTTACGAGGGATTAGGTTATGGCAATTGACGTAGTGGTCAACCAGCGGCATTTACAAATTCAGCTGAAGCAGTTAGAGACTGTCTGGCATACGGTAGTGAATGGCTATAATCTAAGCCAAGCAGCAACGGTGTTGCACACCAGCCAATCAAGCTTATCGAAACATATCGCTGCGCTTGAGAACCAGCTCAAGACTGAAGTGTTTGTTCGTCAAGGCAAACGGCTAACCGGACTGACGACTATGGGCACCGCGCTCATGCCACATATTGAATCTATATTCGCCGAAATACGTACGATTGAGAATTTAAGCCTTGATTTTAATAATCCAAACACCGGTACGTTGACGATTGCCACCACGCATACGCAGGCACGCTATGTGTTGCCTAAAGTGGTTAAAGAATTTAAAGAACGCTTTCCTAAGGTAAACTTAATTCTCCAGCAAGCGGATCCTGAGACTATCGCACAGATGGTGATTCGTGGCCAAGCTGATATTGGCATTGCGACCGAATCATTACTACATAATAATTATCTGCGTTGTCATCGTTATTATGACTGGACGCACCGCGTCATCGTACCGACTGATCATGAGCTTGCTGGTCAAGAGACTATTGATTTGCCGACGCTTGCCAGTTATCCGCTAATTACTTATCACGGCGGGTTTACCGGACGCGGAACGATTGACAAGGCCTTTAGTGATGCTGGGCTTGAGCCTGATATCGTGTTGGCAGCATTAGATGCTGACGTAATTAGCACCTATGTGGGTTTAGGATTAGGCGTTGGTATTATCGCAGAGATGGCTTTTGAGCCCAGCCATTATCAGAATCTAACGGCTATTCCAGTCGATCATTTTGGTCGCTTTACCAGTTGGATGGCAGTACGTGACGATGCAGAAATCCGTCAATACGGCCGTGCCTTTATAGAGTTATGCCAGCAACAGTTTAATCGATAACCACCTAGGGGCTGTTTAGAATTCGACCATGGCTCTGACAGAGACTATTTTTTAGTCGATGCACGTCAAAGCTTATCTCGTTTAGTCATTCTAAGCGGATAAGCTTTAACACAGCAGCGGCAAAAAAGAGTCCTGTCCCAATAATATTAAATTAAAGCGGGGCTGATGCTAAAATTGCCCTATTCGTTGTAATTTTTCATAAAAAAGCATCTAGCTAAGGCAATAAGCATCATCTGCGTTTTTTACTTAGACTAGATCAATTTTAGCGATCAGCAGAGCCTATTTGTGAATTCTAAACAGCCCCTAATCAGTAGCAATAATTTTAACGTTTATCTATCAATAATTTTTTATTTCTACGGCATCGTTATTTTCCTATAACGGTGCCGTTTTCTTTTTATCCTTTGAATACTTTTAGTTCACTGGTTGCGCATTATTTCACGATAACTTTTAACACTTACTTTGACTATCCAAACCGCTGACTATAAAAGGCAACTTTTCCACTATCTACTTATTACCTCATTATTAAGATTTGTTATTGGCCGCAGCCTTGACCTTTATATCCAAGATAACTACCCCATTATATAAGGTGTTCAGCTATCGGTATTTGCATACTCTGCAGGTTGTTCAAATTATTATCGTGCAAACTACTGTGGCTTTTATATCTAAATAATTAAACACGAATATAATAATGCCATCGTTGATATGGCAGAAAAATAGGTGACTTATGAGCAACAAAATTCCTTTATCCTTTCTAGACTTAGCGCCCGTCCCTACCGGTAAAACCATCGCTGATGGCATCGCTCAAACCGTTGAGATGGCTCAGCAGGCAGAACAAGTCGGCTTAAACCGTTATTGGATGGCGGAACATCACAATATGGCTGGTATTGCCAGCGCAGCGACCTCAGTATTGTTATCGCATATTGGTAGCCAAACCGATCGTATTCGCATTGGCTCGGGTGGCATCATGTTACCGAACCATGCACCTTTGATGGTTGCTGAACAGTTCGGTACTTTGCAAGCGTTATATGGTGACCGTATTGACCTAGGACTCGGACGCGCACCTGGTACCGATGGTGCAACCTTCCAAGCTTTACGGCGGCAAATGAGTGATGCTGAGCGCTTCCCACAAGACGTGCAAGAATTAATGTATTTGTTAGGTGATGAAACTGATAGTAGTCCAGTCCAAGCTTTCCCAGGAGCAAAATCAAACGTCCCTATTTGGATTTTGGGCTCTTCATTATTTGGTGCCACGTTAGCCGCGCATTTAGGTCTGCCTTATGTGTTTGCTTCCCATTTTGCCCCGCAAATGCTTAGTAAGGCGATCGCTGCGTATCGTGAGGAATTCAAGCCCTCCGCTTATCTTGATAAGCCTTATGTGATGCTAGCGGCGAACCTGTTGCTCGCCGATGACGATGCGACTGCACACTATCACTTTACTTCAGCGCAACAAAGCTTTGTGCGCTTACGTCGTAATGAGCGTGGACAGATGCCAAAACCTACCCATGATATGGACAGTATTTGGAGTCCCGCAGAAAAGACCATGGTCGATAGTGCATTGTCGGTATCGTTTATTGGGTCAGTTGAAACCGTCAAGCCAAAACTTGCTGACTTCCTTGCGAAGTATGAGCCTGATGAGCTGATTGTCACGGCTAACGTCTATGACCAAGCAGCACGTTTACATTCGCTATCGCTAGTACCTCAGTTAAATTTGTTTACTTTACAATCGGCAGCAGCGCTTGCATAATTATCGAATAACTTTAATGAGATAATTAACATGAACCCCTCTACTTTTATTGGCTCTTCAATATTTTTATACATCTTGGCCTTTATTGTAGTCATGGTGGTTGCGGGCTATTTTACCTACCGTATTAGCCCAAGCGGGAAAAAACGCCGCGAAGAGCGCAATGAACGTCGATAGTTGAATTTTAAACTCACATAAAAAAACCTCCCGCTCTATCATGAGTGGGAGGTTTTTTTTGTAGACAATAATCACAGCTTATTATGAGAGCGTGTTGGAAATTTAAAAAATCTCGGCTTTTAAAAGACTGAGTCTTTAGGAAAGTGAAGCACCAAGATTTTTTTGTACAGCAAGTTGCGTGATATATAACGCCACTGCAGCATCGAAACTTGCGGCCCCTACGGATTTAAAGAAGGTGATTGCCTGCTCGTGGTCGGTATCATTTTCTCTTAACGTTCCTGTTACCAACCCTTGTAAATCGCCGCTAAGATCATCCCATGTCCATGCGCAGTCAGACGCATCATTAGCTTGGATTAGGTCTCCTGCTTCATGATGGCTGCCAGCCAGATCGTCAACAATGACCATGCTGCTGGCTTCGATGACATCATTGCTAATCTCTTTCATCGATGGCCGATAAGCACCTACCGCATTGATATGGGCGTCAGGTTTAATTTGATCTGCCGAAAATAAACTCCTCTCAGCTCGGGTCGCCACGTTAATAATATCCGCATCTTTAATAGCGTCATTAATCTGCTCGCAAACCATTAGTTCAACATCCCACTGCTCATAATCACGGGCGAATCGTGTTTTAAACTGCTCAGCGCTTTTAGAGCTTCTGTTCCAAAGATAAACGGTTTTGATCTCAGGACGCACCGTGAGCACAGCATTTAACTGCTCATAAGCCATACCACCGCAGCCGACCACTGCCACACTTTGACAATCAGACTTGGCCATATATTTGGTCGCGATACCTGATAGTGCTGCTGTCCGTACCTGCGTGATATAAATGCCATCCATCACTGCTAACACCTCACCAGTGGCATTGTTCGATACGGTAATAATAGCTGTGGTAGTCGGCAAGCCACGACTGGGATTGTCAGGACAAACGGTGACCAGCTTCACTGCTGTATACTCTTGCTTACCATCATAAATGGTCGCGGGCATCGATAAATGCGACCCTGAGCTGTGCTTACTACTGTTGCTAAAAAGCTCCTCACTAAAAGTCTCAATGACCAAACGCTCAGGTGATTTTACCCAATTGGGATGCTTAGCCTGTCGATGTAACAACGCCTCAATGGTATCAATAGCGTCTTGCATATTCAGGTGTTCGGTGACTGCTTGTTGGTTTAACCACTGCATAGAGCCTTCCTTGTTTATGAATTCTTTTATGGACTATTTTACTAGTCTATTGAGACGGAGCAGATTTGGATGTTAGTTTTTATAACTATAAAGTGTTCGTAATGAATACCAAAGGTAAACTGGTTATTCTAGCTATTTACGATATCATGCGTGACCCTGATAATAAATACAATGAAACAGAGTCAGAGTCGTTGCCAGACGGACGCATATTAGTTACTAAGAATGGCAAGTTTGGTATTATAGATACCAATACAAAAAAGCCGATCTACCCTCTCAAAATTAGGATATACCGGCTCTTTTTTGAGTTTATTTAGGTATTAGTATTGCACTACCGGAAGACTGACTATGGCTTATAAAAACAAATCTATAGCGGTTAACGGCTCATGGTGATTTTTCAAGTTATAGCCGACTTAAAAATCGACCTTACCTCGTAATGATTTTGTCCTACCCCGCTGTGTTTTTTGATCCGTACGCTTGCGCCGAGCATTTTTGCTCGGTTTACTGGGCCTTCGGGTCTTGCTAACGTAAGTGGCTTTTATTATAAATTGCTGAAGGCGCTCGAAGGCATCGCTCTTGTTCTTTTCTTGGGTGCGAAATTGCTGCGCTTTAATGATCAGCACGCCTTCTTTGCTAATACGGCTGTCCTTGCTTTCTAATAAAAGCTGTTTGTTAGAGTCGCTAAGACTTGAGGCTTTGATATCAAAACGTAGATGAATCGCAGAAGATACTTTATTCACGTTTTGCCCGCCTGCACCTTGGGCGCGTATGGCGTTAATGTCTACTTCGTGGTCATTAAGGCTGATGGTATTGCTGATAAAAATCATGGTCTGCTTTTGTAGAAAATAATCAATGTTTATTGCTTATCATAAACCATTATTAAATAGGCTGCTACCTGCAGTATCTCTGGCGTGTCTAAAACACGCAGGCATTTAAATAAACAGGTTTCTTCATAGCGATAAACATTTTCTTTTAGCATAATTAAGGCGTTTGTTAAAAGAAGTAAATCAGGTGATAATTCAACGCTACTAAGAGAGCACGGCTGATATAAGGCCAGCTCATATAAACCAGCCAGTTTCTCCACCCTATTTTTTGGAAGATACTTTATGTTAATTAATGCAGATTTTTCACAACGTGCGTCGTTAGCAGTTGAAGAATATCAATGGGTTGACTCCCCACAAAACGGCGTTGAGCGCGTGATGCTTGACCGCGTAGGCGAAGAAAAGGCCCGTGCCACTAGTATTGTACGCTATGCTCCCGACTCTTATTTTCCACCCCATTTACATCCCGGTGGCGAGGAGATTTTGGTATTGTCTGGCACTTTTTCTGCAGACGACAAGGATTATCCAGCCGGTTGGTATCTGCGTAATCCGCCAAAATCAGGCCATAAGCCTTATAGTCGTGAAGGTGCTATTATCTTCGTCAAACTCTGGCAGATGTCATCAGACGAAGACCAACATGTGGCTATTGAGACTCAAGATAAAGCCAATTGGCAACCACAAGGAGAACGTCAAGTCTGTCCTTTATTCTCGAACGCTAACGAGCAGGTTAGCTTGCAAAAGCTGAATGCGGGCGAAGCATTATTCCCTACTGAAATAGTAGGAGGCGCAGAACTGCTAGTAACAGAAGGCGAAATGATAGACGCAGGGCAAACATACAAGCGCGGTGGCTGGATACGCCTGCCCGTAGGTGCTCAAGTACAATTAAACGCTGGTACAGAAGGCGTTACCGTCTATCTTAAGACTGGACATCTTGCTCAAATAGACAATATCGATTTTGAAAATTTATAAATTTAGCGGACAATAATATTAAAAAAGCTTCTCTCCGTTAGTTGAGGCTATTAATGAGGAAAATCTTAATATGAAAAATATACCAGTTGCAATTGTGGGTGGCGGTTTAAGTGGTTTATATGCAGCGTTCCTATTGGAACAAAAAAGCATAGACTATATACTTTTAGAAGCTCGTACGACTTTGGGTGGTCGCATTGTCGCTGGTAGGTCTCACGAACACCTGAATTCTGAACACCAGTCTTCTGAACCTCCTAATTCTAAAACTATAAAAATGGAAGTAACCGACAGCTTTGACTTGGGACCTTCTTGGTTTTGGCCTGATTTTCAGCAGCAATTGGGTTATCTTATCGAGGAGTTGAACTTGGAGAGTTTTGCACAATTCGAAGATGGCGATATGATGGTTGAGCGCTCCCCTAACGAGTCTCCTATTCGTACACAAGGCTATAAAAGCTCGCCACCCTCAATGCGTCTGAAAGGTGGTATGGCAGTATTGATTAATGCCTTATATAGTCGCCTAGATTCCACCCGCGTTCTCACCGGACAAATAGTACGTCGGCTGACTAACAAGGATGATTATATTGAGCTTGCCAGCGAAGACTCGTCTGGAAAAATTATGACTTGGCAAACTCAACACGTGCTGCTCGCCTTACCGCCGCGTTTAGCAGAAAACAGCATAGAGTTTACGCCTGCTTTACCAAAAGATATGGCAGCGCAATGGCGTGAGACCGCTACGTGGATGGCGCCACATGCTAAGTATTTTGCAGTTTACGACACGCCTTTTTGGCGAGAGCAAGGTCTGTCAGGAGAAGCTAGAAGTGCGCTAGGGCCGCTTAATGAAATTCACGATGCTTCTATAATGGGTGGCAGTGGCGCGCTGTTTGGTTTCCTCGGAGTTCCAGCGGAAGTACGTCAAAGCGTATCTGAAGACGTGCTAAAAGCACATTGCCGTGCGCAATTAGAACGTCTATTCGGAGCGCAAGCTGACTCGCCGAAAATGGAGTATTTCAAAGATTGGTCCCAAGATCCGTTCACGGCAACAACGGCCGACGCTAATAGCGATGGACAGCATGCGTCAGCTCCTATTGCCAAAGCGACATCAGGTGTATGGAAAGAGTGCCTGACTGGCATAGGTAGTGAATGGTCGCAGCAGTTTCCTGGTTATACTGCTGGCGCTATTGAAGCTGCAAGCTTCGGTGTGCAAAACTTGCCTGAGTCGCCTGAATCTATGTTACAAGATAAGGTTTCGGCCCGCTCTAATTTACCCAGTGATTGATTATGGGATTAAAAATTGCACAAATAGGTTGTTTCTGACTAATGATGAATGAGCTTGATACGATTTTGAAACCTCCCAAGTTAATGTCTACGGAATTGACGATATACATCAATATAAATGTAAAGGATAAAACCGGTGACTACCTTAAGATACATCGCTCATTACCCCGAGCAAATCCAAACCCAAGCAGAAATGCTGATCAGCAACGGTCGGTTGGGGGATTATATTGAAAAAATCTACCCTAGCCAGCACCAAATACAAAGTGATAAAGCGCTATATCAGTATATAAACGAGCTAAAAAATCAGTACATGCGTAAAACTGGTTCTCTTACTCAAGTCAGCTACAACAGTAAACTCAAAGTGCTTAAAGATGCGTTGGGCATCCACACCTTTCAATCTCGAGTACAAGGCAATAAGCTTAAATCACATAATAGTATTACGGTTGCCAGCTTATTCAAAGAGGCGCCGCCTGAGTTTTTGCGTATGATTGTCGTGCATGAGTTAGCACATTTTAAAGAAAAGGAGCATAGCAAAGCGTTCTATCAATTGTGCTGCCATATGGAACCTGATTATCATCAATTTGAGCTAGATACCCGATTATGGTTGCAATGGCGTGAATTGTAATATAATTTGCTCTAATCCCCCCTCTCATAATTTTAGTGCGTTAACGCAGGGTGCTCAAAATGTGGCTATTGATTTGTCACAAGAATTGCTCGTCAGTGAAGACGCAAAGAAAAGAGTTTGGCTTTCATATGATAGCCCTGAGTATTTTAAATAAAGCACGCCATAGCATTAAAGGCTGCGATAAAATCGTCAACGACATATCAATGCTTCTTGATAAATTACGATTCGCTACACTGACAGCATTTCGAACACATATCACATTTTTTACAAGTTGCAGGACAGGTACAGTCACATTTCGGGCAAGGGCAGCTAGAATTATAATGTATTGAAGCTATCAATAAGTTCAGTTTATTTTTAGAAATGGCTTTCATAATAAATCCTTATTCATGATAGATAATTCATTGTGGCAAGAATCAGTAAGGTACTCTGTCATTTTATTGTCAATTTAATAGCTTAGTTAGTTAATTGTTCTCTGACCTAAGAACTAATAAATAGTGAATCATATCCAAGTGGACTACTCCGATTATTTATCACCTTACCTTAAGACGCGACAGCTTTTAGATAGCGACTTACCCCCGCAACTACTGTCTGCTCAATCACTCTATCATCGCCCAACATCATCAGCACAAATAGACGTTCATCAAGCGAGTTGGTCTGCGTCATACGGCGCTCAAGTAATTCAGTAGCTGCCATGTCTATAACCACAAAATCCGCTTCCTTGTTAGGCATAAAGTTACCTATTTTTTTATCTAATAATAACGACTGGGCATTGCCCAAAGTAATCTGATATAGCCCTTGATGAGCGGGCAACGGATTACTTTGTAGTTGCTGGACTTTATACGCCTCTGACAAGGTAGTCAGCATTGATAGACTGGTTCCCGCGCCCACATCAGTAGCAATACTCACGCCGGTGTAGCTTAAGGTTTTGGACAAGTCAAACAGCCCACTCCCCAAAAATAAATTAGATGATGGGCAATGCGCTATCTGCGTGCCAGTCTCGCGCAGCCTTTCGTACTCTGAAGTTTCAAGGTAAATACCATGCGCCAAAGTCGTACGCCGACCAAGTAGCCCCATATCTTCATAGACGTCCAAGTACCCTTTATGATTGGGATAAAGCTCGCGCACAAAAGCGACTTCATCACGATTTTCTGCCAAATGCGTTTGCAAATAGACGCTGTCGTAACTGGCATATAACTCACCGGTCAGTCGCAGCTGCTTTGGAGTCGACGTAATGGCGAATCTTGGCGTAATAGCCACATGCTGACGTCCGCGCTCATGCCATTTGTCAATGATATCTTGAGTGTCACGAATGCCCTGTTCAGCAGGAACACATAAGTGCGCAGGGGCGTTTTGATCCATCAGTACATTCCCCGTAATCATACGGGTATTTAGGCGCTGGCTTTCAGTAAAAAACGCCTCCACTGATTGCGGATGACTGGTAGAAAATACTAAGGCGCTGGTCGTGCCATTGGCAAGCAACTGGTTTAAAAAGAACTTTGCGGTATCATTCGCAACCTTTGGATCCCCGAAATTAGCCTCAGTGACAAAAGTATAGTTATTGAGCCAATCAAGCAACTGCTCACCGAAAGCGGCAATCATATCTATCTGCGGATAGTGTACATGGGTGTCAATAAAGCCAGGCATGATCAGCTTATGCTGATAGTCATGAATCTGTACCGGTTCTTGTCCCTCGTCAGCGGCTGTATTGCCGTAATCCGCTAACATTGCCTTACTGCTACCATAATCTACAATAAGACCGGTCGCATCGTCGACGACCAGTGCACCATCGGCAATATATTCAGGATAAACACTCACGCCTGCGACAACGGGCATTAGCGTGATACTTTTATCAATTGTCGTAGTTGTTGGTGAGCGCTCAGCCCTATCCTTAAGGTCATCTTCGGTAAGATAGTGTAGCAACTGGGCTTGATAAACATGTATGGTCATTTATAGGTCTTACCTTATTTAATAATGCAGTTTTAATAATGCAGGGCATTTTAGCCAAAAGTTAACAGTAGAATTAGCAGTCGACAATTCTTAGATTCAGTTAAGTTATTGTTGATGATAATCATGGTTGTGGTAATGCTGCAAAATTTGGGCAGCCATAGATACGGCAACGGCCATTGGTTCTTTACCACCGATCGGCAGTCCGATTGGCATGGTCAATTTATCGACTATTTGCTTACTATAACCACGCTGAAGCAGACGGTCTTTAAAACGTTTTGCTTTCGTTGCTGAGCCAATACAACCAATATAGGGGGTTGAGACTCGTGGACTCTCGCTGTCTGTTATAGCGTTATCGTTACCCAAATCGCTAGCTAGAATATTGGTATCTAAAGCCACGTCTACAGCCGCCCGTACCAGCTCAAAATCGACACCGTGGTCATGGGTCATGATAAGAATAAAACGCTGAGTGCCTGAGCAAGATGGAGAGTTTTGAGAGTTATCAGTGATAAATGGACGAATAAAATCAACAGGCTCATCACTAACATGCGGACGGATATGCGCAGGAAGTTGATAAACAGTAGATTGATCGGTTTGATTCGCTCTATCTATTAAATAAGGTTCAAACATCTCAGGGCGACTGTCTACCCAGTCCACTTGGCAAGGCAGCTCAGCAAGTACAGTCATCAAAGCCGCTGCCACATGCCCTGCCCCAAATACCAATATCGATAGTGGCGGGGTCACATTAAAGCACTCAAACATGACCGTGACACTACCCCCGCAACACTGTGCTAATTTGGCGCCAAGAGGATAATGCTTGGTATAGACCGTATCGCGGCGTACTGCTTTGGCTGGCTTAGGCTCCATTTCGCTGTTGATATTTTTTTTCGAATCTTTTTCTTTTTTAGAGATTTTTGATACGGTTGCCTCTATCTCACCATTGAGCAATTGCCGCGCGGTAGTCATAACGTCATGCTCAAGACCACCACCGCCCAGCGTGTCGCAACAGCTATCAGCAGCAATAACCATTTTAGCTTGCAATTCTCGCGGGGCTGACCCGTTAACAGCAACCACAGTAGCCAAAACGTGTGCAATGCCTTGCTGCTGATATTGCGCTAGACCGTCATACCAGCGTTTGGGCGGCATTGTCGAAGCTAAGGATGAATCATTCACTGTGCGCAGGCCCTCTAGCCGTTGACACGTTAGGATGTTCTATCGCATCAGGCTGCTCGTCAACTTGCTGACCTTCGACCTCTGGTGGATTTACATCTTCACCATGAGGTACTTGCTGTGGTTTAACTCGATCATCATCAATACCACAATCATCATCCTTAGTCAGGCTATCAATAGTGTCGCCGTCTACCTTAGCTTTAATTTCCCATTCCTGCCCTTGCATACGCATCACTGCTTTTAGCACGGCTTCTGGGGTCGCAGGCATCGTAAGCTCGGGATTTTTCTTATAATCGCCTAAGCTTGCTATCGCATTATTGATAGCACACCAGACGCTAGCGGCTAACATCAACGGCGGCTCACCAACTGCTTTAGAATTGTAAATCGTCTGCTCTTCATTTTTACGCTCAAACAGCTTAACCTGCCACTGCTTCGGCAAATCATGGGCGGTAGGAATCTTATAGTTGGCCGCACTGTTGGATGCTAAGTTGCCTTTTTTATCCCAAGTAAGTTCCTCAGCCGTGAGCCAACCCATGCCTTGAATGAAACCCCCTTCAATCTGACCGACATCAATAGCAGGATTAATTGACTGCCCCACATCGTGTAAAATATCGCAGCGCAGTACCTTGTACTCGCCCGTCAAAGTATCAATCTCAACTTCAGCGCAAGCTGCACCCAATGCAAAGTAAAAGAACGGTCGACCCCAAGCTTTAGAGCGGTCATAAAATATCTTCGGTGTTTTATAATAACCGGTAGAAGACAGACTGATACGATGCTGATACGCCAACTGAATCATCTCAGCAAAGGTGAAGTTTGCTTTATCACCGATATAGACATGGTTACGCTCAAATCGTATATCCTCTTCTGCTACGTCAAAATGCTCAGCAGCAAACTTAACGATGCGCCCTTTAATTGTTATACAAGCATTCTGCGCTGCTTTACCGTTGATATCCGTACCCGATGAGGCAGCAGTCGGTGAGGTGTTGGGTACCTTATCCGTACGCGTTGCTGATACTTTAACGGTGTCTAAGTCAACGTCGAATTCATTCGCAACGATTTGGGCAATTTTGATATAGAGCCCTTGTCCCATCTCAGTACCACCGTGATTGAGGTGGATACTACCATCGGTATAAATATGTACTAGAGCGCCACCTTGATTAAGCGTCTGCACTGTAAATGAAATACCAAACTTCACAGGCGTTAAAGCAAGACCAAGGCGCTTATCGCTACCCTCAGCTTCGGCTTGCTTATTGGCTTTCATAATTTTCTGGCGGCGACTCTCATAATCACAGTCTTCTGCCAGTGTATTAATAATAGTTGCCAAATCGAAATGCTCAATCGGCTGTCCATAATGAGTGCTTTGACCATTTTGATACAGATTAGCCAGACGCACTTGTAACGGGTCTTTTCCTAAGGTATAAGCAATATCGTCCATCATGTATTCAGCAGTGATCAGACCTTGCGGCCCACCAAAACCTCGAAAAGCTGTGTTAGATACCGTGTGCGTCTTGCAACGATGTCCTGCGACATGGGCGGCAGGATAATAATAGCCATTATCACAATGGAACATCGCTCTATCGACGATAGCATCGGATAAGTCTGGCGCATAACCACACAATCCTGCTAACTGCATATCGACCCCAAGCACTTGGCCTGACTCATCCACACCGACATCATAACGATTAGCAAATTCGTGACGCTTACCGGTCACTACCATGTCGTCTTGCCGATCTAGACGCATACTGACTGGCACATTATAGCGCTTGGCGACGATACCGCACATGCACGCCCATGCTGCTGCTTGGGTCTCTTTACCGCCAAAACCGCCGCCCATTCTGCGTACTACGGTATTGACTGCATGAAAGGGTAAATCTACCACTTCAGCGACCAGCTGCTGCACTTCACTTGGATGTTGGGAGGAGGTGTACACTTCAAGTCCACCATCATCACTAGGCACTACGTACGACACTTGACCCTCAAGATAAAAGTGTTCTTGGCCCAGCATGTGAATGTGCCCTTTGATACGAATAGGTGCATTCTTAAGCGCAGCTTCGGTATCGCCGCGCTGCATAGTATGACTAGGACGAACAAAAGAATCCTGTTCTAACGCTTCATCAACACTAAGCACTGCTGGTAATGGCTCATACTCCACAACGGCTTTGAGCACCGCTTTTTTTGCGGCGCGGTGATTGGTCGCTACCACCACAAATAGCGTCTGACCTGCATACTCAGTGATTTCATCCACCATTAATGGCTCACCGTCAAACACAGCCCCGATATCGGTCTTGGCAGGCAAGTCTTTAAAACTTAAAACATCCAACACCCCATCGGCATTTCTCACCGCACTCAGATCCATACTCAATACGCGTGCATGAGCATGAATGCTTTTACCCACTGCTAGATGCAAGGTTTCTTGCGGCTTTAAGATATCATCCACATAAGTTGCCGTACCCATGACATGACTGATCGCACTGTCATGCTTGGCTGAAGTACCGATTTTATTTTTGGCTGGACGCACTCGGCGAATACTGTAACTATCAAATAACGAAGATTCATGGCTCATGATGGCTCTCTCTTTTATTTTTAGCAAAAGCTATAATTTTGGCTTATAGCGTTCGAATTCTTCTACCTTTAGGCATTCTCAGTTTGTACATTTTTTACCAATTGCTTGCCGCACTTAATTAATAAACGCTGCACCACATGCAAGCGATACTCACGGCTGGCTCTGACATCCGTTAATGGTGAAACGTCTAGAGGTAGCGCTTGTGCCGCCTTCTCGAAGCTTGCAACATCAATAAGCTGCCCGACCAGTGCTCGCTGACAATGTGCGGCTAATAATGGTATCGCTGCCATACCGCCTAAGCCGAGTTTAGCGTGATTAATAGTCGTACCATCCGCTGAGACATCAATTTTTGCCGCTACTAGACAAGCAGAAATATCATCTTCGTAACGCTTACTTATTTTGTGAATAAATAAGTGCTGATTGTTTTGCATTAGCGGAATATGGATGGCAACAATATAACTACCTGCTTGCAATTTAGTCTTTTTATAATCTAGGAAAAACTCTGATAAAGGTATGATCTCGTCAGTACAAGACTGTTGATTATTATCACCGTTAGCAGCGCAATGACGCAGATGAATACGTGCCTCTAATGCTAATAAAATCGGTGGTAAATCACCGATTGGAGATGCATTGGCAACGTTACCACCGATGGTACCCATATTACGTATTTGCGGTGAAGCAATGCGCTCGAATAACTGGGCAAATTCAGGAAAATACTGTTCAAGTACTGGGAGCATTTCCTTATAGCTCATGCCAGCGCCAAACACCAAATCTTGCCCCGCTGTTTGAACTGCTGCTTGCTTAGCATCACTGTCAGTGGTTTCCTCTACATTGGACAGCGACCAAGATTTCAACTCCTCAATAGCCGACAGCTGAATAATCACTTCATGATCGACCAGGTGCTGAGTCACGCTTAATCCCAAATCCGTGCCACCCGCCCAAATAGTCGCTTTTGGATTCGCGGCTAGAACCTGATTAAGTTCCTCAATAGTTTGCGGAATAAATAGTTTCCGCGATCCTTCAGTAAGTGCAGGCTCTATAGATGCGTTTGATGACTCTTTTGTGCTGGTCTTACTATTTGTGTCAGTACTTATGTTGTTACTGCTATTGTTGCTTGCCATCGCATCAGTAGCTAAGTTTATAGTTAGATCTTTCACTGCCGTCTGATTAGCTTCTCTTTGCTGACCGATTCCTTCCATCGCTAGACCTGCCTCGATAATGGGTCGATAGCCTGTACATCGGCACAGATTGCCTGATATTGAGGCGACAATGTCATCGTAGCTTAGGTCGTCATAACTTAAATCATTCTCGCTTGGCTCATCACTTTTAACACTCTGCTCTTTTTGCATACGATTGTTTTCATATACAGAAGCAAGAGACATGACAAAACCAGGGGTACAAAAGCCGCACTGTGATCCATGACACTCAACCATCGCTTGCTGGGCAGGGTGTAGTAGCGCACGCTCTGGGTGATTCTCAGGATTGTCTGCCAGATAAGAAGCCGTCATAAGATGATGACCATCCATGAGCGACAATAGAGTGATACAAGAATTCAACGTGTAGAAAGGTTCGCTGCTATTGCTAGCGTTGCTACTAGAGTTATCAGTAGCGTTAAAAGGCAAGCGTTGCGCCATAATGGTGCAGGCACCGCAATCCCCACTGCCGCAGCCTTCTTTGGTATCCGTTTGACGCACGTGTAGGCGTAGGTACTCAAGCACCGTTGTATTAGGGTTAAGGTGGGTAAGCTCGTGACGCTTTCCGTTCAGATAGAAATTAATCATAGCAAGACTCGGCTAAGGTAGAATAATAAGGCGACACTTAACGACATCTGAAAACTCAAATGGTTTTTGAAAGCTCAAACGGTTAGCGCAGGCTCTTAATAAAAAGTAGGAGTAAAGTTAGCAATCATAGGATCAGAGGCTGTTATAAAGCAGCAGAGCGAGCAGCCTAAAAGTTAAGCTTATCATTCAGCTGATACAAGCACTCGGAACTATGTTGTGATACTAAAATTTGTAATACAAGAAATTTAAACATGATTAATCATCCTTGATTAATATGGCCGTAAAATGATACATAGGCCGTTTTTGATACTACACACTACATAAAAAAGCGGTTCTAACTGAGTTATAGTATTTGTTATCAGCGTTTACACAGCTCTCAAATAGTGCTTGGACAGTGTTGAAAAACACTTAAGAGGTTTTTACATTTGAAATTTTTGAGTTAACTGACACTTGACTACATGGTCAGTTATTACCTATATTATCACTACTTCTATTCACTTTACAACTTATAAAAAACCAAAATAGCGACGATTAAAACGAATAAGTTCGATAAAAATATATTTAACTTAGACGCTCATAGCTAAATTTTTGATTTGCAGTGTTGGTTAGCGTCCGTCCAAAATATTTAAATCCACATCTTTACCTAACAACCGAAGACAACGCTGAATCACGGGCGCATCCACCATATTGCCGTTCACTTTAAATACCGCCTGCCCACTACGTTGATACTCCTCTACCACGCGTTTAGCAAATTTAATCTCAGTGTCGGTGGGTTGCAGAGCTTGCTGGACGATAGTAACTTGCTTGGGATGAATACAAAGCATGCCTGACAAACCCATCTGTGACCACAGCTGTACTCGCTGCTCAAGACCTTCACTATCGTTAAAGTCCGTATAAACGCTATCGATAGGCGCTACCAACTGATGAACCTTTGAGGTAAGCAGTAGCTGATAGCGAACTTGATTGGCAATAATATCTGCTGCTATCGTGCCTACTTGCACTTGTATATCGTTGCATAGATCTAGAAAGCCATAGCTAAATGCGACCAGTCCAGATGCTTTTGCCATGCTATTAATTTGATACAAACCAATTGCATTTTCTACTAAGGCAATTACCGATAGACCAGTAAAGTCATGGATACGGTCAATGTCTGAAGCCTGTTGCGCTTTAGGTAATATGACTCCAGCAAGATTGGGCATCTGCTGACATGCTTTCAAGTCTTCCTCGAAATCCGCACTACCCGCTTGATTGATTCGAACCCAAATAGGTTGATAGTCCTGACTGTCATAATAGCTTCGTAATGCTTCGCGAGATTTTGCTTTGTCTTCCTGGGCAACCGCATCTTCCAGATCAACAATAACGGCATCTGCACCACTGGCGAATGCTTTTGCCACCCGATCCATCCTAGTCGCAGGAACAAATAACCAAGTTTTGATGTTATTAAAATCGTTTTTAGAAACGGCTGTGTTATTAATATTGTTGTTCTTGTTATTGTCGATAAGTGATTGCATGTTAAATCCGTCCCTAAGTGTTTGTCCTTACTATAGCTAAATAAAAAACCGCATGCTATTTATATAAGCATACGGTTTTTAGTAAAAATCTACTTCTGGGTGACTAGATACTAACTAAGCCAACATGCCGCCATCAACTATGATAGTTGCGCCGGTCGTATAACTGGATGCATCAGATACCAAATACAAAACCGTTCCTGCCATTTCGTCAGGGTCTGCAACGCGCCCTAGTGGGATTGCTTTAAGCGCCATATTTAATACTTTATCATTATTGGTTAAGGCAGAGGCAAACTTGGTATCCGTAAGGCCGGGTAATAATGCATTAACGCGAATATTTAATGGGCCACATTCTTTGGCAAACGACTTAGTCATACTAATAACCGCAGCTTTGGTAATTGAATAGATACCTTGCTTATCGCCAGCGACCACGCCATTAACCGATGCGGTATTTAATATAACACCACCGCCCTGCTCTCGCATCATTTTGCCAGCAGCAGTCGACATAAAGAAATAACCGCGAATATTCACATCGACTGTCTTTTCAAAAGCTGCTAAGTCAGTATCTAAGATATGACCATAGTAAGGATTCGCCGCCGCATTATTCACTAAAATGTCAATTTGACCAAACTCGCTTTTGATATGTTCAAAGATGGCGGCTATTTGCTCCATTTCTCCCACATGACAAGGGAACGCACTGGCCTTGCCGCCATCCGCGACAATACTATCCGCAACCGCTTGGCAAGCATCTACTTTACGACTAGAGACAATAACGTGGGCGCCTCTTGATGCAAGCAAGCGCGCAATAGATTCACCAATACCGCGGCTTGCGCCAGTGACTAAGGCAATTTTTCCGGTTAAATCAAATAAATCTTTCATGACTATTCCTTATGTCTTGTTGAAAAAGTATTTCTATTAAACAATATCTTTATTAAATAGCGTTTCTATTAACGTTTTTAATAACGTATTTGATAAACAAACAGTTTCTTTATAAAAAAGCCTAATCACTAATTAGGCTTTTAATTGTCTGTTTATAACGCGTTATGCAAGCATGCCGCCATCAAGGGTGAAGGCATGACCATTCATAAAGCTGCTCTCGTCGCTCGCCAGCCATGCGATCGCCCCTGAAATCTCATCAACAGTCCCTAAACGACGCAACGGACTCGCTTTTATGGTCGCTTGTTGAGCGCGCTCATCCATATTAGCCATCGTGTTACGTACCATCGGCGTATCGATAAAGCTTGGGCATACCGCGTTAAAGCGAATATTTACTCGGGCATATTCATGAGCAGCGGACTTGGTAAGTCCCATGACTCCATGCTTAGCAGCGCTATAGGCTGAAAGCAAAGGAGCAGAACGCAATCCGGCTATCGATGCGACATTGATTACATGGCCGCCACCATTAGAAGCCATACACCCAACGGCGGCACGCATACAATGCCATACGCCTTTTAGATTGACAGCGATATTGCGGTCAAAATCCTCATCACTAAGCTCATGCATGGGCGCAGGTTTGTGATCAATACCCGCATTATTCACCACCACATCAAGACCGCCCAGCTCCGCCATAGCAAAAGCAAACAGTACTCGCACTTCATCGCCACTGGTGACATCGACCTTTTTAAACACTAGGGTATGACCAGCATCTTGCCCTTGCTTGGCAACAGCTTTCCCCTGCTCTTCAGACAAATCACCAATGACTACTTTAGCACCGCGACTCGCTAGTAGAAGTGCGCTTGCCGCACCGATTCCAGAAGCACCACCAGTAACTAAAACTCGCTTACCTGCTACATTGCTAGCTACGTCTGATGCAAGTCCATTTGTTGTCAGTGTCATTATTTATCCCTCTACCTTAAGTACTAATTTACCGAAATTTTCACCTTTAAAGAGCATCATCAATGTATCAGGAAAGGTCTCTATCCCCTCTACAATGTGATCTTTTACGGTCAGCTCGCCCGATTGTATCCAACCTGCAATGTCTTTCATCGCAATGGGATATTCTTTGATATTGTCAAAGACCACAATACCTTCCATGCGTGCGCGATTGACCAACAATGATAGATAATTTGATGGGCCTTTAACCGCTGTGGTGTTGTTGTATTGACTGATAGCGCCGCAAATAACGATACGAGCGTGCAGATTAATTTGTGTGAGTACATCATCTAAAATATCACCGCCAACATTGTCAAAGAAAACATCGACCCCTTTTGGACAAGCTTCTTTTAGGGCTTTTTTTACATTCTCATTCTTATAATCTACAGCCGCATCAAAACCAAGCTCATCCACTAAAAACTTGCATTTTTCTGGGCCGCCTGCGATACCCACAACGCGGCAGCCTTTGATTTTAGCAATTTGTCCTACCAGACCACCAACCGCGCCCGCAGCACCAGATACTACGACAGTCTCTCCAGCTTTTGGCTGTCCCGTTTTTAATAAGCCAAAATAGCCAGTCATGCCAGGCATACCTAAAACGCCCAAGTAGTAAGGCAATGGCGCTAGATTAGGATCAACTTTGTACAAGCCATTACCATCACTGACCGCATAGGACTGGACGCCATTATGACCACAGACATAGTCACCAGCCACAAAACCATCGAGCTTACTCTCAACGACTTTTCCCACAGTACCGGCGCGCATGACATCACCAATTTGTACAGGCTCTATATAAGACTTTGCATCATTTAGCCAGCCACGCATCGCTGGATCCAATGAGATATACTCAATTTTAATGAGCAATTGGCCATCTTTAATAGTTGGTATTTCAGACTCGGTATAATCCCAAGTATCAGCGCTAGGTTCGCCAACAGGTCTTGCTTTGAGTCGCCATTGTTTATTCATTGTTGTCATATGTCTCTCCTTAGAACCAGTCAGCTTGCATATCCGTGCAAACAGAATTGGTATTGGTTAAAATTGCTATATCGCGTTTTATAGTGGGTAATTCCCAGTCTATAAAATATTTTGCGGCTTGTATCTTACCTTTATAGAAATTCTGTTTTTCATTGTCTTGCGTATCACTTAGCAACTGTTCGGCTTTACTGGCTTGACGAATCCAAATCCAACTCACCACAATGGAGGCAAAAATATTCATCAGTGCTTGTGCATTACCAGTCAGCGTTATCGCTTTTTCGGTGGGTAGTATTTTACTTAAATGAACCAGTACTTCGTGTAAGTGATCCATATAAGGGGTCAGCTTAGCGGCGAGTTGTGCAGATTCTGGCGTGCTGATATTTTCTAAATCGTGAGTGATTTCACGTTTTAAGATTTGAATACCAAGACCTTTGTTTTGCCATAATTTACGAAATGACAAATCTAAAGCTTGCACACCATTCGTGCCTTCGTGAATGGGATTAAGACGATTGTCACGCCAAAACTGCTCAGAATAATACTCACGTGTATAGCCGGCTCCGCCCAATACTTGAATACCCAAGTCATTTGCTTTGGGCCCATACTCAGAAGGCCATGCTTTGATGACTGGCGTTAGCAAATCAAGCAACTCTGATAGCTCAGCTTTAAGCGTCTCATCGTCACTGGTGTTGATACGGTCAATAATATTTGAGCCATATAAACATAAAGACATACCACCTTCGGTATAGGCTTTCTGTGCCAGTAGCATACGCTTCACGTCACCATGATTGATGATAGCCGTGGCATCATGCTCAGGCTTGTTATTGGGTGCAATTCTGCCTTGCATTCTATCTTTGGCATACGCTAAAGAATACTGATAACCGCGATAGCCAATCATCGCTGCGCCAAAACCAACCCCTATTCGAGCCTCATTCATCATCTTGAACATATAGCGTAGACCGAAATGCTCTTCGCCAATCAGATAACCGTAACAATCGCCTTCATCACCAAAGCTTAATGACGTAGATGTGGTGCCTCTATAACCCAGCTTATGCAGTAGACCAGTTAAATGAACGTCATTACGTGCGCCTATCGACTCATCATCATTCAACCGATACTTTGGAACGGCAAACAAAGAAATACCTTTGACGCCACCAGGGCCGCCCGGAACTTTGGCCAATACCAGATGGATGATATTGTCAGATAACTCATGGTCACCGCCTGAGATATAGATCTTGCTGCCTTTTATTCGGTAAGAGCCGTCATCTTGCTCGACCGCTGTGGTTCTGATGTCTGATAACGACGAGCCAGCATGCGGCTCAGTCAAAGCCATCGTTCCGGTAAATTCGCCGGTCAACATACGCGGCATGAAGGCATTCTTGATTTCATCACTCGCAAAATGTGAAATCACATTAATAGCAGCTGATGTTAAAAATGGATAAGCCGTGGTTGAAGGATTGGCCGCCATAAAATAACCAGCGACCGCTGTCATCACAGTTTCAGGTAATTGCATGCCACCTTCTTCAAATGAGTAACGACCAGCAATAAACCCTGACTCTCTGAACGCATCAAAGGCGACTTTGACATCGTCTATCATGCTGACCTTTTTACCATCAAACTGCGGTTCATTCTGATCCGCAATATGGTTGTGTGGCAAAAATAAATTAGTCGCCATTTTGTTTGCTGTGTCTAATACAGCATCAAAAGTGGCACGATTGTGTTCTTCAAACTTAGCGCTATTGCAAAGACTTTCGGCATCCAACACATCATACAATTGAAAAGGAAGCTCAAATTTATTAATAAGCGTATCTGTTGCCATAGTATTTTCTCTTTAATGGGGCTAATAGGTTATGCTGATAGAGTCACATACTCATGGTTTATGGGTTGAGTCTGTTTGCCGACAAGAAACAATAGAGACAACTCAGCACTCATAAATAAGTGGTGAATTAATACTAGTCTAGTTTTCACCTTTACCGTATTGTCATTTATGACATAATTATAGTGAAATAAGACATCGATAGCCAATAAGATGAAACTATATCTATATTGTCTCGTATAGCTGGTAAAAATTTTTCTAGCTTGCTGTGTGACTTCGTCACTTCAAAGGCTTCGAAAATTTTTCTCAGCCACACTATATATTATTCAATATTTACTCAATCATATTTGTCTGACGTGCCATTAATAATAGCTAAAGGATGATAAAGAACCTATGCCCTACTCTAATGCAAAGCCTTTTAAGGTCATTATTCTCGGGTTTGATGGCGTGCTTGGTAGCGTACTATCTGGCGCATTAGACTTATTTTCATTTACTGGCGTCAGTTGGCAACGATTTTTGGGTCAAGCGGTAGAACCAAGGTTCGATGTGCAAATTGCCAGTTTACATGGCTTAGACATTAGATGTAGCAACCGTTTGATCATACAAGCGCACTGCGCTATCGAGGATGTGACGCACTGTGATTTATTGCTAATACCCACTATAGGGGACTCAATCGATAAGGTACTGATGCAAAACCTGAGCTTACTGCCTCATTTAAAGCGTCTGGCTAACACACAGGCAGATATTGCCAGTAATTGTAGCGGGGCATTTTTTTTGGCCAAAGCAGGTATTCTTGATGGCCTAACCGCCACCACACATTGGGGATATGCGAGTAAGTTTAAGACAGACTACCCGCTCGTTGATTTGCAGGAGAATCAGCTTGTAACGCAGTCAGGCAATATATTTTGCGCGGCGGGCGGCAGCGCCTTTTATGAATTGGCATTGCTATTAATAGAGCGCTATTGCGGACGAGAAATCTCCACCCAAGTGGCAAAAACGCAAATCATTGATAGCAAAAGAGGCAGTCAGAACAGCTATACTAACGTGACCTTATATAAGCCTCATTCAGACCATCTGGTAAAACGCGTGCAAGAGTTCATCGAGGACAATTTTGACCAGCTGATACAAGTGAGGGATTTGGCGGCTATGGTTAATATCACGCCACGGACGTTGAACAGACGGTTTCAATCCTGTATGGCCATGCGTCCTATTGAGTATATTCAAGCAGTAAGGATTGAGCAGGCCAAACGCTTACTAGAATCAGGGGATGTGACGATAAAATCCCTTGCTGATCAAGTCGGCTATAGCGACATATCATCATTTACGCGCTTGTTTAAACGCGCCACAGAGCTGACACCAAAGGAGTATCAAAACAAGTTTTCCCGTATGTCCATTTGATGGTACTTCTACCATGTTTTTTACGATATGGCTTGTTGCCCTGCGCGCAAATTTTTATTGGTAAAATAGTAATGCCAAGTCAATAACGTACTATCTAAGTATATAGTTGACTTCCTCCCCTCCCTAAAAGTGAAGGGGATTCCTACTAAAGACGATCAAGCCCGACCGCGAGTATGTTTTTTGCTCCATTAACGTCTCTGTTATGGGTAGTTTGACAAGAACTACAAAACCAAACCCTAATGCCAAGCCCAGCTCTACCTTTCGGACTGTCTTGGCGAGAGCCGCAACACGAGCAGGTTTGGGTTGTGTACGCTTCATTGACTTCAATATAGTGGCAACCTGCATGCTTGCATTTGTAATCCAGTTGCCGCTTTATTTCAAACCAACCCGCGTCATAGACGGATTTGGCAAGTTTGCTTGAAGTGAATGATTTAGATTTTATCTTTCCAACAACGATTAGGTTGTTAGATTTGACCAATTGATTGGTGAATTTATGAATTAAATCTTTACGGGTGTTTTTGATTTTGGCGTTAATAGCACGAGTACGCTTTTTGTTTTTAGCGCGTTGAGATATTGCCAGTTTTTCAGCATATTGATGAGTGAGTTTGGTTTGCAACTTATCGCCATCACTGGTGACCGCTGAATCTTTACAGCCCAAGTCAATACCGACTCTTCCGTCACCGCAATCCGTTTTGGGATGCTCTTTAACGGTGATACAGGCGTACCATCTGCCGCGAGAATCTTGTACCAATTCGCAAGTATTGATGGTGTAGAGGGCTAGATTATAGCTGTCCCACAAATCAATGATGAGTTTTTTACCCTTAGCCAGACTGAATTGCAGGGTGGTTTTTAAGCTCTTTTTACCTGATTGACGGGTCGCTAAATGTTTGATTGCGGTTTTCTTAAATGGAATCCAACCAAGGTTTTTACGTCTTGATTTAGGATTATTGGTACGCCATTTTAGCTTTGCTTTTTTGAACTGTTTGCGAGATTTGGCATGGGTTTCAGCAATGGCTTGTAATGTTTGGCTGTGCAGGTTTAAATACTCGCCACTGCCTTTGGTGTAAGCACTTAGATCATAAGCTGAAAAGAAATGACCCGTGCGCTGGAGATGTTTAAAGCTCAACTCATTCACGTAATTCCAGACAAAGTTAACCGACCCAGCTAAAACATTTAACTGAACAGCGTGTTTGTCTTTGATGCGTAGTTTGAGGGTTTTCATAGGGTGATTATGATCTCAATGGGTTTGGTTAACAAGGTAGTTTCAAGATTAGAGGTGTAATGGACAAAATTCATGCTAAAAAGTAGACGATAGCGGCTAATGGACATAATTCATGCTGGCAGCGCTACTTTGACAATAAAAAGTCTTTAATAAACCGTAGCTTACGTTGTTCGTTTAGACCATGATGACTGTGTAATTGTCGCTTTAACTCACTGAACAAACCTTCAAGAGCATTGGTTGTATTTGGCATATTTAAGTGCTCGTATTCTCTATAAGTAAATAGCCAGTCACTATTGGTTCGCAAGCTTCGAGAAGCACTTCTAAGGCGTCTGTGAGTGTACCAAGTTTTACCGGTTTCGATGTTAATACTCCGCTCATTAAGATAGGCTTCATGAGTGATATACCAGCTGTCTAAGCGTTCTGTGAACCCTGACTTATCATGCTGTGTTACTGTTAAGGATAACTGTCTGAGCGCCATGCTTGCGATGGTTTTAGGACGACGAGTTAGATAACGAGTGACTATCTGTAATTGATGAAACTGGCACATCTGGCAAGGTATGTTGGGAAATAGCTTGTTTAATCCTCGTCTACCATCGCAGGTGATGC
>NZ_CAJHBI010000012.1 GCF_904846605.1 Psychrobacter sp. 72-O-c
AAAGACTAGGACTGTGGCAGTCGGGGCAATTAATCTCTATTTGTGTCTTCATAACCTCAAATATAGCATCTTTGCTTTGGCTGGCACCCCTCCTTTATTTACTCAGCATACTTTTTGATACACCACCTTATTTTAGTGCCTGTATTTTAATGACTGTATTTTAGTGGCTCTGGTTCCAGCGACATTCAAACCATAAAAAAGCACCCGATTGGGTGCTTTTTCATTATTTCTAGTTCTATTTAATTACCCTTGGCTTTTTAGTCAAGCGACTATTAACCCAACCATTATTAACCTAAAAAGGCGTTATACATCCAAACCAGTTTTTCTTGCTCTTGCACATAAGCATCGACCAGATCTGCTGATCCTTGGTCATCACTATCTGCTGCTAGCGCGGATATTTTACGCTGCTCTTCGATAAGGGCTTGTAGACCTGTTACTACGCCTTTCACACAAGTTGTGCCATCTTTAACGTTCTTGTCTTCAGCGATACCAGTATGCTGAGAAAAATCACTGTAAGCATGGAGTGGCGTGCCACCTAAGGTTAAGACACGTTCTGCAATTTCGTCAATCTGTAATTGTAGTGCGGTGTACAGCTCTTCAAACTTAGGGTGTAAGGTGAAGAAGTGCTCACCTTTTACGTTCCAGTGATAGCCGCGTACGTTGATATAGAAGGTGTGATAGCTAGACAAAAGACTGTTAAGCTTTGCAATTACTTGGCTCATATCTGCTCTTTCTAAACCGATTTGATTGGTGCTGTCATTATCTGTTGCGTTACTCATAATGTTGTCCTTGTAGTTTTATTATAAAATGTGAGTGTAAAAAAAGTGTGAGTATAAAAATAGCGGGTAAGTTGCCTTACCTCTGATGCTTACTATAATAGCAAGCTATCGATGATAAGTTAATTTAATTAAATAAAAACACGTATTGTGTTTTGTAAAACCAATGATAGACCAGCAAACCACGCATAATTTAAAACTATAGGCTATTAAGCGGGTGGCTGTAAGTTTTCAGTTTGTAAGCCCTTTACTGGAATCACTTCTTCTAAATGTTGGCGTACCGTATCAATAGGGAATTTTTGGGCTTTCAAGCGTTTGGGCACGATTTGACTGCCTTGTTGGCCTTTCATTTCAAACATCATGAAGATATAGTCGTCAGTCTCATCCCAGCTTTTGATCGCAGTCCATGGAATTATCGCTTGCTGCGTCGAGCCTGCACGCATTTGCATACCGCGCATTTGTGAATTTTTCGTCGAGTCAGATTGATTGTTTGGCATTGCCATGACCAATCCATGCTTTTGGACACCCAGCTTCATCTGACGCATTTCATCCGGCATTTCTTGGTCAGCCACTTGTTTTTCAAACTCTCTTTTGACATACCATTTAAAGCCAAGGGTACGAACGAGTAGATAAATCGCCGCAGAAACTAGCATCACCCAAAAAATAATCGTCGAGTAGCCCGTTACAAATACCAGTCCTGCAATCGCCAGTATCACTACTATCGCCATGATGATCCATTCTTTGGTTTTGATGCTTGACAGACCAAAAGAGGGGCTGGCACTGGAAAATAGCTCAAATTGCGCTTGGTGAAATTCAGCCTCGGTCAGGTTTAAGGCGATAGGTTGTAGCGTGTAGGGGTACAGGGCCATAAAGGTTTCTCAAATACTCGGGTTAGCCACGGTCTTACTGGGCTGGAAGTGGATAGGTATATTTATTCCAATATAAAAGCGTTATAAGAAAGCTGAGTTCAGGATATAAAGGTGTATGGCAAGCGAGGTCAACACCGTCCGCAAATATAAGGGAGCAAAGTTATGCCTTATCTTACCGAAAAGTGCCTCCAAAAGAAACATATAAGCCTATCTACTGAGCGTTAGATTGATATCAATAGTGATAATAGTCTTATCTGATGCAGATTGCCTTTAATTGTTCCCTTAAAATATGAAAAGGATGATGTGAAATTATGGCGACTCAACATGCTATAAGCTATTACGATAATAAGCGAAAACGTGGTCAAAACTGCTGGGTCTTGGTATCATAGCGTCTAACAAGTGTCATCATAACGTGCATAACAGATATAATGGTATGACGATTTTATAAAGTTAATTTTTGCTTTATTATTTGTTTATTCTAATAATTTTTCTTTATCAACTTTCTATTCACTCTCAGCGTTACAGGCAAATATTATGATCGATCCGAAACTCTTACGCGGCGACTTACACGATTTACAACAGCAATTGGCCACCCGTGGCTATGCACTGGATATGGATTTTTGGCAAACCATCGAAAACGAGCGTAAATCGTTACAAGTACAGACCGAAGAGTTGCAGTCGCGTCGTAACGCAGGGGCCAAGCAAGTGGGCGCGCTCAAAAAATCAGGTGAAGATGCCAGCGAGTTATTAGCTGAAATGCAGAGTGTGAGCGGTGAGATTAAAACCGCCGAAGATGATCTGCGCAGCTTGCAAGAGCGTATTACCCAAGCGGCAGTACAAATTCCTAATATTCCCGCAGCTGATGTGCCTGTTGGAGAGTCAGAAGATGACAATGTAGAAGTACGCCAGTGGGGCACGCCGCGTGAGTTTGACTTTGAGATTCAAGATCATACTCATATCGGTGAGACCTTGGGTATGTTAGATTTTGAAGTAGCAGTCAAGATTACAGGCAGCCGTTTTAACGTCCTTAAAGGGCCATTGGCACAGATGCATCGGGCGCTGATTCAGTTTATGCTCAACACTCATACCATGAAATATGGCTATCTTGAGACTTATGTGCCTTATATTGTTAATTCGGACAGTTTAAAAGGCACAGGTCAGCTGCCTAAATTTGAAGATGATTTGTTTAAGCTAAGCAATCATACTAATAATGATGACATGGATTTTTATTTGATTCCTACCGCTGAAGTGCCAATGACTAACTTGGTACGTGGTGAGCGCTTAGACATCAGTGAGCTACCCTTAAAGTTCACCGCGCATACGCCCTGTTTTCGTAGTGAAGCTGGCTCGTATGGTCGTGATACCCGTGGTCTGATTCGCCAGCATCAGTTTGAAAAAGTTGAGATGGTCAATATAGCCACAGCTGACCAATCTGATGCGTTACTTGAGGCAATGACCGGACAAGCGGAAGATATCCTCCAGCAGCTTAATTTGCCGTATCGAGTGGTACAGCTATGTACGGGTGATATGGGATTTGCCGCGCAAAAGACTTATGACATTGAAGTATGGTTGCCTAGCCAAGATACTTATCGTGAAATCTCAAGCTGTTCAAACTGTGGTGACTTTCAAGCCCGTCGTATGGGCACGCGAGTCAAAAATGGTAAGCAGACCAGCCTTGCGCATACCTTAAACGGTTCAGGGTTGGCAGTCGGACGCACCTTGCTTGCCGTGATGGAAAATAATCAAAACGCGGATGGTAGCATTACCATTCCAGAAGTATTGCGTCCGTTTATGGGCGGTGCAGAAACTATTTTGGCTTAAGTCGGCTTAAATAAGTATTTTGAATTAACGATTAGTGGCTTATAATTAACGCTAATTTGGCAAAACTAATATGAATCATTGTTAAATACTAACGGTCTTGTCATGCCATTTTTTGGCGTGGCTTAGGCCAACTATGGTAAGATTACGCTTTAATTTTACAGCCTATTATTTAAGGGCGTATTTCTCGTCCTTATTGGCTTATCCTCGAGTAAACTCTCCTCTTATCTTCAATACCTCTCATTCGAATATTAGGACACTCTATGCCTGCTCCAATTAGCGAACGTAAATTAGCCAATGCCATCCGCGTACTGTCGTTTGATGCGGTTCAAAAAGCCAATTCTGGTCACCCTGGCGCGCCGATGGGCATGGCCGATATTGCTGAAGTGCTGTGGCGCAAATTTTTAAAGCACAATCCTGCCGATCCCAACTGGTATAACCGTGACCGTTTTGTACTATCAAACGGCCATGGCTCAATGCTTATTTATTCATTGCTACATTTATCTGGCTATGACGTTAGTGTTGATGACCTAAAAGGCTTCCGTCAACTGCATTCAAAGACGCCTGGCCACCCTGAGCTTGGTTATACCCCAGGTATTGAAACCACTACCGGTCCATTAGGCCAAGGTATTGCCAATGCCGTTGGTTTTGCTATTGCAGAAAAAACGCTAGCCGCACAGTTTAATCGTGACGGTCATAATATCGTTGACCATCATACTTATGCGTTCTTGGGCGATGGTTGCTTGATGGAAGGTATCAGTCACGAAGTTTGCTCATTGGCTGGCACATTGGGACTGGGTAAACTAGTCTTCTTTTATGATGGCAATGGCATCTCTATCGATGGTGATGTTGAAGGCTGGTTCACTGATGATACGCAAGCACGTTTTGAAGCTTATGGCTGGCACGTTATAAAAATTGATGGTCATGATACCAATGCCATTACCGAAGCGACAGCAGCAGCGATCAAAGAGAACACTAAACCTAGCCTCATTATTTGTAAAACTACTATTGGCGCTGGTAGCCCGAATAAGCAAGGCTTAGCTTCTAGCCATGGTGCGCCATTGGGTGACGACGAAATCGCTTTAACCCGTGACGCCTTATCATGGAAACATGCGCCGTTTGAGTTAGATGAAGAGATTTATCAAGCGTGGGATGGCAAGCCAAAAGGCGATGTGTTACAAAAGAACTGGCAAGCAGATTTTGAAGCTTATAAAAAAGCTTATCCAGAATTAGCTGCTGAATTGGTTCGCCGTTTAGATGGCGATTTACCAGCTGACTTTGATAAGCAAGCGCAAGACTATATTCAACAGTGCCAAGAACAAGGCGGTGATGTTGCCAGTCGTAAAGCCAGTCAAAACGCGATTAATACCTTACAGCCATTATTGCCAGAACTCATGGGCGGTTCAGCGGATTTAGCCGGCTCGAACTTAACGCTATTTAAGGACGCTATAGGCATCCAAGACGACGCCGCAGGCAACTATATCTATTATGGTGTGCGTGAATTTGGTATGACTGCGATTGCTAATGGTATCGCGCTACACGGCGGCTTTATCCCTTACGTAGCAACTTTCCTGATGTTCATGGAATACGCACGTAACGCCGTCCGTATGGGTGCATTGATGAAGCAGCGTATTATCCATGTCTATACTCATGACTCGATCGGTCTTGGGGAAGATGGTCCTACGCATCAGCCAGTTGAGCAATTAACCAGTTTACGTACCACACCCAATCTACGCACATGGCGTCCTTGTGATGCAACAGAATCTGCCAGCGCTTGGGTTGAAGCCATCAAATCAGAAAATAACCCATCAGCGCTTATCTTTAGTCGTCAAAGCTTGCCACATCAGCAGCGAGATGCTGAGCAAGTAGCAAACATCACCAAAGGTGGTTATGTATTAGCTAAAGAGCAAAGGGTTGGTGATAAAGGATTACAAGCTATCATCATTGCTACTGGTTCTGAAGTCGGTCTTGCTATGCAAGCGTATGAAACCTTAAGTGAAAATGGCGTTAGCGTGCGTGTGGTATCTATGCCATGTGCTGAAATCTTTAGCGAGCAAGATGCTAGCTATCGTGAAGCCGTATTGCCGGCCAATATCCGCGCACGCGTAGCGGTGGAAGCGGCACATGTAGATTACTGGTACAAGTTCGTAGGTCTTGACGGCAAGGTAATAGGCATGACCACTTATGGCGAGTCTGCCCCTGCTAGTGACTTGTATAAAGAGTTTGGTATTACCACTGAAGCGGTAGTTGATGCGGTGAAGAGTTTGGTTTAAGAGGTTCTAATAGTTTGAATTAAAAAAGAGTTGCTAGGTTATCTAGCAACTCTTTTTTTTAAGCTTTTCTAACCTTAATTAGCAGCAATAAGTTTGCCCGATATTTCAAGCGGTATCATATTACCGACTATGTTTGGAAAAGCCGTCACCCCATAAGTATGCCTATCAATCATGCCAGTCGCTCTAAACTTTAAAGTAGGTTTTAGAGTGACAGGGTCATTTCCGATATTTGCTAGCGTCACTTTAACGGTTAAAGGTTTGGTTTGACCCAAGACAGTAAAGTTACCGGTTACGTTCGCCTCTTTAGGATTAATCATTTTAACTTTTTTTGATACAAAAGTCATAGTAGGATACTGCGCAGTATTAAGTAGCTCTTTTCGGCGCAAAAGAGCATTCCGTAGATTGCCACCTGCATCTATACTATTGGTATTGACGGTAAAATTTATTGTAGTGCCAGTTGGATTCTTCATATCGTAATTAATTGAACCGTTAACTTTATTAAACTGACCTTCAATGGTGCCATTTCCTAAATAGGCCACTTTAAAGTCTACGTTGGTTTTTGGCACATCCATCTTCCATTTTTGCGGGGTGTTGGTGGAGGCTAAACTCATTACCGGTAATGATATTAATAAACAGGTACTCAGCGTTATTTTGACTAAAGAGGCAGCAGGTGTATTCATTCTTATAATCCAAAGGGCGATCTTCATGAAACTATATGAAAATTTGGCTAGCTTTTTACAGCGAGTAACGACTCTATAGCGTACTACACCTATTTGGTTATCGTGTATTATTAAAGTTATATGTTGTGGAAATATTTAGCATTAACAAACTTAGGCAATAGCTAGCAAATAATTGATAAAGCATTTGCTACTGGCTGCACACAGTTTCCAAAGTGTCGTGGAGTGGTGGATATTAGCTAATAACAAGTTACTATATAATAGTTTAATTATTTAGCAGATTCAGTATCACCTTCAACCGCACAAACCTCAGAACGCACCATAAAACGTTTGCCTTCTGGTATTTCTAGCGAAAAGCTCGCACCGCGACCGTTGACCACATCAATCGTTAAATCCGTATGTTGCCATAACTTATATTGCGGTTTACCCATATAAAAAGGACAACCAGCAAGTTCACCAATCAGCACGTCTTGACCACCCACCTTAAATTCGCCTAATGGATAACACATCGGTGAGCTACCATCACAGCAACCTCCTGATAGATGAAACATCAAATCGCCGTGCTTGGATTTTAATAGTTCGATCAGTTCTTTACAAGATTCTGTAGCGGCAAGTTTCATGTAATATTCCTTATCGTTAAAATTGTTATTTTATTAGAAATAAGTATTCTATATAAAAGAGAAAAGGTCGTGTCACTATCAATCACATTATTAGTAGCATGTGGCTGAAAATGATACGACCCATTATTGATGACTAAACACGTTAATCATCAAGCTATCATATAGCTACATATTATAGTCAATTACAATGCGGCCTTCGATTTTTCCAGCACGCATACGCTCAAAGATATCATTGATATTTTCAAGTGGTTCAGCGGCAACGGTGGCTTTTACTTTGCCTGCTGCTGCCATATTTAACGACTCTTGTAAGTCAAGACGCGTACCAACGATTGAGCCACGTATAGTGATACCGTTCAGAACGGTATCAAAAATCGATACTGGAAAATCACCTGTTGGTAGACCATTAAAGACCACGGTACCACCACGTCTTACCATACTCAGTGCTTGATCAAATGCCTTAGAGGACACAGCGGTCACTAGCACACCATGAGCACCACCAATCTCTTTTTTCAGATACTTACCAGGATCGGTGTTTTTAGCATTAACAGTGACAGTAGCGCCTAACTTTTTAGCAAATTCAAGCTTCTCATCATCAATATCGACAGCAGCAACGTTAAGACCCATCGCAATGGCATATTGAACGGCCATATGACCCAGTCCGCCGATGCCTGAAATAACGACCCAATCGCCTGGCTTGGTGTCGGTCATTTTAAGACCTTTATATACAGTGACACCTGCACACAGAACGGGAGCAATTTCAATGGAGTCAACATTATCAGGGATAATGCCGACATAGTTGGCATCGGCTAGAACATATTCTGCAAAACTGCCGTTAACCGAATAGCCAGAGTTTTGTTGACGCTCACATAAGGTCTCCCAACCACCTAAACAATGGGTACAGTGACCACAGGCAGAGTACAGCCAAGGAACCCCAACACGGTCGCCTTCTTTGACGTGGGTGACGCCTTCACCAACTGCCGTTATCAGCCCTACGCCTTCGTGTCCAGGAATAAACGGTGGGCTAGGTTTTACCGGCCAGTCCCCTTCGATAGCATGTAAGTCGGTATGACAAACACCTGATGCTTGCATCTTGACGACAATCTCGCCAGCACCTGGCGTCGGGATATCAACTTCTTCAATCTGTAAAGGGTGACCAAACTCATGTAAAACAGCGGCTTTCATTTTATTACTCATGATAATATTTCCCAGTCATTTATCTTCGATCCCAATGTGAAAAAAGTATCTACTCTATGAATCCACGACTTTGTAAATGAAGCGTTGGCAGTTAACGATCTAGAAGAAACCCATGGCTTTAGGACTATAAGAAACCAGCATATTTTTGGTTTGCTGATAATGATCTAGCATCATTAAATGGTTTTCGCGGCCAATACCAGACTGCTTATAACCACCAAACGCTGAATGTGCAGGATAGAGGTGATAGCAGTTAGTCCAAACGCGACCCGCTTTAATACCACGACCGAAACGATAAGCGCGAGTGCCATTACGCGTCCATACTCCAGCACCAAGACCGTATAAGGTGTCATTAGCGATAGTCATAGCATCTTCATCGTCTTTAAAGGTAGTGACGGCAAGCACTGGACCGAAGATTTCTTCTTGGAACACGCGCATATCATTCGTGCCTTCAAAGATGGTCGGCTGTACATAGTAACCGTCCGCCATGTCGCCATCATGTTTGGCTATTTCACCACCAACAAGGACTTTGGCGCCTTCTTTTTTACCAATATCGAGATAAGAAAGAATTTTCTCTAGCTGATCCGAGCTGGCTTGTGCACCGATCATGGTATCTGTATCGAGTGGGTTGCCCATTTTGATGGCTTTAACGCGGGCGATACAGCGTTTCATAAATTCATCATAGATGCTTTCGTGAACGAGGGCGCGTGACGGGCAAGTACAGACCTCACCTTGGTTCAGCGCAAACATGACCAAGCCTTCAACCGCTTTATCTAAGAAGTCGTCGTCTTCATCCATCACATCAGCAAAGAAGATGTTTGGACTTTTACCACCAAGCTCTAAAGTCACTGGAATGATATTTTCACTAGCGTATTGCATAATCAAGCGACCGGTTGTGGTCTCACCAGTAAAGGAAACTTTATCAATGCGTGGATTGGAAGCGATTGGCTTGCCGGCTTCAACACCGAAACCGTTAACGACGTTAAGGACGCCTTTAGGTAGAATGTCGGCTGCGCCTATCAAGTCAAGCATGTACAAAACAGAAGCGGGGGTTTGCTCGGCAGGCTTGAGGATGACACAGTTACCCGCTGCAAGGGCAGGAGCAATTTTCCAGATTGCCATTAGAATAGGGAAGTTCCAAGGAATGATTTGTCCGACGACGCCCAGTGGCTCATGAAAATGATAGGCGACCGTATCTTCATCAATTTGGCTGATACCGCCTTCTTGCGCGCGAATCACCCCAGCGAAGTAACGCAAATGGTCAATTGCTATTGGAATATCAGCGGCAAGGGTTTCGCGCACTGGTTTACCGTTCTCATAGCACTCGGCAATAGCGATCTTTTCAAGGTTGGCTTCGATACCATCGGCAAGATTGAGCAACATTTTGGAGCGTTCAGTGACACTGGTTTTGCCCCAAGCTTCTTTGGCAGCATGAGCGGCGTCCAGCGCTTTTTCGATATCAGCGGCTTTAGAGCGCGCAACCTGACAGATGGTTTTGCCATCGATAGGGCTTGAGTTGTCGAAGTATTCGCCATCAACTGGCGCTACCCACTCACCATTAATAAAGTTATCGTATTTTTTGCGGAACTGTACAGGACTGTTTTCAGTGTTAGGGTAGGCGTATAGCATTTATAACTCCTTGTTGTGTTGTTTTATAAGGCAATATAAGCGTGTAAGCTATGTTATAAACAATTCAATAACCCTATATAATAGGGCTGCTCACACGTTGATTACCTGATCTTCCTGATCTTGACTATCTCTCGTACTGTCTGTCTATCGTACTGAGCTTTTAGTCAGACTTATAATGACTTTTAATAAGAATAAATTAGTTAATACATAAATTTAAGTTATTGGTCATCCTATGGTTAAATAGGTTCGCAAAGCGTGTACAGCTGTTATAATCAGCTGTCTTATAAACAGTCATACTGCTTTATGGTTCATTGTATTTACACTGCTACCCATTGAATTTTTTGAATAGCAGCTCTCTCCCTTTCTCATGTTATTGGTTGGTTTGGATATATGCGTCAATCTTCTGCTCTTGATATCTTGAAAACAGGTCAAAACGTCTTTTTGACGGGCTCGGCAGGTTCAGGTAAGACTTATACTCTTAATCAATATATTAATTATTTGCGCGCTCGCCGAGTTCCGGTGGCAGTGACCGCCAGTACTGGAATTGCTGCCACCCATATGAATGGCACCACTATTCATAGCTGGTCGGGGATTGGTATTAAAGATGAGTTAAGCGAGCGCGATTTAACCAATTTATCTCGTAAACAGTTTTTAGCCGATAGACTGAAAGATACTGCTGTACTTATTATTGATGAGATATCCATGCTTCATGCCAAGCAGCTGAACTTGGTCAGCCAAGTGCTCAAGCATGTCCGTAAGAACGACTCAGCATTTGGCGGTATTCAAGTGGTGGTTGCCGGAGATTTTTTTCAGTTGCCGCCTATTGGCAGCAAGGGCGAGAGTAATAGAGAAAAATTCGCTTTTATGTCTGAGGCGTGGCTGGAGGCAAAGTTTCATATTTGTTATTTGAGTGAGCAGCATCGGCAGGTCAGTGAAGAGGCTAATGGCGGTGTTGATTTGGATGATATCTTGAATCAAATCCGGTGTCAGCATGTGACTTTTGAGTCGATAGCGGCTTTAGAAGCCACTTACGATCAAAACGTTGATATTAACCGTACTCGCCTATATACCCATAATCTCAATGTTAATAAGATCAATGATAAAGAGCTTGCAGCGTTATCTGGTGAGATGAAGCGATTTGACGCGACGGCAACTGGCGATACTAAGCTAGTAGATACGCTGAAAAAGACCGTGCGTACCCAAGATGAGCTTATCTTGAAAGTCGGCGCGAAAGTCATGTTTATCAAAAACAATACTGAGCTTGGCGTCTCTAACGGCACGATGGGCGAGTTGATTGGTTTTGCGGCTGTAAAGGTTGATGATAGCAGTAAAGATAAAAGTGATGCTTTAATCGAGGAAGACAAGAATGAGCTAAGCGCTGATGACAAGGCTGACGCCAGCGATAATACTGGTACTGATGTTAAAACAAAAGAGAAGTCAAAAACTAAAAAGCCAGCACCCCAGAAAATGCCAGTGGTCCGGCTAAATTCAGGGCGTGAAGTAGTCGCCGAGCCTGAAGAATGGATGATTGAAGACGAAAGCGGGGAGGTGCTGGCAAGCTATTTACAAGTACCCTTATGTTTGGCTTGGGCGATTACTATTCATAAATCGCAAGGGATGACCCTTGATGCCGCTGAAATTGATTTGTCCCGTACTTTTGAGCTTGGCCAAGGCTATGTGGCATTGTCACGGCTTAAATCTTTGGCAGGCTTACAGCTGCTGGGCATGAATGATATGAGCTTACAGCTTGACCCACTAGCACGCGGAGCAGATAAACGGTTTCTAGAGCTTTCTGATGAAGCCGATGCCAACTATGCGATGCTTGATGAAAAAAGCATGCAGCAAGCGCACGAAAAGTTTATTTTAAAAACGGGCGGTACGCTCAGTAAATCAGTGATTGATGCCTATACCAATCTACAAAAAAAGCGCCGAGAACAACAGCAAGCGCAGCAAGATAAAAAGCAAAAATTAGGCAATCAAGTCGCTGATAAGTCGGCCAGTACCTTACTTGCTACACGGTTACTGTTGGAAGAAAGTCTTAGCATTGCTGAAATTGCGCAAACGCGTGGGCTTGCACAATCGACTATTATGCGCCATATTAGTGATCTGAAAAGCGAAGATCAAAGCCTCGCTTGTGATCATCTGCGCCCTGATGATGCGGTAATGACCGCGGTCGGTAATGCCTATGTGGTTATCAAAGTAGCTAATAATCCTAACGACTTTCACGATGATGGTAACATCAAGCTAAGACCCGTTTTTGAGCATCTCAAGCAGACCATCGACTATAATACTATTCGCTTGGCACTGATTTTTATTACTCCGTAAATTCTCATAACAGCCTCCTATTACAGCCATTTATGATTAAAAATCGCAAGGCGTGCATGACATAAGCACGCCTAACCTCATGCGGTCATTGTCTCTATGACGCCAGAATATCCTTGTTCCTACATTTATAGCGACCCTCTTTTATGCCTGATTTTTCTAGCGCTACTTATCAATTGACGTCTGATCCTGCGGTAGTAGCCGCGTTCCATGCGACTAGCGAGCACACACAGCCACTCAGAATTGCTATTAATGGCTTTGGGCGTATTGGCCGTAATGTGTTGCGCGCGCTGCTGGAACGCTTTGAGGTGCTTGGGCGTGCCATTCATGTGGTTGCTATTAATGATCTAGCACCAGCTGATATATTATTGCACTTATTAAAATTTGACAGCACTCACGGACGTTTAAGTCGGCTTGGGGTCAATGCGGAGTTGGTTGTTGACACTGTCAATGACTATAATGAGACTGAGCTTTGCTTGACCAAGAATAATCATACTTACTGTATACGTATGCTTTCAGAAGCAGACCCGCAAAAGCTCCCGTGGCAAACGCTCGGCATCGATGTAGTGCTAGAATGTACCGGTTATTTTCGCTCCTACGATCAAGCTCATTTACATATCGAAGCCGGCGCTCAGCAAGTTATTATCGGTGCTGCACCCTTTGATGACGTGGATGCCTGTATCGTTATGGGCGTTAACACCAACGAGCTAACCAATGAGCTTCCGATTATCTCTAGCGTTTCTTGTACCACGCAAGCGTTGGTGCCGCTGATTGATACCCTTGATAAGGCTTTTGGGGTAGAGTCTGCGATGATGACGGAAATCCATGCGGTCACTGCCGACCAAACCGTGCTGGATCAAGCACATCGTGATCCACGACGGGCGCGTGCCTCGGGATATAATATTATTCCTACCACTTCGAGCAGTATTGCGGCCACTGAACGCGTGCTACCAAAGATGGTCGGCAAAATTAATGGTCATTCTATTCGGGTACCGACTATTAACGTCGCTGCTATTGATGTGACCTTTGTGTTTAGTACGCCAGATGTTAGTATAGAGGCGATGAGAGATACGCTACAATCTGCCAGTGAAGGACACTTGGTCAACATCATGGCTTATACTGATGAGCCATTGGTCTCAAGCGACTTTATCCATCAGCCTGAATCACTTATCATTGATGGTCAGCAATTGATGCAGGTGGGCAATCAGTATAAGGTTTTTGCCTGGTATGATAACGAATGGGGTTATGCCAATCGGCTATTAGATATGTGTCTGCATCTCGCTTCTAGTAAACAACAGGCCAGCAAACAGCGGTTAGCGATAAAATAATTTAGTTTTTTTACATTAGCCCTTGCATTCTTATTTGAGATCGCTATAATGATGCACAAATGGAGACGTGGCAGAGTGGTTGAATGCACCGGTCTTGAAAACCGACAAGGGTTCGTAGCCCTTCGAGAGTTCGAATCTCTCCGTCTCCTCCAAATATCGGGTGATAGCTAAAAACGTTGGAACCCTTATAGAGCCTACCTTGTGTAGGCTTTTTTAATGCCTGTAATTTGGTTATGGTTTGATAGTGTGGGCTGCTGTGTGGGCTGGGAATTATCACTAAACCGTATCAATGATTTTGTGAGCGCCCATAAATAAAGGGCTTCCAGCGTTGATACGCCAAAAGCCCCGGTTATTTTGCCGTGGGCTGGGTTATAGGTCTAGTGCGTGATTTAGCAGTTTTATGATATGGCCAGAGTCTTGCGGTATGAATTTGCCGTAATGTTTGTGGATCATGTCGGTATTGCTATGGCCAAGTTGGTTGGCCAACCATTCGGCCGTGACGACGCCAGTTGACAGCACCTGACTGGCATAGGTGTGCCGGCCATTATTCAGTGGTCGGTAATCTACTTCGATACTCTCTAAATAATCGGCCCATTGATGGCGCAGCTGCTCATAAGTATGATGCGTGCCGGTGTTTGGGTTGTGCCAAAGAAACTGCAAGTTGTGTGGGCGTGCTGTCCGGTGATCGCGCTCTGTAATCATGACTGTTTGTAGCGGTGAGTCTTTTACTAATTCGATTTGGCTGCGTAGCGCGTCAATAACGATGGGCAATAGCTCGACTTGGCGCTTGCGGCGTCTGTTTTTGGTGACTCGATAGGCCCCTTTTACTACGCCCCTGCGGATATGAGCGTGACCGTTGTCCAAATCTAAGTCTGCCACTGCTAATGCAAGCAGCTCATGTGATGATAGACCTGACCAAATCATGACTGTCCATAGGTTTTTACGTGCCTGGTCCTGTTCATTATCTATAATGAGACGTATTTCGCTTTTGTTAAAGGGATATATGTCGTCTGGATCGTTAAAATTTAGCTTTATATACTGCGTTGGGTCATTTACTTGGCTTTGATGACGTGACCAGTAGCCATAAATCTTGCGCCATAAGCCCAAGATCTCTTTAATCGTGTTTGAGCTGAGCTGCTTTTGTTTTATTAAGTCTTTATATACCCAGTCCTCAACGTCTTCGACGGTGATTTTGGCTATTTGTTTGTGTGTCCAATAGGTACTGATATGGTTATTTACTTTGCTTTGATAGGTTATCCATGAGGACTCGGACACTAATGATTGTTCAGTAGTTTGCCACTGATTCAAGTAATGGCCAAAGTAGGAGGCTTTGCGCTTAGGGGAGTGGGGGAATGTCTGATCTCGGTCAAACGTACCCATTTCTATTTGAGTATCTATCGATTGCGCTATGGCTGCGGCTTTTTTAAGATTGGCTTCAGTGGGCGGGGTGTCGTACATGGTTTCGCGGTCGCGCTGGCCATTCTTGTCTTTCCACCAAATGCGGATACTGGTCTTTAGCGGCTCTATGCCTGCGGACATTTTGGTCTCCTTTGATTTCAGGTCAAGAGTGGCGTTATATCGCGTATGCGTTCTTTATGTGAGCGGTAAACGAGCGGTAAAACTACGGTAGTAAAAAAAAGAGGTAATAGAGGTTAGATCTCCATTATCTCTTTTTAACCACCTGATTTACCTTGCATTAATTATTACCTTATAAAGGTAATTTTGGGGTAAGTTTGCTGTGATTATTACTTATTTGATGGCTCTGTCTTGGTGCAATCGTACACAGTTTGACCGATATAGAACTCTCCAAGGCGCTGACATTCTGTCTTTACCACATTGTGCGCGATGACGCTGCCAACGTTATAAGACATGAATGCCGTGATTAACATCCAAAATAGTGTTTTCATTGCCTCCCTCGCTTCTCTAGCACGGTTTGGCAATCAACACATAAGTTACGGCCACCAAAAGCTTGTCGCTGAATGGGGATGTCTTCGCCACACTCTAAACATTCTGGCAGTGACGGCGCATCAAACTTTGGGGCCTTCGCTATGATTCTGTCTATTGTTTCTTGAGCAACGTCATTTGCTCTGTCGATGTCGTCAGCCATCGTTACTGTCTCCTTAGCTTTTTTATTAACTGATCGTCTGTCATAGACATCATGGTTTCGATCTCGTTGTCATCGATATAAATAGATAGCCCTGCTCTACTAGACGCTTCAAACGTATTCAGCATGGTTTGACCATTACAGAGATATATCATCATATCTAGCGGCGCTAGCTTTTCGTTTAGCGGTGCTAAGGTTTTTGTCATACCGCTTTTTGCAATATTTAGATTTTTCTTGTGTTGGCCAAAAGAGATTTGATCATTCATGGGGTTGCTCTCCTATTTTGATTTCGGTTATGGATTCGTACTTACGTTCTTTGTAGACTTCGACTTGGCAGCGCATAACTATCTTGTCTCCTTTAATCTCGTAGCGTTTATTTTGATATAGTTCGCGCTGTTTGTGCGTTGGGTGCATCGAGCAATCAATCATCTGACCAGACTCGATGTCGAAGGTTATCCAATGCAAAGGACTGGTACGGTCGTAAGGAAATAGGGCGCGGACTAGGTTCATTAATCAGTCTCCATATCGTCAGCAATCTTTAAGACATCGATGGCAATATTTTTGGCCAGTCCGGTTAATTCACTTATCCCTTCAATTGCGTCTTCATCTTCTTCATAGTCAGCATTCTGGAAGTAATAATCGCGGATTTCGTCTAAGCTTTTTTGTAGTTCGGATTCAATCTGTTGATTGGGTACCAACCGACTAATTGTCTTTGCCATAATTAACAAGGTATTTGAATTGGCCAATTCTTGAATCTTTTGTTGTTCAGCTAGATTTTTGGCGTTTTCCATCGCCATTTTCATTAGTTTATTTAGGTCCATTAGTCGTGGTCCTCTCTATTCTTCACACCACAGAACGGACAGTAAGTGAAAGTGATAGTTGTAATTTTATGATTTTTAAGACCTTTTTCTTTTAGCTTAATATCGGACTTCAAAACCATAGTCATTTCGCCGTCTTTTAGAGAAAATACTAAGTCTTTAAAAGATGCTTCTAACACTGGCTTAGCCTGATACTGTTCTTGGTCGTTACAGTGAGCCATAATCTGCTTAGGTAATTCTGTTAAACATTTGCATGTCATACTTTTAGCCCTCGTTTCATGTAGCTGTATTTGTAGCCGTTATGTTTGAAGTCGACTAAGCCTTCACTTGCTAGTCGCATTGCATGACGTTGAACCGTACGAACGTTGAGGAATGTTTTGTCTGCTATTTGCGCCGCTGTCATTAGCTGGTTACTGCTATTGATAACTCGCATGATGCAGAACATGTTGTCTATTGCTATGCTCATTACGCCTCCATTCCGTTTTCAAACACCCAGCATTTAACGGTTTTGGCTCTATAAACCGTGCTAGATATGGCAACGTTTGAATCAATGAATTTATTCTTTCGGCTGGATCTAAGCAGGCGCTTCATCTCGGTCTGTTCTGGTAGGCGCTGTCCTTCTTGCTGCGCGATTTTATAAAAGGCCGGTAGATTAATGGCTATCCGCTTTTTATCAGAGGAATGGTTCATGTCACACTGGGCCAAGGTGTCCATGTACTCATAAATCTCCCAGAACTGTTCGACCAATGGATGATCGCTGGACAGTCTGGCCACGCGCTGTTGTGACATTTCAATCAAGGTGCTTTTGGCGTCTTTGGCTTGAGCATCGGTCATAACGTCATTGAGTACGTGCATATGCAAGCAATCTATCATCGCGGCTATCTGGGCATGATTGAGCGCAATACGGGTATGCGTGATGCCAGCAGCATGATAAAAGGCTTCGTAGATGCGCACCTTTTCACTATATGTTTTTAAGATGGCTTCTTCATTACGAATGGCTTTTACCATGAATTGACTGGTGACTTCTAGCGGTATTCGGTCGAGCTCATCGACGATATGTTTGCCTGCCAATGTCTGACCTTCACGGGTTAAGCGTATATGCAATAAGCGAGTCAGCATGGCTTCAGATGCTTGAATCGGTTCGTTTTGGCTAATCATGATGGCGGCGCGGAATGGCGGTGAGTAAGTATCGTTGCCGTTATTCTTGACGCCGCGACTCCGGATTGAACGACCGTTGAAGGCGTCTTTTAGTTGGTCCCATTCAAACTTTGAGTAGGATTTTTTGCCGTCTTCATCGTTACGGTCGCCTTCGATAAGGGCGATGGGCATGTTGGATACTTGGGCAAACTCACGATAGATGGCCACTGATGTGGCTTTTGATGGGTCAAAGCCTTCGTAGTCCTCACGGCCTGATAAGCGCCATAAGAATTCTAGTAGACGTGATTTACCAGCGCCTGCTTGACCGACCAATTCAAAAAATGGATAGCTGCGATCGATGCCGCGTATCTGCTCGGCAAAATAAGTGCCTAGCCACCAAGCCATGACGACCGTGCCATAGTTGCCGCGCACGCTATTAAACTTGGGCCACCAGTCAAAGTTGGGTTTGTCTTTGGTGTTTAATTGCATAACCGGGGAGTTGGCCAATGACTTCACTTCTAGTCGGCCTAATTTAAAATAGTCCTGTTCATTGATGGCGACTGATTTGCCCTTGTGGACGGCAACGTTATTAAAGATATACGCGCCAAGCTCTTTGCTGTAGCCGATAAAGTCGGTGGTTTTGACTTCTTTGAGCGCTTCCGTCTGGTGACGCATGATGATATCGAGCTGACCAGCTGCGCCAGTCCAAAAGACACCGGCATAAACGGATAGCAAACGTGGCTTGAATTTGGACGGACTAGATAACTGATCGCCGGTGATGGTGGTGGTGACATCGCCTTTTACCGTGCTGACTCGCATGAAGTACCAGGATTCGTCTGTAATCTCATTGCGTTGGAAATAAAGGGCTTCAAGCTTGGCATTGCATAATTCAGTGACAGTACTTGAGCTTTTGACAAACTCTGGCATGGACTCGTCCACGTCGGTTAAGTCGCTGACGGATTCTAAGTAAGTGCTGACTTGATGCTTCTCGACGCCAATACAGCTAGACAGGGCTTTGGTATCCAGCTCGAACCACCAGGTGCGGTAGTTATATTCAAAGTAAAAGCTGCTGCGCTTGGTGTGCATGTACATGATGACCGCGGCTTCTATTGCGGACTTGGCTGTCAATAAGTTACCGAAATAGCGATAGGTTTCGATGTGCTCTGGTGATAGACGTTGCATCTCGTGTAAGTCGTTCCAGTCCAGCTGACGGTGCTTTTCATAAGGGGGCTGTGCTGCGACACAATCAAAGCCCATATCGGTTGCGGCTTTTACACTGCGATGAATACCGTCTTTACCCGCTTTGTCATTGTCATACGCCCATACCAATTTGGGCAGAGTGCGCTTAGCCTTGTCGTATTGGCTCTTTAGCTCATAGAGGCTGTGCTCTGGGAAGTTGCTGCAACTGATTGAGCTGACGGCATCGATACCATGCTCAGCTAATGCTGCAGCGTCAAAAATACCTTCTGTTATCCACAATTCAGTTGGCATTTGGGTGTTGCTTGGATGCCACCACCAGTAGCCTTTTACGTTATAGCCGTATTTGATATTGGCCTTACGCGGGAAGCGGTCGGCTTGGTCAATGATGCGCTCCCACCATCCACCGTTTGGTAAAGTAAAGCGAACGGTAGCTGATGATATGCCAAGGTCCCGGCTGCTGTATTGCTCTTGGGTATAGCTGCTTTTGATGGGTTTGATGCTAAGACCACGGCCTTCATTAAGATAGGCATCGGCTGCGGCGTTGGGGCTGATGTCAGTCTGTTTATAAGTCGCTGACCAGTCTTTGAATAGATCAGAAAAGAGATCCTTTACGTGGATCTCCATACCGCATTTATTAAGACGGCCACACTTGACGACGCGGGGCGTGGTGGAATGAGTGAATAAAGATTTTTTGCTGCAATCTGGGCATCTGCCTTCGCGTAGCCAGTTGCCGCTTACTTTGAATCCGTAGTCCGATATCAGGCGGTCTACGACTTTGTCATTAACTCGTGTCATGGTATTACCTAATTATTTGAGTACAAGGGTTTTGGGTTGTTACTACGCTATAAGACTTAAGTTGGCGGTCTGCGCGATTATCTCTTGATGATACTCATAGGCCCTCTTATTGGCTGCATACGATATCGCTTGAGAATAACGACCTAAATGAATGTGATTGGCCAACATGTGGTAGTTCGTAATATCAGCCTTAAGATGGAAGGCTATGTCTATATCTACAGAGGAATAAACAAATACGATGTTGTCTCTATCACCGATGCTGGGTACTAAGCGTATGCTAGTGCCCGAGGTTAGCTTTAGGTTGATCGGCTTGATCGTTTCTTTAAATAACTTAGCCATGCGACTGCTCCTTATCTACGGTCTATAAAGTTTTTGCTATGCTCATAGCGACCCCAAAGGTCTTGCATAACTTTAGTGCCATTGGCTATGTAGTTATGGACATCTTTGTCTGGGCTAGTAAGGGTTTGATAGGCCAATACATCCATGCAGGCTCTCCAATTATCAAAGCTAAGGTTGCGCATGCTGACCAGATCGAATTGCCAAGCATATCTATTGAATATATTGAGTAGCATAGTGGCTGCTACATAACCTCCGCCGCAGTCCTTTAATGCTAGCTCTACTACCTTTGGTAGCGCTGCTATCATCTTTTGACGGGCTTGATAGCGATAATCTTCTATCACCATCTGATCTGCTAGCCATTCATTCAGCTGGTACTGGGTTAAATTACTAGGAGCCATGTTGAGCAAGTTGTTACGAATCTGCTCTCGCTGTGCTTGATTGGGAACTGAATTAGACATCGTGTTGTCCTTATTTATCTGGTTAATGCTGCCGCAATATCAGGATTGGGGCATAAGCTGGGTTGTAGTTGCTGGGTGATTTCTATACCTACTCTTGCTGAGAATAAGCAGTCTGGATTTTGGCAAGCGGCTACGAGCTGTTTGGTCAATGCGCTAAACATGACGTGGCCATAAGTGCGCATTCTCCCTGCACAGTGAGGGCAGTTTATATATGCGGTTGGTGAAGTAGGGCTTGCCATAGAGACTCCAGATGATTATTTGATAGGGTGAGTGGTCATCGTGGCGACTCTTTTCAGGTGAGTTATCGTTATGGCTTATAAGCCAGTGAGTAAATCTTTATCTTCTGCTCTGGTAATCCCTAAACAGGCATCTATCTGCTGAGATACGACATGCTTTTGCTGCTTGTCATTCAGCCCTTTATAAATATCGGTAAGGAGCTTGAGCTGCTTGGTGTTATTGAACAAACTAGACTTGATGGCAATGCCGTGGGTTTCGTAGTCATGCAGTGCCTGTGCCCATTCTGTTTGTAGGCTTAGTAGATAATCCGCAGAATCAATATTACCGTTTGCCCTTATTCTCGATGTGTTCACTCGAGCTAAATACATGTGCACACGGTCTAAACGCATACATAAAATGTCCAAAAATTGCGAGTTATCAGCTATTTCTGTATCAGTTGCGCCCATATTGGTGCCTGAAAGCGAAGCTTCGCTGGTCTTAAGACCCCCCAAATTATCGATTTTTGGGGTAATTAAGCGAATAACACCATATAAAATCTTGTTATCTTCAACTTCAAAGTTTCTTTTCACATTGCGCCAGTCGATACCAATAGCATCAGTGATTGACTTAGCGGGTACATATTCAATATCGCCAAACTTATATACCAGTAAGTTTAAGTTGTGAAAATTGATAATCTTATTAAGAACCGCTAATGGATATTCATCTACATGTGACATCGTGGTATTTCCTTTTAGGTTGGGGTTGGGTTATAACAAAGTGATCTAATCAATCGGTGGTAGTAGTAGACCGACGCGCTTATAAAAGGCTTGGTAGTGTTCGCCATTTCTGCGCGTCTTGAATAGAGGGACTAGGACGCGCTGCTCATCGCCGTTTTGGTCGGTATAGGTCTTTTCTGCGAAGCGACTGACATCGATGTCTTGATAATAAGCGGGCAGCTCTACGCCATATGTATCGCATAACCCCATGGGTGTGCATCTATTTCTTTGCTCCTCTGAGATCCTGCGCATATAGAAATGGCGCACCGTGCATTCGTTCTTACTGTTGCCTCTATTTTGTACAACGATGCAGGGTTCTGTCCTATTTACAATGGGCGCGGCTATCTGGTCTGAGTCACTAAGCATCTGCTCAAAGTCACTGCATGCCTTGTCAAAGTCAATATCCGACTCGTCAAAGTCAGATAGCTGTGTACAGACGCCGCTGAGTGTCTGCTGTATATCGGCAAACGCCTGCTGTAATTCTCGGCGGTTGATGGTGATGGTGTTCCCTTGAGCCGCTTGGGTGAGCTGCGCCATCATGGCGGTATGGACTTGGAGCTTGCTTAGGGTGGCTAGGATTGGGTTAAGTGGTAACATCGTGGTGGTTCCTTTCAGGTTAGGGTTAAGGTGTGACATCGTGGTGTTTCCTTTTCATAAAGTCGCTTAGCTTGGGGTTGAGTCAATCACGGTATATTTACCGCTTGGGAACAGTAGTTTTACCGTTGCTATGGCATGACTGCTTGGTTTAAAGTTCTTACTATCGTGCTTGATGATGATCTGGTCTGAATGCGCTAATAAGAACTGTCTGATGGCGGTTGCCTCCTGACTTATCCCTGCTAAGCGCATGGCGAACTCAAAGCGCTCATGCTCTGGGTCATTCATGTAGCTGTATAGACGACGATCGCGGACGTTGTCCCAGTTTTTATGCGTCATCGCTGATCTCCTTATCGCTACTCGTAGTGTCAGTAGGCGCTGATAAGGAGGCAAACAGCTGCATAAACTCACTATCGTGCTGCTGATAGAAGTCAATGATCTCTGCCATTAACTCCTGCTGCTGCTTGCCTGTGTGCATGGCCTTATACTGGATGTACCTGCGCTTAGATTCAGGTAAGCGTGTGGCAAACATGACTTGTGACATCGTGGATACTCCATAATTGAGTTTTGTGGTAAAGTGCTAACTGTCTTACGAGCTAACAATTGCATTATTACATAACCGAAAGGTCATGTAAATAGATTAAGTGACTATATGGTTATTTTAAGTGATGATATTAAACCTCAGATATCTAGGCGTTTAGCTTTAGAGCGTGAACGGCTTGGTCTAGAACAGACTGAAATAAGGGATGCTTTAGATATTGCCCTTGCGACAATTTCTAGATATGAGAATGCCAAACGGTTACCTGACCTCGGCATAGCCAAACAGTTATCTGATTTAGGTTATGACATGTCTTATGTAATTTCGGGCAGACGGCTAGGTGAGTCTGCTAGCGATCTGACTGATGATGAGATGCAGTGGTTAGAGCTATATCGAAATAGCCAGCGGCGTGCTGAACTGGTGAGACTGATAAAGACTTACGAGTCTATGGAGTAGGTTATGTTTGAGAGACAAAGACTGATAGAAAAAAAGGATGTTGGCACAGCGGACTCTTTAGAAGATGCGTGGTATGAAATGGCCTATGCTGTAGAAAGCTCATTGCATAACGCTGGTGCTAATAAACGGGACTATACTTTGATGGATTTATTCTCTCTAGCACAACCGTTTGTACTAGAGATGTGGAAAGATAATAATAAAAATATGGATTATGATAAGGCGTTTGAAAAAAAGAACAAATCACCCTCACTTAACCCTGAATAAACTGATGAACTTTTCACAAAGTTATTAGGCTTTCTGATGCCTCACCAGTGACTTGCGAAATATCTTTAAAGATGATCTCTAACTGCTCAAGTGATAGTGGCTCGGCATTGGGTGATAGCTCGCATAACTGACCGAGCATATGAGCGTAAGCGGCTACCCTCGCTAGTTCATCTGCCATGGCTTTGTTTCTGGTACTCATCTCAAAGGTTGTTGTATTATTAATCATACTAATTGCTTTCCTAAGTTGGTTAGTTTGATTAACTTTTGTTCTGTTCTTATTATGAAGTTCAAGGCATGGCGATGAAGCGGGTGGCTCTTAAGCGTATCGCTATAGACAATTAATATAAATAATAGTGATGATGATAATTGATATTTGCTAGACTGGTGTTTTGTTTTTTGAGGATAAATAGATGTTTAGAATATTTGCTTTATCAATAATGATCTCGGCTATCGCTGGATGTAGTCAGCCAGAGCCAGAAGTTATAGACATGGATGAGATGGCGGCTGAAGCAGGACTTGCGCCTGAAGATTACACGGTGCATGAGAATGGAGCGATGGAGATTAAGTCGAAGCTGGGTGCAGCTCCAAAAGTAGAGGACGTCATCGCTGCTTTTAAAGATGAAGGTCTGCCTCTCGGTGAAATCATTATACAAACCGCTGAAACTGATCCTAATGAGAGATTGGGAAGACCTGGAGAGTATGTTGGAAGCGCTCAATTTGAAGATACAAGAGTTGAGCAGCCAGAACCAATGTCAGAGCTTGAATTTGACGAGCCTGATCTGCCAGTTGGGGGAGTGATTGAGGTATTTGAAAGCAATAAAGACTTACAGACACGAAAACAGTATCTTGAGCAGGTTTATGAGGCAATGCCTTTAGTTAAACAATATATGTATGCTAGTGAACTCGGTTTGCTGCGTCTTGAATTCTCCTTGACTCCAGATCAGGCAAAGGAATACGAAACTGTATTTATGTCTTTATAAAACAGGCTACTAATATGAATATAGAATCTGATAGATGGATGATACTTTGGCTTGAGCATTTCTTTGAGCATGCCCAGCCAGTTACTCAACTGCCAGCGGGGTGGTGTGTGTATTGTGAGCCAGTAGATTGGGATTAATTAACAGTAAAGAAAAGCCCTACTAAATAGCAGGGCTTTTCTTTAACTTAAATTAGGGTGCTTGGGGCTGAATCCGCACCACGATAATACGGCCGCCTTATTCGTATCTACAGTACTATAGATCTTATTTAGAGCGCTCCCAAGCAAGTATTATTATAGCATAGTGTTACTTTAGTGGTGCTAATAAATCAAGTTGAGATGTTAATCCGCCTGATTTGCTATAAGTATGTACTGCCTTATCTACCGTCCATTTTAAGGCGTCGACTTCCGCCTTATATCCTTGCAACTCAATCGGGCTTTCAGTAGTAATAGCAGGGTAGGCGTAGGCTGTGGCAATACTAAACTTAGCTTGTTGATCCTTAATACGTTTTGACTCCGCATTAGCAGCGGCATTAGCGGCCTTTTCACTCTTATACGTGCCTTTAAGTTTTTTTGTTTTACTCTTGGTGCCAGTCGTATCGACTGTCTTGCGCTTGGCGTCGTCCTTGTCCTGATAGCTTGCCGATACATTGTCATAGTCGGCCTGCCTGTCCTCAACGCTATATCTAAACTGGTCGCCTGTCTGCCTTGTAATGACTGTTAAATCTAACGCGTGGCCACTCGCACTGACATTAGCATTAGCGGTAAATATAAGCAGCTTGCCATGCTTAATGTTTACCACTGCGCCGTACTGGTGGCATAGTCGCGTCAGTAGATTAATATCGGACTCATCTGTCTGGTCAATGTGGCCGACATCGATAGTGACCAGCTCTGGCTTGATAGACAACGCTAATTGTTGACGCTTAGCGACTGTATTTGCAATCTCGCCTAGCGTCTTATTGTGATAAGACTCGCTGTGTCCTGACTTAAGTGATGATTTAAAGTCAGCAGACTTGGCCCTGATACTGATAGTATCGGGCGACCCTGACCACTCGCTACTGTCTACGACATACGTGCCCATATCATGAATACCGGCATCCGTATAACCCATCCAACATTGTAGTATCACGCCACGTTTGGGTAGCTCCAATGCGCCATCGTGATCGTCTAATGTCAATGATAACTCGTCGGCGTCCATGTTCTTATTATCAGTGATAGACAGCGTCATAAGACGTGCCATGACTTGATCGTTTAATGGCTGGTCATCAGCGGTGAGCTGAAGTACAGGTGTGCGTATCATCGCTGGACCCCTTCTGGCTGGTATTCAGCAGCGACAACTTTGTCGGCTTGGACACGGTCATCATCGACACGGGTTAACTTCATCATACCGTCAATCTTACGTGCCACGCCTCTATTCGTGATATGACTGCGGGTCTCGTCTATAGCCGTAATGACAAAGACACCATACAGATAACCGCTACCATCGAGCAGCACATAACCGCTACCACTGTCTGCCATCTCTGACAAATCATCGATGGACTGACGGTCGCCAAAGCCGTGTGATTGATAGATAAGAAAAGGGATAGTGATTGTCTCTTCTCCCACTCCGGTGAACTGATGTTGATCGCGGCCTTGTGCAATACTATTGCTCCCATACGACCATGAGCGGCTACGTTGTAGCTCGCTAAAAGTCATAGTGTCCACACTAAAGATAAATTGTCCGAGGGCTAAAAGCATTACCATTGCTCCGCTAAGTCATACATGGCTGTGTTGTTGTTACTTTGGCTGCGCTGCTGCTTGGCTAAAGTGGCGGCTACTAGGTCAGCAATCTGCTGCTCTGACTGATTTGGCTGGGCATTGATAGTAAAGTTATAGTTGATTGTCGCTGGTTGACCTTGACCACCAGCGCCATTCATTGCTGATGCGCTGATCGGCTTGCGATTGTCAAAGCGGATCTCGCTGGTGTCCATGGCATCGCGTAAGCTGTTGCTCGTCTGTAGCATGGCATTGACTGGGCTATTATTACTCAGTATGCCGTTCGTAATTCCATCTGGAATATAGCCACCATATTTAGTAAATACTTTGCTAGGGCTGTTGCTATTAATACCTTTGACGCCTGTAAAGGCAGACTTGACACGATTAGCTACATTAAGAATAGCATCCACGACAGCTTGCGCTTTACCGATAATACCATTTTTTAAGCCATCCATAATATCACCGCCCATAGCTGACATACGAGCAGGCAGACCTGCTAGGAAGGCCATCATACGTGATGGTATACCTGCCACGTAATTAACAGCTATGCCACCATACACCATGACCATACCTGCAAATGTACCGATCGCTGTACCAATAGTGGTAAAGCCTAATGCTAGTGCGCCGACTAGTCCAGCAACCACTTGAGCAATTAGACTGACAATCGTACCCAATATATAGCCAAACTGACTGCCATTGGCTGTAGCCGTAGCCAGTTGCGCATCAGTGGCTTGAAATGGTGCGATGAGTGAAGCTAGGGCTGTGCCAAGCCAAGCAATACCTGTAATGATTATATCCAATACAGGACGTAACGGCTCAAATGTACTTGATAACATAGAGCCTAGACTATCGAATGTCGCTTGAAGCGGTGCTATGCCTGTTAGGAAACCATCCCACATTCCTGTAAAGAATGCTTTGATTGGTTGCCAGTACTTCATAATAAGCAAGGCGCCCACAGCAATAGCAAGTATTGCCCAACCAATAGGCGATGTCAGCAATGCTACTGATAGCTGCCCTATTGCTCCAATCAGAAATGGCAGAGATTGTCGTGCTAAAAACCAAAAGGTTCTAGCAAATAATTTGCTAAACCATAATAAAGCCTTGCCCATCAGTCTGAACTTGCCCCAAAATGATATTCCAAGCTTGGCTAGTATGGCGTTGAATATCATTATCGTTGCACCAAATTTAATAAAACTTGCGGCCATACTAAAGAATGTACCAAACATTAATGCTGCACCGTATTTAACTGCCCAGATTGCAGCATTGATCTTAATAAACTTTACTACCAAGGAGGCTATGGTTTTGACCAGTTCAGGGTTCTCTTTTACCCATTTGCTAATCCTATCTACTAAGTCAGTAATATTAGTTACTAAGGCCTTAATTTCTGGCGTAAATACTTCTACGACTGTTACCATAGCTGATGTAAACGTGCCTTTAGCAGCATCCCATAAATTAGCAAGTGTCCCTAATTGTGCGTTGACTCTTTGTTGAAGACTTGCTTGGACTGCCATCTGCTTAACAGTTTGATCGTAACCTGCTTGGCCTTTATTGATAAGAATATTTAATGCAGTTAAGTTCTCTTTATCTGTTCCATACAGCGTTTCAATCACTTTGGTACGCTGTTGCGAGTTGAGTGTTGATAGTTTATCCATTTGTTTATAGAAGTTCTCTATACCGCCAAACTCACCTTTACCATCAGTAAAGTCCATTGATATATCGATGCCATAATCTTTTTTTAGACTGTCTAGCTTATCACCGACATCCAAACTTAGTGAGCGTGAAAAAATCTTACTCATAGCATTACCTGCTGACCCACCTTCAGTCATACCGGAATTGCCTAGCATAGTTAAGAATGGTGATAGGGCTTTGATACCTTTAGCGCCTTCCATTCGTAATACTTTCATACCAGGGGAGAGTCCGACAAAGGCCTGTTTAATCCACTCTGGATCTAAGCCGGTATGATGAATACGCTGAACAATATCCATGAACTCCATCATGTCTTTGGACGCTACGTTGGTCGCATCTGATAATTGAGCAACGAACTTTGCCGAATCACCAAACTCCATCTTCATGATGATGCCGATTTGCCCAGCTGCTTCGCCAACGCCGTCCAGTATTCGCTCTGCTGATATGTTTTCTTTAATCAGTACGTCAAACATATTTTGAAAGTCAGAAATGGACCCTGGTAACTTTTTGCCCATATTACCAGCAAGCTCAGTCAGCTCATCAAAACCATCGGCAATCTTACCCGTAGAGTCCATCATAGAAACTTTTAGATTAGTCGTCGCTGCCTCAGCATCCATAAAGGCTTTAATGGGTATGGACGCTAATGCTGCTATACCGCCTACAACTAAAGCATTGTTTACGACTTGCTGTCGCATCTGTCTGCGCGTATCCGCGAAACCACGAGCCAAACTATCAGTCTTACGCTGTACAGCGGTTACGCCCTTTAAGACTAAAGCAAAGTCGCCTACCAACCCTCTTGCGTGCTGTCGAGCCGTTGTCAATAAACTGTTAGTACGGCCAAGCGGCTGATTAACTTTATTTAGTCCTGTGCGATCAACCTGCGCGAGACTGTCATTGAAAGCATCGACAGTACGTGTAGCCCGCTCGAACGACTTCGACATTTTGTCTGATCTATCGATAATGCCCCGTAATGGCCCACTAATATCATCAATGAGCTTGAGTGTTGCCGATAGATCTAAGTTGCCTGCCATGTTATCCGCCTAATTAATTATCCGCTATTCGTTATTTTCGTTTTGCGATGCCTTGTAACATTCGGATGTCATTGACGTGCATATCAGCGACTCTTGCCAGGTCTGTAATTGAGCTGCTACAGTCTTTGAGTAGCTGTCCGCTGGTAGTGGCGTACTCAACTCTAAACTGGGCGTCGGTGGCGGCGTTGGCACTGAGTCGGTCGATAGTCTGTGACAGCCGCTCATTAGCAGCGACAGTATTAGCAGCGTCAATAGCATTAGATTTTTCACGCTTCTTGGCATCGTTAATAGCTGCAATGGTTTGGTCATAACTTTCTTTCTCCAGCTTACGCGCTCGTACTTCATAATTTGCACGCTCAGTAGTTAATGTCAGCGCGTGTTCAGTCTTTATATATTCAACTTCAGCGTTAGCCTGCTTGACTTGCAAAAACAAAATGATACAAGCAGCTATGACGATCAACAGCAATGCTAATAGTGCGCCGATAATTATTTCTCTCCAAAACTTGAGCGCTAAAAACATCTCCATAAAGCCCTACCTATTATTTATCTGACTCGCTACGTTTACGTGCCTTGTCATGCCAATCCATCAACTCATCCACATCCATGTCTTCGCAGTCTGACGGTCGCCAATGAAACACGACCGCTAGATCCGCAATGACATCATCTACGCAGTGAGGGACGCCTCGGCTTTGGCGCTCTCGGCCTCGGCTCGTGCCTTCTTGCGCTGATCCGCTGAAGCGAAAAAACCAACCACCGCTGTACTGATGCTGAGAAAGTCAGAAGGATCCAAGTTAGCGACTTCGTGTTCAGCGAGTGGTGGTGTGCTGACACGAGGGACTAGCTTGATAACGGTATCCACATCTAGCTTGAGCAAGTCAGATAGCGATAGGCCGCGTAGTGCACCGGTCTTAGGCTTGTTGATATTGACTTCGTTAATGGTTAGGTCACCGCGAACGATAGGGTTGTCAAATTTAACCGTTTCGATATCAGGATTGCTGGGCATTGGGGGTGGGGTAGACTTTGATTGTGGAGCTTCACTGCGAATTCGTGCCATTTCTATGGCTTCAATTTCTTCGTATGACAAATGAGGGTTGTCTTTTAAAGCTTTAGCAGCTTCAGGTGATAATGTTGCACTATTAAAAATTGGGGCTGCTTCACCTGTAGCTATGGCTTCTACTGCGTCTTTTTTGCTCATAATAATTGTCCTGGTATGTGTAATTTATTGGGTAACTTTTTAGGTAAAGAGGGTGTTAAAAATTTGGCCATGTTTGGATGATAGTGACTCTCTTTAAATATAAGGCACTACCTGCCGATCGTCGCCTTGGTTAAGTCATCACCTTACCAACTAGCTAATCGAAACCTGTTATCCAAACGCAGATGATTGGCCAATGCGGTTTATAAGCCTAACTGAGCGTTAATCTCACCGGTCATGTCTTTACCGGCGACGATAAAGATGCCATTGACGAAGTCGATCTCAAGCAAGGTAACGCCATCGTCTACAATCTTGAGATAAGTGACGCTGTATGTCAGTTCGTGCTCGTTGATACTGCCAAGCTCAAGCTCACCTAATGGTAGGTTGGTGACTGAGCCACGCATATACACATCGCGCACAACATGGGTGCAAGTGTCTTGACGCTCATACGCACCAATGTAGCGGATGGGCAGCGCGTCAACACCGCAATAAGCAAGCTGGGTAATATGACGGGCATCGACACCCGTGTAAGTCACCGTTGACTCCATGGCCTCAAAACCCATGTCCAACTTGATGTCGCCGATCATACCAGCGGCGCGATAGTCTTCTGTTTTCTTCACAATCTCTGGCAGTGTAATGGTCTTGGCTGTACCCGCGTAGCTGTCACCATCGACGCGGACGTTAAAGTTTTTTAGTACTGCAGGCAGTTGCTTAGCCATAATAGATGTCCTTTTAAGTTATTTAAGCTTAAGCGCCTTGTGCGATGAGCTTGCCAAAGTCGACTAGATAGCGGTCGGTAATGCGCTGATTGAGCTGGAGGTTTTCAAGCGTGGGCACTGGGGTGTAGTCATAATCAATGACCAGTAGGCCTTGGCTTAAATCTTGTTCATTGTTCTGCGCGTCGTTATACCAGCAGCTTGCACCGATAAGCCAGCCTTTGGCCACAGTAGCGCGTAGCTTGGCATTGATTGAGTCGATAATATCGCGCACCAGTACCGGCGTTAGCGGTTGATCAATGAAGGGGAAGCAGCCATTGATAATAGTGTCAAGTAGCCACTGCGCTGTAAGCGTGCCGGTCTCAAAGGCAAAGCGCGGATCTGCTGAGCAAGTACGGTTGCCCCAAAAGCGGAAGCCTTCGTGCTGAATCACCGAGGTGACATCATTCGCATTTAGGTAGCCGACTTCAGTGTTGGGGTCTTCCAAATCCCAAGTGCGTGGATGGACGATACCGCCCACGCCAGGGACAGGGACGTTAGAGATGGATTTGGTAAAGCTTGCAGGGTACTTTTCATCGATTAGGCAGCGCATTGCAAGTGCGGTGGCGATGATGGGTTTTAGTTGGGTCATAGATTGCTCCTTTTGGGGTGATGTCTCTGATGATACGTTTTTGGTAGCTGACGATATAAGTCAGGATTTTCTTGCGCTGCGTAATTTAGCAAATGCTGCAACGACCGCGTTTTTGACGCATGAGCTAAATGTGATATAAACGAGTCAAGCTTGTTATTTCTTACCGCCTTTCTTGACTTGTATAAACTATATTTTCTGATAAATCTAGCCGACCGCCATGTCCTGTAACCGCAGAAGTTAGCGCCTTTACGCGTGTTCGCAATCGTCGACCTTGATAGCGTTAGTTTCAACTCGTTATTCACAAAGTCTGTTATCTTCGCCCTGTAGTCCAGTGCTTCGTCGCGGGTCAAACCGAACAACAAAAAATCATCAACATATCGGCAATATCCAGCGCGTGGTTGTAATTCTCTTTTAACGTAATGATCTAAAGGGTTCATATAAATTAACGCGTACATCTGAGACAACAAATTGCCGATTGGTATACCAGTAGGCTCTTGGTACTCAGCAAACATCATCATTAAATTCACAAGCTTTTTATCTTTAATCTTTTTCTCAATTAAGCGTCTAAGCGTAGGGCGGTCAATGCTATAAAAGAACTTTTTAATATCCAGCTGTAATGTATATGTGCCTTGACCTGCTCGTCTAAGTGCTTGCTGTGTGTAGTCCGCCGCTTTATGTGTACCCAGTCCGACTCTGCACGCAAAAGACTGTTCGATAAATGTCTTTTCAAATACAGGCATAGCCTTAGCGTATACAGCGTGTTGAACCACGCAGTCTCTAAACGCTGGGGCATAGATATCCCTCTGTTTTGGTTCATAAATCGTAAACTTAAAATAAGGTCTTGGTTTATAAGTGCCCGTCATTAGCTGGTTGTTTAGTGCGGATAACTCAGTTGCCAATTTCTTTTCAAATTCAAAACAACCGCGTCTGCCGCTTTTGCTTTTCTTAGCGTCTAAAAACCCTTGGTACAAGGAGTCTTTTGAGACGGTAGATTCATATAGGTTGCCCACTCTTTTCATAAATATCCTTAAAAAAGATAACGTGCCTGACTTTCGATTTATCTACTAGAAATGCACGCTTATTCCGATTTCGCTTACAGCAGGAAAACGTCTCCCTTGGCACCAGACGACAACGTGTCGTTTGAGGTGATGCCGAGTCCGCCCGCACACCAACGTTGTTGTTGCTATTCGTACGAGAATTATTGAAGTTGATGTTCCACACGCCCGCAAGCGCGCTGTTATTCCAATTGCCACCCGCAAGCGGGCACATATTAAGACGCTTCCCTTTTTTACTTTGTTACTGCTTAACTGACTTTATCCAACCGCCAATAATCTGGCCGATTTCATCAATTCTCAGTGATATCGCTAGATACCTTTTTGTATTGAGTTTTTCAGTCGATGTTTTCTCGGTTTTTGGATGACCAAAATAGCCTAGCTCAAAAGCCAATCTAACCTGCATCCTTAGCTGTTCATGTCTAATATCTAAATTGGTCAAAGTCGTTTTCTTGTGATATCTCTTTTGCGCCTCTATGACATAATCGTACATCTCATAAGCTGTGTTTCTTATCCGCAGTGCCAAGCCATTTTTTTCATGACTTGGAAAGTGATTCAGATAGATATTCAACAACTTCATAGTCAGTACAAACTTACGATCAAGATTGGCTTCACTATCTACTGCCATTTCAAACTCCTTCGCTATCGCTCAGTTAAACACTATACAAGGCCGCCCGCACACCAACGCTGCTGCTGCTATCCGTACGAGAATCACTGAAGTTGATGTCCCACACGCCCGCACGCGCGCCGTAACCCCAATAGCCACCCGCACGCGGGCACATATCATCGACACGGTTGTTATAAAAACGGTCATGACCAAATAGATCTGTGCCGGTAGTAGCGTCAACACCGCCAGTTTGCGGAATGCCTGCACAAGATGCTTGCCACTCTTTTCCAGTCAGGGCACTGGAGAATACTTGCTGAGTATCGGAACCTATGTACATACCCTGACTAGTGCCGGTCAATGCGCCGATACTCGTGCCTAGCGACTCATAGTTTTGTGCGATACCAGTCGCACCCCATGCATCATTTGCTGCTGTCGCACCACTGGTAAGTGACGCCGCTTTAGCAGAGGTTTTGAGTGCATAAAAATTGCCTGACAACTGAGTTAGACCTAAGCATATCTCAAACATATTGCCGTTCAGATCAGCCACGCCTGACGCTTGCCCGTTATGCGTGGTTTTGGCAAATAGTGTTGCTGAACCAGTTTTTCCCGCTTTTAGATAACCAGTTGCAGTATAGTTAACCGTTGCATCATCAACATCACCAAGCGCGTCGTTGTTACAGCCTTTTGGGTAGTTTGCAATGCCTGTTGCGTCATACCATGCGCAATTATCAATGCTAGTCGCCGCTTGAGCGTGCGCCATACTGAGTAGTGATAATGCACGTTGGATAAAGATGGTGGTAACAAAGAAAGCACCGCCGCGCGTTTTAACAGCATCAATAGCACCGGCGTATGTGTTCTCCGGCACACCATCCAAGCCGCTAAATGGGGCGTTGGTCGATGCAGACGACAATGGGATGCCATTTTTAATTGAGCTTGCTGTTCCCGCGTTATTACTGGCTAAATACTTATCGACAAAGACGCCGTCTTTAAGCTTGCCGTCGTCATAAAAGGCACGATGTACCGCATAACCCGCTTCGTTAGCTGCTGCCACGTCTGCAAAGTCGTACTTAGACTTAACATCACAAGAGTTTAGACCATACTCAGCATAACGGGGGCTATCCGCTCCACCCCAGCGATAATAAAACATAGGAACCCAAACCATTACAGAGTTGTCTGAGTATTGGTAGTTACCGTAGTTTACATCTCCAACGGTACGTGTGCCTGTCATTTCACTCATGCCAAGCGGCAAGTTATCAGTAGTGCCGATACCGAATGTGGCTGCGCCTTGGATGCCGATATTATTAAGAGTACTGTTTACTACAGGTGGTGGTGTTATTGGCCCCGGTAACGGGGCTACGGCTTTCCCGGCACACCCCATTCATTATCAATAAGACACAATTCACGGTCGCCATAGGTATCGCGATAAGCCGTAATTAATTCTTTATCAGTGATTAGTGTGCCATCGATATTACGCGGTGAAGCGTAGACCATGCAGCGACGGCGCTTAGCGATAGATACCAATTTAAGCACCACTTCTGGCGTGTCAATCTCTGGTGCGCCCAGACGTTTAGGCGTCAAGCCAAAGCGCGATTGGCAGGTCAGTAGCACGTCCAGTATATTGACATCGAATGCGGCGTCGAATGAGGTGTCAACTCGCAAGATAACGACGGTAGGATTGTGAATATCACGGATGGTTTGTAGGCAGTCGCCCAATGTGCCTTCGATGCCTGCCTTGTCGATATTATCCTGAGTGATGCCCGTTAATAAGACCGGTGTATCGAGCGGATACATATCAGCGTCAGCGTCAGTACTGGTAACGACCAAGCCAATGACGCTGACATTGGCATTGCGCATGGGCAATATGCCTTGAACCAACTCTTGAGCGGTGATGCCGTGGTGAAATGTAGCCATAGTATTTTCCTTTGTTAAAAATTGAGGTTAAGCGGTGCGTAACCAATGGCCAACGACGCGTGATGGCTGAATATTGTTATGGGGCTGGTCGCCGCCACCTGACTCATCTATATAGTCAGGATAAGTTGAACCTGTCGTATCTACCGCCCTATCAGATTCTTGACTTGAGTCATGAGCTATTTGAGTCCGACTTGAAATTTTCAAATCATGAGCGTGACTAGCAGACTCAGCAAGGGTTAAGGTATGCTCATTCTCACCAAACTCATTACCTATGGTTTTGTAGTCTGCAGGGTCTGCTGACTTAGTAGATAACCCAACGAGCGTACGCCCCTCGGCAAAGCGTGCCCACGTACCATAACCATGATGTGTGGCAACGGCGTCGGCATTCGCATGATTAATAGTCGTGGTGTAGGTGTCGCCAACCTTGATAGATTTACGGTCTAGCAGTTCAGTCAGTTTTTCATTTAGCTGCTGTAGGGTGTTATCGGTTGAAGTCTTGGATGCGTATTGGTCGTGTGGATCAGTGTCCGCTAAATGACTGAGCGGCACAAAAGTAGTTCGCGCCCACGATTGAGTAGCAGTAACAACATTGGCATCAATAACTAAGTTGACGTCAGGATTATCGATACTAATGACTGCTTTGATGCGATAGTCCACAGCTGCAGTACTGCCAGCGACTGGCTTTTGCACCTCTGGTAATTGACCGACCCAAATTAAGTCGCCATCACCATCGATAAGTCCAAGCTCACGAATGAACCAACCACCTTGATTTTGCGGAACAATACAAGTGATTTCATATTGCCCCGATTGAGCAGTAGCAGCGACACTTTGCACTGCTGCTTGATAGCGCTTACTGACTAAGACTTGCTCACCCAAGCGCTGACTAAAGTCAACATTGATACCTTGGCCAACCGCAAATTCAGCAATGCGTAACGGCGGACTGCCAGCGTTGGCAGCTGCTGCGATTTTCTGTTGGCCAAGTGTGGTAAGTAAGAGCTGATAGGTCATTATTTAGCCTTTAATAAACAATTATTTTTTAAATATTAATATTATTTTTTATAGCCTAGGTCGTTCCACCCCCAGTTCCATAACCATCCTCTTTCTGAGGTATATCTTCTGTGCCACCACCATTTTCAGGTGCTGCGGGCATTACCAGACGATCGATGGCTGCGCCATCAAATACAATGACGTTGGCTAATTTTTTGACAGAGAATAACTCAGACTCATTAGCTGCGATGGCCAAAATGCGCTTGGGCGCGGTGGTGTAGTCCGCGACATGATCTGGCGTCTGTAAAGTATAGATATTTAGATTGGTTGCAACGTCACTGACGACTTCAATATGAACGGTGTCAAATCGCGTACGGAGTAGCGCTGGGTTAAATACGACGTCGATATCGGCACGAGCGACTGTGTCATTGATAATCAAAGCCAAGTGACTGGCGGTAGCAATACCATTGTCTTCAGGCATATCAAAATCAATGACGTATTTACCGGCAGTATTAACTTCTGGATTGATAACAGTTTTGGTAAGGCCTTGCGGCTGTGCATCATTTGGCATAGTAGTATTCCTAGTTATTGGTAGTATTGGTGATTGTGATTTCAACACCGACAGCTGGGACAGCATAGGCGGCGATAGTGGCAGTAACGGTCGTACCAAAATAGATGTCGTAATGGGCAGATAAGCGTTTAACCGCATCGACAACAGCACGGATCTGGCGAACTGAATCAGTGATAATGCCGTTGGCCGGATTAACCGAAATACTAAAAGTACCCGGCGTACCTTTTGGATTTTTTTCAAACCACTCGATGACGCTAGTGTCGTAATTCATAACCGCCAAAGCGCGTTTGACTGCCCCCAGCGTGCCTTTACGTTGATGCACTGCGATAGAGTTTTTTACAACGGCCCTCTGGGTCTCAACAGTCCAATTGTCATTCCACTCGTCAACGCTCCAAGCGAATGCCAAAAAAGGTAGATATTCGACAGGGCAGGTATCAGCGTTCCAAATCTGATTGAACGGCACCGCTATCGACTCAAGACGGGCAGTCAAAGTTGCAAGCTCACGCTCAATCGGACGGCTGTTAGACGGTAATAGTGATATATCAGTCATTGCTACTTACCGCCGTAATATTATGATCAGTACAGTGGGCAACCTCTGAGACAGCGACTAATACATCGCTGGCCGGATTGGTCAGTTCAATGCGGCTGACACCGGTTACGTCCAATGCACCGATAATTCGACTAGTAGCAATACGATTGCCAGGCTTAAATTCAGCGCGTAGATAACGGCGTAACTCTGCCATCGCCTGAGACAATATGAGCTGCGGACTAATACCAGACTTCACGTAAATAATTGCGTCAATACGATAGCTTTTAGCCGTTGCGCTGTGTACTCGCACCAAATCAGTGAGAGGACGCACATCATCAGCACTCAACGCTTGAGTGACATCATCAACGGCGGTCTGGTCAACGCCGACAGTCTTGGTGGCTTGGTCTAATACATCACCTTCAATCTGGCCAGACAAATACACATCGACTTCAGTGGGCGCTGGGCTATCGACTGTGGCATTAAACACTTTCGGACTGGCAGACAGCGCGTGAAACAAATAAGCGCCTGCGCTACCGGCTTTGGTTTCTGCTTCGACTGATAATGCCAAGCGGTCGCGATAAGCGGTGTCATCTTCATAAATAGCAGGGGTCGGTGGTACAGTCGTATTGTCAGCAACTTGCAAAATCTTACGCTGGACACGGTAATAAGTGACGCCAATATGATCCAAGTCTGAGGCATTGGCATAAGCGAGCATCAAGCTGCGTGCAGTGCGATTTACCTCACTAACTTTTAAGCTATAACGGTAGGCCAGTACTTCCAGTATTTTATTAATCGGCTCGGACTCTAATGCCAATGCCGTATGAATAGGGTGGTTGGGCGCGAACTTATCGGCAAATTCTGCTCGAATTGCAATCAGCTCCGCTTCAGGATTAATCGCTTGAATAAGGTTGGGTAGCGGTAAGCCTTGTAAATTAATAGCGGTAAATACACTGCTCATGTCGCGCCTCGCACTAATGATAATGATGTGGTTAACGTGGAGCTGTCCGACCGGCGCATTTCAATCAAGGTCTCCCAGCCACTATTGATACCGTCATTGATAATAGCCAAAGTCACTTTGCTAACTTTAACCCGTGGCTCCCAGCGGATAAGCGCAGTAGCCGTAGCGGCCATTAGTCTAAGACGAGTCGCATCATTGGCCGGGGCGTCAATCAAAAAGGGTAGTAAGCTGCCATATTCACGGCGCATCAATCGTGTGCCAAGTGGCGTGGTTAAGATGTCATGAATAGACTGGCGTAAATGCTCATCAGCATTCAAAAGCGCACCTGAGTTTCGAGACATGCCAGACGCGTGCATCAAATTACTCATTGAGGAGTGCCCGTACTTGACCCACCAGACTGCACGCCACTATGAGTATGTGTGGTCAAGTCAATACCAGCGGCGGTGACTTCAGTTGATGCGGTAATCGTCTTGCTACAATTAATAGCGCCATCGACTTGCAGGTCGCCTGTTAATACTGTGTTTGGCGTATCCAATACCATGCTGGTCGCCGCTTGGTTGGTAATTTGGCTGATATGCATCGTGAGCTGGCTGTTAGCCACATCAATACTGCAAAAGTCAGTGTCGTTATAGCGGATGCGGATCTCATTGGGGTCTGTACTCGGACTTGGATTGTGGTCACTGTATAAACTAATAACAGGGATAGCATTGGCAAGTTCACCGCTGGGTGACACGAGCAAGTACTGCTCACCAATACTTGGACAGCGCCATACACTCACTTGCCCAGCGGCTATCGATGGAATATTTATCCAATCGGTCTCATTGTCACCAACCGCCAAGCGCATCAAGGCACTGTCAGCATCAATATGCGTAACAGTGCCAATGGTGGCGATATTATGTAGGCGTCTTTGGGATTCTGCATTCATGCGTATAGTCTGCATGGACGTTGCTGACAGTGCATCTAATCGTTAACCGTAAAGCGGTTTTACGGTTAATAAAAAAGCCCGCACAAGGCGGGTTGAGGAAAGTGGTTGGCGTCAGTCATCAAAGCTTTTTAATAATATCTACCACAAAAAGCTCACCTTCGAAAAGCGTACCATGCTCAAACTCATCACCATCTGGCTCACTGTCACACCAGTCCGAAAAATCATTGAGTCTATCAACAGCGACATAGTAGTTATTGCCTTCGTTGTCTGTAGTAATTACCACGTTTTTGGCTATCATAATCAACCTCATTCATTCAATAAGAAGTCTTTAATCTCACTGATAATAAGTTTTTTATCATCATCTGACCAACCCACAGTTTCGCGGATAGGGTAGCGGGTGGCTTTGGAATCCTCGGAAGGCTTAATCGTCTTACCGTATTGATGGACGGCCATCACTTCAGCAGTACGTCCAGAAAAACCAACTTCAGCATGATTACTACTATAGGCAGTCTTAATCATTTTAGGTAAGCGCTTGAACATTGCACCCTGGCGAATGCTGCCAGCTTGATTTCTTTTACGAGGCGTAAACTTACGACCGTCAGGATCCTTTTGTGCTTTGATTCTACGCTTCATTTGCATGCGTAGTTTGGTTGATAGGCGTCGGTTGAGCTTTCGCTTTTGACCAGAGTCGAGTTGCTGGTCAATGCGGTCTAGCCAAGGCGCTAATTCGTCAAAGTTATCATTCATGGCACGGCCGAATCAGCGACATCTTGAGTCACCCAATCACCAAACGCATCCGACCATATTTTAGGGGGACATAGATTGTAATCACCGCTAACATTAATAACCAGCTTGTCCATCAAGCCAATATCAATAGTCATGTCATAAGTTTCAGCGTCAATGACTTCACAATCAAAATTCAGATCTGGTACCGGATAGCCTTTGGACTCAAACCATTTCCGAATATACGTCAATAAGCTAAACGGATCACCATCGCGGCAATCGATAAACAAAAAGCGAGCGACATAATTAATGTCACCGCTATTGGCTGGCAGCTCTCCATTTACCAAAAAAAGATGCGCCTTTTCAGGATTGATCTGAGACTCAAACTTGACGAGTAGATCATCTTTTAATTGCTGAAGGTATTTCATCTATGTCTAGCCTCAGCAGCTTCAAGTCTGCCATGATAATTAGACTTATAATAATTAGGACCGTTGTAGCCACGAGCGAAACCTTTCCAGTCACGGCGTTGTAATTCGTCAACTAATCCGAAATGCTCAATATACCGGCACATAGCTTCTAATTGCTTGGCTTCAGATTCATACATGTCATTAATAAAGTCCTGCAATGATGGATAACCAAGCTCTTTCCACCAATAACCCATGACTTGACCAACGCCCCAACTGCACGCTTCAAGAGCACTATCACGATGATATTTTGAAGCATCTGCCAGACGTGTTGTTTGCTCACTATAAAATCCATAACCACCGGCAACGGTAGGTCTTGACCAACAGAGATCAGGTCGCTCTTTCATAGCGCGGCGACGGGCCGTGTAATAGTAATGTTCACCTAACCGTTCATAAAAAACATGGCGCTCAAATAAAATGGTTGGCGTACCGTCTGCATTAAAACCATTATCTCGGCCTTCAACTTCATTTACGGCCTTTAGAGCAGATGGGCTTACCCCTAAATCTTTGGCGGCGGTGGCAATATCAGCATTACTTAAATTTTTGCTCACATCAATCTCCTCGTTTAAAAATATTCTGTAGCCGATCATTAAAATAACGGTCGCGGGTCTTTTTACCGTCTTTGCCAAGTAAATGCCATGACAAAAACATGGCAGCGACAAGTGCTAGGCAGCCAAACCGAATAAACATATAACGGGTCGGTAAGGCAGAACCGATAACGCTAGTATCGTATGCCAAATAAACAAAACAAACCAGCGCATAACAAGCCAAGACGCGAAACGCCCACCAGCCCACACTGTCGTAACAGCGCGTACGCATAAGCATCCAAGTCAGCATGAGCGCTGCGATTATCATAGATAATACGTTGAATATAACGATCATTTACTGCCTCCAAATAATCGGCCAATCAAATTCGTTAGAATTGCTTGAACGGGTTCAGATTGAACAACAGACACGACCAAGCGTAATAAGAAATAGCCGATACCAGCCCATAAAAAGCTAGCGAATAAGACAACATCATCACTACTGTCTATATAACCCATAATCTCAAGACTACCCCGGGTAAAAAACAAACCAGCCCCGAATCCAAGTAGGATATGGCCAATGCTAGTAGCGGACGGTGGAAACTTCTTATCTTCACCAAAAGCCAAAAAACTGCCTATTGCACCAATGATGGTAGCGAATAACATCGATGGGGTAATAAAAGGTAGGGCGGCATACATTGGGCTGTCAGCATTGGCGTTAGAGATGGTTAATAGCATCCAAATAACTAAGGCAGCCAGCCACCCAAGGGCGCAGCCGATACGTTCAAGCCATACTTTTTTGTTAAACGGATTTATCATTTTAATCCCATAATTTTATAGATGGCGCGGCAGCCGTAGCATTGTCATCAGGCAATACAATGACAGCACGATGGGGCAGCAGGGCAACCGGAGAATAATCGGGGTTGCTCTCAATGAGTTTGGGTAAAATATCTGTTGATCGACTGGCATAGACACGATGAGCAATAGCGTCGAGCGTGTCGTTTTGTACCGCTAGGATAGTGCGTTGATAATCTAGATTGCTCATATTAGCTTCACGCGATTTCGGCGACGGCCGGTTATATCTGCGATGCAATGACTAACGATGCGGCGGAGTCGATCTGACTTACTAAGCTGAGATTCACCACGAATAGCGCCCTGACTGGTCGTATCGTAGTCAATGTAATTATCGGCAATTAGTGCAGCGGCCTCATTCATGATGGCACGCTTATAAGTGCGATTAAAAACATCTGGCTTAGTACGACTAACAGACATATGACGCTGTAAAGTCAATAGACTAAAAAAGGTAGCAGGTAAGTCACCGTTGACCGTGTCATAAGCGTCACTGATATAACCAGCGATACGTTCAGCGCCAAGCGTCTTATCTATACGCATAAGCTGCACCATGTCATCAGTTCCGACAGATGGCAGATGCCCATAAGGGTTAGGGACGTTTTGCGCTTGGACTTGTTGATTGATCAACATGACAATACCTGCAAAATAAATGAAAAGCGGTAGTCACTTCGTTGGCGTTGCTATGATGCGATCAGCAAACAGCATTGACAAAGTAGTGAGCCGCTTCCCGGGTGGGGACGTTACTCTCCAGCTTTGAGGAGCTGGGCGAGGTCTTTTTTGCAGCCAACAGCGTTATCAAGCTTAATTGCAGTTTCATAAGCAGTGATAGCATCAGCAGGCTTAGCATCTTTTAAGCTGTCACCAAGGACACGATAAATCTTAGCGCGAACTTGGTCTGGCATATCTTGGTCAGTAGTATTGTTAACAGCACGTTGGATTAATTCCGCGTGAACACCTAAGTCTCCTTCGACGTTTTGCAACATCTCGTCACTTAGTTGCTCCACAAAAACAGTGGCCACATCACGCTTGAAGGGTTCAGGCATCACAAAATCGTTCAGCAAAGCATAGTCAGCAATACTGATAGCGACTTCGAATTCATGAGTGTCTAAACACCAAATCATTAGCTTAACCAGCATGTCATCTTGAGCGCCAACGCCTTCAGCGATAGTACCTTCAATCCAAGGGATATAGCTGGGCAATAGCTCAGCTTTCAGCTCTGTTTTATGGCTAATAGATTGAATGTTGGACAAGTTCTCAAAGTCATTCCAGAACTTTAAGGCGATACCGCCGATATTTCCGGGCGCGGCATCAGGGTCGGCATCAGCATTAGTATTGGACTGTGCATCAGAGACTGGTGTGGTCTGACTAACCATAGTATTGCCTTGACGACGACCTAGCACTTGTGCAGATAAGCGCGGGTCATTATTAGCAGCAGCCGCTTTTTTGGCTGCTTGCGTACGAACAAAGTGATCACGTAAAAAATTTGACTTCATAGAATTAACCCTCCATCACGATATTTTCAATCAATACCGTCTTGCTATAGTCTTCTACGACATAGCATTCATTGACTGATTGGTAATCGGTTGTACGATCCCATGCTGGCTCATCAATAAGATGACGGCGCATAGTGCCACGTTGCTGATAGATTGAAAGGTTGTCATGAGTGGTGATTAACAAGCCGTTCGGAACAAAGAAAGCAGGCGTATCGACTGGCAAACTACCCAATTGCTGACGTTGATACAGTGCCTTTGCAGCGGTCTGTTCAGTCGGTGAATGGTTTTGATTGAGCAGACCGACATATTTATCAGAGACCAGGTTGCGACTGGTGATTGCGGTCAAGCCATCTGCCTGACGATGCTGTTCAGAAATCATCTCGTTAATGGCCATCTCTACCAAAGCATCAAGATTCTTAAATTCTTGAGATGCGCCAATAGTAATACCATCAATGTGACGTTCTGAATTGTAGGCGCGGATTTTCTCAAGCCAACCAGTGTTTACGTCTTGCAGTAATGGATTTAAGTCACGATTGGAAGTCTTAGCGCGATGCGTACCATTGAAGCCGATACGTTGCTTGTCTTCAGAAACGATTTTGACCGCCATAGCAGCAAGCTTAGTCTGGAAATCTGGTAGATAGCCCCAGTTATCAATAATTTCGTATAGATAAGCAATATCAGAGTTGGTCTGGGTGCATAAGTACTCATCGATAGCTTCAAGAGCACCAATATTAGTAGGTCGACGGGGCTGAATACGAGTATCGGTAGTACTAGCAGCTGACTGATTGCCGCCAAGACCTAGCTTCTGACCGTGACCAGCTTTTACGCCTTGAATATTAATACGACCTAAAAAGTCCGTTGCCTGACGATAAACTTCAAGCAACTTTTGCTCGATAGAAGGAATGACATTAAATGCAGAAGTATGGTTGTTCGCATTGTTTAAACGAGCAACCTGCTGTTTGTACTGTTCTAACTGTATAGCTGTTTGGGGATCTAAGGTAAACATAAATATCCTTGATGATTAATAAGTCAACTGAGCACCAGCACCAGTAGATGAATGAGTATTAGTAAGCGGTTAGTTGAGCACCAGCGCCTGAAGATGGCGGGATATTAGTCAAATTGGTGGCAGGTTCTACTGACAGTTGAGTATTTAATGACTCAAGCTTGGTTTCTAATTCAGAGACCTGAGTAGTTAGCGACTCATTTACTTGAGCAACCTTGTCAGCTTTATCATTTAACTTTTCAAAGGATTGTAAGATTAAGTCTTGCTCTTGTGTGCTCATTCCTGATTTTTTGGAAGCAAACATAGCAGATAGTTTTTGCAAAAACCCATCAGCTTCAGGCTGAGTATTAAGCTCTTGCGTGGCTTCTGGCTGAACAACAGGTTGCTCAGTGGTAGTCGTGTCAGTACTAGCAGCTGGTGCTGGGACATTTTTAGTCATAAGGATAAGTTCCTGGTCAAAGTCAGTATGGAGTGCATCTGAATTTCGGCTGAATTTAAGGGGTTCGGTACCAAGGGAGGCAGGGGTGTCAGTGACAGCGAGTCCAACCAAGTAAGCGCGGTCAGTATCTGCAAATTTTGGATAAAATTCGATTGAAGGAAATATTTTTTCACCTTTCCCATTAGCTTCTATTAAGTCAGGTAGCGCCGATAATGTGGTATAAAGACACATTAACTGCACGTCTAGCCCATTCTTTGTAAAAGTCTCCATTCCATGAGAGACAGCAATGACATCACCTAATCCAGAAGATTTTCTTTCACTATTCAAACCAGACCAGTAGTCACTCATGTGCTCACAGTTAATGCGTGCTATGTATTCGACAGGATCGTAAGTCTCGGACATATCAATAATTTGCTGTTGGGATAAAGAACGGCCGTCAACAGTTTGTCCCTCACGGGCTACGCGAAAGCGCTTAACGACTCGTTTGCCGGGCAATACAGGATCAGCCATAATCAATCTCGGTTATTAGGGTTTAGTAATTTTTAAATAGGCTTTAGTGTGTCGGCTAAAGGGGGTTACGGGCAACCGAATGTTAACCGTAAAGCGGTTTTACGGTTACAAACAGCGTGGTTGCAAGGGTTACGAGCTATAAGCTATAGCCCTATGACTACTAACAATACTGACACCCCAGACGACGCCAACAGCGACAATAGAGAACGGGCTCGACTACTCTATGCGCAAGGCTTGACCGTCACTCAAATAGCAAAAGAACTCAATGAAAAGCGCCCGACTGTTGCCAGTTGGAAAAAGCGTGATGCGTGGGTGCGTGCAAGTATTTTTGAGAACGTCACATCAGCGATGCAAGCTCGGCTTTTATCGCTGATCAACATGGATAAGAAAGGCAATGCGGAATACAAAGAAATTGACTTCTTCAATAAGCAGTTAGAGCATGCGGCCAAAATCCAGCGTTATAACGATGGCGGTAACGGCGCAACGCTGAACCCAAAGCTATCCAATCGATATAAAGAAGATAGAAAGCCAGCAGTTAAAAATTTATTTACTGAAGAAGAAATCGATGCGCTAGAAGAAGCTTTTAACTTGATGTTAGAGCCTTACCCGTTTCAACAGCGCTGGGTAGAAATACTAAACGGGACAAAAAAGCACCGTGCTGCACGTATCTTTATGATGCTCAAGTCTCGTCAGATTGGGGCGACTTACGTCATAGCACTGTGGGCACTGATAAATGCACTACGGACTAAAAAGAATAAGATTTTCCTTTCAGCTAGTAAGGCGCAAGCCTATCAGTTTATTGAATACATCAAGGCTTTTGTATTTGAAGTTTTAGGCAGAAATGTTGGCGGTGAGCCGATTGTATTATCGCTAGAAGACAATACGCAGGTCAGTCTTTACTACATGGGCACCAACGCACTGACAGCGCAAGGTCGTCACGGCGATGTCATCATGGATGAGTTCTTTTGGATTCGTAAATTTAAAGAGTTTAGAGCTGTCGCATCTGGTATGGCATCACAAAGTCACTTTCAGCAAGTCTATCTATCAACACCTAGCAGCGTTCTACACGAGGCTTATGCATTTTGGGCTGGTAAGGATGGCGTCAACAAAACAGATATAGATATATCACACAGCGCTCTGAAGTCGGGCCGTTACTGCGGTGATGGTAAGTGGCGACTTATAGTTAATATAAAAGACGCGATTAGAGGTGGCTTTGACAAATTAGATATAGCACAGCTGCTATTGGAATACACACCCGAACGCTTCGCCAACTTATTCATGTGTGTTTTTCTTGATGACAGCAATAGTTATTTCCCACTATCAGTACTGCAGCCAAATATGGTTGACAGCTGGCAAATATGGGATGACTTCACACCGATGGGCAGCAAGCCTTTTGATGGTCCAGTCTGGGTAGGGTATGACCCTAGTTTTACGGGTGACCGTCCAGCACTGGCAGTCATTGCACCGCCCAAAAATCAGCATGAACCCTATCGAATATTAGAGCGCAAGCATCTTGATCACATGCCACCTCACGTCCAAGCCAAATATATAGAAAAAATATGTGAGCATTACAACGTTGAATTCTTAGGTATTGATACGACCGGCGCGGGTATCGCTGTAGCTGAGCACGTAAAAAAATTCTTCCCAAACTATACCGCCATCGTTTATAGCGTTGAAAGTAAAACGCGCATGGCACTACGAGCCAAAGAATTATTCACAAGACGCAAATTACACTTTGACGCGGGCAGTATTGATATTGCCAAAGCATTCATTGCAATCAAACAAGCATTGACTGGCAGTCAGAGACAGATGACCTTTGTCAGTAGCCGATCCAAAGAGGTTGGTCATAGCGATATTGCATGGGCAATTATGAATGCGTTAGAAAAAGCGCCATTAGCCAGCACAGAAATAATTAATGACACCGTAAATAAATCTCGAATAAGGGTACACAAATGACAGAGACCGTTACAGATCCAATCGCACAGTCTAATAACCCACGCCAAAAAGTAATCATGAGTGGATTTGGAGAACCAGAGCCAGTACTTGATGGGCGGGGTATGTTTGAGTACGGCTATTGTCCGATGATGCAAGATTATTATGAATACCCTTTTGACATTGACGCAGTGTCCAAACTATACCGAGCAACCAGCCATCACACTAGTGCGCTAATCACCAAGCGTAATGTATTGGCTAGCCTTTATAAGCCACACCCGAAACTAAGTCGCCAAGCATTCATCAAATTAGTAACCAATCTATTAGTATTCGATAACGCCTATGTTCAAGTGGTCCGAAACAGATTGGGTGGTGTTTTAGAGTTGCGAGCAAAGCTTGCACGCAATACGCGAAAAAGCATTATAGGTGACGGCTACCATCATGTTGATTTTAGACAGGCTTTGATCATCGAATACAATGAGCAAGTCATCCATATATCGAATCCTGATATTGACCAAGAGTTGTATGGCATCCCTGATTATCTTAGCAGTGTAAATGCCATCACACTCAACGAAGCAGCGACATTATTCCGCCGCAAGTACTATAAGAACGGCGCTCATGCTGGTTATATCTTACATTTATCAGATCCACTATCTACGCCTGAAGATGTTGACGACTTAGAGCAAGCCGTCCAAGAGTCAAAAGGCGCGGGCAACTTCAAAAACCTGTTTATGTACGTTCCCAACGGCAAGCCGGACGGCGTCAAAGTAATACCGCTGGCAGAAGTAGCGGCTAAGGATGAGTTTGCCAATATCAAAATAGCTTCACGCGATGATACTTTGGCCGGTCATCGAGTCCCGCCCCAATTAATGGGCGTGGTACCTAACAATGCTGGCGGATTTGGTGACGCCAAGAAAGCTGCCGAGGTGTTCTATTGGCACGAGATACTACCGCTACAAAACATGCTGCTCGACATCAATGAGCAAGTTGGTGAGACTATCATTACATTCAATGGCTACGAGCTCGTAAAATCTGACTGATAATTATATTTTTCAACCAAAAGGCCGCTCATTTTTGAGTGGCCTTTTTTTGTCACCCGACCATGGTGAAATTCGCTCCCTCCCGCCCGAGTTTGGCACACATAAGGGCCTTATTTTAATGCATCAATATCCCTCCGGAGGCCCACAGCTGCTAGAGGTTGATAAAACGGTGTAATGCGTATTAATGCAGTGTGATGCGGTATATATGGCGTTCTGAGAGCCTCTAAAATATCATGACGATAAAAAGAAAAGGTAATAAAGGTAATTCTATAACTTATCACGCCTAAGTTGTTGATTTTAATGGTTAATATTATTACCTCTAAAAGGTAATAAGAGGTAATTAAAAAGGTAATAATATATTAAATATAATTAAATCAATGGTTTAGGTATAAGTGTATATCACCTTTTAAAAAGGTAACTTATTACTTCTATATTACCTTATTATTACCTTTTATCAAATCTCTATAAGCTATATAAATAAAGGTATACAGAGTATTATAAATAAATTATTACCTGTATTACCTTTTTATTTGGTCGTGTGAAATATCTAGGGAATAACACTAAACAATACCGAGCATATACTTTTGGGGTTATTTTTTAATGGCCGTGGGCTGAGTGTGGGCTGATATATAACGTAAATATTAGTTAGTGTATTATCTGTAACCGTTGAATAGTGGGTCATTGACGCTTTGATGACTGCGGGCGTTGGCATATACAGAGGTTTCGAATCTCTCCGTCTCCTCCAAATATCGGGTGATAGCTAAAAACGTTGGAACCCTTATAGAGCCTACCTTGTGTAGGCTTTTTTAATGCCTGTAATTTGGTTATGGTTTGATAGTGTGGGCTGCTGTGTGGGCTGGGAATTATCACTAAACCGTATCAATGATTTTGTGAGCGCCCATAAATAAAGGGCTTCCAGCGTTGATACGCCAAAAGCCCCGGTTATTTTGCCGTGGGCTGGGTTATAGGTCTAGTGCGTGATTTAGCAGTTTTATGATATGGCCAGAGTCTTGCGGTATGAATTTGCCGTAATGTTTGTGGATCATGTCGGTATTGCTATGGCCAAGTTGGTTGGCCAACCATTCGGCCGTGACGACGCCAGTTGACAGCACCTGACTGGCATAGGTGTGCCGGCCATTATTCAGTGGTCGGTAATCTACTTCGATACTCTCTAAATAATCGGCCCATTGATGGCGCAGCTGCTCATAAGTATGATGCGTGCCGGTGTTTGGGTTGTGCCAAAGAAACTGCAAGTTGTGTGGGCGTGCTGTCCGGTGATCGCGCTCTGTAATCATGACTGTTTGTAGCGGTGAGTCTTTTACTAATTCGATTTGGCTGCGTAGCGCGTCAATAACGATGGGCAATAGCTCGACTTGGCGCTTGCGGCGTCTGTTTTTGGTGACTCGATAGGCCCCTTTTACTACGCCCCTGCGGATATGAGCGTGACCGTTGTCCAAATCTAAGTCTGCCACTGCTAATGCAAGCAGCTCATGTGATGATAGACCTGACCAAATCATGACTGTCCATAGGTTTTTACGTGCCTGGTCCTGTTCATTATCTATAATGAGACGTATTTCGCTTTTGTTAAAGGGATATATGTCGTCTGGATCGTTAAAATTTAGCTTTATATACTGCGTTGGGTCATTTACTTGGCTTTGATGACGTGACCAGTAGCCATAAATCTTGCGCCATAAGCCCAAGATCTCTTTAATCGTGTTTGAGCTGAGCTGCTTTTGTTTTATTAAGTCTTTATATACCCAGTCCTCAACGTCTTCGACGGTGATTTTGGCTATTTGTTTGTGTGTCCAATAGGTACTGATATGGTTATTTACTTTGCTTTGATAGGTTATCCATGAGGACTCGGACACTAATGATTGTTCAGTAGTTTGCCACTGATTCAAGTAATGGCCAAAGTAGGAGGCTTTGCGCTTAGGGGAGTGGGGGAATGTCTGATCTCGGTCAAACGTACCCATTTCTATTTGAGTATCTATCGATTGCGCTATGGCTGCGGCTTTTTTAAGATTGGCTTCAGTGGGCGGGGTGTCGTACATGGTTTCGCGGTCGCGCTGGCCATTCTTGTCTTTCCACCAAATGCGGATACTGGTCTTTAGCGGCTCTATGCCTGCGGACATTTTGGTCTCCTTTGATTTCAGGTCAAGAGTGGCGTTATATCGCGTATGCGTTCTTTATGTGAGCGGTAAACGAGCGGTAAAACTACGGTAGTAAAAAAAAGAGGTAATAGAGGTTAGATCTCCATTATCTCTTTTTAACCACCTGATTTACCTTGCATTAATTATTACCTTATAAAGGTAATTTTGGGGTAAGTTTGCTGTGATTATTACTTATTTGATGGCTCTGTCTTGGTGCAATCGTACACAGTTTGACCGATATAGAACTCTCCAAGGCGCTGACATTCTGTCTTTACCACATTGTGCGCGATGACGCTGCCAACGTTATAAGACATGAATGCCGTGATTAACATCCAAAATAGTGTTTTCATTGCCTCCCTCGCTTCTCTAGCACGGTTTGGCAATCAACACATAAGTTACGGCCACCAAAAGCTTGTCGCTGAATGGGGATGTCTTCGCCACACTCTAAACATTCTGGCAGTGACGGCGCATCAAACTTTGGGGCCTTCGCTATGATTCTGTCTATTGTTTCTTGAGCAACGTCATTTGCTCTGTCGATGTCGTCAGCCATCGTTACTGTCTCCTTAGCTTTTTTATTAACTGATCGTCTGTCATAGACATCATGGTTTCGATCTCGTTGTCATCGATATAAATAGATAGCCCTGCTCTACTAGACGCTTCAAACGTATTCAGCATGGTTTGACCATTACAGAGATATATCATCATATCTAGCGGCGCTAGCTTTTCGTTTAGCGGTGCTAAGGTTTTTGTCATACCGCTTTTTGCAATATTTAGATTTTTCTTGTGTTGGCCAAAAGAGATTTGATCATTCATGGGGTTGCTCTCCTATTTTGATTTCGGTTATGGATTCGTACTTACGTTCTTTGTAGACTTCGACTTGGCAGCGCATAACTATCTTGTCTCCTTTAATCTCGTAGCGTTTATTTTGATATAGTTCGCGCTGTTTGTGCGTTGGGTGCATCGAGCAATCAATCATCTGACCAGACTCGATGTCGAAGGTTATCCAATGCAAAGGACTGGTACGGTCGTAAGGAAATAGGGCGCGGACTAGGTTCATTAATCAGTCTCCATATCGTCAGCAATCTTTAAGACATCGATGGCAATATTTTTGGCCAGTCCGGTTAATTCACTTATCCCTTCAATTGCGTCTTCATCTTCTTCATAGTCAGCATTCTGGAAGTAATAATCGCGGATTTCGTCTAAGCTTTTTTGTAGTTCGGATTCAATCTGTTGATTGGGTACCAACCGACTAATTGTCTTTGCCATAATTAACAAGGTATTTGAATTGGCCAATTCTTGAATCTTTTGTTGTTCAGCTAGATTTTTGGCGTTTTCCATCGCCATTTTCATTAGTTTATTTAGGTCCATTAGTCGTGGTCCTCTCTATTCTTCACACCACAGAACGGACAGTAAGTGAAAGTGATAGTTGTAATTTTATGATTTTTAAGACCTTTTTCTTTTAGCTTAATATCGGACTTCAAAACCATAGTCATTTCGCCGTCTTTTAGAGAAAATACTAAGTCTTTAAAAGATGCTTCTAACACTGGCTTAGCCTGATACTGTTCTTGGTCGTTACAGTGAGCCATAATCTGCTTAGGTAATTCTGTTAAACATTTGCATGTCATACTTTTAGCCCTCGTTTCATGTAGCTGTATTTGTAGCCGTTATGTTTGAAGTCGACTAAGCCTTCACTTGCTAGTCGCATTGCATGACGTTGAACCGTACGAACGTTGAGGAATGTTTTGTCTGCTATTTGCGCCGCTGTCATTAGCTGGTTACTGCTATTGATAACTCGCATGATGCAGAACATGTTGTCTATTGCTATGCTCATTACGCCTCCATTCCGTTTTCAAACACCCAGCATTTAACGGTTTTGGCTCTATAAACCGTGCTAGATATGGCAACGTTTGAATCAATGAATTTATTCTTTCGGCTGGATCTAAGCAGGCGCTTCATCTCGGTCTGTTCTGGTAGGCGCTGTCCTTCTTGCTGCGCGATTTTATAAAAGGCCGGTAGATTAATGGCTATCCGCTTTTTATCAGAGGAATGGTTCATGTCACACTGGGCCAAGGTGTCCATGTACTCATAAATCTCCCAGAACTGTTCGACCAATGGATGATCGCTGGACAGTCTGGCCACGCGCTGTTGTGACATTTCAATCAAGGTGCTTTTGGCGTCTTTGGCTTGAGCATCGGTCATAACGTCATTGAGTACGTGCATATGCAAGCAATCTATCATCGCGGCTATCTGGGCATGATTGAGCGCAATACGGGTATGCGTGATGCCAGCAGCATGATAAAAGGCTTCGTAGATGCGCACCTTTTCACTATATGTTTTTAAGATGGCTTCTTCATTACGAATGGCTTTTACCATGAATTGACTGGTGACTTCTAGCGGTATTCGGTCGAGCTCATCGACGATATGTTTGCCTGCCAATGTCTGACCTTCACGGGTTAAGCGTATATGCAATAAGCGAGTCAGCATGGCTTCAGATGCTTGAATCGGTTCGTTTTGGCTAATCATGATGGCGGCGCGGAATGGCGGTGAGTAAGTATCGTTGCCGTTATTCTTGACGCCGCGACTCCGGATTGAACGACCGTTGAAGGCGTCTTTTAGTTGGTCCCATTCAAACTTTGAGTAGGATTTTTTGCCGTCTTCATCGTTACGGTCGCCTTCGATAAGGGCGATGGGCATGTTGGATACTTGGGCAAACTCACGATAGATGGCCACTGATGTGGCTTTTGATGGGTCAAAGCCTTCGTAGTCCTCACGGCCTGATAAGCGCCATAAGAATTCTAGTAGACGTGATTTACCAGCGCCTGCTTGACCGACCAATTCAAAAAATGGATAGCTGCGATCGATGCCGCGTATCTGCTCGGCAAAATAAGTGCCTAGCCACCAAGCCATGACGACCGTGCCATAGTTGCCGCGCACGCTATTAAACTTGGGCCACCAGTCAAAGTTGGGTTTGTCTTTGGTGTTTAATTGCATAACCGGGGAGTTGGCCAATGACTTCACTTCTAGTCGGCCTAATTTAAAATAGTCCTGTTCATTGATGGCGACTGATTTGCCCTTGTGGACGGCAACGTTATTAAAGATATACGCGCCAAGCTCTTTGCTGTAGCCGATAAAGTCGGTGGTTTTGACTTCTTTGAGCGCTTCCGTCTGGTGACGCATGATGATATCGAGCTGACCAGCTGCGCCAGTCCAAAAGACACCGGCATAAACGGATAGCAAACGTGGCTTGAATTTGGACGGACTAGATAACTGATCGCCGGTGATGGTGGTGGTGACATCGCCTTTTACCGTGCTGACTCGCATGAAGTACCAGGATTCGTCTGTAATCTCATTGCGTTGGAAATAAAGGGCTTCAAGCTTGGCATTGCATAATTCAGTGACAGTACTTGAGCTTTTGACAAACTCTGGCATGGACTCGTCCACGTCGGTTAAGTCGCTGACGGATTCTAAGTAAGTGCTGACTTGATGCTTCTCGACGCCAATACAGCTAGACAGGGCTTTGGTATCCAGCTCGAACCACCAGGTGCGGTAGTTATATTCAAAGTAAAAGCTGCTGCGCTTGGTGTGCATGTACATGATGACCGCGGCTTCTATTGCGGACTTGGCTGTCAATAAGTTACCGAAATAGCGATAGGTTTCGATGTGCTCTGGTGATAGACGTTGCATCTCGTGTAAGTCGTTCCAGTCCAGCTGACGGTGCTTTTCATAAGGGGGCTGTGCTGCGACACAATCAAAGCCCATATCGGTTGCGGCTTTTACACTGCGATGAATACCGTCTTTACCCGCTTTGTCATTGTCATACGCCCATACCAATTTGGGCAGAGTGCGCTTAGCCTTGTCGTATTGGCTCTTTAGCTCATAGAGGCTGTGCTCTGGGAAGTTGCTGCAACTGATTGAGCTGACGGCATCGATACCATGCTCAGCTAATGCTGCAGCGTCAAAAATACCTTCTGTTATCCACAATTCAGTTGGCATTTGGGTGTTGCTTGGATGCCACCACCAGTAGCCTTTTACGTTATAGCCGTATTTGATATTGGCCTTACGCGGGAAGCGGTCGGCTTGGTCAATGATGCGCTCCCACCATCCACCGTTTGGTAAAGTAAAGCGAACGGTAGCTGATGATATGCCAAGGTCCCGGCTGCTGTATTGCTCTTGGGTATAGCTGCTTTTGATGGGTTTGATGCTAAGACCACGGCCTTCATTAAGATAGGCATCGGCTGCGGCGTTGGGGCTGATGTCAGTCTGTTTATAAGTCGCTGACCAGTCTTTGAATAGATCAGAAAAGAGATCCTTTACGTGGATCTCCATACCGCATTTATTAAGACGGCCACACTTGACGACGCGGGGCGTGGTGGAATGAGTGAATAAAGATTTTTTGCTGCAATCTGGGCATCTGCCTTCGCGTAGCCAGTTGCCGCTTACTTTGAATCCGTAGTCCGATATCAGGCGGTCTACGACTTTGTCATTAACTCGTGTCATGGTATTACCTAATTATTTGAGTACAAGGGTTTTGGGTTGTTACTACGCTATAAGACTTAAGTTGGCGGTCTGCGCGATTATCTCTTGATGATACTCATAGGCCCTCTTATTGGCTGCATACGATATCGCTTGAGAATAACGACCTAAATGAATGTGATTGGCCAACATGTGGTAGTTCGTAATATCAGCCTTAAGATGGAAGGCTATGTCTATATCTACAGAGGAATAAACAAATACGATGTTGTCTCTATCACCGATGCTGGGTACTAAGCGTATGCTAGTGCCCGAGGTTAGCTTTAGGTTGATCGGCTTGATCGTTTCTTTAAATAACTTAGCCATGCGACTGCTCCTTATCTACGGTCTATAAAGTTTTTGCTATGCTCATAGCGACCCCAAAGGTCTTGCATAACTTTAGTGCCATTGGCTATGTAGTTATGGACATCTTTGTCTGGGCTAGTAAGGGTTTGATAGGCCAATACATCCATGCAGGCTCTCCAATTATCAAAGCTAAGGTTGCGCATGCTGACCAGATCGAATTGCCAAGCATATCTATTGAATATATTGAGTAGCATAGTGGCTGCTACATAACCTCCGCCGCAGTCCTTTAATGCTAGCTCTACTACCTTTGGTAGCGCTGCTATCATCTTTTGACGGGCTTGATAGCGATAATCTTCTATCACCATCTGATCTGCTAGCCATTCATTCAGCTGGTACTGGGTTAAATTACTAGGAGCCATGTTGAGCAAGTTGTTACGAATCTGCTCTCGCTGTGCTTGATTGGGAACTGAATTAGACATCGTGTTGTCCTTATTTATCTGGTTAATGCTGCCGCAATATCAGGATTGGGGCATAAGCTGGGTTGTAGTTGCTGGGTGATTTCTATACCTACTCTTGCTGAGAATAAGCAGTCTGGATTTTGGCAAGCGGCTACGAGCTGTTTGGTCAATGCGCTAAACATGACGTGGCCATAAGTGCGCATTCTCCCTGCACAGTGAGGGCAGTTTATATATGCGGTTGGTGAAGTAGGGCTTGCCATAGAGACTCCAGATGATTATTTGATAGGGTGAGTGGTCATCGTGGCGACTCTTTTCAGGTGAGTTATCGTTATGGCTTATAAGCCAGTGAGTAAATCTTTATCTTCTGCTCTGGTAATCCCTAAACAGGCATCTATCTGCTGAGATACGACATGCTTTTGCTGCTTGTCATTCAGCCCTTTATAAATATCGGTAAGGAGCTTGAGCTGCTTGGTGTTATTGAACAAACTAGACTTGATGGCAATGCCGTGGGTTTCGTAGTCATGCAGTGCCTGTGCCCATTCTGTTTGTAGGCTTAGTAGATAATCCGCAGAATCAATATTACCGTTTGCCCTTATTCTCGATGTGTTCACTCGAGCTAAATACATGTGCACACGGTCTAAACGCATACATAAAATGTCCAAAAATTGCGAGTTATCAGCTATTTCTGTATCAGTTGCGCCCATATTGGTGCCTGAAAGCGAAGCTTCGCTGGTCTTAAGACCCCCCAAATTATCGATTTTTGGGGTAATTAAGCGAATAACACCATATAAAATCTTGTTATCTTCAACTTCAAAGTTTCTTTTCACATTGCGCCAGTCGATACCAATAGCATCAGTGATTGACTTAGCGGGTACATATTCAATATCGCCAAACTTATATACCAGTAAGTTTAAGTTGTGAAAATTGATAATCTTATTAAGAACCGCTAATGGATATTCATCTACATGTGACATCGTGGTATTTCCTTTTAGGTTGGGGTTGGGTTATAACAAAGTGATCTAATCAATCGGTGGTAGTAGTAGACCGACGCGCTTATAAAAGGCTTGGTAGTGTTCGCCATTTCTGCGCGTCTTGAATAGAGGGACTAGGACGCGCTGCTCATCGCCGTTTTGGTCGGTATAGGTCTTTTCTGCGAAGCGACTGACATCGATGTCTTGATAATAAGCGGGCAGCTCTACGCCATATGTATCGCATAACCCCATGGGTGTGCATCTATTTCTTTGCTCCTCTGAGATCCTGCGCATATAGAAATGGCGCACCGTGCATTCGTTCTTACTGTTGCCTCTATTTTGTACAACGATGCAGGGTTCTGTCCTATTTACAATGGGCGCGGCTATCTGGTCTGAGTCACTAAGCATCTGCTCAAAGTCACTGCATGCCTTGTCAAAGTCAATATCCGACTCGTCAAAGTCAGATAGCTGTGTACAGACGCCGCTGAGTGTCTGCTGTATATCGGCAAACGCCTGCTGTAATTCTCGGCGGTTGATGGTGATGGTGTTCCCTTGAGCCGCTTGGGTGAGCTGCGCCATCATGGCGGTATGGACTTGGAGCTTGCTTAGGGTGGCTAGGATTGGGTTAAGTGGTAACATCGTGGTGGTTCCTTTCAGGTTAGGGTTAAGGTGTGACATCGTGGTGTTTCCTTTTCATAAAGTCGCTTAGCTTGGGGTTGAGTCAATCACGGTATATTTACCGCTTGGGAACAGTAGTTTTACCGTTGCTATGGCATGACTGCTTGGTTTAAAGTTCTTACTATCGTGCTTGATGATGATCTGGTCTGAATGCGCTAATAAGAACTGTCTGATGGCGGTTGCCTCCTGACTTATCCCTGCTAAGCGCATGGCGAACTCAAAGCGCTCATGCTCTGGGTCATTCATGTAGCTGTATAGACGACGATCGCGGACGTTGTCCCAGTTTTTATGCGTCATCGCTGATCTCCTTATCGCTACTCGTAGTGTCAGTAGGCGCTGATAAGGAGGCAAACAGCTGCATAAACTCACTATCGTGCTGCTGATAGAAGTCAATGATCTCTGCCATTAACTCCTGCTGCTGCTTGCCTGTGTGCATGGCCTTATACTGGATGTACCTGCGCTTAGATTCAGGTAAGCGTGTGGCAAACATGACTTGTGACATCGTGGATACTCCATAATTGAGTTTTGTGGTAAAGTGCTAACTGTCTTACGAGCTAACAATTGCATTATTACATAACCGAAAGGTCATGTAAATAGATTAAGTGACTATATGGTTATTTTAAGTGATGATATTAAACCTCAGATATCTAGGCGTTTAGCTTTAGAGCGTGAACGGCTTGGTCTAGAACAGACTGAAATAAGGGATGCTTTAGATATTGCCCTTGCGACAATTTCTAGATATGAGAATGCCAAACGGTTACCTGACCTCGGCATAGCCAAACAGTTATCTGATTTAGGTTATGACATGTCTTATGTAATTTCGGGCAGACGGCTAGGTGAGTCTGCTAGCGATCTGACTGATGATGAGATGCAGTGGTTAGAGCTATATCGAAATAGCCAGCGGCGTGCTGAACTGGTGAGACTGATAAAGACTTACGAGTCTATGGAGTAGGTTATGTTTGAGAGACAAAGACTGATAGAAAAAAAGGATGTTGGCACAGCGGACTCTTTAGAAGATGCGTGGTATGAAATGGCCTATGCTGTAGAAAGCTCATTGCATAACGCTGGTGCTAATAAACGGGACTATACTTTGATGGATTTATTCTCTCTAGCACAACCGTTTGTACTAGAGATGTGGAAAGATAATAATAAAAATATGGATTATGATAAGGCGTTTGAAAAAAAGAACAAATCACCCTCACTTAACCCTGAATAAACTGATGAACTTTTCACAAAGTTATTAGGCTTTCTGATGCCTCACCAGTGACTTGCGAAATATCTTTAAAGATGATCTCTAACTGCTCAAGTGATAGTGGCTCGGCATTGGGTGATAGCTCGCATAACTGACCGAGCATATGAGCGTAAGCGGCTACCCTCGCTAGTTCATCTGCCATGGCTTTGTTTCTGGTACTCATCTCAAAGGTTGTTGTATTATTAATCATACTAATTGCTTTCCTAAGTTGGTTAGTTTGATTAACTTTTGTTCTGTTCTTATTATGAAGTTCAAGGCATGGCGATGAAGCGGGTGGCTCTTAAGCGTATCGCTATAGACAATTAATATAAATAATAGTGATGATGATAATTGATATTTGCTAGACTGGTGTTTTGTTTTTTGAGGATAAATAGATGTTTAGAATATTTGCTTTATCAATAATGATCTCGGCTATCGCTGGATGTAGTCAGCCAGAGCCAGAAGTTATAGACATGGATGAGATGGCGGCTGAAGCAGGACTTGCGCCTGAAGATTACACGGTGCATGAGAATGGAGCGATGGAGATTAAGTCGAAGCTGGGTGCAGCTCCAAAAGTAGAGGACGTCATCGCTGCTTTTAAAGATGAAGGTCTGCCTCTCGGTGAAATCATTATACAAACCGCTGAAACTGATCCTAATGAGAGATTGGGAAGACCTGGAGAGTATGTTGGAAGCGCTCAATTTGAAGATACAAGAGTTGAGCAGCCAGAACCAATGTCAGAGCTTGAATTTGACGAGCCTGATCTGCCAGTTGGGGGAGTGATTGAGGTATTTGAAAGCAATAAAGACTTACAGACACGAAAACAGTATCTTGAGCAGGTTTATGAGGCAATGCCTTTAGTTAAACAATATATGTATGCTAGTGAACTCGGTTTGCTGCGTCTTGAATTCTCCTTGACTCCAGATCAGGCAAAGGAATACGAAACTGTATTTATGTCTTTATAAAACAGGCTACTAATATGAATATAGAATCTGATAGATGGATGATACTTTGGCTTGAGCATTTCTTTGAGCATGCCCAGCCAGTTACTCAACTGCCAGCGGGGTGGTGTGTGTATTGTGAGCCAGTAGATTGGGATTAATTAACAGTAAAGAAAAGCCCTACTAAATAGCAGGGCTTTTCTTTAACTTAAATTAGGGTGCTTGGGGCTGAATCCGCACCACGATAATACGGCCGCCTTATTCGTATCTACAGTACTATAGATCTTATTTAGAGCGCTCCCAAGCAAGTATTATTATAGCATAGTGTTACTTTAGTGGTGCTAATAAATCAAGTTGAGATGTTAATCCGCCTGATTTGCTATAAGTATGTACTGCCTTATCTACCGTCCATTTTAAGGCGTCGACTTCCGCCTTATATCCTTGCAACTCAATCGGGCTTTCAGTAGTAATAGCAGGGTAGGCGTAGGCTGTGGCAATACTAAACTTAGCTTGTTGATCCTTAATACGTTTTGACTCCGCATTAGCAGCGGCATTAGCGGCCTTTTCACTCTTATACGTGCCTTTAAGTTTTTTTGTTTTACTCTTGGTGCCAGTCGTATCGACTGTCTTGCGCTTGGCGTCGTCCTTGTCCTGATAGCTTGCCGATACATTGTCATAGTCGGCCTGCCTGTCCTCAACGCTATATCTAAACTGGTCGCCTGTCTGCCTTGTAATGACTGTTAAATCTAACGCGTGGCCACTCGCACTGACATTAGCATTAGCGGTAAATATAAGCAGCTTGCCATGCTTAATGTTTACCACTGCGCCGTACTGGTGGCATAGTCGCGTCAGTAGATTAATATCGGACTCATCTGTCTGGTCAATGTGGCCGACATCGATAGTGACCAGCTCTGGCTTGATAGACAACGCTAATTGTTGACGCTTAGCGACTGTATTTGCAATCTCGCCTAGCGTCTTATTGTGATAAGACTCGCTGTGTCCTGACTTAAGTGATGATTTAAAGTCAGCAGACTTGGCCCTGATACTGATAGTATCGGGCGACCCTGACCACTCGCTACTGTCTACGACATACGTGCCCATATCATGAATACCGGCATCCGTATAACCCATCCAACATTGTAGTATCACGCCACGTTTGGGTAGCTCCAATGCGCCATCGTGATCGTCTAATGTCAATGATAACTCGTCGGCGTCCATGTTCTTATTATCAGTGATAGACAGCGTCATAAGACGTGCCATGACTTGATCGTTTAATGGCTGGTCATCAGCGGTGAGCTGAAGTACAGGTGTGCGTATCATCGCTGGACCCCTTCTGGCTGGTATTCAGCAGCGACAACTTTGTCGGCTTGGACACGGTCATCATCGACACGGGTTAACTTCATCATACCGTCAATCTTACGTGCCACGCCTCTATTCGTGATATGACTGCGGGTCTCGTCTATAGCCGTAATGACAAAGACACCATACAGATAACCGCTACCATCGAGCAGCACATAACCGCTACCACTGTCTGCCATCTCTGACAAATCATCGATGGACTGACGGTCGCCAAAGCCGTGTGATTGATAGATAAGAAAAGGGATAGTGATTGTCTCTTCTCCCACTCCGGTGAACTGATGTTGATCGCGGCCTTGTGCAATACTATTGCTCCCATACGACCATGAGCGGCTACGTTGTAGCTCGCTAAAAGTCATAGTGTCCACACTAAAGATAAATTGTCCGAGGGCTAAAAGCATTACCATTGCTCCGCTAAGTCATACATGGCTGTGTTGTTGTTACTTTGGCTGCGCTGCTGCTTGGCTAAAGTGGCGGCTACTAGGTCAGCAATCTGCTGCTCTGACTGATTTGGCTGGGCATTGATAGTAAAGTTATAGTTGATTGTCGCTGGTTGACCTTGACCACCAGCGCCATTCATTGCTGATGCGCTGATCGGCTTGCGATTGTCAAAGCGGATCTCGCTGGTGTCCATGGCATCGCGTAAGCTGTTGCTCGTCTGTAGCATGGCATTGACTGGGCTATTATTACTCAGTATGCCGTTCGTAATTCCATCTGGAATATAGCCACCATATTTAGTAAATACTTTGCTAGGGCTGTTGCTATTAATACCTTTGACGCCTGTAAAGGCAGACTTGACACGATTAGCTACATTAAGAATAGCATCCACGACAGCTTGCGCTTTACCGATAATACCATTTTTTAAGCCATCCATAATATCACCGCCCATAGCTGACATACGAGCAGGCAGACCTGCTAGGAAGGCCATCATACGTGATGGTATACCTGCCACGTAATTAACAGCTATGCCACCATACACCATGACCATACCTGCAAATGTACCGATCGCTGTACCAATAGTGGTAAAGCCTAATGCTAGTGCGCCGACTAGTCCAGCAACCACTTGAGCAATTAGACTGACAATCGTACCCAATATATAGCCAAACTGACTGCCATTGGCTGTAGCCGTAGCCAGTTGCGCATCAGTGGCTTGAAATGGTGCGATGAGTGAAGCTAGGGCTGTGCCAAGCCAAGCAATACCTGTAATGATTATATCCAATACAGGACGTAACGGCTCAAATGTACTTGATAACATAGAGCCTAGACTATCGAATGTCGCTTGAAGCGGTGCTATGCCTGTTAGGAAACCATCCCACATTCCTGTAAAGAATGCTTTGATTGGTTGCCAGTACTTCATAATAAGCAAGGCGCCCACAGCAATAGCAAGTATTGCCCAACCAATAGGCGATGTCAGCAATGCTACTGATAGCTGCCCTATTGCTCCAATCAGAAATGGCAGAGATTGTCGTGCTAAAAACCAAAAGGTTCTAGCAAATAATTTGCTAAACCATAATAAAGCCTTGCCCATCAGTCTGAACTTGCCCCAAAATGATATTCCAAGCTTGGCTAGTATGGCGTTGAATATCATTATCGTTGCACCAAATTTAATAAAACTTGCGGCCATACTAAAGAATGTACCAAACATTAATGCTGCACCGTATTTAACTGCCCAGATTGCAGCATTGATCTTAATAAACTTTACTACCAAGGAGGCTATGGTTTTGACCAGTTCAGGGTTCTCTTTTACCCATTTGCTAATCCTATCTACTAAGTCAGTAATATTAGTTACTAAGGCCTTAATTTCTGGCGTAAATACTTCTACGACTGTTACCATAGCTGATGTAAACGTGCCTTTAGCAGCATCCCATAAATTAGCAAGTGTCCCTAATTGTGCGTTGACTCTTTGTTGAAGACTTGCTTGGACTGCCATCTGCTTAACAGTTTGATCGTAACCTGCTTGGCCTTTATTGATAAGAATATTTAATGCAGTTAAGTTCTCTTTATCTGTTCCATACAGCGTTTCAATCACTTTGGTACGCTGTTGCGAGTTGAGTGTTGATAGTTTATCCATTTGTTTATAGAAGTTCTCTATACCGCCAAACTCACCTTTACCATCAGTAAAGTCCATTGATATATCGATGCCATAATCTTTTTTTAGACTGTCTAGCTTATCACCGACATCCAAACTTAGTGAGCGTGAAAAAATCTTACTCATAGCATTACCTGCTGACCCACCTTCAGTCATACCGGAATTGCCTAGCATAGTTAAGAATGGTGATAGGGCTTTGATACCTTTAGCGCCTTCCATTCGTAATACTTTCATACCAGGGGAGAGTCCGACAAAGGCCTGTTTAATCCACTCTGGATCTAAGCCGGTATGATGAATACGCTGAACAATATCCATGAACTCCATCATGTCTTTGGACGCTACGTTGGTCGCATCTGATAATTGAGCAACGAACTTTGCCGAATCACCAAACTCCATCTTCATGATGATGCCGATTTGCCCAGCTGCTTCGCCAACGCCGTCCAGTATTCGCTCTGCTGATATGTTTTCTTTAATCAGTACGTCAAACATATTTTGAAAGTCAGAAATGGACCCTGGTAACTTTTTGCCCATATTACCAGCAAGCTCAGTCAGCTCATCAAAACCATCGGCAATCTTACCCGTAGAGTCCATCATAGAAACTTTTAGATTAGTCGTCGCTGCCTCAGCATCCATAAAGGCTTTAATGGGTATGGACGCTAATGCTGCTATACCGCCTACAACTAAAGCATTGTTTACGACTTGCTGTCGCATCTGTCTGCGCGTATCCGCGAAACCACGAGCCAAACTATCAGTCTTACGCTGTACAGCGGTTACGCCCTTTAAGACTAAAGCAAAGTCGCCTACCAACCCTCTTGCGTGCTGTCGAGCCGTTGTCAATAAACTGTTAGTACGGCCAAGCGGCTGATTAACTTTATTTAGTCCTGTGCGATCAACCTGCGCGAGACTGTCATTGAAAGCATCGACAGTACGTGTAGCCCGCTCGAACGACTTCGACATTTTGTCTGATCTATCGATAATGCCCCGTAATGGCCCACTAATATCATCAATGAGCTTGAGTGTTGCCGATAGATCTAAGTTGCCTGCCATGTTATCCGCCTAATTAATTATCCGCTATTCGTTATTTTCGTTTTGCGATGCCTTGTAACATTCGGATGTCATTGACGTGCATATCAGCGACTCTTGCCAGGTCTGTAATTGAGCTGCTACAGTCTTTGAGTAGCTGTCCGCTGGTAGTGGCGTACTCAACTCTAAACTGGGCGTCGGTGGCGGCGTTGGCACTGAGTCGGTCGATAGTCTGTGACAGCCGCTCATTAGCAGCGACAGTATTAGCAGCGTCAATAGCATTAGATTTTTCACGCTTCTTGGCATCGTTAATAGCTGCAATGGTTTGGTCATAACTTTCTTTCTCCAGCTTACGCGCTCGTACTTCATAATTTGCACGCTCAGTAGTTAATGTCAGCGCGTGTTCAGTCTTTATATATTCAACTTCAGCGTTAGCCTGCTTGACTTGCAAAAACAAAATGATACAAGCAGCTATGACGATCAACAGCAATGCTAATAGTGCGCCGATAATTATTTCTCTCCAAAACTTGAGCGCTAAAAACATCTCCATAAAGCCCTACCTATTATTTATCTGACTCGCTACGTTTACGTGCCTTGTCATGCCAATCCATCAACTCATCCACATCCATGTCTTCGCAGTCTGACGGTCGCCAATGAAACACGACCGCTAGATCCGCAATGACATCATCTACGCAGTGAGGGACGCCTCGGCTTTGGCGCTCTCGGCCTCGGCTCGTGCCTTCTTGCGCTGATCCGCTGAAGCGAAAAAACCAACCACCGCTGTACTGATGCTGAGAAAGTCAGAAGGATCCAAGTTAGCGACTTCGTGTTCAGCGAGTGGTGGTGTGCTGACACGAGGGACTAGCTTGATAACGGTATCCACATCTAGCTTGAGCAAGTCAGATAGCGATAGGCCGCGTAGTGCACCGGTCTTAGGCTTGTTGATATTGACTTCGTTAATGGTTAGGTCACCGCGAACGATAGGGTTGTCAAATTTAACCGTTTCGATATCAGGATTGCTGGGCATTGGGGGTGGGGTAGACTTTGATTGTGGAGCTTCACTGCGAATTCGTGCCATTTCTATGGCTTCAATTTCTTCGTATGACAAATGAGGGTTGTCTTTTAAAGCTTTAGCAGCTTCAGGTGATAATGTTGCACTATTAAAAATTGGGGCTGCTTCACCTGTAGCTATGGCTTCTACTGCGTCTTTTTTGCTCATAATAATTGTCCTGGTATGTGTAATTTATTGGGTAACTTTTTAGGTAAAGAGGGTGTTAAAAATTTGGCCATGTTTGGATGATAGTGACTCTCTTTAAATATAAGGCACTACCTGCCGATCGTCGCCTTGGTTAAGTCATCACCTTACCAACTAGCTAATCGAAACCTGTTATCCAAACGCAGATGATTGGCCAATGCGGTTTATAAGCCTAACTGAGCGTTAATCTCACCGGTCATGTCTTTACCGGCGACGATAAAGATGCCATTGACGAAGTCGATCTCAAGCAAGGTAACGCCATCGTCTACAATCTTGAGATAAGTGACGCTGTATGTCAGTTCGTGCTCGTTGATACTGCCAAGCTCAAGCTCACCTAATGGTAGGTTGGTGACTGAGCCACGCATATACACATCGCGCACAACATGGGTGCAAGTGTCTTGACGCTCATACGCACCAATGTAGCGGATGGGCAGCGCGTCAACACCGCAATAAGCAAGCTGGGTAATATGACGGGCATCGACACCCGTGTAAGTCACCGTTGACTCCATGGCCTCAAAACCCATGTCCAACTTGATGTCGCCGATCATACCAGCGGCGCGATAGTCTTCTGTTTTCTTCACAATCTCTGGCAGTGTAATGGTCTTGGCTGTACCCGCGTAGCTGTCACCATCGACGCGGACGTTAAAGTTTTTTAGTACTGCAGGCAGTTGCTTAGCCATAATAGATGTCCTTTTAAGTTATTTAAGCTTAAGCGCCTTGTGCGATGAGCTTGCCAAAGTCGACTAGATAGCGGTCGGTAATGCGCTGATTGAGCTGGAGGTTTTCAAGCGTGGGCACTGGGGTGTAGTCATAATCAATGACCAGTAGGCCTTGGCTTAAATCTTGTTCATTGTTCTGCGCGTCGTTATACCAGCAGCTTGCACCGATAAGCCAGCCTTTGGCCACAGTAGCGCGTAGCTTGGCATTGATTGAGTCGATAATATCGCGCACCAGTACCGGCGTTAGCGGTTGATCAATGAAGGGGAAGCAGCCATTGATAATAGTGTCAAGTAGCCACTGCGCTGTAAGCGTGCCGGTCTCAAAGGCAAAGCGCGGATCTGCTGAGCAAGTACGGTTGCCCCAAAAGCGGAAGCCTTCGTGCTGAATCACCGAGGTGACATCATTCGCATTTAGGTAGCCGACTTCAGTGTTGGGGTCTTCCAAATCCCAAGTGCGTGGATGGACGATACCGCCCACGCCAGGGACAGGGACGTTAGAGATGGATTTGGTAAAGCTTGCAGGGTACTTTTCATCGATTAGGCAGCGCATTGCAAGTGCGGTGGCGATGATGGGTTTTAGTTGGGTCATAGATTGCTCCTTTTGGGGTGATGTCTCTGATGATACGTTTTTGGTAGCTGACGATATAAGTCAGGATTTTCTTGCGCTGCGTAATTTAGCAAATGCTGCAACGACCGCGTTTTTGACGCATGAGCTAAATGTGATATAAACGAGTCAAGCTTGTTATTTCTTACCGCCTTTCTTGACTTGTATAAACTATATTTTCTGATAAATCTAGCCGACCGCCATGTCCTGTAACCGCAGAAGTTAGCGCCTTTACGCGTGTTCGCAATCGTCGACCTTGATAGCGTTAGTTTCAACTCGTTATTCACAAAGTCTGTTATCTTCGCCCTGTAGTCCAGTGCTTCGTCGCGGGTCAAACCGAACAACAAAAAATCATCAACATATCGGCAATATCCAGCGCGTGGTTGTAATTCTCTTTTAACGTAATGATCTAAAGGGTTCATATAAATTAACGCGTACATCTGAGACAACAAATTGCCGATTGGTATACCAGTAGGCTCTTGGTACTCAGCAAACATCATCATTAAATTCACAAGCTTTTTATCTTTAATCTTTTTCTCAATTAAGCGTCTAAGCGTAGGGCGGTCAATGCTATAAAAGAACTTTTTAATATCCAGCTGTAATGTATATGTGCCTTGACCTGCTCGTCTAAGTGCTTGCTGTGTGTAGTCCGCCGCTTTATGTGTACCCAGTCCGACTCTGCACGCAAAAGACTGTTCGATAAATGTCTTTTCAAATACAGGCATAGCCTTAGCGTATACAGCGTGTTGAACCACGCAGTCTCTAAACGCTGGGGCATAGATATCCCTCTGTTTTGGTTCATAAATCGTAAACTTAAAATAAGGTCTTGGTTTATAAGTGCCCGTCATTAGCTGGTTGTTTAGTGCGGATAACTCAGTTGCCAATTTCTTTTCAAATTCAAAACAACCGCGTCTGCCGCTTTTGCTTTTCTTAGCGTCTAAAAACCCTTGGTACAAGGAGTCTTTTGAGACGGTAGATTCATATAGGTTGCCCACTCTTTTCATAAATATCCTTAAAAAAGATAACGTGCCTGACTTTCGATTTATCTACTAGAAATGCACGCTTATTCCGATTTCGCTTACAGCAGGAAAACGTCTCCCTTGGCACCAGACGACAACGTGTCGTTTGAGGTGATGCCGAGTCCGCCCGCACACCAACGTTGTTGTTGCTATTCGTACGAGAATTATTGAAGTTGATGTTCCACACGCCCGCAAGCGCGCTGTTATTCCAATTGCCACCCGCAAGCGGGCACATATTAAGACGCTTCCCTTTTTTACTTTGTTACTGCTTAACTGACTTTATCCAACCGCCAATAATCTGGCCGATTTCATCAATTCTCAGTGATATCGCTAGATACCTTTTTGTATTGAGTTTTTCAGTCGATGTTTTCTCGGTTTTTGGATGACCAAAATAGCCTAGCTCAAAAGCCAATCTAACCTGCATCCTTAGCTGTTCATGTCTAATATCTAAATTGGTCAAAGTCGTTTTCTTGTGATATCTCTTTTGCGCCTCTATGACATAATCGTACATCTCATAAGCTGTGTTTCTTATCCGCAGTGCCAAGCCATTTTTTTCATGACTTGGAAAGTGATTCAGATAGATATTCAACAACTTCATAGTCAGTACAAACTTACGATCAAGATTGGCTTCACTATCTACTGCCATTTCAAACTCCTTCGCTATCGCTCAGTTAAACACTATACAAGGCCGCCCGCACACCAACGCTGCTGCTGCTATCCGTACGAGAATCACTGAAGTTGATGTCCCACACGCCCGCACGCGCGCCGTAACCCCAATAGCCACCCGCACGCGGGCACATATCATCGACACGGTTGTTATAAAAACGGTCATGACCAAATAGATCTGTGCCGGTAGTAGCGTCAACACCGCCAGTTTGCGGAATGCCTGCACAAGATGCTTGCCACTCTTTTCCAGTCAGGGCACTGGAGAATACTTGCTGAGTATCGGAACCTATGTACATACCCTGACTAGTGCCGGTCAATGCGCCGATACTCGTGCCTAGCGACTCATAGTTTTGTGCGATACCAGTCGCACCCCATGCATCATTTGCTGCTGTCGCACCACTGGTAAGTGACGCCGCTTTAGCAGAGGTTTTGAGTGCATAAAAATTGCCTGACAACTGAGTTAGACCTAAGCATATCTCAAACATATTGCCGTTCAGATCAGCCACGCCTGACGCTTGCCCGTTATGCGTGGTTTTGGCAAATAGTGTTGCTGAACCAGTTTTTCCCGCTTTTAGATAACCAGTTGCAGTATAGTTAACCGTTGCATCATCAACATCACCAAGCGCGTCGTTGTTACAGCCTTTTGGGTAGTTTGCAATGCCTGTTGCGTCATACCATGCGCAATTATCAATGCTAGTCGCCGCTTGAGCGTGCGCCATACTGAGTAGTGATAATGCACGTTGGATAAAGATGGTGGTAACAAAGAAAGCACCGCCGCGCGTTTTAACAGCATCAATAGCACCGGCGTATGTGTTCTCCGGCACACCATCCAAGCCGCTAAATGGGGCGTTGGTCGATGCAGACGACAATGGGATGCCATTTTTAATTGAGCTTGCTGTTCCCGCGTTATTACTGGCTAAATACTTATCGACAAAGACGCCGTCTTTAAGCTTGCCGTCGTCATAAAAGGCACGATGTACCGCATAACCCGCTTCGTTAGCTGCTGCCACGTCTGCAAAGTCGTACTTAGACTTAACATCACAAGAGTTTAGACCATACTCAGCATAACGGGGGCTATCCGCTCCACCCCAGCGATAATAAAACATAGGAACCCAAACCATTACAGAGTTGTCTGAGTATTGGTAGTTACCGTAGTTTACATCTCCAACGGTACGTGTGCCTGTCATTTCACTCATGCCAAGCGGCAAGTTATCAGTAGTGCCGATACCGAATGTGGCTGCGCCTTGGATGCCGATATTATTAAGAGTACTGTTTACTACAGGTGGTGGTGTTATTGGCCCCGGTAACGGGGCTACGGCTTTCCCGGCACACCCCATTCATTATCAATAAGACACAATTCACGGTCGCCATAGGTATCGCGATAAGCCGTAATTAATTCTTTATCAGTGATTAGTGTGCCATCGATATTACGCGGTGAAGCGTAGACCATGCAGCGACGGCGCTTAGCGATAGATACCAATTTAAGCACCACTTCTGGCGTGTCAATCTCTGGTGCGCCCAGACGTTTAGGCGTCAAGCCAAAGCGCGATTGGCAGGTCAGTAGCACGTCCAGTATATTGACATCGAATGCGGCGTCGAATGAGGTGTCAACTCGCAAGATAACGACGGTAGGATTGTGAATATCACGGATGGTTTGTAGGCAGTCGCCCAATGTGCCTTCGATGCCTGCCTTGTCGATATTATCCTGAGTGATGCCCGTTAATAAGACCGGTGTATCGAGCGGATACATATCAGCGTCAGCGTCAGTACTGGTAACGACCAAGCCAATGACGCTGACATTGGCATTGCGCATGGGCAATATGCCTTGAACCAACTCTTGAGCGGTGATGCCGTGGTGAAATGTAGCCATAGTATTTTCCTTTGTTAAAAATTGAGGTTAAGCGGTGCGTAACCAATGGCCAACGACGCGTGATGGCTGAATATTGTTATGGGGCTGGTCGCCGCCACCTGACTCATCTATATAGTCAGGATAAGTTGAACCTGTCGTATCTACCGCCCTATCAGATTCTTGACTTGAGTCATGAGCTATTTGAGTCCGACTTGAAATTTTCAAATCATGAGCGTGACTAGCAGACTCAGCAAGGGTTAAGGTATGCTCATTCTCACCAAACTCATTACCTATGGTTTTGTAGTCTGCAGGGTCTGCTGACTTAGTAGATAACCCAACGAGCGTACGCCCCTCGGCAAAGCGTGCCCACGTACCATAACCATGATGTGTGGCAACGGCGTCGGCATTCGCATGATTAATAGTCGTGGTGTAGGTGTCGCCAACCTTGATAGATTTACGGTCTAGCAGTTCAGTCAGTTTTTCATTTAGCTGCTGTAGGGTGTTATCGGTTGAAGTCTTGGATGCGTATTGGTCGTGTGGATCAGTGTCCGCTAAATGACTGAGCGGCACAAAAGTAGTTCGCGCCCACGATTGAGTAGCAGTAACAACATTGGCATCAATAACTAAGTTGACGTCAGGATTATCGATACTAATGACTGCTTTGATGCGATAGTCCACAGCTGCAGTACTGCCAGCGACTGGCTTTTGCACCTCTGGTAATTGACCGACCCAAATTAAGTCGCCATCACCATCGATAAGTCCAAGCTCACGAATGAACCAACCACCTTGATTTTGCGGAACAATACAAGTGATTTCATATTGCCCCGATTGAGCAGTAGCAGCGACACTTTGCACTGCTGCTTGATAGCGCTTACTGACTAAGACTTGCTCACCCAAGCGCTGACTAAAGTCAACATTGATACCTTGGCCAACCGCAAATTCAGCAATGCGTAACGGCGGACTGCCAGCGTTGGCAGCTGCTGCGATTTTCTGTTGGCCAAGTGTGGTAAGTAAGAGCTGATAGGTCATTATTTAGCCTTTAATAAACAATTATTTTTTAAATATTAATATTATTTTTTATAGCCTAGGTCGTTCCACCCCCAGTTCCATAACCATCCTCTTTCTGAGGTATATCTTCTGTGCCACCACCATTTTCAGGTGCTGCGGGCATTACCAGACGATCGATGGCTGCGCCATCAAATACAATGACGTTGGCTAATTTTTTGACAGAGAATAACTCAGACTCATTAGCTGCGATGGCCAAAATGCGCTTGGGCGCGGTGGTGTAGTCCGCGACATGATCTGGCGTCTGTAAAGTATAGATATTTAGATTGGTTGCAACGTCACTGACGACTTCAATATGAACGGTGTCAAATCGCGTACGGAGTAGCGCTGGGTTAAATACGACGTCGATATCGGCACGAGCGACTGTGTCATTGATAATCAAAGCCAAGTGACTGGCGGTAGCAATACCATTGTCTTCAGGCATATCAAAATCAATGACGTATTTACCGGCAGTATTAACTTCTGGATTGATAACAGTTTTGGTAAGGCCTTGCGGCTGTGCATCATTTGGCATAGTAGTATTCCTAGTTATTGGTAGTATTGGTGATTGTGATTTCAACACCGACAGCTGGGACAGCATAGGCGGCGATAGTGGCAGTAACGGTCGTACCAAAATAGATGTCGTAATGGGCAGATAAGCGTTTAACCGCATCGACAACAGCACGGATCTGGCGAACTGAATCAGTGATAATGCCGTTGGCCGGATTAACCGAAATACTAAAAGTACCCGGCGTACCTTTTGGATTTTTTTCAAACCACTCGATGACGCTAGTGTCGTAATTCATAACCGCCAAAGCGCGTTTGACTGCCCCCAGCGTGCCTTTACGTTGATGCACTGCGATAGAGTTTTTTACAACGGCCCTCTGGGTCTCAACAGTCCAATTGTCATTCCACTCGTCAACGCTCCAAGCGAATGCCAAAAAAGGTAGATATTCGACAGGGCAGGTATCAGCGTTCCAAATCTGATTGAACGGCACCGCTATCGACTCAAGACGGGCAGTCAAAGTTGCAAGCTCACGCTCAATCGGACGGCTGTTAGACGGTAATAGTGATATATCAGTCATTGCTACTTACCGCCGTAATATTATGATCAGTACAGTGGGCAACCTCTGAGACAGCGACTAATACATCGCTGGCCGGATTGGTCAGTTCAATGCGGCTGACACCGGTTACGTCCAATGCACCGATAATTCGACTAGTAGCAATACGATTGCCAGGCTTAAATTCAGCGCGTAGATAACGGCGTAACTCTGCCATCGCCTGAGACAATATGAGCTGCGGACTAATACCAGACTTCACGTAAATAATTGCGTCAATACGATAGCTTTTAGCCGTTGCGCTGTGTACTCGCACCAAATCAGTGAGAGGACGCACATCATCAGCACTCAACGCTTGAGTGACATCATCAACGGCGGTCTGGTCAACGCCGACAGTCTTGGTGGCTTGGTCTAATACATCACCTTCAATCTGGCCAGACAAATACACATCGACTTCAGTGGGCGCTGGGCTATCGACTGTGGCATTAAACACTTTCGGACTGGCAGACAGCGCGTGAAACAAATAAGCGCCTGCGCTACCGGCTTTGGTTTCTGCTTCGACTGATAATGCCAAGCGGTCGCGATAAGCGGTGTCATCTTCATAAATAGCAGGGGTCGGTGGTACAGTCGTATTGTCAGCAACTTGCAAAATCTTACGCTGGACACGGTAATAAGTGACGCCAATATGATCCAAGTCTGAGGCATTGGCATAAGCGAGCATCAAGCTGCGTGCAGTGCGATTTACCTCACTAACTTTTAAGCTATAACGGTAGGCCAGTACTTCCAGTATTTTATTAATCGGCTCGGACTCTAATGCCAATGCCGTATGAATAGGGTGGTTGGGCGCGAACTTATCGGCAAATTCTGCTCGAATTGCAATCAGCTCCGCTTCAGGATTAATCGCTTGAATAAGGTTGGGTAGCGGTAAGCCTTGTAAATTAATAGCGGTAAATACACTGCTCATGTCGCGCCTCGCACTAATGATAATGATGTGGTTAACGTGGAGCTGTCCGACCGGCGCATTTCAATCAAGGTCTCCCAGCCACTATTGATACCGTCATTGATAATAGCCAAAGTCACTTTGCTAACTTTAACCCGTGGCTCCCAGCGGATAAGCGCAGTAGCCGTAGCGGCCATTAGTCTAAGACGAGTCGCATCATTGGCCGGGGCGTCAATCAAAAAGGGTAGTAAGCTGCCATATTCACGGCGCATCAATCGTGTGCCAAGTGGCGTGGTTAAGATGTCATGAATAGACTGGCGTAAATGCTCATCAGCATTCAAAAGCGCACCTGAGTTTCGAGACATGCCAGACGCGTGCATCAAATTACTCATTGAGGAGTGCCCGTACTTGACCCACCAGACTGCACGCCACTATGAGTATGTGTGGTCAAGTCAATACCAGCGGCGGTGACTTCAGTTGATGCGGTAATCGTCTTGCTACAATTAATAGCGCCATCGACTTGCAGGTCGCCTGTTAATACTGTGTTTGGCGTATCCAATACCATGCTGGTCGCCGCTTGGTTGGTAATTTGGCTGATATGCATCGTGAGCTGGCTGTTAGCCACATCAATACTGCAAAAGTCAGTGTCGTTATAGCGGATGCGGATCTCATTGGGGTCTGTACTCGGACTTGGATTGTGGTCACTGTATAAACTAATAACAGGGATAGCATTGGCAAGTTCACCGCTGGGTGACACGAGCAAGTACTGCTCACCAATACTTGGACAGCGCCATACACTCACTTGCCCAGCGGCTATCGATGGAATATTTATCCAATCGGTCTCATTGTCACCAACCGCCAAGCGCATCAAGGCACTGTCAGCATCAATATGCGTAACAGTGCCAATGGTGGCGATATTATGTAGGCGTCTTTGGGATTCTGCATTCATGCGTATAGTCTGCATGGACGTTGCTGACAGTGCATCTAATCGTTAACCGTAAAGCGGTTTTACGGTTAATAAAAAAGCCCGCACAAGGCGGGTTGAGGAAAGTGGTTGGCGTCAGTCATCAAAGCTTTTTAATAATATCTACCACAAAAAGCTCACCTTCGAAAAGCGTACCATGCTCAAACTCATCACCATCTGGCTCACTGTCACACCAGTCCGAAAAATCATTGAGTCTATCAACAGCGACATAGTAGTTATTGCCTTCGTTGTCTGTAGTAATTACCACGTTTTTGGCTATCATAATCAACCTCATTCATTCAATAAGAAGTCTTTAATCTCACTGATAATAAGTTTTTTATCATCATCTGACCAACCCACAGTTTCGCGGATAGGGTAGCGGGTGGCTTTGGAATCCTCGGAAGGCTTAATCGTCTTACCGTATTGATGGACGGCCATCACTTCAGCAGTACGTCCAGAAAAACCAACTTCAGCATGATTACTACTATAGGCAGTCTTAATCATTTTAGGTAAGCGCTTGAACATTGCACCCTGGCGAATGCTGCCAGCTTGATTTCTTTTACGAGGCGTAAACTTACGACCGTCAGGATCCTTTTGTGCTTTGATTCTACGCTTCATTTGCATGCGTAGTTTGGTTGATAGGCGTCGGTTGAGCTTTCGCTTTTGACCAGAGTCGAGTTGCTGGTCAATGCGGTCTAGCCAAGGCGCTAATTCGTCAAAGTTATCATTCATGGCACGGCCGAATCAGCGACATCTTGAGTCACCCAATCACCAAACGCATCCGACCATATTTTAGGGGGACATAGATTGTAATCACCGCTAACATTAATAACCAGCTTGTCCATCAAGCCAATATCAATAGTCATGTCATAAGTTTCAGCGTCAATGACTTCACAATCAAAATTCAGATCTGGTACCGGATAGCCTTTGGACTCAAACCATTTCCGAATATACGTCAATAAGCTAAACGGATCACCATCGCGGCAATCGATAAACAAAAAGCGAGCGACATAATTAATGTCACCGCTATTGGCTGGCAGCTCTCCATTTACCAAAAAAAGATGCGCCTTTTCAGGATTGATCTGAGACTCAAACTTGACGAGTAGATCATCTTTTAATTGCTGAAGGTATTTCATCTATGTCTAGCCTCAGCAGCTTCAAGTCTGCCATGATAATTAGACTTATAATAATTAGGACCGTTGTAGCCACGAGCGAAACCTTTCCAGTCACGGCGTTGTAATTCGTCAACTAATCCGAAATGCTCAATATACCGGCACATAGCTTCTAATTGCTTGGCTTCAGATTCATACATGTCATTAATAAAGTCCTGCAATGATGGATAACCAAGCTCTTTCCACCAATAACCCATGACTTGACCAACGCCCCAACTGCACGCTTCAAGAGCACTATCACGATGATATTTTGAAGCATCTGCCAGACGTGTTGTTTGCTCACTATAAAATCCATAACCACCGGCAACGGTAGGTCTTGACCAACAGAGATCAGGTCGCTCTTTCATAGCGCGGCGACGGGCCGTGTAATAGTAATGTTCACCTAACCGTTCATAAAAAACATGGCGCTCAAATAAAATGGTTGGCGTACCGTCTGCATTAAAACCATTATCTCGGCCTTCAACTTCATTTACGGCCTTTAGAGCAGATGGGCTTACCCCTAAATCTTTGGCGGCGGTGGCAATATCAGCATTACTTAAATTTTTGCTCACATCAATCTCCTCGTTTAAAAATATTCTGTAGCCGATCATTAAAATAACGGTCGCGGGTCTTTTTACCGTCTTTGCCAAGTAAATGCCATGACAAAAACATGGCAGCGACAAGTGCTAGGCAGCCAAACCGAATAAACATATAACGGGTCGGTAAGGCAGAACCGATAACGCTAGTATCGTATGCCAAATAAACAAAACAAACCAGCGCATAACAAGCCAAGACGCGAAACGCCCACCAGCCCACACTGTCGTAACAGCGCGTACGCATAAGCATCCAAGTCAGCATGAGCGCTGCGATTATCATAGATAATACGTTGAATATAACGATCATTTACTGCCTCCAAATAATCGGCCAATCAAATTCGTTAGAATTGCTTGAACGGGTTCAGATTGAACAACAGACACGACCAAGCGTAATAAGAAATAGCCGATACCAGCCCATAAAAAGCTAGCGAATAAGACAACATCATCACTACTGTCTATATAACCCATAATCTCAAGACTACCCCGGGTAAAAAACAAACCAGCCCCGAATCCAAGTAGGATATGGCCAATGCTAGTAGCGGACGGTGGAAACTTCTTATCTTCACCAAAAGCCAAAAAACTGCCTATTGCACCAATGATGGTAGCGAATAACATCGATGGGGTAATAAAAGGTAGGGCGGCATACATTGGGCTGTCAGCATTGGCGTTAGAGATGGTTAATAGCATCCAAATAACTAAGGCAGCCAGCCACCCAAGGGCGCAGCCGATACGTTCAAGCCATACTTTTTTGTTAAACGGATTTATCATTTTAATCCCATAATTTTATAGATGGCGCGGCAGCCGTAGCATTGTCATCAGGCAATACAATGACAGCACGATGGGGCAGCAGGGCAACCGGAGAATAATCGGGGTTGCTCTCAATGAGTTTGGGTAAAATATCTGTTGATCGACTGGCATAGACACGATGAGCAATAGCGTCGAGCGTGTCGTTTTGTACCGCTAGGATAGTGCGTTGATAATCTAGATTGCTCATATTAGCTTCACGCGATTTCGGCGACGGCCGGTTATATCTGCGATGCAATGACTAACGATGCGGCGGAGTCGATCTGACTTACTAAGCTGAGATTCACCACGAATAGCGCCCTGACTGGTCGTATCGTAGTCAATGTAATTATCGGCAATTAGTGCAGCGGCCTCATTCATGATGGCACGCTTATAAGTGCGATTAAAAACATCTGGCTTAGTACGACTAACAGACATATGACGCTGTAAAGTCAATAGACTAAAAAAGGTAGCAGGTAAGTCACCGTTGACCGTGTCATAAGCGTCACTGATATAACCAGCGATACGTTCAGCGCCAAGCGTCTTATCTATACGCATAAGCTGCACCATGTCATCAGTTCCGACAGATGGCAGATGCCCATAAGGGTTAGGGACGTTTTGCGCTTGGACTTGTTGATTGATCAACATGACAATACCTGCAAAATAAATGAAAAGCGGTAGTCACTTCGTTGGCGTTGCTATGATGCGATCAGCAAACAGCATTGACAAAGTAGTGAGCCGCTTCCCGGGTGGGGACGTTACTCTCCAGCTTTGAGGAGCTGGGCGAGGTCTTTTTTGCAGCCAACAGCGTTATCAAGCTTAATTGCAGTTTCATAAGCAGTGATAGCATCAGCAGGCTTAGCATCTTTTAAGCTGTCACCAAGGACACGATAAATCTTAGCGCGAACTTGGTCTGGCATATCTTGGTCAGTAGTATTGTTAACAGCACGTTGGATTAATTCCGCGTGAACACCTAAGTCTCCTTCGACGTTTTGCAACATCTCGTCACTTAGTTGCTCCACAAAAACAGTGGCCACATCACGCTTGAAGGGTTCAGGCATCACAAAATCGTTCAGCAAAGCATAGTCAGCAATACTGATAGCGACTTCGAATTCATGAGTGTCTAAACACCAAATCATTAGCTTAACCAGCATGTCATCTTGAGCGCCAACGCCTTCAGCGATAGTACCTTCAATCCAAGGGATATAGCTGGGCAATAGCTCAGCTTTCAGCTCTGTTTTATGGCTAATAGATTGAATGTTGGACAAGTTCTCAAAGTCATTCCAGAACTTTAAGGCGATACCGCCGATATTTCCGGGCGCGGCATCAGGGTCGGCATCAGCATTAGTATTGGACTGTGCATCAGAGACTGGTGTGGTCTGACTAACCATAGTATTGCCTTGACGACGACCTAGCACTTGTGCAGATAAGCGCGGGTCATTATTAGCAGCAGCCGCTTTTTTGGCTGCTTGCGTACGAACAAAGTGATCACGTAAAAAATTTGACTTCATAGAATTAACCCTCCATCACGATATTTTCAATCAATACCGTCTTGCTATAGTCTTCTACGACATAGCATTCATTGACTGATTGGTAATCGGTTGTACGATCCCATGCTGGCTCATCAATAAGATGACGGCGCATAGTGCCACGTTGCTGATAGATTGAAAGGTTGTCATGAGTGGTGATTAACAAGCCGTTCGGAACAAAGAAAGCAGGCGTATCGACTGGCAAACTACCCAATTGCTGACGTTGATACAGTGCCTTTGCAGCGGTCTGTTCAGTCGGTGAATGGTTTTGATTGAGCAGACCGACATATTTATCAGAGACCAGGTTGCGACTGGTGATTGCGGTCAAGCCATCTGCCTGACGATGCTGTTCAGAAATCATCTCGTTAATGGCCATCTCTACCAAAGCATCAAGATTCTTAAATTCTTGAGATGCGCCAATAGTAATACCATCAATGTGACGTTCTGAATTGTAGGCGCGGATTTTCTCAAGCCAACCAGTGTTTACGTCTTGCAGTAATGGATTTAAGTCACGATTGGAAGTCTTAGCGCGATGCGTACCATTGAAGCCGATACGTTGCTTGTCTTCAGAAACGATTTTGACCGCCATAGCAGCAAGCTTAGTCTGGAAATCTGGTAGATAGCCCCAGTTATCAATAATTTCGTATAGATAAGCAATATCAGAGTTGGTCTGGGTGCATAAGTACTCATCGATAGCTTCAAGAGCACCAATATTAGTAGGTCGACGGGGCTGAATACGAGTATCGGTAGTACTAGCAGCTGACTGATTGCCGCCAAGACCTAGCTTCTGACCGTGACCAGCTTTTACGCCTTGAATATTAATACGACCTAAAAAGTCCGTTGCCTGACGATAAACTTCAAGCAACTTTTGCTCGATAGAAGGAATGACATTAAATGCAGAAGTATGGTTGTTCGCATTGTTTAAACGAGCAACCTGCTGTTTGTACTGTTCTAACTGTATAGCTGTTTGGGGATCTAAGGTAAACATAAATATCCTTGATGATTAATAAGTCAACTGAGCACCAGCACCAGTAGATGAATGAGTATTAGTAAGCGGTTAGTTGAGCACCAGCGCCTGAAGATGGCGGGATATTAGTCAAATTGGTGGCAGGTTCTACTGACAGTTGAGTATTTAATGACTCAAGCTTGGTTTCTAATTCAGAGACCTGAGTAGTTAGCGACTCATTTACTTGAGCAACCTTGTCAGCTTTATCATTTAACTTTTCAAAGGATTGTAAGATTAAGTCTTGCTCTTGTGTGCTCATTCCTGATTTTTTGGAAGCAAACATAGCAGATAGTTTTTGCAAAAACCCATCAGCTTCAGGCTGAGTATTAAGCTCTTGCGTGGCTTCTGGCTGAACAACAGGTTGCTCAGTGGTAGTCGTGTCAGTACTAGCAGCTGGTGCTGGGACATTTTTAGTCATAAGGATAAGTTCCTGGTCAAAGTCAGTATGGAGTGCATCTGAATTTCGGCTGAATTTAAGGGGTTCGGTACCAAGGGAGGCAGGGGTGTCAGTGACAGCGAGTCCAACCAAGTAAGCGCGGTCAGTATCTGCAAATTTTGGATAAAATTCGATTGAAGGAAATATTTTTTCACCTTTCCCATTAGCTTCTATTAAGTCAGGTAGCGCCGATAATGTGGTATAAAGACACATTAACTGCACGTCTAGCCCATTCTTTGTAAAAGTCTCCATTCCATGAGAGACAGCAATGACATCACCTAATCCAGAAGATTTTCTTTCACTATTCAAACCAGACCAGTAGTCACTCATGTGCTCACAGTTAATGCGTGCTATGTATTCGACAGGATCGTAAGTCTCGGACATATCAATAATTTGCTGTTGGGATAAAGAACGGCCGTCAACAGTTTGTCCCTCACGGGCTACGCGAAAGCGCTTAACGACTCGTTTGCCGGGCAATACAGGATCAGCCATAATCAATCTCGGTTATTAGGGTTTAGTAATTTTTAAATAGGCTTTAGTGTGTCGGCTAAAGGGGGTTACGGGCAACCGAATGTTAACCGTAAAGCGGTTTTACGGTTACAAACAGCGTGGTTGCAAGGGTTACGAGCTATAAGCTATAGCCCTATGACTACTAACAATACTGACACCCCAGACGACGCCAACAGCGACAATAGAGAACGGGCTCGACTACTCTATGCGCAAGGCTTGACCGTCACTCAAATAGCAAAAGAACTCAATGAAAAGCGCCCGACTGTTGCCAGTTGGAAAAAGCGTGATGCGTGGGTGCGTGCAAGTATTTTTGAGAACGTCACATCAGCGATGCAAGCTCGGCTTTTATCGCTGATCAACATGGATAAGAAAGGCAATGCGGAATACAAAGAAATTGACTTCTTCAATAAGCAGTTAGAGCATGCGGCCAAAATCCAGCGTTATAACGATGGCGGTAACGGCGCAACGCTGAACCCAAAGCTATCCAATCGATATAAAGAAGATAGAAAGCCAGCAGTTAAAAATTTATTTACTGAAGAAGAAATCGATGCGCTAGAAGAAGCTTTTAACTTGATGTTAGAGCCTTACCCGTTTCAACAGCGCTGGGTAGAAATACTAAACGGGACAAAAAAGCACCGTGCTGCACGTATCTTTATGATGCTCAAGTCTCGTCAGATTGGGGCGACTTACGTCATAGCACTGTGGGCACTGATAAATGCACTACGGACTAAAAAGAATAAGATTTTCCTTTCAGCTAGTAAGGCGCAAGCCTATCAGTTTATTGAATACATCAAGGCTTTTGTATTTGAAGTTTTAGGCAGAAATGTTGGCGGTGAGCCGATTGTATTATCGCTAGAAGACAATACGCAGGTCAGTCTTTACTACATGGGCACCAACGCACTGACAGCGCAAGGTCGTCACGGCGATGTCATCATGGATGAGTTCTTTTGGATTCGTAAATTTAAAGAGTTTAGAGCTGTCGCATCTGGTATGGCATCACAAAGTCACTTTCAGCAAGTCTATCTATCAACACCTAGCAGCGTTCTACACGAGGCTTATGCATTTTGGGCTGGTAAGGATGGCGTCAACAAAACAGATATAGATATATCACACAGCGCTCTGAAGTCGGGCCGTTACTGCGGTGATGGTAAGTGGCGACTTATAGTTAATATAAAAGACGCGATTAGAGGTGGCTTTGACAAATTAGATATAGCACAGCTGCTATTGGAATACACACCCGAACGCTTCGCCAACTTATTCATGTGTGTTTTTCTTGATGACAGCAATAGTTATTTCCCACTATCAGTACTGCAGCCAAATATGGTTGACAGCTGGCAAATATGGGATGACTTCACACCGATGGGCAGCAAGCCTTTTGATGGTCCAGTCTGGGTAGGGTATGACCCTAGTTTTACGGGTGACCGTCCAGCACTGGCAGTCATTGCACCGCCCAAAAATCAGCATGAACCCTATCGAATATTAGAGCGCAAGCATCTTGATCACATGCCACCTCACGTCCAAGCCAAATATATAGAAAAAATATGTGAGCATTACAACGTTGAATTCTTAGGTATTGATACGACCGGCGCGGGTATCGCTGTAGCTGAGCACGTAAAAAAATTCTTCCCAAACTATACCGCCATCGTTTATAGCGTTGAAAGTAAAACGCGCATGGCACTACGAGCCAAAGAATTATTCACAAGACGCAAATTACACTTTGACGCGGGCAGTATTGATATTGCCAAAGCATTCATTGCAATCAAACAAGCATTGACTGGCAGTCAGAGACAGATGACCTTTGTCAGTAGCCGATCCAAAGAGGTTGGTCATAGCGATATTGCATGGGCAATTATGAATGCGTTAGAAAAAGCGCCATTAGCCAGCACAGAAATAATTAATGACACCGTAAATAAATCTCGAATAAGGGTACACAAATGACAGAGACCGTTACAGATCCAATCGCACAGTCTAATAACCCACGCCAAAAAGTAATCATGAGTGGATTTGGAGAACCAGAGCCAGTACTTGATGGGCGGGGTATGTTTGAGTACGGCTATTGTCCGATGATGCAAGATTATTATGAATACCCTTTTGACATTGACGCAGTGTCCAAACTATACCGAGCAACCAGCCATCACACTAGTGCGCTAATCACCAAGCGTAATGTATTGGCTAGCCTTTATAAGCCACACCCGAAACTAAGTCGCCAAGCATTCATCAAATTAGTAACCAATCTATTAGTATTCGATAACGCCTATGTTCAAGTGGTCCGAAACAGATTGGGTGGTGTTTTAGAGTTGCGAGCAAAGCTTGCACGCAATACGCGAAAAAGCATTATAGGTGACGGCTACCATCATGTTGATTTTAGACAGGCTTTGATCATCGAATACAATGAGCAAGTCATCCATATATCGAATCCTGATATTGACCAAGAGTTGTATGGCATCCCTGATTATCTTAGCAGTGTAAATGCCATCACACTCAACGAAGCAGCGACATTATTCCGCCGCAAGTACTATAAGAACGGCGCTCATGCTGGTTATATCTTACATTTATCAGATCCACTATCTACGCCTGAAGATGTTGACGACTTAGAGCAAGCCGTCCAAGAGTCAAAAGGCGCGGGCAACTTCAAAAACCTGTTTATGTACGTTCCCAACGGCAAGCCGGACGGCGTCAAAGTAATACCGCTGGCAGAAGTAGCGGCTAAGGATGAGTTTGCCAATATCAAAATAGCTTCACGCGATGATACTTTGGCCGGTCATCGAGTCCCGCCCCAATTAATGGGCGTGGTACCTAACAATGCTGGCGGATTTGGTGACGCCAAGAAAGCTGCCGAGGTGTTCTATTGGCACGAGATACTACCGCTACAAAACATGCTGCTCGACATCAATGAGCAAGTTGGTGAGACTATCATTACATTCAATGGCTACGAGCTCGTAAAATCTGACTGATAATTATATTTTTCAACCAAAAGGCCGCTCATTTTTGAGTGGCCTTTTTTTGTCACCCGACCATGGTGAAATTCGCTCCCTCCCGCCCGAGTTTGGCACACATAAGGGCCTTATTTTAATGCATCAATATCCCTCCGGAGGCCCACAGCTGCTAGAGGTTGATAAAACGGTGTAATGCGTATTAATGCAGTGTGATGCGGTATATATGGCGTTCTGAGAGCCTCTAAAATATCATGACGATAAAAAGAAAAGGTAATAAAGGTAATTCTATAACTTATCACGCCTAAGTTGTTGATTTTAATGGTTAATATTATTACCTCTAAAAGGTAATAAGAGGTAATTAAAAAGGTAATAATATATTAAATATAATTAAATCAATGGTTTAGGTATAAGTGTATATCACCTTTTAAAAAGGTAACTTATTACTTCTATATTACCTTATTATTACCTTTTATCAAATCTCTATAAGCTATATAAATAAAGGTATACAGAGTATTATAAATAAATTATTACCTGTATTACCTTTTTATTTGGTCGTGTGAAATATCTAGGGAATAACACTAAACAATACCGAGCATATACTTTTGGGGTTATTTTTTAATGGCCGTGGGCTGAGTGTGGGCTGATATATAACGTAAATATTAGTTAGTGTATTATCTGTAACCGTTGAATAGTGGGTCATTGACGCTTTGATGACTGCGGGCGTTGGCATATACAGAGGTTTCGAATCTCTCCGTCTCCTCCAAAT
>NZ_CAJHBI010000013.1 GCF_904846605.1 Psychrobacter sp. 72-O-c
TAGGCTTAGATGTGTATAGCTCATGGTTGCAATCTCACTTTGGTGGTGGATAGAAACTGTGATGCTAGCGCATCTAGGCCTCTTTTTCACCTGCTGTTTGAAATTGCACTTCATGTGTTAATCTAAGAATATTAAAAAACATCTTAGTGTGGTTTGCACTACGCTTGTTATATCTTATTAGGAATTATTTTTGAAAGCCACGTTATACACAATTATTGCCTTGATGGCATTTGCCGCAAATTCTCTTTTATGCAGAATGGCCTTAGCAGGAGGCTATATTGATCCTTGGAATTTTACCATTATTCGGCTACTGAGCGGCGCGGTCTGCCTGGGTATTATCATGACGGTCTATACTTATAATATACGACGTAAAAGCGCAAAAAACGACGATATGCTCAATACTGCCATTTTAAAAGACAAAGGCAGTTGGCTCAGTAGTCTTAGCTTAGTGGTTTATGCCCTTTGTTTTTCGATTGCGTATGTGGAGCTAGATACTGGTACTGGTGCACTGATTTTATTTTCAACGGTTCAGCTGACTATGATTGGTTGGGGTATTTATCAAAAAGAGCAGCTTAGTAACCTACAGTGGGTGGCGCTTTTGGTGGCGCTCGCAGGTTTTGTTTACTTGATGCTCCCTTCAGCGGCAGTACCCTCGCTACTTGGTGCTATGATCATGGCAATAAGTGGCGCGGCATGGGGCATCTATAGCATACGCGGTAAAGTGTGCGTGTCACCACTACGGACAACTGGCTTTAATTTTATCAGAAGCCTCGTCGCTATTCCGATACTACTGTTAGCAGGGATGAGTTACTTAGTAGAAGTTAGTCTAGAAGGGGTGTTACTAGCATGCCTTTCAGGTGCGGTTGCCTCTGGTATAGGGTACAGCCTTTGGTACGTTGCGATGCCATTGCTAAAGAGTACGCAAGCGGCAGTAGTGCAATTCTGCGTTCCTGTACTAGCCGCTATTGCGGGCATGCTCTTTTTATCTGAACCTTTGACCATGAGGTTTATAGTGGCAAGCGCCGTAATTTTAGGCGCGGTATCGGTATTTGTCTTAAATAAAAAGGCGGTTAAAGCTTAAATCGAAGTGTGTTGGCAGTCTCCTATAGCACAACAGCAACGGCAATATAAACAGCGCTACTCCGATTATTAAGAGATCTATATGTTGAAAAAATTTGAAAAACCTTTAGAAAAAACTATCTTTAGTAGTCGCTGGCTGCTGGCACCTTTTTATTTAGGTTTGATTCTAGGCATTATTTTATTGTTTGTTAAATTCGTCCAGAAACTTTGGTACATGTTCGCCAATATCCTGAATGCCTCTGAGGCAAACGTCATCATCGATATACTGGTGCTGGTCGATATATCCTTGGTTGCCAGTTTGTTACTCATCATAATATTCAGCGGCTACGAGATTTTTGTCTCAAAAATTGACATTGGTGAGCATGTTGATCGCCCTAGCTGGATGGGTAAGGTCGATTTTTCTGGTCTCAAACTAAAGCTTATTGGCGCTATCGTTGCCATTTCTGCGATTGATCTTTTAAAATCATTTATGGATATTTCTACTGAAATGAGTGATCTCGATGCTGATAAACTCATGTGGAAAGTCATTATTCACATGACATTCGTAATATCTGGCCTATTATTTGCCGTTATGGATAAAGTGGTTGGTGAGACGAAAAAGCACTAATACTTATCAAGGTATATTTCACATTCACGTCTGCCCTGTCAATTCTTGCCTTCTCAACTATACTGCGCTGAATAAAAAACGCCCGTAACTCAGAACACTGGAGCTACGGGCGTTTTTTTATTGTCAGGATATGTATTGAAAAAATATTTAGCTTTTCAATTGGTTGTTTCCCAACGCTATGGCAAATCTGAATTTGTGCGTCAAACCGTTAATACTGATTAAACCACAGTAACCTCTAAGCGTGTGTCTACATTGCCACGAGTCGCATTAGAGTATGGGCAGACTTGATGTGTGGCTTCGATCAAGGTTTGCGCTTGTTCCTCATCGATACCGGATACTTCAACATATAAATCGATGTCCAAGTTATAGCTACCATCAGCTTTCATGCCAAGACCCACTTGGGCAGAGGTTTTTGATGACGTTACTGGCAATTTTAATTGTTGTGCCGTCATACTCAACGCACTATCAAAACAGGCCGCATAGCCCATTGCAAAAAGCTGTTCTGGGTTAACGCCCTCTTTGTCTTTTTCTTGAAAAGACACTAGATCAAAGCCTAATGTACCATTGTCGAGTTCGGTATGTCCTGAACGTCCACCAGTTGCTGTTGCGCGGGTTTTATAGAAAATTTTCATAACATTTGCCTTATTTTAAAGTGATTGGTTATTAAGTATTAATTTTTAAATACTGCTCTTTAAGTACTGCTCTTTAAATACTTATTTTTAAACATAGTATCTTTCGATTTAATGATTATACGAGGATGACAGATAAACGGTTAGAACATTCCTCTAACATTCTTGCCTAATTCTATAAATATTTATATTATTGAGTAAAACATAAGGACGGATAAAATATGATCCATTCAAAAATAATAGACCAGTTGCTGTCTACGCTACCCAAAAACAAAACCATTGAGTCTACCGTTTCAGGTTTGTTTTTTTATTGTGCAGATAGGCCCAGTGACATGGTTAGTTATATCCAAGAGCCAAGTATCTGTATTGTCTTGCAGGGGGAGCGAGAGATTTACCTAGGTGCAGAGTGTCAGTATTTCGATGACAGCCACTTGATGTTTTGCCCCGTCAATATTCCCATTAGTGTGCATATTGAGCAGGCCACTATAGAGAAGCCTGTTATTGTTTTATCCATGAAGTTAAACCTTGCCACAATCAGAGAAGTCCTAGCCAAGATACCCACTAAGCAAAGCATAGACGAGCGGCATTTGGGTATAAAATGGCAATTAGAGGATACTGTACTCTCAGCATTTGAGCGTTTAATTGACTTGCTCAATTATCCAAACGATATTGAATTTTTATCACTATTGATTCAGCAAGAGATCTATTATCGATTGCTTATGGCGCAGCAAGGAGAGAAGTTACGACAGTTGGTGGTCAACGGCAGCCATACGCATCGTATTACCCAAGCCACTGATTGGCTTAAAGCGCATTTGGGTGAGCCGGTGATGATAGAAGATCTAGCCAGTAGCTGCGGTATGAGTGTCTCAGGGTTCCATCAACATTTCAAAGAGATTACTCAATTAAGCCCGCTACAATATCAAAAAAGCCTCCGACTGATGGAGGCACGGCGACTGATTCAATTGGGTGAGGAACAAATATCGCAGATTGCCATGCAAGTGGGTTATGAGAGTCCCAGTCAATTTAGCCGAGAATATAAGCGGCTGTTCGGTATTAGTCCCAGCAGTGAGTTGATATAGTCGATTCATTCGAAACGGATATGGTGCGGCTGGATAATCGGCTCATTTAAAATATACAACACGTTCTTTCTATAGGAAACAGTTAATTTTTTAATGTTATTGTTTTTTTACTTAGGCTATTTATTATTATGGCTTAAGTTAGTTATAGTCGTAAATTTCGCTATTGTTGTATCTATTTTACTAGGGTGCTGACATTCACTATGAAAATTTTGAGAAAGCCCCCTAAAACGAAAAATGCCGCCCCGTAAAGGAGCAGCATTTTTTATTAAGAATTTGAAAGCTATAGCTCGCTCATTCCACTACGCATCGAAATGAATAACCGAGCGGATACTTTCGCCTTTATGCATCAGATCAAACGCTTCGTTAATATCTTCTAATGGCATAGTATGCGTAATGAAATCATTTAATGGAATTTCACCCTCTAAATATCGTTCGACGTAACCGGGCAATTCTGTACGGCCTTTAACACCGCCAAATGCTGAGCCTTTCCAGACTCGACCGGTTACTAGTTGAAAGGGACGGGTTGATATTTCTTTTCCGGCTCCGGCAACCCCAATGATAACTGACTCGCCCCAGCCTTTATGGCAGCACTCAAGTGCTGAACGCATGACATCGACGTTACCGATACACTCAAACGAGTAATCAACGCCGCCATCAGTCATCTCAACAATAACATCCTGAATAGGCTTATCGTAGTCTTTAGAATTGATGCAATCGGTCGCCCCCAATTTTTTGGCCAACTCAAACTTATCTTCGTTAATATCGACACCGATAATACGGCTGGCTTTGGCCATACTTGCACCGATAACGGCTGCTAGCCCAATACCACCAAGACCAAAAATAGCAACGGTGGAACCTTCTTCAACCTTGGCAGTATTCATGACTGCGCCCATACCAGTGGTGACACCACAACCGAGCAGGCAAACTTTTTCTAACGGTGCTTCTTTGCTCACTTTGGCCAAAGAAATCTCTGGTAAGACCGTGTATTCAGAGAAGGTTGAGCAACCCATATAATGATAAATAGGTTCGCCATCTTTATAAAAACGCGTGGTGCCATCTGGCATTAGGCCTTTGCCTTGAGTTTCACGTACGGCTGAGCATAGATTGGTTTTACCCGACATACACATTTTACACACGCCACATTCGGCAGTGTATAAAGGAATGACATGGTCGCCAACTTGGACGCTGGTCACGCCTTCGCCGATTTTCTCAACGATGCCGCCGCCTTCATGACCCAAGATAGCGGGGAAAACGCCTTCTGGATCTTCTCCAGATAAGGTATAAGCATCAGTATGACAGACACCGCTAGCAATAATTTTTACTAACACTTCGCCTTTGCGCGGCAGCATAACGTCCACTTCTTCGACTGAGAGTGGCTGATTTGGCCCCCAAGCAATGGCGGCTCTAGATTTAATAAACTTATCTGACATTTGCTCTGACATAGTCGTCTCTCTTTTTAATAATTAATTATTGTAGCCTGTTAAATACAGGCGTCGTTCTAAAATAAGCATTTGCGGTTAAGCGACACTATCCATCTTTTTTGACGTGACAGGCAATATTCTCACTACTTCCGAAAAAGAAACATTTAACTCATTGCGCTTTCTTTATATTAGCAGGCTTTAACGCTAATAGATTAGAAGCTGTTTTAATTTATGTTGCCATTTTACATTATTTCTAAGCTAATGATAATATACTCTATTTGAAAATATCTTTTACACAGTGGTAATAATCATGAAGTGGGATGGCATTAGCGAGTTCGTCTACGTCGCAGAATACGAGAGTTTTACTCAAGCGGCAAAAAAACTGGGCATCTCGACCGCCCAAGTAAGTCGACAGGTAAGCGCTTTAGAGCAGCGGCTCAATATCAAATTACTGTACCGCACTACGCGCAAGGTGACGTTGACGGAAGAAGGTCAGGTCTTTTATCAGCACTGCCGCGCTGTCCTCGATGGCTTAGATGCGGCTGAACAAGCGGTGAGTAATTTGCAATCAAAACCGCAAGGTATGATCAAGTTGACCGCCCCTGTCACTTATGGAGAACGGCAATTACTGCCATTGGTAAATGATTTTATGGTGCACTATAGCGATATTGAAGTGACAGCTTTTTTAAGCAACCAAAAGATCGACTTGGTTGAAGGCGGCTATGATTTAGCGATTCGCATTGGCAAGCTAAGCGACTCTACTATGATGGCCAAAAAGCTCAGTAGCCGTACCAATTTTGTCTGCGCGTCGCCATCCTATATTGAAAAATACGGTATACCGCATTCTCTGACTGAGCTTGTTCAACATAACTGCCTGCTTGGCACCTTGGACTACTGGCATTTTAAGGAAGCTGGTAAGGAGCGGAATGTTCGTGTGACTGGTACTGTACGTTATAACAGCGGTTATAGCTTAGTTGATGCCGCTTTAAAAGGGCTCGGCATCGTGCAGCTGCCTGACTACTACGTGCAAACACACCTAGAGTCAGGAGAGCTGATAAGCTTACTGGATACCTACAGAGAACATAGAGAAGAAATATGGGCGGTTTATCCCCACAATCGTCATTTGTCACCAAAAATCAGGTTGTTGGTAGATTATCTAATGGAACACTTATCTAAACCATAAGTATTTTCACGTACGTTGCCCTTTAATGCACTAACCTAGCGTACTAAAATAACGGGTGAGAGCGTGCTGGCAATAATCTCCGTAGTCGTGCTCCCAAGAAATAACTGCCGCCATTTAGAACGTCCATAAGCACCAACCACGATGATATCAATATCATTTTCTACTTGAAACGTTAGTAGTGTATCAACGGCATCAGAATCAGGTAAATGATGAGCCTCTATCATATAGCCCGATGACGTTAAGTGCTCCACTGCCGCCGCTAAGCTTTCTTTGGAGGAATCATCATGATTGCCTATCATCACAATATGGCCTTGTATGCCTTTTAACAGCGGGCTCTTAGCAGCCATTTGTGTGGCCTTAATGGCTGTTTTACTGGCATCAAATGCAATCATGTATGAAGTAGGCGTGGCAAACTTCTCTGAGCAAATTAGGATAGGTATATGTGATGCGCGTGCCACCGTTTCGATTTGGCTACCAATATTGATCCGATCATTTTTATGATCTTCTCCGCGCCGTCCCATGATGATGGCACGGTTTTTTTCTTTGAAATGTTCGATAGCGGGTAACAGCTTGCCGCGGCGTTGGTAAACGCTGACTTCTACATCAAAATCACTATTGATATGGCTTTTTGCATCTTCTACTAGGGCATTACTATAACTGTTGACAACTTTGGCCCTTTGTTCGTCGAGCTGGGTTAATTCTTCTAATAAAAACTGGCGACTATTCACTCCTATCGCACCGGACAAGTCGCGCCTTGACGACGCAGGGATGTCGCTAACATGTAATAGTGCCACCGGTAAATCTAAGCGACTGGCGTACCATGCGGCGTAGTTACAAACGGATTCAGTGACTGCCGATCCATCGATACAAGCTAAAATATGCTGTTCTGTGGTCATAATTTATCCTTAATTCTTGAATGAATAAAGTTATCAATTAGTAATCAATGAGCGCTTAAGTTATTAGCGGCGTCTGATTTGTCATGAACACCGAACTTTTCTACCATCGCTTGGCTGGCCTCATTAAGGCCTATCAGCTCAACCTCAGTGCCTTCTCGGCGAAACTTAATAATGACTTTATCAATAGCGGCGACTGCTGTCACATCCCAAAAATGAGCCTCAGAGACATTAATAACCACTTTAGGGATCGCCTCTTTAATATCAAATGACTCTATTAAGCGCTCTGCCGATGAGAAAAAAACTTGGCCATTCACTCGATAATAACGCGTTTGCTTCGATTCATCTAGCTGCGTATCGACACTCATATAACGTTCAATCTTATTAGCAAAGAATAATGCCGATAACAGAACACCGATTAAGACCCCATAAGCTAAGTTATGGGTGGCTACGACCACCGCAACCGTGGTGATCATTACTAAATTACTCTGTAGAGGTTTGGTCTTGAGCTCCTTAAAAGAGCCCCAGTTAAAGGTACCAACCGATACCATAATCATAACCGCCACTAACGCGGCCATTGGAATAATCTTCAACCAGTCGCTTAAAAAAACTACCATCAATAATAAAAACAACCCAGCAATTAAGGTCGATAAACGAGTAAAGCCGCCTGATTTTACGTTGATTATAGACTGACCAATCATCGCACAACCTGCCATACCACCAAAGAAACCACTAACCATATTTGCCATTCCCTGACCTTTGCATTCTTTATTACGATCGCCTTTGGTATCAGTTAAATCGTCTACGATGCTCAAGGTCATCATAGATTCTAACAAACCGACTATGGCCAAACTAATAGAGTAAGGCAAGATAATACGCAAGGTGTCTATATTCAAAGGAATATCGGGTAATAAGAAAATTGGCAGGGTATCGGGCAACTGGCCCATATCACTGATGGTTCGTGCCTCTGCGCCAAATACAATGGCCAAAATAGTCACCAATACGATGCAGACCAAAGGCGAAGGAATAATCTTGCCAATTTTCGGTATGTGGGGATAGCCATATATTATGATTAATCCTAAGGCCACCAGAGCATAGACATGCCATAAATTGGAGCCCGCTTGCGGCATTAACTCAGGGAGTTGCGACATAAAAATTAAAATGGCTAAGGCATTAATAAAGCCAATAATAACTGACTGAGAAACGTACTTCATCAGATTACCCAGTTTTAAGAAACCAAAGATAACCTGTAAAACCCCTGTCAACACAGTTGCTGCCAGCAAGTACTGTAAACCATGATCTTTGACTAGCGTGACCATTAATAAAGCCATGGCACCAGTAGCGGCAGAAATCATCGCTGGCCGGCCGCCAACGAAAGCGATAACCACTGCGATACAAAACGAGGCATAAAGACCCACCTGTGGGTCGACACCAGCAATAATTGAAAAGGCAATGGCTTCGGGAATAAGCGCTAAGGCGACCACCATACCCGCTAAAATATCGCCTCTAACATTTGATAGCCAATGCTCTTTAATAACATTTAACATTTTTAACTCAGTCTTATTTACGGATTTATTATTTTAATAATCGATACGTTTAAAATATACTAGCAAAGTAGAGGCGTACTAATTCGCCGCAATCTTCTGGCTAGGCTCATGTTCCCATTAAATATTATGAGAAGAAGCTAAACTCTGTTTTGAGTATCTTAATGTCAGATACTTAACGAACAAATCGATTGATAAGATAAATAATAAAGCAACGGGGTCACACAGAAAAAAGCGTAAAACGCTTTAAAAGAGGGGTATTGCTATAAAAAGCAACAAATTACTGAAGGGTGTACAGCTAGATTGGCATATTCATTGTTATATTAAAACTCTTATAGGATTGATAAATAGTAGCTGTCATTAACGGCGCTAATTCTAACATATAGATATGGTTAAGAAAATATTATATTTTTCAGCTCTAATAAAGTAATTAGAGGCTGTATGCTAAAAAAACTATTGATTTATATGGCAAATAAATTCTTCGTACTTCCGACTAGTGTCCAGAAAATAAGTCTCTTACGGACACCTCCTTAAATATTCCAATAAATCACAAAAACTGAGCTATCGATAATTCCTATTGAGGAGAGCCATATGGATCCCCAATCAAAGCACAGCTCAAAGCACAATTTATTAATCACTAATATTTACAGTTAGAAAAAAATATTTACTAAACTACGCTAAATCTTATAAGGGGTACAGCTCAAACTCATCTAAAATTTAAAAATACGATTTAACAGGAATAATTGTTTTATGAACAGCCCCCATAAAAAAACAACAAACAATAATAATTCAACAGAGAGTAAAAGCCGAACTAAAAAACCTTCTCGTGTTAAAGATCCCCGCGCTACTGACCATAGCATTCAAGTAAGAGGTGCGCGCGTCCACAACTTAAAGAACGTTGATGTCGATTTACCTCGTGATGCGCTGGTGGTTTTTACCGGTATATCCGGCTCAGGAAAATCGTCACTGGCTTTTGGTACCTTATTTGCAGAGTCACAGCGTCGCTACCTTGATTCGGTGTCCCCTTATGCGCGCCGATTAATAGACCAAGTCGACGAACCTGATGTTGACGCCATAGAAGGACTGCCGCCAGCGGTCGCATTGCAACAACAACGAGGCACACCCTCTGTGCGCTCATCAGTTGGCAGTGTCACCACCATCTCAAATGGTCTACGCATGCTTTACTCACGAGCTGGAGAATATCCTGCCGATCAAGAGATGTTGTATGCAGATGCGTTTTCACCCAACACTCCTGATGGCGCTTGCCCTACCTGCTCTGGTATTGGCCGTGTGTTTGAGGTGACTGAAAAGCTGCTGGTTCCCGATGATAGCAAAACCATTCGAGAACGTGCTATTGCAGCATGGCCACCCGCATGGCAAGGTAAGAACCTAAGCCGCATCCTAGTAACACTCGGCTACGACATCGACACGCCATGGAAGTCATTACCGAAAGAGACGCGCAACTGGATCTTGTTCACTGATGAAACGCCGACTGTCCCAGTCTATCCCGAATATAGCATTGAACAGGTACGTGTGGCGATTGAGAATGATGAAAAGCCCAATTATATGGGCACGTTCTCGAGTGCTAAACGCTTCATATTGCACTCTTTTGCCACTACCCAAAGCCCGCTAACTAAAAAACGCGTTTCTCAGTTTATGCAAATTTCTGTGTGTCCGGAGTGCCACGGTAAGAAACTAAAGAAAGAATCGTTATCGGTCAAATTTGCAGGACTAGATATTGGCGAGTTGTCACAGTTGACCCTGACCGAAGTTGCGCTCAAGCTTCAAAATGCTGCTAATAAAAACCCAGCTAATGATACCGTAAATCGAGAAAAAGCCATTGTTGCTCAGCGTATTGCCAGTGACATTCTTTCGCGAGTTGAAGCACTGACAATGCTGGGTTTGGGATATTTATCACTTGAGCGCACCACCCCTACTTTATCTCCAGGTGAGCTACAACGTCTGCGACTGGCCACTCAAATTCGCTCGCAACTGTTCGGGGTAGTTTACGTGCTTGATGAGCCCTCCGCAGGTTTACATCCAGCAGATACTCGAGCGCTATTAAGTGCGTTAGATGAGCTAATAGCATCAGGCAACTCGGTATTTGTGGTTGAACACGATGTTAGCGTTATCAGACACGCCGATTGGATTGTGGACGTTGGGCCAGACGCCGGAACTCATGGTGGCGAAGTGATTTATAATGGCCCGGTAGAAGGATTACGCGAAGTCAAAAATTCGCACACTGGCCAATATCTTTTCACCACCGATGCAAAAGTAAAACATACGCAAAGAGAGCCGACGGCTTGGCTTAAGCTAGCAGGGGTTGAGCGTAACAACTTGTATGGGCTAGATGTTGATTTTCCTCTGGGCGTTATGACTACCGTCACTGGGGTATCCGGTTCGGGAAAATCAAGTTTAGTGAGTCAGGCTATGGTCGAACTCATTTACGAGTCACTAGGACAAAAACAAATCGTGGAGGCCCCAACTGGCGAGGCCGATTTACTCGAACAAGAGTTAGAAACGCCAACTGGCGGGCAAATTGTTAGTGGGATGGAGCATGTAAAACGATTAGTGACCGTTGACCAAAAAGCAATTGGTCGCACGCCGCGCTCAAATCTTGCCACTTACACGGGGCTGTTTGATCATGTTCGTAAGCTGTTTGCAGCAACGCCAGAAGCAAAAGCACGCCGTTATAATGTCGGTCGTTTTTCGTTTAATACGGTAAAAGGTCGTTGCCCAAATTGCGAAGGACTCGGCTTTGTGATGGTTGAGCTGCTGTTTCTTCCCAGTGTTTATTCGCCGTGCCAAGTCTGTCATGGCCAACGCTACAATGACAAAACGCTTGAAATCACCTATCGCGATAAAAATATCGCCGAAGTGCTCGACCTAACGGTTGAAACAGCTTATGAGTTCTTTGCAGAGGAACCTGCCATTTTGCGGGCCTTAAACGCATTGCTTCAAGTCGGTCTTGGCTACTTAAGACTCGGCCAGCCAGCCACTGAACTATCTGGCGGTGAAGCCCAGCGGATTAAACTGGCCACTGAACTTCAACGTACCCAGCGAGGCGATACCCTTTATGTCCTTGATGAACCGACAACCGGCTTACATCCTGCAGACGTATCTATGTTGATGTCACAATTGAGTGGACTCGTTGACGCTGGAAATACCGTCATTATGGTCGAACACGATATGCAGGTTGCCAGTAATAGCGATTGGGTTATCGATATCGGCCCGGGTGCTGGCGATGAAGGTGGACTTATTGTTGCTCAAGGCTCACCTGAAGAAGTAGCTTGTTCAGAAATAAGTAAAACTGCACCCTTCTTGTTGGCAGAGTGCAATTCGTAAAAGTGTCATGTAGAGATGTTATAAAGCTACTTTAATTTATACAGTCAATTCAGAATAGAACAAGTATATGCATGACAATGTGCTGTCGTTTCTTACGACCGAAATATGTCTAAAAATAATCGACCGCTAAATACTCGTAACAACGATTCTTTGGCATCGTTTTATGAGTTTAAGTGCTTACCGTGCTTGGTGTCTTACCGATGCTCACTGAGATAATATCAGCAAAGTCTAAAATACCGCAGCCACGCACTATCATAAGACCTATTTTATTCTCTATTTTAGAATGACAACTTTGATGTTTTATGGCATGGTCACCAATGAATTGGCGGTTGCAGTACTTATCATTGATAGTTCTGCTGACCATAGCTTTTGATACTATTTTTCTTTAGACTGGTACTGTGACAGTCGGGGTAATGTAATTCTATTTGGGTCTTCATAACCTCAAGGATAATATCTTACTTTCGACAGTCATATTCTCTTTGGCTCTTCAGCATACTTTTGAAACACTACCGTCCATTTTAATCACAACCATTCAATTTTAATGCCTCTTTAGTTTGGCTAACAATTTAACTAACGACTTAATTTGACTGATAACCGGGTATAACCATGACCGCCAGCCTAAAAACAGACACTACTATTCCTTCAGTATTGCAGCGTATTATCGCTACCAAACGTGATGAAGTCGCTGCAGCCCGTAGTTCACTACCGCTAGCGGACTTACAAGCGCAAGTTGCTGCTGATAAACGAGCACGTCGCGGTTTTGCTACGGCCTTACGAGCGGCTGATATTGGTGTTATCGCTGAAATAAAAAAAGCCTCACCCTCTAAAGGTATTATCAATCATAACTTTGAACCGGCCGAATTTGCCAAGCAATACGAGCAAGCGGGTGCAAGCTGTTTATCAGTGTTAACCGACCGCGATTATTTTCAAGGTGATGATCGCTATCTGGCCCAAACGCTTGAATCATGTCATCTACCAATATTACGTAAAGACTTTATGATTGATATTTATCAGATTTATCAATCCTATTTATTGGGCGCAGACTGTATCTTGCTAATTATGGCCTGCCTTGATGACACGCAGGTGCAAGAGTTGCATGCGCTGAGTATTGAACTTGGTATGGATGTACTGTTAGAGGTACATACCGCTAGCGAGCTTGAACGCGCCTTACAGTTGCCCCGCTCAGATCACAATATTTATGGTATCAATAACCGTAATTTAAATACCTTTGAGGTAGACTTGCAAACCACCCTTGATTTGAAAGACACCTTGTTACAAGCTTTAGAGACTGACGATAATAGCTTACAAAAACCACTTATCGTGACTGAAAGCGGCATTCATAGCGCAGACGATATTCGTCTAATGCTCAGCCACGATATTCAGCATTTCTTAATCGGTGAGCAGTTTATGAAGACCGATCACCCAGGACGGGCGTTACAATCCTTACTTGCGAGCGTCCCTGTGAGCGCGTAAAGTATGACAGACAACGCTAGTACGATACTGGCTATAATATTAACTATAGCCTTAGTGATTAAATAATTAATCCATTCATTAACTAAACAGACACGTTAACTTTTATGGCAAATTCTATATTTTCAAAAGAAATGCAAGACCAGCTCAAAGAGCTCAAAGGACAACTCAGCAAGGGTCGCGATACCACGTCACCTGATGGCGAAGATCAAAAGCCAACTGAGCCCGTCTCTATGCTTAGCCAAAAACAAGTCAATAAAACCGTAAAGCAGTTAGATAGCGAACATATCGATGATGATAAAGTGCTATTCATGCAAGCGATGCATGGCGTCAATCAGCTCGATGACAACAACGTCCGCTCGCCTGCCAATGCTAAAAAAGGCCGTAAACCTGATGCGACGACCTTGTCAAAACGTGCTGCCGCTCAAGGTAAGGAAGCTGCGGATATAGGTGCAGGCTTATCGGATATGCAAGCGCTGCTTAATCCTGTCGCTGGTGAAGCTTACTTATCTTATAAGCAGCCTACCCTACAAACCAAAGTATTTACTCAACTCAAACAAGGCAAATTGCGTTGGTATGATGCAGTAGATATTCATGGCTGCACAATTGAAGAAGCTCGCGCGGCGATGACTCAACTGCTAAGCCAAGCGAAACAGAATAATGAAACCATGGTAAAAATTGTCCACGGTAAAGGTAGCGAAGCTATTCTCAAAACCTGCGTCAACGGCTGGTTACGTCAATTGCCGGAAGTATTGGCATTTTGCTCAGCCCCACCAAAAGATGGCGGCAATGGCGCCGTACTAGTACTATTAAAAAAGTCTAAAACTGACGGCGAGTAAATTATAAGCTTCTGGGTTGAGAGACAAAAAAAAGACCGCGTACGCGCGGTTTTTTTTATCTCTAATTTTTATTATTAAGCCCAACTTGAATATTAAAATAGCCTATTGTGTATCAGAAATATAGGGGTGTCAAATAAACGCTTTTAAATGTATTTGACCACTTTTATTCAGTGCTTTTTATTGAGCAACTGTTATTCGGCAACCTAAAATGAGTTATTTATGAGCTTACAAACGATTGATACCCCCGAAAAATTAAAAACGCAAATTATGGCAATTATCGCCATTGAACCAAAGTTTGCCCCTATTTATCAGCAAGTTGGTGTGCCGAGTCTACGGCGCAATGCAGGTGGATTTGAGCAGTTAATGAGAGCGATGGTAGGACAGCAATTATCCGTTGCTGCTGCCACAAGTATTTGGCAACGACTCGCTGAGGCAGGCCTAACCACACCGCAAGTAATTATGCAGGCAGAAGATGATACCTTACGGGCACAAGGTCTATCTAAGCAAAAAATTCGTTATACCCGCTCACTAGTTGAGCATGATATCGATTTCGACGCCCTGATAACGCTAACAAATGAGGATGTAATCAAGATACTCACGGCTGTTATCGGCATCGGTCACTGGACTGCCGAGATGTATTTACTGTTTTCTTTGGGCCGAGCTGATGTGCTCGCCGTTGACGACTTGGCGATCAAAGTCGCTGCGATGGATTTATTAGGTTTAGTAGAACGCCCAACTCCAAAAGAATTAAAGACAGCGACCCAAGAGTGGTCGCCGCATCGCAGTGCCGCAAGTTTACTACTGTGGGCGCACTACGGCTGGATGAATAAAAGAAAGGCAGTGCCGGTATAGTCGGGAATGTCATTACTTGTTTGTATAGACCCGATTAAGTAAATCGATTAGGAGCACTAAGGATTACTTCAAGCAGTAGACTATTTCAAGAACACCACAATGCTTTCTTACTTTGGGAAACCTAAAACTTTTTGAATGCGCTGAAGCTGATGTTTGGCTAAAGTATGGATGGCACCTTTCTGAGCGCTATCCTGTTCATCCTCTCCCACTTGTTCTTTTTTCTCATTTTTTTGTCTATATGCTGTTCCACTATTTTCGAGCTCGTCTAAATCTTTACTTAGATCAACAGGGCCTCGATCAACACTGTCAGCATCGTTTATTTTATCATCGTTACTGTCTACTGATTTATTCTCGAGATCGTTGTCCAAATGGTGTTCAAGCTCAACTTGATTAACGATCAATTGCTGAGTTGGTAAGGCATGCTCCACTTTGTACTTTTTGACCAGTGTTAATGCATCGACCAATAGTATGTCTTGTTTACCATAAAACTCTATAACGTCAAAAGAGTTGATGTAAGCTCGTAATTGAATGATGTAGCAGTCTTGACGCAGCTCTAAAATATTAGCCTGATTCCATTCTTTATTGGTTAGTTCATGATCATTCAAAAATTTCTCTAAATCCTTGACCATCTTAAAAATGACATCGATGTCAGCATTGCGTTTAATATATAAGTTATGCAAAAAATGAAACATGTCACGCGAGGTAAAGTTCTCAATTTGCATAGAGGAGAAGTCACCATTCGGAACGGTCACCACAGTGCGGTTCAGAGTACGCACCCGTGATGAACGAATACCAATATCGACCACCGTCCCCTCTTGATCTCCAAACTTACAATAATCTCCTATCCGTACCGGCGTGTCTGCCACGACCACCACACTACCAACGAGGTTCTCAATGGTCTTTTGTGCACCTAGCGCTAAGGCCAAACCACCAACCCCAAGCGCGGCAATACCTGTGGTTAAATCAAAGCCCAAATTACCAAAGATCACAATCACAGCGAATATTAGTAGCAAGGCTTTGGTCACTTTGCGCAGCAGTCCTAAGATAGAGACTCGCTCAATATAGTTCTTTTTATAGCTCAAATTTACCGCACGAGTAAAAATGACGTCGACGAGGCGCAGTAGTAGCCAGGTCAGCGCTAACCACGAGGCAATTTCGGTAAATCGATTAACTGGTTCACGTAGCGTCACTGATACGCCAGCATAGACCATCACCTCTGATAAAATCAGCGCCATAATAACCACGGCTAGCGGCAGTATTACTTTATCCGGTAGCGGCAACGGGACACCACGTACCCGTGGATAGACGATATTTAAAAGGTGATACCATAACCATACAAGTACATAGGTCAGCAACAGACTACCAACAGTGATTGCCACCGCCGCGACCAAATCGGCCAGCTGATAACCAAACAGCTTTTTATCTTCTAGTGACTCAATGGTATAACGCGATATTAAAGTAGGCTCAGTATTTTCTATCACTTCTGGGATAGAACTAAGCGTTTCGCCTGAGAACTGCCAATACTGTTCCCCTTGTTTGGAAACTACCCGCTCTAATACTAGCGGGACACTCTTATCGTTAATGCTAATATTACCCACATTTTCTTGGCTTGGCGGCAGCTGATCCGTTAAGTTGCCATCAAGAGTATTATTAATCTGTAGATCAGGCTGGAAACGCCCTCCCGCATCGAGCGCTTGCTTAAACTGACGGACGACGGTGGTTGGATTGTCAGATTTTGATAAATTAAGATAATTGCTAGCCAGCAGGTAATCATTATCACCCAATGCACTGATAAACCCTTGTACCGTATGGCGCGGAGTGTCCCGCCCGAATGAGTCTGGTGCAGGCTCACTCGCACTGTCATCTTTCTTACCACCGCCGATACCTAGCACCCCAGCGCCTTCAGCAGCAAATGCCGCATTTGGCAACACTAGACTTAATAGTAATGCAAGCAGCAGCGTGACCACTATTAACGCTTTTGTCAGCATTGTTGTCAACGTTTTTGATAATGGCGCTTTTGATGGCAGGGACATTTCGGTAGCGGCGATAGGACTTTGATCATGCTCAATAGACAAAACAAACCTCTTAATTCAATAAATAGAGCAATTTAAATACTTATAATATGGCCGCTATGATAACAATTATTTATAACGGTAGTGCTTTTGATTATGCACTTTATAGTGAATAATCGTTTCAAACATTCTTCATTATTTGGGACAGTTAAAAGCGCTTGGAAAATATAGTTAATTTCGAAACTAAGAAAAACGAGCAAATAGCTTTTCATCTTGAAGTTGACTCAGCTTAAGATGAATAAATATTAGGCTAAAGTTGTTTATAAATAGGCAGTTTTTATAGATAATAAGCGCGTGTAAATTATATATTGTTTTTTGTAATTTTTAGCGTCTTAATTTTCGCTTATGTAACTTTCTAATATGCTTACTTTGGAATTGACTATGGTTTTATCACGTTCATCTTCGACCAGCTATCTTCGCTTATGTATTTTAAGCGCGCTTGGCGTATTTGCCGTTAGCGCTACAGCAGCCACCAATGAGTTAAATATTGTTAGTGATAATGACCTACCACAAGTCGAGCTTGATAAAATCGTAGTGACTGCCACACGTACCCCAACTAAGACTAGTAACGTTATTGCTCAAACTCGTGTGGTTGATAGTGAAGAGTTACAACGCTTCCAAGGTCAAACAGTAATGGAAGTTCTTAAGCGTCAGCCGGGTATCAGTTACTACGGCAACGGTGGTATGGATAAGAAAAATAATTTTTATATGCGCGGCTATGACAGTAAGCAAATCTTAGTGCTTATCGATGGTATACGTTATAGCTCATTAAGTGCAGGGGGTGCTACGCTCAACTTGCTGCCTGCTGACCAGATTGAACGTATTGAAATATTATACGGCGCGTCAGGGTCTAGTATCTATGGGGCAGGCGCTATGGGCGGTGTCATTCAGATATTTACCAAAGGTACCAATGTTGAGAAAAGCAACTTTTCTGTTACCGCTGGTGTCGGCTCAAATGATCAATATTTATATGGTGCTAGTGCGCAATTTGCTAATGCTAACGGAACCGCTCTAAGCCTATCAGCAAGCCACAATGAAACTGACGGTATAAATGCCACTCTTCCAACGAACTCTTTTAACTATAACAAAGATGACGATGGCTTTGAGAGTGACAATTTTAGCGTCGCTTTAAATCAGCGTATTAATGAGCAATGGTCAGCAGGGGCTAGCGCTTTATATAGCAAATCAACCTCTGAGTTTGATTCTGGCTCGCAGGATGCTTACTCGGATCAAGAAAATGGTTCTGCTCAAGCTTTTATGGATTGGCGTTATCTGCCTGGCTCATCACTAAAATTACAATATGGTCATTCTATTGACAACATTGACACTTCTAGTAATTTTAGTAGCGTTTATGATAGTAAACAAGATCAAGTCAGTTTAGTAGGTCAGCATCTACTTCCTGTCGGACAAGGCATCTATGGCATAGAATACCTGGATCAAAGTATCGACACTACAGCCTATGACGCTGATGACCGTGATGTGACCAGTGCATTCTTAGGATACGTCGTAGCAAACAATCAGTTCGATGCCCAAGCCAACGTACGCTTTGATGACAACTCACAATATGGCGACCAAACCACTTATAATTTGGGCGGCGCTTACCACATCAATCCCAATCTCCGTATTGGTGCCAGCTATGCTAAAGGCTTTCGTGCCCCTACTTTCTATGATATCTATTCTGGTACTGAAAGTAATATTGATCTAGATCCAGAAACCAGTGACAACTATGAAGCTTTCATTGAGTATGACACTTTACTCCAGTCTACTCGTCTAACTGGCTACCAGAATACGGTTGATGACTTGATTAACTTTGTTGCTAGATTTGATGGTAATACATATATCGGTGGCAATAGTCAAAATATTGAAGAAGCAGAAATAAAAGGTATTTCATTAACCTCAGATTGGGTAATCAATGACTACCTATTTGGTGGCAGCTATGACTATCAACAAGCAAAAGACAGCAGTGGCGGTTTTAACGATGGCAACTTCCTACCTATCCGCCCTGAAAACAAAGGATTAGTATATATTGGTTATCGTCTGCCAAGTTTAGATATTCGCGCTGAATATCAATATATGGATGATTACTATTACAGTATTTCCAATGCTGATTCACAGCTCGTTGAAAGCTATGGATTGTTTAACATCAGTGGCAATTATCAGTTGACCAACAATCTGTCTATGACTGCGCGCTTGAATAACATTACCAATAAGAAGTATGTTACAGCACCAGGTTATAATACTGACGGCACTAACTTCTTCACCTCACTAACCTACAACTGGTTTTAAAATTATTTAGCATCACTTAAAACTTGTATTATCAGTAATTAAGGTCATCAATCGATGGCCTTTTTTTATGGCTTTAAATTATTCGTCAATGAACTAAAAAAGTAATTCGTAACATCAGCGTACAGTATTTACTGCAGCCAATAGGTGACAAATTAATCACCATGAATTACAATAACGACCTCCGAGAGGTGTTGCGCCATATGAATTAATTGTTGCGTTTGGGCTTTATAGACAAACCATGCTGATTAATCCGTCATGTTAGGCTCGGTAAACTGTTTAATACTAAAGATTTGAGTATTAAATAGCGTGAACAACGGCACCTGCGTTTTTATTCTTTTTATCATACGTTAACCACTGATAGGAGCATATTATGGACGCAGTGTCTACTTCCCCATCTGCCCATACGATCGACCCCTCTTTCACTGACTATAAAGTCGCTGATATCAGCCTTGCTGATTACGGCCGCCGTGAAATCACCCTTGCCGAAGCCGAAATGCCTGCCCTTATGGGTTTGCGTCGTCGCTACGAAGCGGATCAGCCCCTTAAAGGCGCCAAAATCGTCGGCTGTATCCACATGACCATTCAGACTGCCGTACTTATCGAGACCTTAATTGCGCTCGGTGCTGAAGTGCGTTGGACTTCATGTAATATCTTCTCAACCCAAGACCATGCTGCTGCTGCGATTGCTGCTGCTGGTATTCCTGTATTCGCTTGGAAAGGCGAAACTGACGCAGAATACGAATGGTGCTTACGTCAGCAAGTACACGTTGGCGGTGAAGATTCTGGTAACCTTTGGGATGCCAACTTAATCTTAGATGATGGCGGCGATCTGACCGCACTTATCCATGACGAATATGCTCACCTATTAGATAACATGCATGGTATCTCAGAAGAGACTACCACTGGTGTGCATCGCTTAATCGAAATGCTCAACAAAGGCACGCTAAAAGTTCCTGCTATCAACGTTAATGACGCCGTCACTAAGTCTAAAAATGACAATAAGTACGGCTGCCGTCATAGCTTAAATGACGCGATTAAACGTGGTACGGATATGTTCCTTGCTGGTCGTCGCGCTTTAGTTATCGGTTATGGTGATGTGGGCAAAGGCTCAGCACAAAGCTTACGCCAAGAAGGCATGATTGTTCGGGTTTCAGAAGTCGATCCTATCTGTGCCATGCAGGCTTGTATGGACGGTTATGAAGTATTATCACCATACATTAATGGCGACAACACTGGCGGCGCAGAAAACATCAATACTCGCCTGCTAGAAGATACCGACATGATTGTCACTACCACTGGTAACTACCATGTCTGTGATAAAAACATGCTTGCTGCTCTAAAACCAGGTGCGGTAGTCTGTAATATCGGTCACTTCGATACCGAAATCGACACTCAATTTATGCGTGATAACTGGCGCTGGGAAGAAGTTAAGCCACAAGTTCATCAAATCTTCCGCTCAGACGATGTTAACGATTACCTAATTTTGTTAGCTGAAGGTCGTTTAGTGAATTTAGGTAACGCCACTGGTCACCCGTCGCGCGTGATGGACGGCTCATTTGCCAACCAAGTATTGGCGCAAATGTATCTGTTTGAAGAAAAATTCGCTGAGCTGCCTGTCGACGAGCGCTTTGATAATCTATATGTCAAAGTCTTACCGAAGAAGCTAGACGAAGAAGTGGCTGCTGCTATGGTAGCCGGCTTTAACGGCACGCTAACCAAGCTGACCAATAAGCAAGCCGAATATCTAGGTGTGCCAGTTGAAGGCCCTTTCAAACCTGATGCCTATAAATACTAATATAAGTACTTATATCAATATTTATATGAATAATAAGGAGCGCGACTGTGAGTAAGCCTGCTTTTTCTTTTGAGTTTTTCCCTGCCAAATCTGAGCAAGGACATGAGAAGCTACTCAGCACCTTTGATGAGTTAAACAAGCTATCGCCAACCTACTTTTCGGTGACCTATGGTGCGGGCGGCTCAACGCGTAGCCGCACTTTAGAGATTGTGCAAGACCTATGTTTGCGCGGCGAGACTGAGGTTGCGCCGCACATCTCCTGTATCGGTGACGGTAAAGACGAAATTGCTGAGTTATTAACTCATTATAAAAGTCTAGGTATCAAGCGTTTAGTAGCGTTACGTGGTGATTTGCCGTCAGGACAAGTCGGTATGGGTCAACTGCCTTTTGCACTCGACTTGGTCAAGTTTATCCGTGAGCATTCAGGTGATCATTTCCATATCGAAGTGGCTGCCTATCCTGAAATGCACCCGCAAGCGCGTAGCTTTTTATTCGATATCGATAATTTAGTGAATAAATATCAAGCTGGCGCAAACGCGGCGATTACCCAGTTCTTTTACAACGCTGACAGCTACTTGTATTTGCGTGATGCGTTAGAAAGCCGTGGTATCGATACCGTAGCACAGCCATTGGTGGCGGGCATTATGCCGATTACCAACTCTAGCAACTTAATGCGATTTGCTGACAGCTGTGGCGCTGATATTCCGCGCTATGTGCGTAAGCAACTTGCTGATTTTGGTGATGATCGCAAAGCTATTCGTGAGTTTGGCTTTGATGTTGTTTACCGTCTATGCGAGCGCTTAATCGCTGAGGGCGTGCCAGCGATGCACTTTTATAGTATGAATAAGGTTGAACCAAATAAACGCTTGGTTGAAGCTTTAGGACTTACTTAGGGTTTGGCGCATGAAACTGCTGAGTATTTATCATGTTCAGCTTTTTTTAAATTTGTAGTTTAAGCAACTGGTGTTCTTAGGAGCACCAGTTTTTTATTCATAGACTGTTTACTCTATGATAAAAATTTATGATAAAAATATTTTTAAAGTAGCCAAGTGATATTCTATTAGGCTATTAATAAATATTCTTGATTAAAAAATAGGAATAAAAAGCCGTGCGACGTTTCTTTTATGCCATCAATAGTGATGATTACGACCATAAATCTGAGCAATCTTGCCAACCTCGATTAAGCTCGCTGCCTATAGGCAATGACGTCGAGTTACCGGACAGTATCGTCCATCATTGGTGCCGTGTGCTACGAGCCAATATCGGCGACCAAGGTATTTTATTCGATGGTTTTGGCGGTGAATATCAAGTACAGCTACAAACCATCAGTAAAAAGCATGCTACTGTTACCTTATTAGCGCATATAAGCGATGATCGCAGTGCGACTATTATTAGTAAAATCGGCCTGGTCATGAGCCGCGGCGACCGTATGGATTATGCCATTCAAAAAGCCACTGAACTTGGCGTCACTGCCATTCAGCTACTCAGCAGCCATCATGGTGAAGTCTCGTTAAAGCCTTTGCAAGTTGACAAAAAACTGCACCAGTGGCAGCAAGTTGCCCTTGCTGCTTGTGAACAATGCGGATTAAACCGTCCGCCACTTATTCTGGCGCCGCAGTCCATTAGCCAGTGGTTAAACACTGATACAGCATCATTGAGAGTCGATGACGTGTCGGTCAGTCCCACTATGGTAGCGCTCAGTCAAGACCCGTATTATCAGGTACTCAATCATCAAGCAGATATACGTTTGCAAATGAGTGTTCCGGCAATAGGTCAGCCTTTAATGCCAGAGGCGTTACTAACCGTATTAAAACAACAGCTGCCTTATATTGAGCTGTTGATTGGCCCTGAAGGCGGCCTCAGCAATGACGAACGCATGCAGGCTGAACACAGTGGCTTTGCACCTTGGCAAATTGGTGCGCGCGTGCTGCGTACCGAGACTGCCCCACTTGTCGCGTTGGCAACGTTGCATGCTCTGAGTTATTAATAATAAGATAAGAACAGCAATCTCTATTAACTTTTAATATTAAAAATGAACTATTGTTGGTTATAGTATTTATCCTTAATATAAGCGTGCTTATATTGCAGCATTTATTTTGAATTTTATAAGCCAGTATCTTTTATGAGCCAGTGTTATGAGTAATTTTGTCCCTATCCCAGCCTCAATCAAGCAGCAACTGCTGACTCAATTATGTGAGCGGTTTGAAGATGCCATATTCATATTGGACGCCAACCTTCGTTACTTATCGGTCAATGCTACCTACGAGATTATGATTGGCTACAATGAAGAATTCTTGATTGGACGACCACTGGGAATATATTCTGCTGAGTTCTTATCAGAAGAAGAAAGGGCTATCCTAAAAGATATTACCAAGCGTTTAGACAATGAGGGGTTTTATGAAAATGACTTTTCGATGGCTACCCGTTACGGACAAACACTAGAATGCCATATGACTTACCGCAGACTTTGTGTCGAGCAAACGGTCTACCATGTCGGTATGGTTCGCGATATGTCATCAATTGTCAAAGATAGAAAACAAGTGGCGCATCTGCTTAATTATGACCAGCTAACCGGTCTGCCTAATCGTAAGGTGTTTTTGAGCCAGACCAGTGAGCTATTGTTAGAAAGCTACCAAGAAGTGGTTATTGTGCGCTTAAACATCGATCGCTATCGTAATCTTGCCAGCACATTAGGGACTGACAGTATCAACATCCTAATAGAAGACTTCGTAAAGCGGGTTAGCCAGCTCGAGATGAGCAACTTGCGCTGTTTTTCACATTTTGGTGGGGATGACTTTGCATTACTTTTTGAATGTAACGACGCTAATATGGTACGCAATCAGCTCGATAGTCTCATGCAAATGTGCGAGCGCCCATATGCACTGGTTAACGATGTGATTTATTTGCACATCTCTGTTGGCATCAGTTATTTCCCTGACCATGGCAATCAGTTCTCAGAGCTGCTTATCAAAGCTGAAAAAGCCTTACATTATGTCAAGCAGAATGGTGGTGATGATGTCTGTTGGTACAACGAGACCATCAATGAGGCAACTACTGACAGCTTACAACTGGAAGCTGAACTTAGAGTAGCTATCAATGATTGTCAGTTTGTGCCCTACTATCAGCCAAAAGTAGCCTTGGATACCGGAGCTATTACCGGCTTTGAGGCGCTGGTACGCTGGCAGCACCCTACCCGCGGTCTACTGAAACCCACCAACTTTATCGATGCGATTATTGAACACAAACTATCGTTTGAGTTGTTTTGCCAGATGGCGGTTCAAATTGCCCAGCAGCTGTCTATTTGGCAAGCTATGGGCTTTGCGCAGCACCTCTGTATCAATGCTGACGCTGCTGAGTTTAGTCATTCTAAATTCTTCAGTTTTATCAGTAATTTATTTACCCAACATGATATCCACGCGCATCAACTACATATTGAAATGACCGAATCCTCCTTAATGCTACGCCATGCAAACGTTAAGCAACAGCTCACCTTACTCAAAGAACTGGGTGTCTGCCTAGCCCTTGATGACTTTGGCACTGGTTATGCATCGCTCAGTTATTTACAAGAATATCCCTTTGATTTCATCAAAATTGATAAAAGCTTTATTTCTAAAATTGTCACCGATCGTACCCAAAACGCTATCGTAAAAGCTATTTTAGATTTGGCAGACGCTCTTGATATGCAGGTTGTCGCTGAAGGTATCGAGACCGAACAACAGCGTGACTTATTATTACAAATGGGCTGCACGTATGGTCAAGGATATTGGTTTAGTAGACCGATTACCGCAGACGAGGCAACCGAAATGTTAACCCAGCAATATTCATCCAAATAAAACCACTATAAATCAGCTTTGGTTAGGGCGTATTGTTTAGTTTTTGCCTCATGAATAGTCGTTGTTAACCTCGTTAATAGTTGTCTTTTATAGTACATAGTATAATATATCTATAAAGTTACTATGCGATCACTACCCATCACTTTCTATCTCCTAACGTTGATTGTACAAAGGATGCAAGATAGGTTCATGACTTATCAGTTTCACCGCCAAACTTGTATTATCCCCTGTGAACGCCTATCTTTTACAGTGAATTCATTGAGACCAGCTAAATATTAAGCAGGCCTTAACAGTCATTATATTTAACTCTTTTAAACGTTATCTAAATCCAATATGACCGATATCTCCAATAGTCTTTGTCACTGTCTGTCATTAATGAAAAAATTAGTTAAGACAAATCAGGCAACCGTAAATACGACTTAGCTGCTAGATAATAGTAGCAATCATTGTTTCGCTATCGTTCATATTCTAAAAAAGGACAGGAAGTATGCAATATAAAGCGCCGCTACGTGATATGAAATTTGTCATGCATGAGCTTTTAAACAGCACTGCACATTACCAAACTATGGATGCTTTTTCTCATATTGAAGCGGATATTGTAGACAGTTACCTAGAAGCTGCAGCAAGTTTTGCTGAAAATGAGCTGTCACCACTGAATATGAGCGGTGATGCTGAAGGCTGTCATTTTAATGATGGTGAAGTTACTACCCCTAAAGGGTTTAAAGAAGCCTATAAGCAGTACTGTGAGCTTGGGTTCACGTCTTTAACAGCTGATGAAGAATTCGGTGGTCAGGCCATGCCCATGTCTCTAAACTCAGCTCTTTCTGAGTTTGTGGGTACTGCTAACTGGTCGTTTGGTATGTATCCAGGACTTTCAGAAGGCTGTGTCTCCACTCTTGAGCATCATGGTACTGACGAGCAAAAACACAAGTATTTGCCTAAACTGGTCGCAGGCGAATGGACAGGCGTGATGTGTTTGACTGAACCACAATGTGGCTCTGATCTAAACTTGGTCCGCACCAAAGCGGAACCTAACGATGATGGCACCTATAAAATTACAGGCGGTAAAATCTGGATTTCTGCAGGCGAGCACGACATGTCTGATAATATTATCCATATTGTTTTGGCGCGCACGCCAGATGCACCAGCAGGCACCAAAGGCTTGTCTTTATTTGTTGTACCAAAATTCATGGTCAACGAGGACAGCAGTTTAGGCGAGCGTAATGCGGTTTCTTGTGGCTCTATTGAGCACAAAATGGGCATCAAAGCCTCAGCCACTTGCGTAATCAACTATGACGGGGCAGCCGGCTATTTAATCGGTGAAGAGAACCGTGGTCTAAAATACATGTTCACCTTTATGAATGTGGCACGAATCGGCACCTCCATCCAAGGGGTTACCGCCTCTCAGTACGCCTTTCAAGGAGCATTGGCTTTTGCCAAAGAACGCTTAGCATTCCGTTCTTTAGATGGCGCTAAATTCCCTGAAAAACCTGCCGACCCTATCATCGTGCATCCAGCAGTCCGCGATATGTTATTAACCACTAAAGCATTTGCTGAAGGTGGCCGTGCATTGATCGGTTATATGTCTCAGTTTGCTGATACGGTTGCTAAAGGTGAAGGCGATGCCCGCAAATACGCGGATCAAATGCTGTCGCTGCTTACCCCCATTGGTAAAGCCTTCTTGACCGAAACCGGTCTTGAGTCTGCCAACCACGGCGTTCAAGCATTGGGCGGTAGCGGCTTTTGTGTTGAGTATGGTATGGAGCAAAATGTCCGTGATACGACTATTGGTTGTATTTATGAGGGCACGACTCAAATTCAAGCACTCGACTTGATCGGACGCAAAGTATTGGGCTCACAAGGCAAACTGCTTGCGAATTTCACCACCGTTATTGAACAATTCTGTGAAGACAATAAAGACAATGATGAGATGGGCCCATTTACCCGTCCTCTTATCAAACATGTCAAAGAATGGACCGATCTGACCACAGATATCGGCAAGCAAGCGGCTGAAAACCCTGAAGCAGTAGGCGGCGCAGCTGTCGATTATATGTACTTTAGTGGTTATGTGACTCTTGCCTACTTATGGGCACGTATGGCATTGATCGCTCAAACCGAAATTGCAAACGGTAGTAGCGAACAAGCGTTTTACGATGCCAAATTAAAAACAGCGCAGTTCTATTTTGCTAAGTTATTGCCACGTACTACCACCCACGTACAGCGTATCGGCACTGGCGTTGAGCCCTACATGAGTATGGACGTTGATCAATTTTCTTTTTAACCAAGCGTTTCAACTTTTGACTGATCGATTTAATAAAGACTAACTAATAATCGGCAACATACTCAGGTATGTTGCCGATTTTATTTTAGGCGTTAGGTCAAACTCTTAGAACCAGCTGTCTCTTATAATGTATTTATTTACACTTGTTTACCCGTCTGTTATTAATAGGTCTTGATTAGCCAATCTTGAATTATAAGTAGGCTATTTAAGTTCTATTTAAATACTACAAGGGCGCTACGCAACTTTTGGTGTACGCGTAATTCACGAAGAAATACACAAGATTGGGCGCTAATTTGCTAAACTTTATTTATCGCTTATCATGTTTACAATGATAAAATTAGTGTAACAGTTAGCATATGTCACATCATTACCATGACATTACCGATAAATCGTACATTATCAATAAATAACAAGTACTACGATCAACCCTATTATTTAGCGTGTTTATTTCTTTAGTACCATCTAACCGCTTTAGTACTATTTTTAGCTTTAGCAATAATAGATAAACCGATTCACTTTTATCCATATAGAACAATAAGGAATATTTATGTCTGTCTATAATGCCCCTCTTAATGACATGCGTTTCATCTTAACAGACGTTTTCAAAGCTCATGAGTTTTGGCAAAATAATGATAATTTGTCTCATGTCGATATGGAAACTGTCGATATGATTTTAGAAGAAATGGCAAAATTATCCAAAAACGTTCTACTGCCTATTAACCGTAGCGGCGACGAAGAAGGCGCAACCTTCCAAGGCGACGGTGTAGTCACTACTCCTGAAGGCTTTAAAGAAGCTTACAACCAATATGCGGAATCAGGCTGGGTTGGTCTTGGCGGTAATCCTGAGTACGGTGGACAAGGCTTCCCGAAAATGGTCACTATGTTGACTGAAGAAATGATCTTTACCACCAACCAATCGTTTGCTTTGTACCCCAACCTTACGGTCGGTGCAACCCTATGTTTGAATGCCGCCGCCTCAGAAGAACAAAAGAAAACCTATTTGGAAAAAATGTATTCTGGTGAATGGTCAGGTACGATGTGTTTGACTGAGCCTCATGCTGGTACTGATTTGGGTATTATCAAAACCAAAGCAGAGCCTAATGGCGATGGTAGCTTCGACATTTCGGGCACCAAAATCTTTATTACTGGTGGTGAGCACGACTTAACTGAAAACATTATTCATTTAGTCTTGGCAAAAACTCCAGATGCACCCGCTGGTTCTAAAGGCATTTCGCTGTTTGTTGTGCCAAAGTTTTTGGTCAATGAAGATGGCAGCTTAGGTGAGCGTAATACGCTAGCAGCAGGTTCAATTGAGCATAAAATGGGCATCAAGGCCTCCGCTACTTGTGTCATGAACTTTGATAATGCCAAAGGCTGGTTGGTTGGGGCTGAAAACACAGGTCTGTCTTCTATGTTCATTATGATGAACTACGAGCGCGTGACTATGGGTCTTCAAGGTCTTGGTGGCTCCGAGCTTGCTTATCAAAATGCCGCACTGTATGCCGTTGATCGTGCTCAAGGTCGTAGCGATACGCAATTTCAAAGCCCTGAAAAGCCTGCTGATGCCATCGTTCACCATGCTGATGTCCGCCGTATGCTATTAAACGCTAAGGTTAACTCTGAAGCATCACGCTGCTTTGCTATGTATGTGGCCAAACAACTCGATGCTGAAAAGTTCAGTACCGATCCTGAAGCGGCTCAAATTGCCGCTGCCCGGGTGGCCCTATTAACGCCAGTGGCTAAGGCATTCTTAACCGACAAAGCCTTAGAAGCGACTATTGATTGCCAGCAAGTCTTTGGTGGTCATGGCTATGTCCGCGAATGGGGTATGGAGCAAATCGTTCGTGATACCCGTATCGCCCAAATTTATGAAGGCGCGAATGGTATTCAGGCGCTTGACTTACTGGGTCGTAAAGTGGCTCGTAATGATGGTAAATATGTCACCAACTTCTTAGGTGAAATTCGTGATTATATTGACTCCATGCAAGCAGACCATGGTATCAAGCAAGCAACATTAGGTGCTGCGGATACAGTTGAAGAGTTAACTAAGACGGTTCTTGCTAATATCAGTACGCGTAAGAATGAGATTAATGGCTGCGCGGTTGACTACATGCATGCGTTCGGCTATCTGTGCTACTCGTACATGTTTGCCATGATGGTAGAAGCTGCTGATGGTAAAGAAGGCGAGTTTTATACTAATAAAGCCAAGCTTGCTGACTACTTTGTCGGTCGTGTGCTACCACGTATTGATGCTCATGCGCAAATGGTCCAAGCCGGTAGCGATCCAATGATGAACTTTGATCTTGATTACTTTAATGTCGCTGTTAGCTAATCATCTGCTAAACCATCCCTAATACAACGATAAAGAGGACAGTTCACTACTGTCCTTTTTTATTGCCCAATACTTTTTTACTGAAACTACCTCTTGAAATCAATTACTAACAAAATAATTGACCATCGACACGCTGTTCAGATTAAAATAACAGCGGGCTAGCTTTTGACTTTTAGTAACAGCTAAATATGCCGCTATCTGGTTAAGTCATTTTAGATATCCAAAAAAAACAACCAATATTCGAACAACCACAATAAAGGGTACGATGTGTCAGAAATGAAACGCATTTTACAGCAGATTACTGCCTTAAGTGATGTACCCGATCCTTCGGTTCTCAAACGCTTGATTGATGAGCTGCGAGTGACTGATAAGGAGCCTGTTTTAGCCAATGAAAATCTCCAAACCCTTATTGATATCTTACGTCAACACCCAGAATATGGTGATGGACTTGCCAGCTTTGTATTAAAGCTGATTATCCAATATCGCCAAATTGCGCTGTATACTGATACTGGCATCATGTCAGATGAGGGATTTTTTAGTAGCCTGCGCCGCTTAATCGGGCATCGATTTTTACCGCTACTGCCACAAGATGACTCGGTCGTTGAGCTAGTAGGATATTTATTCGATAAGCGCTCTGATGAGCGCTGGCTGGCTAACATCGAAAAAGAAAAGTGGGATGCTTTAGTTGAATTACTTCAAGTCAGAGAACAACATCTATATCTAGTCGCCACGGCAAAAAATAGTATTTTGAACGCTATTGTTATTTTATCTTATCGTATCAGTGGTATCGGACTACATCCTGATTTGATGGAAGCTTACCCGCAAATATTAAACTACTCAGCGTCTTTTGTGGCACAAAACCAAGAAGCCGTTTTATTTGTTAATCAATATCGACAAACGCACGAGCTAGATAATTTAACTGACATTACGCCTGAACAAGCGGTCAACCCGGCACCTTTGTTAGTCATGTTGGAGCAATGTGAAGATATCGTCGCCACCGTGCGCAAACGTATTTATAAAACCGGTATTTCCATTCGCCTGACCAATATGATGCTGCGTCTCGATCAAAGCTTGCAGCGCATGCGTATCTTAACTCAGCTGGTTTCAGATAACTCTCAACAACGTGATCGCGCAGTGATTGAGCTTATTCAGGCGCTGATCACGTCTGCTAATCGTCTTTATAGCATTGGTTACTTGATTGATAATAATACCAAACTACTCTCACGTAAAGTGACCGAAAACGCCAGCCGCGTTGGTGAACACTATATCAGTACCGATAAAGCTGGCTACCAAAAAATGTTTAAAAAAGCTTCTATTGGTGGGTTTGTGATTGCTTTTATGGCCACTATTAAAATATTGGCTTATCATTTAGCGCTTGCACCAATGGGCCGAGCTTTTATAAACAGTATGATTTATGGTTTGGGCTTCGTTTTTATCCACGTCATTCACGGTACGGTGGCAACTAAACAGCCGGCAATGACTGCCGCTGCTATCGCCTCAACCATCTCAGACAGCTCGGGTAAAAAATCACATCAGCTCACCAAGTTGTCAGAGCTGATGGTCGATATCTTGCGCACCCAATTCATCGCTATTATGGGCAATGTTATGCTGGCCATACCGGTGGCACTGATGATCTCTTTTGCATGGCTGCAGTATACGGGTACGCCCATGATTGATCCGGTTAAGGCGGGCCACCTTCTCCATGATTTAGATCCCTTTCGCTCATTAGCGCTACCGCACGCGGCCATTGCGGGGGTTTATCTGTTCTTATCTGGTCTTATTGCCGGCTACTATGATAATTTGGCGGTTTACAATCAAATTGGTGCGCGAATTCAACGACATCGGTTACTGCAATATTTATTACCCAAATCATGGCTTCAGCGTTTGGGCGGCTTTATAGAAGCCAATCTTGGCGCGATCATGGGCAACTTTTTATTTGGGGTATTCTTAGGCAGTACCGCTACTATCGGTTACTTATTTGGCCTACCAATTGATATTCGTCACATTGCTTTTGCTTCGGCAAACTTGGCGCACGGACTGTTTAACCTATCAGCCACACAAATGAGTTGGGAAATCATTTTATTATCCTTCCTTGGAGTCGCGCTTATTGGTATCGTCAACTTGATGGTAAGCTTTTCGCTTGCCCTATTTGTAGCATTGCGTTCTAAAGAAGTTAGATTCTTTGAATGGAGTCGGCTCACCAAGCTCGTCTTTGGCCATATTATTCATCATCCGTCCGATTTTTTCTGGCCACGCGATAATCCCATGAAATACGCGCGTATCGATAGCCAAGGACATATGATTTTTGAGGACAGCTCAGCACAAAAAGACGGCAAGGCAATACCTAATAATTACGTCGTCAGACGCTTATCTGATATAAAAATATTGCCTGAGTCCATGCAAGCCGCCACAACGGACATCTACTACGACAATAAACCTCAAGGTAATGATGTCAGCGTAGGACAAGCAGCTCACACTACGTTATCTAACGCCTCATCCAAAAACATAATCGATCTTGACGATGGGCTAGTAGATGAAGAGCTCAACAGCGTACCCTACACTGATGACATTCAATATGATAAGGCCACCAAAACGCTTGGAACAACTGATAGTGGCAAAAATAATAGCAGTCATGAGGGCTCTGATAGTAGTCATGATAGCTCTGATAATAAAGCTACTGGAGATGCCAAAACGCCACTTCCTAAACCCAAAAAGCCGCCCAACCTACCCAGTTAGAGTAGTAAGACGGCGACTTATATTTTTTACTTAAAACGAGCCAGGTTAAATAATCTTGAAATAAACAGTCTCGAAATGAACAAATTTTACTAGGGCGTAGGACAATGCGCACTGGAAGTGATAACTTCACCGTCACTTAATCGGTAAGCCAATAGATAGTTACCCCAGACGCAGCCCCCATCAAGTGCGCGAGCGTGTGGCAGATCAACTTCACCTTTAAGGGCCGCCCAATGTCCAAACAATATCTTACGCTCGCGTGGCACTTGCCATTCAAACCATGGCGCAAAGTCATCCGGCATCACCTCATCGAGACTGGCGGTAAAGCTAAACTCCAGTGTGCCATCCTGTTTGCATAGCCGCATGCGGGTAAAATAATTAGCAATTGCCCGTATTTTGGTAAAACCATTAATACCGGCATGCCAATCATCGACCGTTTTGCTATATAAGTGTGGCAGTATCCGATCAAGCTGATATAAACTGCCTTGCAGCTGTGCCTCCAACTGCAGTGCGTAATCTGCTGCTGCCTCAATGCTCCAATGTGGCGGGATACCCGCATGCACCAATATCGTATGGGTATCGGGGTAAGCCAATATCGGCTGGTGGCGTAACCACTGTAATAATTCTTCGCTATCTTCAGCAGCAAAAATCGGGGCCGTCTTGTCTTTTTTCTTAATTTTAGTCGCCCCGCGCCATACCGCGAGTAAATTTAAATCATGATTGCCCAAAACAGTTGCTGCAGCCCCTTGCTCACATAACGCTTTAACATCGCGCAAGGTATTTAGTGAGTCTTCACCGCGTGCCACTAAATCACCGGCAAACCATAACTTGTCTTGAGTCGGATCAAAATCCAAGGTCTTAAGTAATTGACGATACGCGCCATAGCAACCTTGCAAATCACCGATGACGTATTGATGACGAAAACTCATAATGCCTCTGTTGCTAAGACTTGATAATTATTATTGAAAGATAAGTCAATAAAGAAATATTTATTGAAAACAATCGACGCTAGAGATACGGATAGCGTTTATCGATAATAAATATAATTTAGCTCTCTACTTCTAAATGACGCACTTGGTTGCTTAAATTCACAAAATCGCTAACACTCAACGTTTCCGGACGTGCTTGTGGATCGATACCACAGGCTGCAAAATCGTCTTCGCTTAGTGTGGGTAGCAACGTCGATTTCTTAAAAATAGCGCGCAGGGTTTTGCGGCGATGGTTAAAGGTCTCACGTACTATGAGTGCAAAATGCTGCTCATCTTCTGCCACTATTGGCTTATCAATATGCGGGGTAAGGCGAAAGACCGCACTAGTCACTTTGGGCGGTGGGTTAAAAGCACCTCTTGGTACGGTCAATAAATAATCGGTATCACAATGATATTGCATTATGACTGACAGACGACCATAGATTTTGCTGCCAACGTCGGCGGTAATACGCTCTACTACTTCCTTTTGTAACATAAAGTGCATGTCTTGAATGACATCAGCATAACTAAGCAAATGAAACAGTATTGGCGTAGAGATATTATACGGTAGATTGCCCACCACGCGTAGCTTGCCACGCTCAGGGCTATATAGCTCGCGATAATCAACGTTCATGGCGTTGGCTTTGATAATCGTAAAGTTAGGATGGCTGTTGGCACCGATACGAATGCGTAAGCTATCTGCTAAATCGCGATCAAGCTCAATGACAGTCATAGCGTCGACTTCAGCTAATAAAGGTTCAGTCAATGCCCCCATACCGGGACCAATTTCTATTAGGTTTTCATCACGACTCAAATGAATACTATCGACAATTTCACGAATAACACTGCGATCATGCAAGAAATTTTGTCCAAAGCGTTTGCGTGGCTGGTGTTTGGCAGCTCGCAAGCTGGCAGATAAGGTTTCGGCGTCAAACGAAGGTTTAGACATAAAGGATTCTTAATTAATAAACAATAAAATAGTAAATACCGCTAATAAAGCAGTAAGAGAATGGTTTTATATTTTTAAATTATATCACAGCTTATAATTAGCCTGCATTTTGCATTGTCTTGTAGGTTGAAAAATGTAGTCCGTTCAAAATAAAAATGGCACAAGTATTATAACGTGCTACTGGTACAAATTTTCCTCGCTTGCTGTGCGGCGTCTCAACTCCAGAGGCTTCAAACAATTTATCCTAGCAGCACTGTATTCTTTTCAAAATAAATCAATGATTATAAGTACCGTATTCTAATGAGCAAAAGCCTTATCTGCCATTTCATTCGCCATAACTAACGCTTGGTATAAGCTAGTAGCACTGGCGCCGCCGCGACCCGCCAAATCAAGCGCCGTGCCATGATCTACAGACGTTCGAATATAAGGCAATCCTAAGGTTAGATTAACCGTATCACCAAAACCATGCGACTTAAGTACCGGCAATCCTTGATCATGATACATCGCAATGACTGCATCACAATTCTCCAAATGTCTGGGCGTGAATAGTGTATCAGCGGGCATCGCCTCCGAGATATCTACCCCTGCTGCGATAAATTCTTGTAACACAGGGTTGATAATTTCAATCTCTTCCGTGCCCAAATGCCCACCCTCGCCAGCATGCGGATTAAGACCACAAACTAAAATGCACGGTTGAGTCAAACCAAATTTTGAGCGCATATCATCGAGCACAATTTGTACCGTCTGGCGTACATTATCTGCAGTGATAGCCGCGGGCACATCTTTTAGAGCCAAATGAGTGGTCACTAAGGCGACTTTCATGGCTGGGTTGGCCAGCATCATTACTACTTTATCACGGCCACTTTGCTGCATAAAAAATTCCGTATGACCGCTAAACATAGTGCCATCTAACAGCTTGATATCGGCATCAATCAGCGCAGATTTTTGTAGTGGTCCGGTTATTATAGCGGCCACAGTGTTATTTGACGCAAGCTGATGGGCGATTTCTAATTGCTGCGCAACCATTAGCGCATTATTAATATCAATATGACCAGCGACCACAGGAGCACCACAAGGAATATCAAGTAAAATAAACGCAGGGCTATTATCATCATTAGTGACAGCAAACTGCTGTGATATATGCCCTATAAAATCGTCAGCATCTATTTGTGCATCTGCTGTTTGCCAAGATAGTTTGCTCGTTAACACACCAGCGGCGACCAACTCATCTACTCGCGCTTGCATGGCAGCGGCATCAGCGGTCACCCAAATTGGTCGCGAAAAATCTTGTAACTTACCGGCTTGTGCCAGTAGTAGCACCACGTCCATACCGATGCCCGCAGGCTCACCAGTGGTGATAAGAAGAGGTAGTTTTTGCATAGTCAAACTGTCCTTACTCATATTATAAATATCAGATTTTATTATATTTCTTATTATATTTATGACTTTTTAGTGCATCATTTTATTCGCTATTCATATCTATTAAGAGACTGGCGGATACATAGATAGTTGCTGATAGCGTCCGAAAAAAGCACATAATGTGTTAAACTTTCGCTTTTGATTGTAGCATTTACTGGCGAGCGATGAAGCCACGTTTTGGTACCTCTATCGTAGAAGTACAGCTCACTTTCTGTTTATATTTTTAATCATACTATTTTTTTTAGACATACTCTTTTAACTGTTTTATTTTAATGCATTTTTTACAACGACTTCTGAATACCGACTTTTTTTAATAATTAGGCACTCATGGCAGACACCGACAAGACCGACGACTTACTCAATCAGCAACCGCCACACAATATCGATATCGAAAAGGCGTTGCTGGCTTCTTTGATGAGTATTGAAGAGGCATATGACAAGATTGCCGACATCGTCACCAAAGACGACTTTTATGCGGGGCGGCACCAATATATCTTCGACGCTATCGCTCATTTGGCGGCAGTTAATGAGCCTTATGATACGGTTATGGTGCATGACTGGTTAGAAGCTCAAAAGCTTCTTAAAAGTGCTGGTGGTGACAGTTATTTAGCCGATATCTTAAGCCAAAGCCCAGCGACGCTCTTTAACCTAACCGCCTATGCTCAGCGCGTACGTGAACTGTCTACCTTGCGCCAGCTGATTACTACGGGCAATGATATGCTCACTTTAGCTTATCATCCCAAAGATCAAACCGTCAGTGATATTTTGGATAATGTGGAAGCCAAAATATTCAGTATCAATGAGCAGCATAATAAACGCGCTGAGCAGCGTGGGCCGGTTGGCATTACTTCAGTATTGACCAACGTCATCGATAAAATTCAAGAGCTTAAATCAAATCCTGATGGCATGATTGGTCTGCAAACCCCATTTGCCGAGCTAAATAATAAAACTCAAGGGCTGCAAGCTGGTGATCTAGTTATTGTCGCCGCTCGTCCTTCTATGGGTAAGACCACCTTTGCTATGAACTTGGCGGAGGGTATTTTATTCAATGAAGATCTACCAGTGGTGGTGTTTTCTATGGAGATGCCGGCAGAATCAATTGTTATGCGTTTATTATCATCTTGGGGAGCGATTAATCAAACCCATCTGCGCTCAGGGCAAATGAACGAAGATGAATGGGCAAAAATGATGAATGCTATTCAACACCTGCAATCAAAGCATTTATATATCGATGACAGTACTGCCCTACCGCCATCAGAGCTGCGTTCTCGCTGCCGCCGTATCGCCAAAAATCATGATGGAAAGTTGGGTGCTATCATCGTCGATTATCTACAATTAATGAAAGTCCCTGGTCTTGATACCAACCGGGTTGGAGAAATCTCTGAGATCTCTCGTAGTCTAAAGGCGTTAGCACGTGAACTTGAATGTCCAGTCATTGCCCTATCACAGCTGAACCGTAGTCTAGAAAACCGCCCAAATAAGCGCCCGATTATGTCAGATTTACGTGAGTCTGGCGCTATTGAACAGGATGCCGATTTGATTATGTTTATCTATCGCGACGAGGTTTATAATGAAAACTCAGACCACAAAGGCGTGGCTGAGATTATTATCGGTAAGCAACGTAACGGTCCTATCGGAACATTACGCTTGGGTTTTGAGGGGCAGTTTACCCGCTTTATTAACCTCACGCCTGAATACTATCAAGGCGTTACCTTTGATGATGAATAGTGCGCGAGCGTGCTTAATATTTAAAAAAATAATTAACTTTTAACGATAAATTGCTACTGATAACAAACGGCTATTAATAACAATAGCTTTGGCTGGTCAGTAGCTTTAAAACTCTGCTAATAAAGAAGCTGACTATGCGCACCGCCACTATCACTATTAACCCCAATGCCCTTACCCACAACCTGATGCAAGTCAAAAAAATTGCGCCTACTGCTAAAATTTTAGCCATGGTAAAAGCCAACGCGTATGGTCATGGAGTCGCTATGGTCTTGCCAGCTCTACAGCAGGCAGACGGTATCGGCGTGGCAACTTTTGATGAGGCGCTAGAAGCACGGCAGCTAGGATGGGATAAAACGATTGGCCTAGTTGAAGGGGTTTTTAGTGCCAATGAATGGCAGCAAGCCATTGATCAGTCATTCAGCTGTGTCATTCATCATCGTCCGCAGCTAGATTGGGCGTTAGAGAATGTACCGTCAGCTAATAGCCCAACACGGCTAGTATGGCTTAAATATAATACCGGCATGAATCGTTTGGGTTTCAATGATGAGAACGTCATTCAGGCAGCAAATCAACTTCATGATGCTGGCTACCAACTGATTCTTACCACTCATTTTGCCAATGCAGATGATCACGACCATCCGTTAAATGCTATCCAAATACAGCGCTTCGCTGACATGCTCACTGTCCTAAGAGATAATGTCAGTCAAGATATTAGAGGATCACTATGTAATTCAGCAGGATTGGTGAATTTTACCGATAGTCACTACGATTGGGTACGTCCAGGCATCATGTTATATGGTAGCTCGCCGGTCAATAATAAGTCTGCTTACGATTTAAATTTACAGCCTGCGATGGACTTTAGCGCGCAAATTATGGCCTTTCAAACGGTTAAAGCTAGCGACGCTATTGGCTATGGTAGCCGCTGGATTGCACAACAAGATACCAGAACGGCATTGATCAGTATAGGTTATGGTGACGGTTATCCGCGTGTGATCAATGACGATTCTTATGTCTCTGTCATCGATGCCAATACTGATGATGGTACTACCCAAAGCTATCCCTGTCCGGTTCGTGGTCGAGTCGCAATGGATATGATTGTTATAGACATCAGTGCAGTACCTGAAAATATTGCTCTAAATAGTAAGGTGGTGCTTTGGGGCAGCGCGCCTCATGTTGATGAAGTGGCCGCTCATGCTGGTACTATTGGCTATGAGCTTCTGTGTCGCCTTAGCTCACGTCCAGAGCGCAAACAAGTTTAACTAATTTATCCAAATAACGAAGTCCTAGTACTCACTCCTCATGTCAAAATTGGACGTTTACATTGGAAGTAATTACGCTATACTAAAAGTTTGTTGTCACCACGGCATAGCTACTCGCTGATCGCCATTGACGGCTGATAACGTATCATTTTTCATTGACTGTGATCGACTGCTAGGACTGCTATGAGTTTGCGCCATTTTTTGACCTTATCTGATTTAACCAAACAAGAACTAGAAGCTCTTATCAAACGCGCAAGTGAATTGCGTAAGATGCAGCATGCTGGCGAAATTTATCAGCCCTTTGTTGGCCGTACGCTGGGTATGATTTTTGAAAAATCATCTACCCGTACACGCATATCGTTTGAGACCGGTATGGGTCAGTTCGGCGGCAGTGCTATTTTTCTATCGCCAAATGACACCCAGCTGGGTCGCGGTGAGCCTTTAGAGGACTCAGCACGCGTGATATCGAGCATGGTTGACATTATTATGATTCGTACCTTTGGGCACGAAAAAGTTGAAACCTTTGCTGAGTATTCCAGTGTGCCGATTATCAATGCGCTAACCGACGACTACCATCCTTGCCAGCTGCTTGCTGATATGCAAACCTACTACGAGCATCGCGGTAGTATCGAAAATAAAATCGTCACTTGGGTCGGTGATGGTAATAATATGTGCTCATCGTTTATGCAAGCAGCGCATCAGTTTGGCTTTGAGCTGCGCGTAGCGGCACCCTATGGTTTCGAGCCAGACCCTGCGCTTATGGAGCGTTTCTCGCACTGTGTCAGCTTAGTCGAAAACGTACAAGATGCAGCCAAAGACTCCAACTTGATTGTCACAGACGTGTGGGCAAGTATGGGACAAGAGTCAGAACAAAGCACCCGTGCACGCCGTTTCGCGCCTTATCAAGTCACGCCGTCACTGTTAGATAAAGCAGATCCGGAAGTGGTCTTTATGCACTGCTTGCCTGCGCACCGCGGAGAGGAAATTTCTCACGATATGCTCGATGACCCACGTTCTGTAGTCTGGGATGAGGCAGAAAACCGCTTACATGCACAAAAGGCACTAATGGAATTTTTATTAAAAGACAAGATTAAGTTGCCTGCATAGTTCCGTATCTATTTTATTTGAAGTTTATTATGGGCAAAAGTTATTTTAAGAGAGTTGTTTAAAGATAGTATTGTAAAAATTGACACCATAAAAAAGGCAGATTACCATTTGTAATCTGCCTTTTTTACTATACAAAAACCGTCACGCTAAAATATCAAATTAATCTTAACGCGTTAAGGTTTCTACCCCATCACTACCTGCCTTTAACACAATATCGGCTTGATTGGCGGCAAAAATACCATTACATACTACCCCCACGATATTATTCAATTGCTGTTCAAGCTCAAGCGGATTGCTGACGTCTAAATCGTAAGTATCTAAAATAACATTGCCATAATCGGTGACAAAATCTTCACGATATACGGGCTCACCGCCGAGCTGCGCCAACTGCCGTGCCACATAAGAGCGCGCTTGTGGTAACACCTCAATCGGTACAGGGAACTCGCGCCCAAGAAACTCAACTATTTTACTGTCATCGACCATACATATAAATTTATTAGACGCGGCTGCAACAATTTTTTCGCGAGTGAGTGCCCCGCCACCACCTTTAATTAATTGCAAATGCTCATTTACTTCATCTGCACCATCTATATAAACATCCAGCGTACCAGCAAAGTTTAAATCGACGATTTCGATACCGAGTGCACGAAGTTTATCTTCTGTAACCTGCGAGCTGGCAACCGCACCGGCAAGTCTAAATTTTGGCAATAACTCAATCAGACAATTTACAGTACTGCCCGTCCCTACACCGAGTATCATATCGTCTTCGATATAGCGTAGAGCAGCCTTGGCAGCGGCTTGCTTTTGTGCGTGCTGATCACTCATCATAAATCCTTGGCAAGACAAACTTATCAATATAAAAGAGGTAAAATGCGCGGTCATTATAACTGATGCCTATAACAGATGTCAGCCTGCCACCAATTTTAATTTGGCCATTATTTTGTTCATTTTTAGGATGCATTTTTCGTTATAAAGGCTTTAATTAAATCACAACCACCGTGAACACGACCACGGAAATTGCAATTGCGCCTTGCAAGATGACAAAAATCAGCATAGGCTAATCTATTTCGTTTTTATCTTCATTCATCATCTATTTATTCATCACCTAGATTAGGAGTCGTTATGCTGTCACATTGGGTACGAGCCATCTTGCAAGCCACCGTCTATGACGTTGCTATTCAAACCCCACTTGAGCCTGCACCCAAGCTGACCCAGCGTTTTGCTAATGACATTCGTTTTAAACGCGAAGACTTACAACCCGTTTTTTCCTTTAAATTGCGCGGGGCCTATAACCGTATCAGCCAATTGAGCGACGAGCAAAAGTCTCACGGTGTTATCTGCGCTTCAGCCGGTAATCATGCTCAAGGTGTTGCTTATTCAGCACGAAAATTGTCGCTAAAGAATATTATCGTTATGCCCACCACCACCCCTGACATTAAGGTCGATGCGGTCAAAGCGTTGGGTGGCAATGTTGACCTACAGGGTGATAGTTTCGATCAAGCCAACCGTTATGCCATTGAGCTTGCTGAGCGTGAAGGCTTAACGTTTATACCGCCATACGATGACGAGCTGGTCATTGCCGGTCAAGGCACCATTGGTCTTGAGCTGACCCAGCAATGGCGCAATATGGACTATGTCTTCGTTGCTGTAGGTGGCGGTGGCCTTATCTCAGGTATTGCGGCATTCCTAGGCGAAGTGGCTCCACACGTTAAAGTTATCGCGGTAGAAGCAGAACAATCTGCTTGCCTACAGGCGGCACTTAAAGCTGGCGAGCGCGTAAAACTCGAACAAGTTGGCTTATTCGTTGATGGCGTAGCAGTGGCACAAATTGGCGAGCTGCCGTTTGAGGTGATTCGCACCCAAAAAAGTGATAACTCAGGACCGATTGTTGAACCTGAAGTAGTAACTTGTAGCAACGATGAAGTCTGCGCCGCTATCAAAGATATTTTTGAAGAAAATCGTAGCATCGTTGAGCCTGCTGGCGCGTTATCAGTCGCTGGTATGAAAAAATATATCAAGGCTAATAACATACAAGATAAGAACTGTGTGGGTATTATCTGTGGCGCGAACATGAACTTTGACCGCTTACGTTATATCGCTGAGCGTACTGAGATTGGTGAGAAAAAAGAAGCGATCTTTGCCGTGACTATCCCTGAGAAAACGGGTGCCTTCTTAAACTTCTGCCGCAGTCTACATGGTCGTAATATCACTGAATTTAACTACCGTGCGGACAATCAACTATCACCAGACTCTATGGAACCTGCTGCGATATTTGTCGGTATTGGGCTAAAAGAAGGTGATAAAGAGCGCCAGACTATCAGCGACCAATTGGCAGCTGATGGCTACGCGGCACACGATTTAACGGATGATGATATCGCTAAGTCGCATATTCGCCATCTGATTGGCGGTCATGCCCATGTAGAAAATGAGCAGTTATTAAAGATCACCTTTCCTGAACGCCCTGGTGCGCTGTTAACTTTCCTAGAAAAATTAGGCGACGATTTTAATATCACTTTATTCCATTATCGCAATCATGGTGCCGCTGAAGGTCGCGTTTTGGTTGGCTTGCAAGCGTCTGAGAGTAACTCGCGCTTGCTACAAGATGCCCTACTCGATATCGGCTATGACTGTGCTACGGTCAATGACAATATTGGCTATCAGCTGTTTTTGAAATAGTATAAAACAGGCATGAATTATAGCGTGTCATGCCTGTTTCTAACTAATGGCAATTCTTAATTGATAACGGTCATTAATTCATAGCAGCTATGAATAGGTATCAAGCGATCATGAAAAAGATATTGATTATCGTGGTTTTAGTCATTCTAGCGTTTTACGGCTATAAACTTCTTCAACCTAAAAATACCACGACCAATTTTACAACTGATGCTTCTACTGTTCCTGCCCTCACGTCTACTGACTTTGATGATATACCGCCGACGTACGTTGACTCAGAGCCAACTTCAGCATCGGACCCAGCACTGAATTCAGTAGTCAATTCACAACCTGCTCCGCCAGTAGTAGCAACGCCAAACTTTTCTTGTGACGGCAGACAGCATTGCTCACAAATGAAGTCATGTGAAGAAGCGACTTACTTTATACAATATTGTCCTAATACAAAAATGGATGGCAATAACGATGGTATCCCCTGTGAACAACAGTGGTGTCATTAACTTTAAAAACTATCTTTGTTAAAGTAACCCATCATTTTTGTGATGGTTCACTGACTACTACTGAAAGTATAAGGTTGAGAGTACCATGCACGTCCCTACAAACTTTTCTGAAAATAACTTTGACAGTATTATTGATTTTATAGCAGCCAATCCTTTAGCGACATTGGTCGCTCAAACCAGCGATGGTATTGAAGCCTGCCATATACCTTTATTTTGGCACAATGATCATTCTCAGTACGGTAAGCTTTATGGTCACTTTGCTCGGAAAAATATAATTTATCAGAATGCTCTAGCGTCTACATCGTGGTTAATCATTTTTCAAGACTCAGGACACTACATCAGCCCTAATTGGTATCCGACCAAAGCTAAAACGCATAAAGAAGTGCCTACCTGGAACTATCAAAGTATACATATACAAGCAGACATTAATTTGATTGAAGATACTGATAGACTGAAGTGGGTGTTAGGAAAAATGACCTCACAGCAGGAAACTATATCAGATAGTCCTTGGTCATTAGAAGATGCGCCAGCTGCCTATATTGATACTATGTGTCGCGCTATTATTGGGTTTGAGCTAACCATAGAAGCTGTACAGGCTCAGTTTAAACTGAGTCAGGGCAAAGTTGAAGAAAATATAGCAGGTGTCATCAATGGGCTAAACGAGTTAAATACTGAACACGCGGCTACTATGGCTCATAAAGTTGTAAAGCAAAACGGCTACCATAGTAGGCGTTAGTTTTATATTGATAATACTAAAGCACTTTAATACAAAGCACTTTTATATAAAACCACTTGAATATAAGAATCCTACAACCATTTAGCACTAATAGTATTTACTTAGCACTTATTATTCTTACTTAGTTTTCGAGTGTCTTATTCCATATGTATTCAAAGGGATCACCATGAAAAACAACCTTGATAATACAAACCAAGCTTTAATTAAAATCCGCCTTGATAAATGGCTGTGGGCAGCACGCTTTTATCGGACGCGCACCCTTGCCAAACAAGCCATTGAGAGCGGGCGGGTTCATTATGGCGGTAGCCGTGTGAAGACTAGTAAAGAGATAGCGGTTGGAGATGAATTAACGATTCGTCAAGGTTCCGCAACCGCGATGACCGAAAAAACAGTAACCGTGGAAGCATTAACGGCTCAGCGAGGCAATGCCACTGCCGCCCAAGTCTTGTATTCAGAAACTGAAGAAAGCGAAGAGCGCCGTGCCTATTATGCTGAGCAGCGTAAGTTAGCCAATCTTGCACGCCCTGATAATAAGCCTAGTAAGAAAGAGCGCCGTGACTTGCAGCGCTTTAAAAAAAATCAAGACTAACCATCAGGGCTAACCATTAGAACTAAAAGAACGCTAAATAATTACCTACGCGTTACGTAAACGTTAGTATCAACGGTAACCTATTATATCTGCGCAGATAGTATCAGCACAGATTCGACGAATGACCCTAATGTTTAGCTTAGACTCTTGCCATTCAGGGCATTAACCGTTACGCTGAGAGCTAATTTGTTTAACCATTTACATGCTAATAAGCCGCATTATTAATGTTGGTTTCTTATAGCGTGTTTTTTTTATTGTCATAGAAGGTCATACTATGCTGATTAAAGCATCCACTCCATCATCTGTATTGTTAGTTTGTTTGGGCAATATTTGCAGGTCACCAACCGCCGAGGAAATTTTTCGTCAGCAAGCTGCTATTGCAGGGCTAGCGATGAAAGTAGACTCAGCAGGTACAGGCGATTGGCATATTGGTCATAAGCCAGACGAACGGGCGCGGCGTCATGCCAAAGCTCACGGTTATAATATCAATAAACTGGTGGCCCGCCAAGTAAGTGCAGATGACTTCCGTAACTTTGATCTGATTTTGGCAATGGATGCGCAAAACCTAGCTGACTTACAAGTACTCAAAGACAGTATCGCTGATACAAACGATAGCGCTAACATAACCACTAAGCCATTAGCAAAGTTAGCATTATTTAGCGAAGAAGACCCAACCTATGGCGGCGATGATGTCCCCGATCCCTACCAAGGTGATGGCCAAGCTTTTGAAGAGGTCATTGAACGTATTGAATCAAGCGCCCAAGCTTGGATTGAGAGTTGGAAGACTGTATAAGTTTGAAAGACTATATAGAAATAAGATCTCTATATTTCTCCCACTTTTAGTCGGCGCATCCTTTATACTAAACACCGCTTAATTTGTTATTTATTCGCCAAACAGGCTACCTTATGACTTCAGCTTTGCGCCCTGATCTTAGCATCCAACGTGATTTATCGCCTGACCTATCTTATGACTTATCACATAAAAAGCTGTCTGAAAAGTCGTATGATTTGTCACATGCCAATACTATGGCGTTGGCATGTGTTGCTGATTCCGTGGTGACGTTGACGGATGAAGATCAGCTTGATCGCTTTATGGCAAATTATGCAGGAAGCAATGAGTACAATATACCGTTATTGGTGCTGTCTGGCGGTAGTAATGTGTTATTGCCAGCGCAATTGCACGCTATCGTCTTACGACCACTAATGCGCGGTATTGTCGTCATCAATCAAACCCAAACGTACGTCGATATTGAAGTCATGGCGGGTGAAAACTGGCACGATTTGGTCATCTATACGGTCGCTCAAGGCTGGTATGGACTTGAAAACCTCGCTCTAATACCTGGTCTGACTGGTGCAGCACCTGTACAAAATATCGGCGCTTATGGCGTCCAGTTAGAAGATAGCTTGCAATATGTGCGTGCCTATCATTTGCCCAGCAGAACTTGGCAGCATTTATCCGCTACTGACTGCGAGTTTGGTTACCGTGATAGTCTCTTTAAACGCTCGCCAAATACGTGGCTAATCAGTCGTGTGGGTTTTCGCCTGCATCTTGACCCCTCACAGATTTTAGCGAGCTATGGCGATGTGCAATCGGTAGCACAAGATTATGCCAAACAACAAAATCGTACGCTGCCCATTCCAGCTGATGTGATGCAAGCGATTATCGATATTCGTACACAAAAACTACCCGACCCCAAGCAACTACCCAATTGTGGTAGTTTTTTTCAAAACCCTATCATCAGTAATGCTAAGTTTACAGCGCTACAAGAAAATTACCCTGATATCGTTGGCTACTCGATGCCTCAGTCAATGGTCAAGGTCGCCGCAGGCTGGTTAATTGAGCAAGCTGGCTTAAAAGGTGGTGGTATTGCACCGATTGTCACTCATCAACAGCAAGCGTTAGTGCTTACCAACCATACCCCTTATCAAGCCACCCAAGACGACGTAGCACAAGCCCAGCAATACATTGCGGATTGTGTTTATAAGAAGTTTGCGATTCATTTATCTCGTGAGCCGGTTTGGGTAAATGCTGATGGCTCAATCGGACATGGCGAGCATGTGGTCTAAAAAGTCTTTGTCTAAACGCCTATGGCGACATTACCTGCGATCAGCTGAACGCATGGTCAAACTGTTTCGTATTATTAGCATTACCTTTGTACTCGGTTCAACGATCATTATTATAGTGCTTATCAGTTTATTTACTCCACTGTTCTCACACGCTGTTATCTATGTATTGCAACACTTGCCTCTACCCACTATGCCAGCTGACGCGATGGGCTCACCACCAACTGCATATGTGGTTCTCGGTGGCGGCTTAACCAATGACAGCAACAATCAAATTATCCTCAATCGCTATAGCCTCAATCGCGTTCGTACTGCGGCCACAGCCTATCACGATCTACCACTACCTATCGTACTAAGTGGTGCTGAAGCGCCTTGGCTCAGGCAGTGGCTCATCGAACATGGTATTGATGGCTTAATAAGTGAAAATGCCAGTATGAATACCTGCGAAAATGCGCGCTTTACCGCCAAACGCATTCCTCTAAATCACGTCTATCTTATTACCGATAGCTATCATATGGCTCGTGCACGGAGACAATTTGCTTTAAACGGTATCAACAGCACCCCAATTAATGCACCTTTGCCGGTCGAACGTGATTGGGGGGAGCCGGCACAAAACTTAAGCCATTCAAGGCGCGCTGTTTACGAAATCGCAGCCTACCTGCGCGATGTTTTACGCCCGCAGTTAGACTGTCGCCGTGCCGAAGACATGACCTCTCAGCAGTTATTAACCCCAAGAGGCGTAGCGGTCAAAACCTTCGATTGAAACTTATACTTTAAGCGCTTCTATAACTTGATAACTTGTCTAATCTTGCCCACGCTTTCCCATATACCAGTCATTTAATCTATCAGCAATCAGCGTATAATAGAGTAGAACCGCCAACCAAGAGGTCTATAATGCTCAGCATATTTTTATTAATTCCATTGAGTTTGATGCTGTTTGTGGTTGCCATCTGGGCGGTACGCTATGCGGTAAAATCCAACCAGTTTGAAGATTTAGACAATGCCTCGCAACGCATCATTTTAGATGATCGCCAAGAGCGCAGACAAACCATTCAAGCTCATGATAATGCTAAAGCATCTGCTGATAACACTAAGCATGTATCTAACAATGACGATGCCAATAATCAGCAAGTGAATAGTGCAAAAGTGGATACGACTCTTATTACTAACCGTAGTACTGATCATAATACTGACAGTGATGACAACCCAAAAATATAATCATTACCAACACTTCCTATCTGTGGTCAACTGCATTATCGGTCACTATTAATAAGTTACGAACAATAAGACAAACCCGTTTTCGACCCGCCACTTATTTTATGAGACGCTCACTATGACCACCGCTTTATTAGTCGCAGCATTATTGATGGGTTTTTTTGGCTCACCGCATTGTTTGGGTATGTGTGGCGGTCTTGTGACGGCATTTGGACTATCTATGAAGGATGTCAGTCCAGCTAAGCGCCGTGCTCTAGTTGCCACCTATCATCTGGGACGTCTAACCAGTTACGCACTCTTAGGCTTAGTCGCAGGACTTATTGGTACCACTGTGTTAGAGCCATTAATGAAGGGTAACAGTACGCCACGTATTTTACTGGGCTTAGTACTGGTTTTTGTTGGCGTAACCATGCTTGGCGCACCATTTTTGACCAAGCTTGAGCGTTTTGGTATGCGCTTTTGGCAGTACCTTAGCCCACTTCGTCAAAAAGTATTCCCACTAACCACTTTCCCACGTGCACTAACTGCTGGTCTACTTTGGGGCTTTTTGCCTTGTGGCTTGGTCTACGGTGCCCTACTTATCGCAATAGTCGCCCACAATCCGTTGAGCGGTGCAGCATTGATGTTCGTCTTTGGCTTAGGCACAGTGCCAATGTTGGTTGCCACGCACGAAACCGTTGGCTGGTTACGCGATAAGATTGGACGTTTTCGCCTAAGACAGCTGAATGGCGCTATTATGGTGGCATCCGGTCTGGCGGTTATGGTTGTACCCATGGTAATGGCTAACATGCACAGTGGCCATGGCGGTAGCGATGCACAGATGGATCACGACAGCCATTCTGCTATGATGTCTGAGCCGGAAATGTCTGAAGCAACCATGGCCGATATGAGTCAAATGAATCATGACATGATGCCCAATACGGATAACACTACGGATCTTAGTATGCACGACATGAGTGCTATGCCGAATACTACGCCAAGTGATATGCCAAGCGAACATAACATGGACAATAATTGATCCGCTTCTATAGAGCATGCTCAGTGATATGATAAAAAGATGTCACAACTCAGCATAAGAAAATCTCATTAGCAACCTCCATAAAAAACCCTTAACGTCACAATTGGCGTTAAGGGTTTTATTTTGAACATGATGCTTGGTTTATAATGGTGCTTTACAGCTAGTACTTTACAACAGTTACTGTTGCCACTGCTCAAGGGTAAACTTAGTATCTAAATGCTTCTCTAACGCCGGTATATTAAAAGCATCGTCCTCACTGACGAAGCTAATACTGATTCCTGTTTGTCCGGCGCGGCCTGTACGACCAATGCGATGAACATAATCATCCGGTTGATCGGGCAAAGTATAATTGACCACATGACTGATATCATCAACATGTATCCCGCGCCCTGCCACATCCGTCGCTACCAAAATAGAAGCGTGACCATCTTTAAAACGCTGTAAATATTTTTCACGTTTTTGCTGAATCACATCACCGGATAGCATGACAATTTTGTGTGCTTGGCGTAGCTTATGATAGAGACGCTTTACCTGATCTTTACGATTGGCAAAGACAATCACTTTTTCCACTGCCGTATCGGTAAGAATACGCTGTAGCGCTTCTAACTTCTGATCTTCTGTGAGTAAATAAAAGTGCTGATCAACCAGCTCGCTGGTTTTATGCTCCGGCTCAATTTCAACAAACTGCGGCTCATGCAGCCAGCGATAGGCCAAGTTCATCACATCTTGGTTAAATGTGGCAGAAAACAATAAACTTTGACGATCCGTATTGGGTGGCATCCGGCCTACTAAACGTTTAATATCTGGTATAAAACCCATATCCAGCATGCGATCAGCTTCGTCTAATACCAGCACTTCCACACGATCTAGATGAACCATGCCTTTATTCATCAAATCAATCAGACGACCAGGCGTTGCAACCAAAATATCGACATATTGACGGTCAAGCTCATGCTGCTGAGTTTCGTAATTGGTTCCACCCATGATACAGACGCTATGTAGCGAGGTATATTTGGTCAGCATAATACAATCGTCGAATATTTGCTGAGCAAGTTCGCGTGTTGGCGCCATGATAACTGCGCGCGGTTCACCTAAATAGCGCTCTTCATTACTAGCAAAAGGACGGTTGAGCAAAGCTTCCATAATGGTGAGCAAAAAAGTCGCCGTTTTTCCGGTACCCGTTTGCGCCTGACCGATAGCATCTTGATGTGCCAAGGTATGCGGTAATATCTGCGCTTGAATGGGAGTTAGCTCGGTAAAGCCTAAATCACTCACCGCACGTAGAGTGGGCGCTGAAAGTGGCAAATCAGTAAATGTCGTGAAATTACTCAAAAAATTATCCTTTTATATTAACCGCTTATATATTAACTAGTGATAGGCTCACGGTAAGCCTTAGCGTAGACTGTATCTAAATATCAATGACCATAACCATGCCAAACTAAAAAGCATAAAAAAGCCAAGCCTAACATCTATCCCTTACCGAATACGCTGCGATAAACTCAACATCGGTAAGATAAGACGGGCTTGACTTAGGAGTATATCAGTAGTCTGCGCTGACATTATAGATAAACTGCGCTAATGTCAGTCTTGATCACTCTTCTACTTTTCTCACTTCTTCAGCTTGGAGACCTTTATCGCCTTCTACCACACTGAACTCGACTTTTTCACCATCTTTTAGAGAACGATAACCATCACCTTGGATGGCACGAAAATGAACGAAAATGTCTTCTCCGCTATCACGTTGAATGAAACCAAAGCCTTTTGAGTCGTTAAACCACTTAACGATACCATGCTCACGATCTGACATAACATTACTTCCTAAAAAGTTCGCTTAGCCCCAAATTCCTTTGCAACATTGCATATAAACGGGTACTAAAATTATGAAATCAGTAACAAAATTGCAATAATTATTGCTTATAAAATATCATAGCACGGGTTTTTAGTAACATAAAGACTTTTAACACGATTTTTGAGGTCTAAGTCAGTTTTTGATGTAATTTTTTTATAACCTAGCTAGCAAGCTGTTATGATAAAGGGCTAAGGTTAAATCTATTCAGTTTATCCTTTCTAATATGAACATCTTTTATGTATTAGTAATTGATGAGTACCAATACCACTTCAAGTTTGTAGAGACCATTATGAGCACCTCCCCTCAGTCAACGATGCCAGCAAACCTCTCTAATCCAAAAGCAACCCAAGCCCTTACCCATAAACTGTTACTTGTTAATGGGGTAAATCTTAATTTACTAGGCAAGCGTGAGCCTGAAATTTATGGTCATACTACCCTTGCTGATATTGAAACCCGCCTAATAAAACGTGCCGCGCAATATGGTGTTGAGCTGGTTTGTATTCAATCAAACCATGAAGGTAATCTTGTTGACGACATTCAGCATTACGGATTACTAGCAGAGCCAGCCGCGCAAGTAGATGCGGTTATTATTAACCCTGCGGCTTTCACTCATACGTCGGTTGCGCTACGCGATGCCTTATTGGCGACCCAAAAGCCATTTATCGAAGTGCATCTATCCAACGTCCATACGCGGGAATCCTTCCGGCAACATTCTTATTTAAGTGATGTGGCAGTCGGTGTTGTCTGTGGTTTGGGGCATTTAGGCTATCAGATGGCGTTGGATTATTGGCTGGTCGATACTTATCTTATAAATTTAGATGGCTAATTTTCTTGCACTTATTTTTGCTGCACTAATATTTGCATCATTTAGTACAGTAACTAAAGCAAACTGGTTAAGTAGTGACAGCTTGATTAAAATAAGACTTAATGAAAACATAGATTTTATATTTAGCGCTTATATTGGTAATAAAGTAGCGCTTATAAACAAACAGTCATAGCAGCAAAACAGCTCAATAATTGAGAATATGACTTAATGAATAATTTAATAATGGTGATATGAATGGCAAAATCGTCCGGAAAACGCTTTATGAAACTTGCTGGCATGACTGCAAGTATTGCGGGCAAGGCGGCAAAAAACTCATTAAAGCACCTCTCTAGTGACGAAGAAAAACGCCTGCAAGCACGCTCAGAATTAATGCAAGATGTGGGTATCCAGATAGCCGAAACACTTGGGGAGATGAAAGGTGCGGTGATGAAAGTGGGCCAAATTGCCTCACAATATAAAGATGTATTCCCGCCTGAAGTTGCAACTGCTTTGGAGAAGCTACAAAAAGATGCGCCGCCTATGCCTTATTCGCAGATACGTTCGCAAATCGAGCGCGAGCTCAAAGCCCCCGTTGACCAGCTGTTTACTGAGTTTGAGGAAACGCCATTTGCCGCCGCCTCTATCGGCCAAGTTCACAAGGCTACGCTACCTTCTGGAGAAAAGGTAGTCGTTAAAGTACAGTATCCCGATGTCGATGAAAACTGTGATAGTGACCTTAAACAGGTACGCATGGCGCTCAAAATCGCGGGCGTTCTAAATATGAATCGTGAGCTACAAGATCAGCTGTTTAACGAGATTCGCCAAAGCTTACATGACGAGCTGGACTATACGAAAGAGGCGCATAATTTACGAGTGTTTGGCGCTTTTCACGCCGATGACGAAGGCCTTATTATCCCAAAGGTAATCAGTAGCCATTCCTCTAAACGGGTTTTAACCTTAACCGAAGAGATGGGTGAAACGCTGACGGTAGCCGCAACTTGGGATAATGCTATTAAGCAGAAAATCGCAGAACGTTTGTTTCATTTTAGCGCCGGACAGCTTTTTGGCTTATATCGGATGCACTGTGACCCGCATCCAGGTAACTTCGCCTTTCGTGCCGATGGCAGTGTAGTCGCTTATGATTTTGGCGGCGTTCGCAGCTATAGTGACAGTGAAGTTAAGTTATTTCGCCGTTTTGCGCAACACGCGATAAAAGGTGATGTGACGGCTCTGGAGCAAGACTTAGTCGCTCTTGAGGTACGCCGAGATGATAAGACAGATATTCCAGGCGAGTTTTACCAAAAGTGGCTAGCGATTGGTCTCAAACCTCTGTCCATTATGCCCTATCAAGAAGGTGCTTTTGATTTTGCTGGCAGCCAAGTACATCACGAAGCCATCACCCAAATGCGGACATCCTTAAAGTATTTTGGTCAGTTTCAACCATCAGCTACTACAATGATGCTAGATCGCACGGTATCGGGTCAGTATTGGAACTTAGTCAACCTAGGCGTCGAGATTGATTTGTCACCTTTAGTTGCTGGCTACATAGAAACGCCTGCACACTAATAATCGTAGTTGATTATCAAAACCCTTACGAATGTAGAATAGCCAGTTATTACACATGTAGAGCATGTCCACAACGATCACAAAACACTGCCCCGACTGCATGACCAAATTTACCGCAGTTCGGGCAAGTTACTGGATTGAGCTGTGGACGCATATTACGTGCCAGCTCAGAGGTAAAGATCCCTGTAGGTACTGCGATAATGGAATAACCGGTAATCATGACCATAGAAGCAATAGTCTGACCTAACGGCGTTTTTGGTGAGAGATCACCATACCCCACCGTTGTCATGGTCACAATAGCCCAGTAGATAGATAATGGAATGCTGGTAAAGCCATTTTCCGGCCCTTCAACCACATAAATGACTGAGCCGAAAATCGTTACTAGCAGTACCAGTGATAAGAAAAATACAGTGATTTTTTGTTGACTAGTCTTGAGCGCCGATGCTAAAAAACCCGCTTGCTGCATATAAGCTTTCAGCTTGAGCACTCGGAAAATACGCAAGATACGCAAGATACGTATCACTATTAGATATTGTACGCCCACGAACATGAGACTTAAGTAACTCGGTAGTACGGATAATAGATCCACTACCCCAAAAAAACTAAAGACATAACGGAAACGGTTAGGCGCTGAAAATAGCCTTAAGGCATATTCAATAGTAAATAAAATAGTAAAGAACCATTCAGCATAATAAAATATCGTGCCATACTGCAAGCGCATATATAACACACTATCGAGCATCACCACGGCCACACTGGCCAAAATCGCAATCAATAATACAATATCGAACAGCTTACCCAAACGGGTATCTGTGCCTTCAATAACGATATGAATGCGCTTACGTAGGCGATTAAGGGCTTCAACGGTTGGTTGCTTCATAGGATCAGTAGCGTCATAGCAGTAATGGCTTTATAAAATAAAAAGGTTTAAATCGACATGGAAAGTGTGGTGAGTCAAAATGCCTATAAGTGGTTTATAATATCGTCCACTAGTGGTTATTATAGGCTTCTAACATTTGTCACAGTGTAGCAAAAAACCACTCCTAGCGACATACAAATCATTAACTCACACGCAAGCTTATTCCCACCAATAAGCTTGGCAATTGTACAATAAAAAATTATGTGAGCATGAATCAGCGGTTGTTATTAACAGCCCTCTTATCAGCTGACTAAATAACAAGCAAAAATTTAAGGATGTAATATGGCAGGTCATTCAAAATGGGCAAATATCAAACACCGTAAAGCGCGTCAGGATGCGGTAAAAGGTAAAGTATTTACCAAAATTATCCGCGAAATTGTCTCCGCTGCCAAGCAAGGTGACCCCGACCCTGATAAAAACCCACGCTTGCGAGCCGTTATTGAAAAAGCTTTATCAGCCAATATGACTAGGGATACGATCAATCGTGCGGTTACTCGCGGTGCTGGCGGCGGTGACAATGACAATATGGAAGAAGTTAGCTATGAAGGTTATGGTATCGGCGGCGTAGCCGTATTAGTCGAAACTATGACTGACAACCTCAATCGAACCGTCAGTGAAGTGCGTCATGCTTTTACCAAGCACGATGGTAATTTAGGCACTTCAGGCTCTGTCGCTTATCTATTCAATAAGCGCGGTGAGATTAGCTTTAATGATGTCAGTTTAGAGGACGAAGTGATGCTGGCGGCATTAGATGCTGGCGCGCTTGATATCGAAAACGATGGCGAGACCCTACTGGTTATTACTGAAGTCGATAGCTTTGGGGCTGTAAAAGATGCGCTAAATGCGGCAGGCTTAGTTTCTGATAACGCTGAGGTCACTATGTCACCAGCGACTAGTGCGGAGATTGATAACATTGATGACGCGCAACAAGTAATGAAAATGATTGATATGTTAGAAGACATAGATGATGTGCAAGAAGTCTATACCAATGTTAATTTCTCAGATGACGTCATGGCGCAACTTGAAGAATAATGGTCATTGACAAGCTATGTATTGATAAATAGTTTATGTAGAAAAAAGGCCAAATGCTTTTAAACATTTGGCCTTTTTAGCACATTCTTTATGTAATAAACTTCTCAAATGCTTGGTTTTAACCCTAGAGCTAACCTTTACATTTAACACCTTCAAGCGCGAGCAAATGCTCTTTTTTATCTAATCCGCCAGTATAACCGCCAAGCTTACCATCGCTAGCAATGACTCGATGACAAGGGACAATAAGGCTAAATGGGTTTTTCCCGTTAGCATTAGCAACGGCTCGATATCCTTTAGGGTTATTAACTCGCTGCGCAAGCGTGGCATAACTGATAGTCTCGCCATGAGGTATTGTTTGCAATCCTTTCCATACTCTTTGCTGAAACTCGGTACCTGATGATAAATCTAAAGGTAAGTCAAATTTTTTGCGTTCGCCATTAATGTATTCATTGATTTGTTCAATAGTAGTAAGTAACAGAGCTTGTGTCATATCAGCAATGCTTAGGCTATTTTTATCTATAAACTCAAAGTCACTATCATCAATTTTATAATACTTTTTAAGCTTAGGAAATGATTTGGAGTTAAGCCATGACTGGCCTTCTTTCAGCCAATCAACGACAACAATTTTAGGGCTCTCGTTTTCATTAGCACCTGCAATTAAAGCTAACTCATATTGTCCAAAACTTGTTGTAGTTACTATCATAGTTGTCTCAAAATTAGCGCTATTTTAAAAACTAGACTTATAAACTTAGCCCAGAAGATGAGAATGACACCGCTTGTAACGGCGTCATCTTTTGGCTATTTACATCAATATAATACCTCTAGCCACCCTTATTCTTTCTCATCAGTCTCAAACAATGCCGCAACAAACTGCTTGGGACTAAAAGCACGCAAGTCATCAATCGACTCACCAACTCCAATATAACGAATAGGAACATCAGTGGTTTCAGCAATATTAAATACCACACCGCCTTTAGCAGTGCCATCTAGTTTAGTAATAGTAATACCCGTTAACGGCACTACTTTATTAAACAGCTCAACTTGATTAATCGCATTTTGTCCCGTACCCGCATCAAGGATAATCATGCCTTCGTGCGGCGCAGTAGGATCAGATTTACGCATCACGCGTACCACTTTTTCTAGCTCGGCCATTAAGTGGGTTTTATTTTGCAAGCGACCTGCAGTATCCGCTATCAGCACATCAATATTTTTAGCTTTGGCAGACTGCATGGCATCGAAGATAACTGAGGCACTATCCGAGCCGTGACCTTGAGCAACGACCGGAATATCATTACGATCACCCCAAATTTGTAGCTGCTCCGTAGCAGCAGCACGGAAAGTATCGCCGGCAGCCAGCATCACAGATTTACCCTCACCTTGTAAGCGCTTAGCAAGCTTACCGATAGTGGTGGTTTTGCCGACGCCATTGACGCCAACCACCAAAATAACGAAAGGTTTTTTGCTGGTATCAATTACAAGTGGTGCGACTTTCGGCGTTAGGATATCGACCAGTTCCGTTTGTAATGCTTTATATAAAGAATGCGCATAGATTAAATCGCCACGTGTCGTCTGTTCAGTCAAACTTTTGATGATACGATTGGTCGCATTTACGCCAATGTCAGCAACTAATAACTGATCTTCGACCTCTTCTAACAGCTCATCGTCAATTTCTTTACCGCCGATAAGGATACTCACCATACCTTCAGCCAAATTCTTACGTGACTTGGTCAAACCTGACTTCATACGGTTGAACCAGCTGCCCTTTTGACGACCTTGTGGCTCATTTTCTTGTTGAGTATCTTGCGGTTCAACTTCTTGTTCTGGCTCTGATTTAGACGGTTCAGCACTACTGCTTCTAGAATGAGCGCTTCCACTATCACCCAATTGCGCTTGTAGAGGCATTATTGGTATAGCAGGTTGCGCAGTCTCATTCTTCGGTTGGCTCGGCGCTGGACTGTCGCTAGGCGGTGTGCTTTCGGTCTCATTTTTGACTTCAGGTGATACAATCGGCGCACCCAAGGCTATATTTTCTACCCCATCTACGCTTGAAACATCTGTATTTGCCGCTTTGTCCTCTTTATTATCGAGATCGCGCTCTTCATAAGGCGCTTTGGGCTCAAAATCGTCAATAATGGGTACAGATTGCGCCGGCATGCTGGGTAAGGTAATATCATCGTCATCTAAATCATCAAGGCTACCATCAAGATTGATGACCACGCGATTGTTATTGTTTGGATTATTCATAAGCTTGCCCTAAAAGTTATCAAAGTCAGTAATCTGTTTATTGTTCAGTAAACTATTTGTTATAAAGACATTATCTGTATCATCCGAATGAGAGATGATTTTGTGCTAGTTTAGCATAATTCAGACTACGCTCATTCAACCTAATAACAGAGTGTTGAATAAGTGATACAAACCGTTTAAGAAAGCTTGGCTTAAGATTTGCACACAAAACTATGACCTTTAATACGTTAAACTTCGCTACAGTTTGCTAATCGTTATTTGGCTCTTACTCCGCTTTTATTCCGCTCTTATTCAAAGTTAAGTTATGATTCAGTGGTATTTTTCAACAGTCTTCTACTAGGAACTTTTATGTCATTAATTATTCAATCTAATTTGCTCAATCAGTCGTCGAACAGTCAAGCATCAAAATCAAACTCCAAAAAATGGATAGGTGTTAGTACAATACTTATTATAGCTGCGTTAGCGTTTTCAGCAACAGGCTGTGGCACCACACAAGAATTCAAGCCAACTACTAGCGTCATAGTCGGTGCTCATAAATCTTTATGACACTTCTTATTTCAAGATTTGGTTATTTTAAGATTTGATTATTGTACGTTTTAGCATTAATACATTCCATTATCATTTTATATAAGTAGACCTTATCATGTCATCTTCAATGCATTCACGCTTATCAAAACGCAGACGTTTATTGAAGAGCAAATATCAATTGAACGATGTCAAAAATGGAAAAGCTACTAAAATAACCTTTGCGCTTATTATCGCTGCTTTATCTTTTTCGGTGGTAGGTTGTAGCACACTGCAAGCACTTGAACCAACGGCCATTTTGATTTCTGATATAAAGAATTCTTTATAGTACAGCTTATTGCTATATTTTAAAGTTGCCGTATTTTAAAGTTGCTATGTTCAATCATCATTATTCAGTCGTCATTATTATAAGTAGAAATACCATGTCATCATCTAGAACCCTGCACATCGTTTGCACTTTGGCTTTATCTTTAGCATCAACCGCTACCCTCACCGCCTGTCAAACCAATAATTTTAAACAAACAGCACAATCTGATATGACATCAGTCGTGCCAGCGTCAGAAGCATCAAATTCGACTGATAAATCAGCCTTAGCTATAGATATGTCAGGCCGTCATGAATTTCAACTGGATAATGGTCTCAAAATTATCGTGAAGGAAGACCATCGCGCGCCAGTCGTGATGACCCAGATTTGGTATCGCGTGGGTTCGGCGGATGAACCTCTTGATAAGGGAGGCATCTCGCATTTACTTGAACATATGATGTTTAAAGGTACAAGCGATGTATCAAGCGATGACTATGAGCGCTTGATTGCTAAATTTGGCGGGGTAAATAATGCCTTTACCAGCTACGACTATACGGGCTATTACGAGTTATTTCCGGCCAATCGTCTGCCATTAGCGCTTGAATTAGAAGCGGATCGTATGACTAACCTGATCTTTAATGCCAAAGAATTTACCAAAGAGCATCAAGTGGTTATGGAAGAGCGCCGCCAACGTACCGACGATAATCCGCTTGCCAAGGCTTATGAATCGTTTCGCTTGTTAGCTTTACCTGATAGTCCTAAAGGCGAGTCGGTTATCGGACCAATGGCAGAGCTTGAATCGATTAAACTGGCAGAGTTAAAAGACTGGTATAAAACCTGGTACACACCGAATAACGCCACTTTAGTTATTGTGGGTGATGTTGAGCCACAGGAGGTCTTAACGCAAGTCAAACGCTACTTTGGCGACTTATCTACCAGTAAACTACCAAAGCGTCCAGCAGTTAGCCAACAAGGATTTCGTGGTTATAAGCAAGTCAGCTCCGAGCAAGCGGTACAAGTTCCGGTCTTATTGATGGGTTATAACGTACCCAGTTTACTGACCGCTGGTGCAGAGGGTGAAAAACAAGCCTACGCCTTATCGCTTGCGCAAGACGTGTTAGATGGTGGTCTGTCTGCACGCCTAGAGAGTAGATTAATACGAGACCAAGGACTATTGACTACCGTTGGTACGTCTTATAACTTACTGGATCGTGGTGATGGGTTGTTTTTGATTCAAGCAACACCGCGTGAAGGCGTGAGCTTAGAACAAGCGCAGCAGGCTATCATGACTGAAATTAATAAGCTTGCCACTGACCCTATTGAAGCCGATGAAATCAGCCGCGCAAAGACCAATACTGTCACCGGACTTATCTATGCTCAAGACAGTATGGAAGGGCAAGCACAGATGATTGGTTCACTGCAATCTATCGGGCTTGATGACCGACTCCTTGCCTCTTTGCCTGCCAAACTTGATAAGGTAACAATTGCTGATATCAAAGCCGCTAGCAAAAAATATTTAGTAAAAGATAATCTGACGGTTATGCATATTGTACCGCCTAAAGATGAAACAGTAACTGACAAGGTAAAAACTGACAAAGTAGAGTCAAACAACTAAGAGAATCACCTGCTTTTTTTACACTTCATACTTGATTACTAGTTACCTATTTAACGCCCAGTCGCTTTTTTAATAAGAAGACAGTTATGACTCATAAAACTTCTAAATTCACGACAAAGAAAACAGCTCTAGCCCACATACCAAAATCAACACGGTCAACAGTTTCTAAATTTAAGCAGCTGTCCTATATGAGTATGGGTATAGCTATAGGCTTAGCAACGTTGGCTGTTCCCGCTTACGCAGACACGGCTATGACAGATAATCGTGCGCCCACAACTGCCATCTATGCCAATGCACCTATTGCAGCGTTGTCGAAACTGAGTAGCCTTGATAACGTCAAACCTTTACAAGTGACCGTGCCGAATGTTGAACATTTTAAAACCACAGCGGGCGTTCCAGTGTCTTTTGTACGCGCGGCAGCATTACCTATTGTCGATATAGATTTACGCTTCAATGCTGGTAGCGCCCGTGATGGTAATATACGCTCAGAAGGCTTTGGTATTGCCAATATGGCCGCTACCATGCTCACTCAAGGGTCACAAAGCTTAGACGAAAATGAATTTACTCGCGCAGTTGAGACTTTGGGTATCAATCTAAACAGCAGCGCTTATAAAGATATGTTTATCGTTTCACTACGTAGCCTATCCGATGATGAACATCTACTGCCGGCTATTGACTTGATGACTCAAATGCTGACTAAGCCGTCCTTTGATCAGCAAATTCTCGCGCGTAATAAAGCGCGTTTGTTGGTTGGATTGCAGCAGCAAAAACAGGACCCCGGCAGCCTCGCTAGCCTTGCCTTCAACCAAGCATTATATGGTAAACACCCCTACGCTCACCCTTCTTCCGGTACGCTTGAAAGTGTGCCTAGTATTGAACGAAAAGATCTAATTGATTTTCAAAATCGCTATTTAGTGGCTGCTAACGCCTCTCTTGCAATGACTGGCAATTTAACTTTAATTCAAGCTAAAAAACTTGCTGAAGATATTACTGTTAATTTGTCTATGGGACAGGCGGCAGCTGTTTTGCCCGAGCCTAAGCCACTCGATAAATCACAACATATCCATATTCCGTTTCCCAGTTCTCAAACCACGGTATTAATGGGGCAATTGGGTAGTAAGCGCGCCACTGATCCTAAGGCTCAGCAACAACAAACTAACTTTGCCGTTGGTAATGATGTATTGGCAGGTGGTGATTTTAACGCCCGCCTAATGACCGAAATTCGCCAAAACTTGGGTTATACCTACGGTATTTCAGGCTCCATGAGTCCAATGCTGGCTCGCGGCCCTTACCAAATTGGCTTTTCAACACGAAACGATAAAGCACAGGCGGCTATTGACGCCAGTTTAGAGGTGATTAATGACACTTTGGATAATGGCATCACTAGCGCTGAGATGCGCCTAACGACAGACAATCTAAAGAATAGCTTTCCGATGAGTTTTGCGAGTAATGTGGGGATTAATGGTTTATTGGGAATGATGAATTTTTATCAATTGCCAGACAGCTACTTGACCGATTATGTCAGCCGTATTGACCAAGTACAGTTATCAGGAGTAAACCAGACCATGCGCGATACCCTTGATCCAGATAAGTTTTTGATTGTAACGGTTGGACAAGACGATCCTTGGAAAAAAGAACCTAATAAGTAATCTTTTAAAAAAACAGTAGTCATATAAAGACAGTAGTCATATAAGTAGCAGCTTACATAGATAGGCGGCTATTCTCTAAGATAGAGTTAGTCCAATTTGGAAACGGTACAGTGCTACTGGGATAAATTTTTTGATCAGCCTACCAAACCTCTTTTTAGTACTCTTAGGTCAATTTTATGACTCATTCTAATAAGATTACTTGATTTATTTTCATGGATATTAGTGTGGGTTAGTAATGACAAGCAGAGCTGCTACTGGTGTGATTAAAGCCCCATTTCCGATAACCGTCAGTATCTAAGTGAATAGCACCGGTTGAATAGAGCCCAAGCCCAAAGTTGCGAGACTCGCCTTGGTATTGCCAAAACTGACATAACCCATCCTGCATGTTACTGAGTTGCCATAAGTTAGCTTCGTATTCGGGCACCCAGATATCTATAGCGCCTGCGGTCATGTGTTTACTTCCATTGGCCCCTCCCGCGCAGTCATTGAGTCCTGGACTGCGATATACTGAACGAATCTCGCTACTTGCCGGTAGGATTCCTTGATTTTTTAATTCACTATATAGCCGTAATGTGGGCACGACATTTGACCACAGCTCTTGCGGTGGCAACTGATAAGGCTCATAGCCGCATTTGTCCCAGCTACGGGCAGTAGTGAGCAGCTGAGAGAGTGGCGGAACATTTTGAGCACCTACCTGTGAGCTGAGATAACGCTGGTAATTAGCGACTTGTTGGCTACGGTAGCTATTGCTATTAAGCCATGTATTGAAATCGATGCTGGCAGAATTGTTATAGGTATTGTTGCTAGTGCTGTAAGTGCTGTTATGACTTGGCGTGCGCCTACTAGTATTAACGCGCTGACTTTCTTCTATCGATAGCTTGGCGTCGAACTCAAACTCACGCTGTTTTTGTTGGATCAGCCCTTGCATACTATCGCCATTTAGAATAGTAACGCCAGCGCTATGATTTGCTGAAGCAGTTGAAGGCGTGATATAAGCATTACTGCTGCTACTGTTATTACTGCTGCTACTGCCATGACGCACTTCGATACGGCGCTCGCTATTATCACTTATGATAGCCGCATGAACACTGATGCTACTGGCACTACTCGCAAAAACAAGTAATGTAATGCCAAACTTCATGGCAGCAGAAATAGGGGGATTCAAAGGTAATACCGATGCTGATTTTGGCAGCTTATTATCAGTCTTATCAACAGAGTTATGACTATGCCTAAGGACAAAGTTTTTTACATTTATCATTGCGTGCCACTATCAATAAAAACATTTTATCGATACTATCAAATTTTGAACAAGCAGGCTAAACTATCGCCTTCAATAAGCCACAACACGTTTGTTAGTAACACTTATCCTTATTATTTTCATATTTATGTTACTTTCTTACCATCACGTTACTTTGTTCGTTATGATTTATTGAAATCAATGTGTTATTGCCACTGATTTATAGCTGGTTGTTTTCTTAACACTACCCTTTCTTTAACACCATTCTTCAGCCCTATTTTGCCTATGTCTTCTAGCCCGCAGTATCGATTTTCACGCCAGAGTCATCATTTTAGTCAACGTCATGAACCGACGCTATGGCAGCGCATTCATATTGATCCTTGGTTGACCCTACTCTTACTAACCATTTGCTGTATTGGCTTGACGATTTTATACAGTGCTTCGTCTCAAGATAGCAGTATGGTCATCCGCCAGATAGTCAGTTACGGTGTCGCGTTTACAGTCATGTTTGCTATGGCGCAAGTGCCGCCCAGTATTTATCGCACTTTTACCCCCGTATTTTATGTTTTAGGGTTGGTACTGTTGGTACTGGTCGACATTATTGGCGAGGTACGGATGGGCGCGCAGCGCTGGATTAATTTGCCAGGATTTGGCAGTGTGCAACCCTCGGAATTTATGAAGCTTGGCATGCCGATGATGTGTGCGTGGTTTTTATCCAAGCGCGATCTACCGCCGTCGCTATCAAGTGTCGCAATAACGTTAGGTCTTATCGTTATTCCTGTGTTGCTAATTGCTAAAGAGCCTGATCTTGGTACCTCACTGCTAGTGGCAGCAAGTGGTATTTTTGTGTTGTTCTTAGCGGGGCTGTCATGGCGGATGATCTCAGGTGCGCTGGCTCTATTAATACCCTTTGTAGCCTTTGCTTGGCAATTCCTATTACATGACTATCAGCGCACACGGGTACTGACGTTGTTTAATCCAGAAGCTGATATTCAAGGTGCTGGCTGGAATATTATTCAGTCTAAAACCGCTATAGGTTCAGGCGGTCTTACTGGTAAAGGTTATCTAGAGGGTACGCAGTCGCATCTACACTTTTTGCCTGAAGGACATACTGACTTTATTATCGCGGCCTTCTCTGAAGAATTCGGTCTATTTGGTGTCATGCTACTGATGTTCGTTTATGCTTGCTTATTATCGCGCGCATTATACATTGCCTTCACTCACCCCGATACCTATAGCCGATTGCTGGCAGGCGCGATTGCCATGTCATTCTTTGTTTATGTGTTTGTTAATGTTGGCATGGTCGGCGGTATTCTGCCGGTCGTTGGTGTTCCTCTGCCGTTTATTAGTTATGGCGGCACCGCGGTCGTGACTTTGATGGCTGGATTTGGCTTGCTGATGTCAATTCATACCCATAGACCATAATTTATCACTTCTGATCTAATAACTAATGAACGAGGTCAACAAGAAATAGTGAGGAATATAGTCGGTTCATTTTAAGACTCAAAATGATTTAAGATAGCTTTAGTATGACTTTATCTCTAAGCCTGAAATGGTTCTTGCTTCTGAGAAGCATAACCAAAAGTCATCAAATAAGAACATTTAAAGCAGCAAATTAATCGAATGAAGTAAGTAAAATATCAATATGTAAAGGTGAATTAATAAGAATTCTAAAGCTTAAAATAAGATGATTTAAGCCAATTTAATATTTTATTATTATTGCTTGTTTGTACCTTTTTTAAATAATATTTTAAAAAAATCATAGTGATATCAAGGTTATTATCCCCGTAAGTATTTGTTATTGTTACACTAATATATTTAATAGTCACGCTTTATCATCTTAATGGCGTCCTTACTGTCAAGCCATACTGGGAATATATTAATACTTGTTTTTTACAAACATTTGCGTTATTCTCGTTTAACTGTACTTTGATACATAATCCGTACATAGCCACTAAGAAAGTTAGCATTTAATTATATTTTGGTTATAGCTTATCCGTATAGTTAGCAACTGATAGATTTTAAGCTTTCAAATACACTACTTAGTTAACAGTTTACTAACAGTAGTTAAATGAAACACTATTTAAACCATTTAGTGATTTAAAATAGTTTGTCTATTAAATAAACATATTGTGTTGCCAGTACTGATTTTGTTAATATTCTCTAGTGCTGATAATACGAATATTGTTAATTATCATTAAGCATGTCATTAGCGTTCGCTGGTACCTATTACCGTTTGCAAACCTATGATAACCAAATAAAAAACTTACCATACTTTAAAACCTATAAAAGCCAGTACTCACTACTAATATTTATAAACAATAATGGATTGAGTCAGACGCTTTAGAGTATGCGGCATCGTTAGATTAATCTGATATTGCCACGCTCAACCTAAGATTCTTAGAATTAGGTTTTAATGTATAAGCTATAGAGGTATTTATGAATAAGCGTTTATCTGGTTTACTTGCAATGTCAGTATGTTTATTTACTGGTTCTGTAGTAGCCTCTAATGCAAATGCAGTAGAAACAAAAACCGCCCTTGCAACGTTGTCTCAAGATAACGCCTCCCATATAGATCGCGTACTTGGCGAGCTTACCCGACAGCATGACAGTGCGTCAAGCTTGGTTAAATCTGCCCGTCAACCAACATCATTAGCACTTAACAGTTCATTGTTAGCCAAAGATACTACGCAATTAACCAACGACGAAGACGTATTAGAACGTCTCACTGCAGTAGCGTCTAATTCGGTAAGCAAATTTAAGCAAACGGGCTTAGCCTCTTGGTATGGTCGTAAGTTTCATGGTCGCAAAACGGCCAGCGGTGATACCTTCGATATGAATGCCTTAACCGCGGCTCACCGTTCACTACCATTAAACTGTTATGTTAAAGTGACCAATAAAACAAATGGTAAAAGTGTGGTTGTCAAGGTTAATGACCGTGGTCCGTTCTCAGGTAACCGTGTGATGGATTTATCTTATGGTGCTGCCAAGCAATTAGGGATGACTGCCAAAGGTGTTGGTAACGTCTCAATTGAACGCGTTTCAGGACCCTAGTTTTAAAGAATCAACTGTCTACACAGAATCAAAATAAAAAAGCGCCTAACTTATTAGCTAGGCGCTTTTTTATTTTGATTCCTGATCTTTTAACTGTAAATCACTTTTTTTAGATTTGGATGATCTGATTATCAATAATTATTCAAATATGGACGTCCATCTTCTATAATTCAAACGCACGTTCGATAGCATCATCAAGTCGTTCTACGGCAATCACATTAATACCTTTAAACTGCGGAGCATTAGCGGCAGGCGCATTAGACTTAGGAATGATAGCGTGCTTGAACCCATGCTTCATGGCCTCTTTTAGTCGCTCTTGTCCGTTGGGGACAGGGCGAATTTCACCGGATAAACCCACTTCACCAAAGACTGCTAATGAAGACGGTAGTGGTTTTTCTTTAATACTAGAAGCACAAGCCAATAATACAGCCAAATCAGAGCCGGTTTCAATCACCTTGACCCCGCCAACGACATTCACATAGACATCTTGTCCGCTGGTATGGATACCACCGTGACGATGCATCACAGCCAGCAGCATCGATAACCGCTGAAAATCAAGACCTAACGCCATACGTCTTGGCTGTCCTTGTGAGTCGTCAACTAAGGCTTGTACCTCGACTAATAGTGGACGCGTACCTTCGCGGCTGACCATCACTACGGAACCAGCAACGGGTTTATCATAGCGACTTAAAAATATAGCTGATGGATTGGCTACTTCTTTGAGCCCCATATCGGTCATACCAAAAATACCCAGCTCATTAACCGCACCAAAGCGATTTTTGACCGCACGAATCATACGAAAACGTGAATCAGACTGACCTTCAAAGTACAAAACAGCATCTACCATATGTTCGAGCACGCGTGGACCGGCCAGCGTACCTTCTTTGGTCACATGACCAACTAAAAATAGCGCAGTGCCCGTTTGCTTGGCATAACGAGTCAGAATAGAAGCAGACTCACGAATTTGACTAACTCCTCCTGGTGCTGAATTGATCGCATCCGTATAGATGGTCTGAATGGAGTCAATAATAGCAATAGCAGGCTGCTCTTGGGTTAATGCCGCACAAATGGTCTCTACATTAGTCTCAGCCAATACTCGCAATCTATCTGCTGGCAGATCTAAACGCCTAGCACGCATAGCCACCTGCGCGAGTGATTCCTCACCAGTTACGTAGAGCGCGCTACCTGCCAATGAATCAGCACGTGCCATATTAGTGGCCGTTTGTAGCAATATGGTTGACTTGCCAATGCCCGGATCACCGCCTATCAGCACCACAGAACCCGCGACTAATCCACCACCAAGCACGCGATCAAACTCACCAATCCCTGTCGACATACGCGCATCTAACGACACGCTAACCGCATTGAGCGGCATGACCGCACTGTGTGTACCAGAATAGTTCCCCGCAGGTGCGGTGCTACCATCTGCATTTCGAGGAGCTGCGCGACCAGCATTAGGCTTAGCGGTATTTTTATTATGATGCGGCATGCTGACATTAGGCGCTTCAACTAAACTGTTCCATTCGCCGCAATCAGAGCACTGCCCGGCCCACTTACCAAAATGAGCACCGCAGTGCTGGCAGACATAGCTACTTTTATTTTTTGCCATAGTATATGAGCCTTATTCAGGATAACCATTAAAAATGAATAATAGAATATTGCTACGCTTGCATAGGTAGCGGTTTATAAAAAGACAACAGCTTAAGAGAAACAACCGTTTATGGGAGGCCAATAATTGATAGTAAGGACAGTTGTTATTACTGTTTAAGGTAAACAACTATAGTGAAGAAGGCTAGTTATGTTGAGTATAAGAACACGTTGGGCAAGACTGGTTTCAATAAATGCAGAAAAACAAAGCTAGGTATCAACTCAACAACTTACACCTGAAAATCTTTACCTAAGTAAACGCTTTTTACCAAATCATTGCCTAACACTTCTTCCGATGTGCCCTCAGCAATAATAGAGCCTTCTGAGACAATATAAGCTTTTTCGCAAATAGCTAGCGTATCGCGGACATTATGATCCGTAATTAGTACGCCAATGCCACGATTTTTTAAAGCCAAAATCACGTCTTTAATATCATTAACAGAGATAGGGTCAACCCCAGCAAAGGGCTCATCTAATAAAATAAACTTAGGGTCAGCTGCCAAGGCACGCGCAATCTCACAACGGCGGCGCTCTCCACCTGAGACACTCATACCTAGTGAATTACGGACATGCTCTAAATGGAACTCACCAATTAATTTTTCAAGCTCTTGACGCTGCTCAGCGGCGCTCAGTTCTGTACGAGTCTGCAAGATAGCTAAGATATTATCTTCAATGGACAACTTGCGAAATATAGAGGCTTCTTGTGGCAAATAGCCAATACCGGCACGCGCACGCTCATGCATAGCATATTTGGATAGGTCCATTTTACCTAAAGTGACACGGCCTTTATCCATGTTGACCAGACCTACTACCATATAAAAGCTGGTGGTCTTGCCTGCACCGTTAGGACCTAATAACCCAACGACTTGTCCTTGCTCAACGGAGAATGAGACATCCTTAACAACCCAGCGTTTGCCATAGCGCTTACCTAAATTTTGCATCGTTAAACGCGCGACTGGGGCAGCATTACTATTGGTTGATGCTAAATGGTCAATATTTTTATTATCACTCATAACTTACCCATGCTATTACAAAATTTAAGCAATGATGCATACCTATATATTCATGTTCGTTGCCTAACGAATGCTGCTTTGACTGTTACTATTACTAGGTGGGAATACCAGCTCAACGCGCTGATTACCGCCAGCAGTGGCTTCTACATCGCCTGCTTTTAAGCTATAGCGAATGACATTACCTGCAAAACTCGCACCATTTTGAACCAGTTTGGCATTACCAGTTAAAGTAATGATGCCCGTCACCGCATTATAATCAATTTTATTGGCTTGCCCTTTAGCCAGTCCTTTCTCTTGAGTGACGACCTGTTGCATGGTTGCTGGACGTCCAGTCGCTACCGCTGAGTTAATGCTGCGACCCTGTGATAAATTCACCGTAATATTATCAGCAGTCATCTTGAACGTACCTTGGGTAATGACCACAGTACCAGAATAGCTAGTAATACCGGTACTTTCACTATAAGTCGCTTTATCTGCTAACAGTTTGATTTGCTGGTTGGCATCTGAGGGCAGCGCATGACTATACAGTGGTAAGGCTAATAGCATTACCATCGGCAGCGCACGCAAACCCTGCGGTAGTTGAATGGATCGGTTAGATGGTGAGCGCAAAGCAGGCAAAAAGTTAAATTTCATAAGAAGTTACTCGTTTTATAATTAGTAATAGGGTCTGCAAGCTTCATGCTCTCGGCTATCTTCAAGCCTAGCTTTAAATTAAAGCGTAATATCTGTTTTTATAGGAATTCTTTATAAGCATTCTTTACAGGCATTAGGAACATCTGGAACATCATTAACATTGTAGCCATCAAAATAACGCCTTATCCTGACGTTCAGCCGGGGTAAAAGTGACTGCCACCTGCCCAAATTCATATTCGCCCGTTTCGAGATTGGCTTTCATACTGGAAGCCTCAAACCGGTTCATACCCTGTTCAACTTTGACGGGCGCCTCACTATAAACTTGTCGAGACTTGGTATTACCTTTAAGCGTTTGACCAATCACTTTGATGGGCTCAATGTCTGATGTCTTGTCAGCTTTGTCTTCACTGATTAGAGTGAAACCACCTGACAAACGTAACTCGCCCGTTTGCTGATTGATGGTGGCACTGCCTGCCTGAATCAGGTAGCGTTGCTCATCTGAAGGCTCCCAGTTCATGGTAATACCCGACATCTCATCCTGATTGGTTACTGGATTGTGCGTTAAGGATTCAGCATTGAGCTCGTACTCGGTCTCGCCTTGTTCGTTGGTTTGTACCGCCTTAATATCTGTGGCCTCATAATCAACATCTGAGGCTTCTGTATTGACCGGCGGCGATATCTCCCCTTGCTGCTGAAAAAACCAACCGGCGATACCAGCAATAATCAAAGCTAAGACGATTAGAACACGCGTATTCACGACAAGTTATCCTGTGTGTTGGCTTGAGTATTGCTAAGGGTTTTAGTCTGCGCATCATCAAGCGTATAGTGCGCAATAAATTCTTGATAATGGCCATGACCTTTTAGGATTAAATCACAGACTTCACGTACTGCCCCAGTGCCACCTGCGCGCGTGGTGACCATATCACTACGATTAATCACCTCTGAATGCGCGTTCGGCACGGTAGCCGCAAAGCCTACGCTTTGCATCGCCTTAATATCAGGCAAATCATCACCCATATAAGCACAATCGGCGGCAGTGACGTCAAGGGTTGAGAGCAACTCATTTAGAGCAATCAGCTTATCATCACGATCTTGTACCACATAATCCACACCCATCTCAGCGGCGCGCTTATTGACCATAGGACTGCTACGACCGGTAATAATAGCCGTTAAAATGCCATAACGTGCCAATGATTTCACACCCACACCATCTTGTACCGAAAACGCTTTAGTCTCTACCCCGTTAGTATCATAGATAATCTGACCATCTGACAAAATACCGTCGACATCCATAACCAGCAGCTTTACTTGGCCCGCTTTTTTTATTAAGTCTTGCATAATATATCTCTTGTTAAAGGCTGTTTCTTAGGCATTGTTGATTATGAGTTGGGATTGACGCTATTTGTCTATTTTACACCCGCTTTTAGTAAATCGTGCACAGTAATAATAGCTTCTAAGCGTCCCTGCTCATCGATGACCAATAACTGACTGATAGCATTTTCGTTCATTACGCTTAGAGCATCAGAAGCACGCATGGTTTTACTGACTTGACGTGGATTAGTAACCATTACCTCACCCATCGGCGTTTTAAGGTCCATCCCCTTCTCAAGGCCTCGGCGTAAGTCACCATCAGTAAATACACCAATGACTCTTTCTGCCTCATCGGTCACAACCGTCATGCCCAAACGTCCAGCGGACATGATAAACAAAGCTTCTCGTAATGGGGCTTGCTGATTGATTAATGGCAAATTCTCTGCAGTGGTATGCATTAGATCTTCAACTCGGGTCAATAGCTGACGCCCAAGTGCACCCGCAGGATGCGATAAGGCAAAGTCCTCTGAGGTAAAGTCACGGGCATGTACTAATGCAACTGCCAGCGCGTCTCCTAATGCCAAGGTAGCAGTGGTACTTGAGGTGGGAGCTAGATTTAATGGACACGCTTCTTGTGATTTACCCAGTGTCAGCACGATGTCAGCCGCCCGGGGTAGCATGCCGCGCTGATCACGACTGATACTAATCAGCGGAATACTCAAGCGTTTAACCACTGGCAACAGCATCTTAATTTCATCCGATTCACCAGAGTTTGAAATGGCAAGCAGTACATCGCCTTTTACCAGCATCCCTAAATCGCCATGCCCCGCCTCACCAGGATGCATAAAAAAAGAAGGCGTTCCGGTAGAAGCAAAGGTGGCGGCTATCTTGCGGCCAATCAACCCAGATTTACCCATGCCTGTCACCACGACTCGACCTTCACAAGCCAAAATAATATCGCAGGCCTGCGCAAATCGATCATCTATTTGTTCAATCAATAATGCCAGCGCTGCCTTTTCAGTATTGATAGCGTCAATAGCCGTACTGATAAATTGGTCGTGAGTTAGCTTACATGGACGGTCAATCATGGGTCGGCTCAATGTTTGTAATGAATCAATGACATATTTTACTATATTATAGTAAACATTAATAATATAGCGCAAAATCTATAACAGCGCAGCAGCAGTCATTAATTATACGGCTACTCATATTAGAAAGACCCACTATAATAGCAGGTCCTTCTTTAATAAATGATGCATTAATAATGGATGCTTAAGTAAAGCGCTTATTAAATAACCTCTTTATTTATCTGACGTTATTTAATTCTCATTATTTAGCTATCGTTAGACTCATCTTTTGGTTTATCTTCAGTGCTCGCATCGTCTATCGAGCTATCAAAGCCACGATCTTGGCCAAAACCGCCGCGCTCAAAACCACGATCTTGGTTTTGACCAAAGCTACCGCCTTCAAAGCCGCGATCCTGACCCTGGCTGAAACCGCCACGATTAAAGCCACTGCGATTAGATGCAAAGCCACGCTCTTCGAAGCCGCCACTAGCGCTATCAGCATTACCGGTACCACGCTCAAAACCGCCGCTCATACCACCACCTTGATACCCGGCTGCACTTGTACTTTGGGCTGGCGTGCTGCTGCCTGTTGCTGTCGTTGTGCTGCTACCACGAGGGTTACGCGCTGGCACAACGGTTGATATGGCATGTTTATATACCATTTGGCTAACCGTGTTTTTGAGTAGTACCACGTATTGGTCAAATGATTCAATCTGACCTTGTAATTTAATACCATTAACTAAAAAAATAGACACAGGAATGCGATCTTTTCGCAGCGAATTCAAGAACGGATCTTGTAGGGTTTGTCCTTTTGACATGAAATCTCTCCTAAATTATATGTATAATTATTTGAATAATCGTTATTTTAAGTGCTGGTTTAATTATAATGGTTGGTGGCAGATACAATAGTAAGTTTTATTAATAGAACGTATCTAAATAAGCACTGAATCTTCTTAAGTAAATCTACTTTATCGTGAATACCCTGTTATTGTAAATAATTAAGTAACCACTTGTTTCTATAATAGTTTTTATTGACAATCATCAATCTACGCTAATTGATAATGGCAGCAATTGATCCGTATAAACTAGCATTTTAACGATTTTAAATTATAACAGCTATATGACTTGCACTTTGAAATTTATTGTCATTCATTTTTTTATCTCTTCATAAAAGCATTTATCGCTAATACTCTTTGCTCTTTAAAATCTTCAACCACAAACAATGGTTAATATAAATAGTTATTAGCGTAGACAGTCGTTAGTGTAAACAATTATTAAAACAAGTAGTCTCTTGCCTGCGTCATCGTGGTAAAGGACTGTAACATTATCTTGTTGTTCATATTACTATTTACAGTGTTATTTACATCGTCAAATGTCTCAGATAATATCGATGATTCTGACAGTAGACTAGGTAATTGGATCAATTTTCGTAACCAAGTGTACTGACGTTTTGCCAGCTGTCTTGTAGCATATAATGCCTTATTCTGCATTTGATGACAAGCAAGCGCCTCAGTCTGACTGTTGGGCGTCAGTGGGTGTACAGTTTGTTTTGGCGTATTATTTTGCTGGCCTTGCCTAGAATTTGTTTCATCAAATTGCTCAAAGGTGGCATAAAACAACGCCTTATTCAAATGCGGCTGCTCAAATATCGGATGATCGGTATGCACAAGATATTCTAATACCTGACGGTAACCAACGCAGCGCATTGAGGGCATATTTGGCGTGAGTGGATAACGCTCAAGTAGACTAATAACCTCAGCGACCAGCTCCTCTTGCCACATTATATCAAGCCGTTGCGCAATACGGTCGTGTAGCCATGCACGATCTGGCATTACTGTTAGCGCATGCCACTGCTGTTTAGGATTATGAGCCAATGCTCGTTTGGGCTTACGCTGCCAGTCACTAATTGGTATCTCCGTTTGTAGGTACACTTCAACAGCTCGAGTGATACGCTGAGTATCATTAGGTTTTAGCCGCTGATGCGTGATGGTATCAACCTTACTCAGATAATCATAAAGGACGCTGATACCTTCAGCCTGTCGCCATTGTTCGACCTGTGCACGCACGCTATCGTCACTATCAGGTACAGGCGATAATCCATCAAGTAGCGCCATGTAATACATCATAGTACCGCCCACCAGTAGCGGGATTTTACCGTTTTGATGGCAGTCATCGATAAGACGAGCAACATCATTGACAAACTCGGCCACACTATAGCTCTGCATGGGATCAATGATATTCACTAAATGATGTGGATAACGTTGCAGCTCAGCAGACGTTGGTTTGGCTGTACCGATATTCATATCTCGATATATCAGCGCCGAATCTACCGAGATGAGCTCATAGCGCCCTGTGTCATACAATTCATAAGCAAGGGCGGTCTTGCCACTAGCGGTTGGTGCCATCAAACACACCACACTATTATCAGCCAAAGTATGAGATAAGCTATCAGATAGTGGTTGCATACACTGGCCTTTTTATAATCGTACTGGTAGTCATAATAAGTGTGATAATTTACGATATTTTACGATGACGCAGATAATAGCATGACTTTGAGTAGCTGCTCGGTATTGATAATAGAATGAGCATTATTACTCAGCGCTTGTTCAAGGGTGGCTTTAAATTCTGCTAACTGTTGAGCCGATATTTGCTTCGCATAGCTATTTATTTGCTGATTAACTGTAGCCGCGCTAACTGGCTTATCTTTTTTCTTAGATAGCTTTTGTTTAGAAAATGGCTTTTCATCTAAAACATGTGCATATGGTTTAGCCTGAAACAACTCTAGCCAAACTTGTTGCCAACGCTGTTCATTGATGAGCAAACATTGACCTTGGCTATAAAACAACAGCCATGGCAATAGTGATAGATTATTACTCTCGGTTATAGGAACTGAAGTAGTTTGAAAACTCTTCGATAAATCACTAATAACGTCCAAACAATACGGTAAAGACGAATGGTTAAAGGTGGATACAACCGTATCGGTGATAGCGTTGTTATTGGTACTGCTATTGGTGCTATTAGCATTGGTAGTAACGTCTGGTGTTACGTTGGCGGCTTCTACTTGCTGGCCTGACAATATATTATTAGTACTAAAATCTGACAGTTTTATTGATCTTTTTTTGGTTGATTGATTGGTGTCTGATAGCTGATATTGAGACTGTGGCGCGTGAACTTGCTGGCGTGAATTTGCCTTTTTGAATAAAGAATCTTGATTTGATTCTTGCTTTGAAGATGCTGCGCGGGTTAACGATTGCGGGATATTAGTATTTGTTCTTGTAATAATACTTTTAAGTTTAAGACTAATAAAATGACTCAAATGCGCCATGATGTTATTTAATGGGCTGATTTTAATACGCTGCTTAGTCGGATGCACATTAACGTTAAGCCAATGGTTGGGTAGCTCAAAATACAGCGCATACCCAATACCATCAAGCTGGGCACTACTTGCAAGCTGGCGTAGTTGGTTGCTGATAAGCGCTTCTTTAACCAAACGTCCATTCACATACAGCAGTTTTGGCGACGATGGTTGCGAGGTTTGATTGATCTGATTAGTAATCACAGGCCATAACCAACCGCTGATAGTGGCTTGTTTGTCAGAATAGCCAGCTGAAGCATTCGAGTCGTGTGAAAGGCTAGATAAATCTACCATTACTTCCAGTGCATTATCAGTTAATGAAAGCCCTAGTGCTTGCTCAAGACGCGATAATGGTAGATAGCTATCGTTACTGTCTACTGTGTTGCCAACTGGACTGCCAATTGAAGTTGATGATAATGTTAAACGTTTTTTTTGATCATGATAAAGGCTTAGTGTCACATCCGCGCGCGCCAATGCCACCTCACGAACGATGGTTTCAATATGAGTAAACTCAGTACCAATGGACTTCAGGTTACCGCGCCGAGCCGGTACGTTAAAGTATAAATCTTTTACTGTAATCGTTGTACCTTGAGTATGCACAACAGGCGTCAGTGTTGGCGTATTAGCCAACACGCCAGCCACTCGTAGCTGACGGCCAATGCCACTGTCATCATGACTACTGGTCAGCGTCAAACGCGCAACCGCTGCCGTTGCTGCAAGCGCCTCACCACGAAATCCTAACGTACTGATACCATGCAAATTAGCAATATCAGCAACTTTGCTGGTCGCATGGCGAGTAACCGCCATCACCATGTCATCAGGATGAATGCCAACACCGTTATCCACGACCTCAATCATACCCATGCCGCCTTGGGTAATCCGCACTTCAATACTGGACGCACCGGCATCAATTGCATTCTCCAAAAGCTCTTTGACTACAGCTGACGGACGTGTCACTACCTCACCGGCTGCCAATTGATTAATCAAAAGCGGTGATAGTTTTGTGATACGGGTATTAGAATTATTATTATCTGGCATTATGGAGGTCATATATATTTTGAAGCACTATTCTTTAGCTACTAATAATTTTGAATACTAATAACTCTAAAAACCAACGGTTATTAGAAACTAGCTTTTACCAACAGACTAATTTTTCAATGTTGATAAATCTAAGCCTTGCGCTTGTCCTGCTCGTGACAGTCTTAGCTCAACTTTCCGTGATTCTTTATCACCTTCAACACTGTCACCTTGAGTCATCTCAATAAACAAAGTTGGTGGTGGCAGGTAGCTATCAGCTCGGCTAGGCCATTCGATAATGACCAGTGCATTCGGCTCATCCAAATACTCGTCAAAACCAATAAATGACAGCTCTTCCGGATCTTGTAGGCGGTACAAGTCGGCATGATAAATAGGCTTAACCGTCCCATTACTTTGCTGAATATGGTATGGCTCTACCAAAGTATAGGTTGGGCTTTTTACCGCGCCCGTGTGACCCAGAGCTTGTAACCAGTAGCGTGTTAGAGTTGTTTTACCCGCACCCAAATCACCTGCCAACCATACACTACCTGATAGCGACAAATTGGCTAACTGCTCTGCTAAACGCTGAGTATCGCTTTCTGAATGCAGTGTTAACGTTATCGACTGTTGGTTATTTTTGGAGAGCTCATTACCATCAGACATTAGGCTGTACCTACATCATTTGTAGAAACTTGCATAGTCACCGATGGATTAACAAAACGCTCACCGCGAATCAGTTTGGCATACAGCTCTGGATCATGCCATTCACTACTGACTTGCGAGCTAAATTCAAAGGCATCAAGCTCCAGTTTACCCATTTGATCATTCGCCACATCATCGGCAAAGCACTGCGCGTAACCGGTTGCCGTTTCGTGAGCAATCACCGAATATACAGCGACATCAGCTTCACCATTTTGCATTTGGGTTTGCTGTAATATTTGCTGCGCCCAGAAAAATATCACTCGAGAAAACTGCTCAGCGGATGGAGATACAGGCAAACTAATCCAGCGGGCACTGAACTTTTTGCAAGCGGCGACATACTCAGGATCGTCTTGATTCCAAAAACAAATTGCATGATCAAAGCTGTCAATAATGTCTTTAATAGAGGACTTTAACAGACCAAAATCATAGACCATCTGTCCGTGGTCTAAACGGGTTGCTTCAAGAATCAGCTCAATTTGATAGCTGTGACCATGAATGGAGTGCTTGCAGCGCTCAGAGCTGCAGTTGCGGACGATATGAGCATTTTCAAATTTAAAAAGTTTACGGATACGCATAATAATAAATCAACCAAAATAGTGAGCATTATCGTGTAGTGAGCATGATCTTGCTAAATAGCAATTAATAGTAAGAACAATAATTTTTTTGCCGAACCTAATAGTCGGCTCATTGCCTATTATAGCAAACTACCATGTATCCGTAAGTAAGCGCTTATCAACGCTGTCGTCTATTTAACGGGCAGTAGCTAGCTATTAATCAACCTTCAGGCTATACTGATTTTGCTAAATATTAACGATGCTGCACAGTAACTGCATATCATAGTAATAAACAGCACTTATAATAAAATACCATAGAAAAGCCCTTAGGTTGGCTCAAACCAGCTTTAAAGGTTTCATAGGTTACCTCAGAAGGAATGTGATCATGAGTAAAGGTCAAGACAGTAAAAAGAACGTAAAAAAGAAGCCGCTTTTAACCGCAAAAGAAAAGAAAGCGGCTAAAAAATCGAAGAAAGATGATAACACTAGTATATTAGGACAACATTAAGTAAGACTGGCCACCCAAAGACGATTGACCACAGTTGCTTAAGGTGGCCATTACCTACCTCGTTAGATTAGATCTCACCGCACGTTCCGTTATCTTATAATAAGCTTCATCATTTATTACAACATCACAATCTCACCGTTTATTTTCAGTATCAAAATCCTAAACACGCTAATCGTATTTATTAGCTATTTTTGACAGTAAAGCTATGTACCACGCGGCGCAAACATAATAATAGCCATACCTAAAAGCGCCACCGCAGATCCTACTATATCCCATAGGGTTGGCCGAATGCCATTAACAGTCCACAACCACAGAATTGCCATAGCGACATAAACCCCACCATAGGCGGCATAAACTCTACCCACAGCGGTTGGATGCAGTGTCAGTAGCCATACAAAAGCCACCAAACTAAGCACGCCTGGAACCAGAAGCCAGATGGTTTTACCTTCTCGCAGCCAAAGATAAGGTAAGTAGCAGCCGACAATTTCCGCTAGCGCAGTGAGAATAAAAAGGCCAACTGTCTTTAACTCAGGCAAAGCAACTTACTCCTAAACAGTAATAAACCCAGTAAGATACTGTATTGCGTTACCAGAAATCAGCACTCTATCACCTGCAACGACACAGTTAAGTACCCCGCCTCGACTTGAAGCTTGATACGCTACCAATTCATTTTTACTCAGACGCTCTGCCCAAAGTGGCGCCAAACCCGTATGAATTGAGCCCGTCACTGGATCTTCATCGCCGCCATTTGCTGGCCAAAAGTACCTTGAGATAAAATCGTAACCATCATATTCACCTAACTCAGACTGGCAAGTAACCACCACATCTAGCGGCGCAAGCTGCTTAAGCATCTCATTATTACGCACCACAGATAAAACGTCAGATGCAGAATGATAGACAACAAAGTAAGCCTGAGAATTACGGTAGACCTCAACAGGAGCAATGGACAAACCCGCTAATAAACTGTCAGGAATATCTTCAATTTTCTCGGGCTTAGTATTGGGAAAATCCATTTGTATTTTGCCATCGTCCATTTGCACAACTGACAATATCCCAACGGCTTTCGCTAAAAATTTAATCGTTGCTAAATTTGGGTTCTTTTTAAACAAAACAAAGGCAGAGGCTAAGGTTGCATGACCACAAAAATCAATCTCAGTAAGTGGCGAGAACCAGCGAATATGATAAGTAGCTATTTTATCTGACTGGTCCTTGTTATCTAACGAATCTGACTTATTCGCTACTAAAAAGGCGGTCTCAGATAGGTTGTTTTCCATAGCAATCGACTGCATTAAATCATTGCTTAACCAGCTATCTGTGATGATAACGGCTGCTGAATTGCCTTTAAAAACGATATCCGTGAAAGCGTCAATAACGTTAATTTCGAGTTGCATTTTTTATCCTTTGATAATTCTTAATACCTAGATACTTTACTTTAATATTTAAACAATTTTGTTAGCTCTTAAATCCAACGACGTACACGCGCTACATAAGCTCGATACTTATCACCAAACTTCTTCGCCATAACCCTTTCTTCTGGTTGAATTTGAAAGTGACTTATATAATTGATAAAAATGGGAATGAGAGCAAACGCTAATAAGTTAGACAGATACAGCGCCCAGCCTAACAAAATAAGCACCAGCCCCACATACATAGGATTGCGCGTATATTGATAAATACCGCTGGTCACTAGATTGGTAGAATTCTGCGGCACATGCGGATTAACAGTGGTTTGGGCTTTTTTAAACTCAGTGACTCCCGCAATACCAATACCCAACCCTGCAATAGTTAGAATACCGCCCAGCCAAGCCGACCCAATTAGTGAAAACTGCAATGCTGGAAATATTCTGGATACCCCATACATCACAGCCCCTATAATGAGGACTTGCAACGGCGGTGGAACTTTAAGCTCTAAAGAGTTCATAATGTCACCGTATAAAATTTGTCAATATTGAGCCTTAAACTATACGCTATTCTGTTGTAGGCATTAAATGAACAGCCGTCTAACTAGGAATAAAATACTTAAGCCAATTCTTATTGTCGTTAGTACAATTATCAAGAGTTCTGTAGCCAACCTTCTTGTACCGCTATCTCAATGTTATCAAGCATCCATGAGTGGATTTCAGGAAAGTCATCGGCAATGAATGCATGTGCTGTTGATACTTGAGATTTTTTTATTCCGAGCTCTCGCCAAGTTTTACCTTCGCTAGAAATATTATGTAGAAAAGGCAGCATTCTATCTACTACCTTAAGCAGCTTGGTCTCTAAGCTATTGCCGGTTTCTTGCTCTTCCCACAATTCAGAAAGCTCAGTAACAGCATTGCCTGGGTGGCTTCTTAAGCGTTTAACACCTCCTCGCTCAGCGGTATGCGCGGTACTTCTATCGCTGGCATAAAGAAAGGTATCACCAGCGTCGATTTCACCTAAGTCATGGATTAGTGCCAGTTTCAGTAATTTTTCTTCAGAGATATCAAGGCTAAAACTTCTTGAAATTGACCAACAAGCCATAGCCAAATGCCATGAATGTTCAGCAGAATTTTCGAGGCGCACTCCACCATCAATATAGGTACGACGGTTAATAAGCTTTAAGGCATCAAGTTCAAGAAAATACTTTGTAATCGCTACTAAATCATTCGACAATGTAAATTCCTTTTTGAATCAATAATTAGGTGTAATGGGCAAAACTCTATACCCTACTGTAGGTCTATGCCGATTCATAACTGGACGTCTGCATTAAATCATTTTATGATTATATTTAATGACCGTTTAAGCAAGCATTTAATCTAAATCGTAGTTACACAGAATTCGGGATGGGCTTCTAAAGAGCTATACCCGTACAGAGTATTAAAAGGATGGCGATTTGATAACTCCTTCCTTAAACCCTATAACTTTGGCTTACTTGTAGTGGTCAACTTAGTTAAATCCAAACATCATCTGCCGCTGTTTTATCACCTACCTTGTTTCCAGTATTAACAACACCTTTTGGTTCGATAATTAGAATCTTAGCTTCACTCTCGGCAAATGGTTTGTGCTCGATACCTTTTTTGACCACATACATCTCGCCTTCATCAAGACTCACATGACCATCCCTAAAATCAATCCTAAGACTACCTTCGAGTACCATGAAAACTTCATCAGTCTCTTTATGCTCGTGCCAAACAAATTCGCCTTGCACTTTGACCACTTTAAACTGATAGTCATTCATCTCTGCAATAACCTTAGGCGACCACTGCTCGTTGAACAGGTCAAACTTGGCTTTTATATTTGTCGCGTCATAACTCATACTAATACCAAACCCATAATATATAGTATAATTCAGCTATGACTATACCAACATATACCCTAAAAGATCATGACTTTGGCAAACTCTCGAAGACCGAGAGTAACCCCAGAGCTCGCCAACGTCTCCTTATT
>NZ_CAJHBI010000014.1 GCF_904846605.1 Psychrobacter sp. 72-O-c
AAGGAGACGTTGGCGAGCTCTGGGGTTACTCTCGGTCTTCGAGAGTTTGCCAAAGTCATGATCTTTTAGGGTATATGTTGGTATAGTCATAGCTGAATTATACTATATATTATGGGTTTGGTATTAGCTTTTGACCACGATATAACGATGTTTTTATGGTAATTTTGCAGGATGACTTGCAACACTAACCTTCAATAATAGTATGACTTTTTACAAATCAGCCTTACCGTCTGGACTGACAATCCGTTACAATCGCGTTAGATTAGCAGGCTAAACTAGTTGGCTGTGCTTATCGCTACTTCTTCATTTCTCTTGACTGGATAGAGGTCTAAGTCTTTGTCACTCTCGTCACTTAAAACCATCTCTCTTCAGCGCTTTTCGCTTAATTTCGCTGCCAATATTATTGCCGCTCTATGGATGCTGGTAGGGTCAACGCGTGCGTTCTCTTGGGTTAAACCAACTTTTATACAGTTTGCACTATTTGCGCTATTGGCACTCGGTAGCAACGTGCTGTTTTCTTGGTTGGCAGCCGAGAACGGTAGCGTATTTAATGAGCAAGGAATGGTCAGCTATTTGATCTGGCCGATGATGATCCTATTGAGCGGTATTATTCTTGCACGGCGCTCTGGTAATCAGACACTGGTTTTTGTACCGGTAGTACTGTGGTTGGTTGCCGATACGCTATCAGCGCTACTACAAAGCATGGTGCAATTTTTGGGTAGTTATGGCTGGCTGCCGGACTGGAGTTATTCATTTTTACCGATATTATTTCTAGTCCTGTTTTTGTGGCAAACGCTGGCGCTATTATGGGTTTTTGCCCGGCGCCTGCGCACCCCCTGGTGGGAGCGGATTATTGTATTGGTAGGGGCAGTGGCGCTATTAACCATCTGGCAACGTAATGTCGCAGACCAACCTATCTTTAAGCAAATTCCTGTACAACCCGTATTAGCAGAAGCGGCACTATACGAGCAGCCCCGCCTTCTACAGCAAGCTTTAGATGGCATTAATCCAAGCGTATCTGGCAAAACTGACTGGTACTTTATGGGTGTAGCAGGGTTTGCAGACCAGAACGTGTTTCGCTCGGAAATTAATAAAGTGCGGCAGTTGTTTGATGTGCGTTTTGGTACCAGCGGTAATTCGCTCGCTTTAATTAATAATACTTATAGTTGGCTAGATGAACCAATCGCTAGCAAAACCAGTATTCTGCGTGGGCTAAAAAAGATTGGCCAGCAGATGGATACCGATGAAGATGTGTTATTACTGACCCTATCTTCGCATGGAGATCAGGACATCATTCAACTGGCGAACCCGCCGCTTGAAATGGATAATCTAGAGGCGGCATGGTTACGTGAAGCATTAGACGCTTCAGGTATCCGCTGGCGGGTGATTGTAGTATCTGCCTGTTACTCAGGATCATTTATTGATGAGCTGGCTTCGCCAACTACCGTCGTTATCACGGCTTCAGCAGCTGATAAGATGTCGTTTGGCTGTACCAATACTGCAGAGATGACTTATTTTGGTCAAGCATTTTTTGCTGAGAGTTTGCGTGAGAACACTAGCTTTGCGGCCGCTTTTAAAGACGCTAGCTTGCGAGTCAGTGAGCGCGAAGGCTTTATGGGTTTTGAGCCCTCTGAGCCGCAGATGGTGGTGGGCAGTCTGATGGAAACTGCGCTACCTGCTTTTGAGCAAGTATTGTTCGATAGTTCGCGGCCCTCTGTAGCGAATATAACTAATGCTAATGAAATTAGTGACGCTACGATCAATATTGGGGCTGATACGATATCTAATAACGTATCTAATGTAGCAGTAACTAATGAGTGATAACAAATAATACAGTATGACCCGTAACATCAGCTTAATAACGATCTATATAAAGCCAACGATGCAGACCTTTAGAGTTTGTATAATGGTGAGGATGATTGTTATAAAAAAAAGTATTAAATATTTATGAAATAGTAAAAGAAAGGGATATTAACCATGAATGATTATTACGCCCACAGTCTACCGGCTAGCTCAAAGCTGACGCAAAAAAGCGTCAATCGCTGCTTTGATGGTGAGCAACATTATTACAGTCATGACTCAGAGGCAACCAAGACCTGTATGACTTTTAGTATCTATTTACCTGATGAGGCGTTGGCAGGCCATAGTTGCCCTGCTATTTTGTATTTGTCAGGCCTCACTTGTAATGCAGATAACGTGACTCACAAAGCGCATTTTCAACAAAAATGTAGCGAGCTTGGCATTATATTTATTGCCCCAGATAGCTCTCCTCGAAGTGCGCCACGTAGCGATAACAATGAAAATGATAGCGTGCCAAACGATGAGCGTTATTTTGTCGGTCAAGGGGCAAGCTATTATGTCGATGCGACCTGTGCGCCGTGGTCAGACAACTTTAATATGCAAACCTATATCGTCGATGAGCTATATGATTTGCTGCATGTTGAGTTTGCAATTAATAGTATCGGTGTCATGGGACACTCTATGGGTGGTCACGGCGCGCTACTATTAGGTTTTAAATTTCCTAGTAAGTTTGTCAGCGTCTCAGCGTTATCACCGGTATGTTCGGCTAGTGAATCAGCATGGGGGCAGGCGGCCTACACCGAATATTTTGGCGATGATAAGGCTTTGTGGACCGAGTCCGATGCGTCGTATACGATTGAGTCTGTCGGACGTCAATACTCAACTATATTGGTTGACCAAGGTGCCGCAGACGACTTCTTAGCGGATGGGCAATTACAGACGCCTAAATTACAACAGGCTTGCGAGAAAGCGAAACAGCCATTGACGCTACGTTATAAAGCGGGTCATGACCACAGCTATTATTTTATTCAGACCGTAATGAACGATCATATCGAACATCACTGGCGCATGGCACAAATGAGCTAAACTTTGGCTTTACGAAATCAATAGAGTTGTATTTCATATAGAAACAAGTAGACAGCAAGGCATATAAACGCTTTAAAGGATAGATTATTATGACAAACTCTCAAACATCATCAATAGCTGACCGCTTAGATACCAAACAGCATCAGCAACAAACTGCTCAATCGTCGCTTGCTATAATGCAGGCCGACATAGATACGGCGCTACAAGAAAAGAAAAAAGTAAAGCAAAAAACCAGCGCTAACGGGTTAAATAACGACAAGTCAGACTCTGTTAATTCAGATATTATTGATTCAGCTAATCGGGTATCAAAAGTAACAGATGTGGCAGCTAATAGAGCACTGGACGCCGTGCAAATGTCACGGGTGATAGAGATGGCATGGGAAGATAGAACGCCGTTTGCTGCGATAGAGCACAGTTATGGACTCAACGAAACTGACGTGATTAAATTGATGCGTCAGCAATTAAAGCTCTCTTCTTTTCGATTGTGGCGGCAGAGGGTGACGGGACGTGCTACTAAGCATCAAGCGAAACGTACATTTATGGTAGGCCGTGCCTATTGTAAAACTCAATATAAGCCACGATAGTAATATTATTGGCTTATCTAATAATTTAATAGTAATTTTTCAATAGCGAGTTTTTAATATCGAGGTATAACTCCTCATAGTTACTGACTCGTGATGCAAAATGCTTAGCGTTTGCCCTATGTTACAATAAAGCCATCCAAATATTTTCTTGCACTTTCATTGATATTTTAAGCAAACTTCAACTAGGTAGCTCAATTATGATTTGTCCTTCTAAGCAATATCTGATTGCCCCTTCTGTCTTATCTGCTGACTTTGCGCGCCTAGGCGAGGAAGTTGAGCGGGTATTGGAGTCTGGTGCTGACGTGATTCATTTTGATGTGATGGACAATCACTATGTACCGAATCTCACCTTTGGTAGTATGATATGTAAGGCGCTGCGCGATTACGGCATAGATGCTCCTATTGACGTGCATTTGATGGTGTCCCCAGTAGACGGCATGATTGAGCAGTTCTTAGAAGCCGGGGCCAGCATTATTACCTTCCATCCAGAAGCTAGTGGCCATGTCGATCGCTCGCTACAACTTATTAAAGATGGCGGTGCGAAATGTGGGTTGGTACTCAATCCTGCTACGCCGCTACATTATCTAGATTATGTGATGGACAAAGTCGATCAAATCTTATTGATGAGCGTGAACCCAGGGTTTGGTGGCCAATCATTTATTGACAGCACCTTAGTTAAGGTACGTGAAGTCCGTAAGCTTATCGACGACAGTGGCCGCGACATCAGATTAGAGGTGGATGGAGGTATTAAAGCCAATAACATCCGCGCTATTGCCGAAGCTGGTGCCGATATGTTCGTTGCCGGTTCTGCTATTTTCAACCAACAGGACTATAGCGCTGCTATTACCGCCATGCGCGAAGAGTTAGCATTAGTAAGTAGCAGCAAATAACGGTTCAATTTAAAAAAATAAATTTAAAACTAGGTTTAAAGTCTTTTACCAATCGCAATTATAGCTATAAAGAGGTGAAATATGGATACTCAAAAATCGTTTGCCCCGTCAGCGCCGTCCAACCAAGTGCAGGGCGATAGTTATGATAAAGGCGACAGTCAGCAACCCCATCAGATTGAGAAGCGCAGCTTGGTTCCTAAAGGCATTACTATTGGCATGGCAGTCTTTGCGTTAATTTTAAGCCTAGCCGGTTACGGCTTTCGCTTAATGGTAGGTGATGATGTCGGAGAAGTATTACAGCATGCTGTGGTAGTAGTACCTGCGTTTATGCTTGGTATTCCCCTGTTTTTTTGGCTAGGGTCGCTTGTTCTTAACAAGGTTAAAGGCCTGCATATTGCAAGCTGGAACGCTATTAGTCTTGGTTACCTAACATCTTGTATCTCTTTATTGTGGCTGATGGGTACTTATAGCTAGGCGTTCTGTCTTACTACTTATAGATGTTGATATCGCTTTCAATCAACAATTTCATTGAATAACAGTTATGCTAAATAAACCTCTCTTTAAATCAATAAGTCACCCCTTTCAATCGTGACTGGATCCTTGCATGCAAACATCACCTAGCAAAATTACTGATATTATTTTTCCCAAAGACATTCCAAACGGTTTAATTATTGCCCTAATCATCGGCTGTCTGTTATTAGGATTGGCATCGCTGCGCATAGGTAATGATTTACAAGGCTGGCTCAATGTTATCGAAAACTGGCTGTTAATGCTGTTGATATTGCCGACAGCCACTGCAACCGTTGCGCTACCGTTTAAGTACCGCGATCCTACTTTTGAGCTAAAACTAGCCTATTATATGGGTATGTTTGTGGCCTTGTTATTCACGATAGGTAAGTTGCGCTATTGGCGTTAAGGTTTTCGATATTGACGTTGAGGCATCTACTATTATCGCGCAGTTAATAGGTACTCATTCATAAGACTTATGTGACTCCCCTTGAATTCTGGACGTAAAGCATCCATTGTATGAGTATGATATATTTGCCCGTGTTGGTGCGCGCTGATAGCTTTGCTAAATTATAGTTTCTGCGCAACTATAAAACGAGATAATGAGGAAAACGCCAAATGCCATATGATATTGATAATGAGATAGAAGTGGATATTGACAGTACCGACCAGTTTGCCGGACTTGCCAAAGAGACCACCCTTGAGCTAGTAGAAGCAGATAATGGCAGGTTATTATTACGCGATGCTGAGGGTGATGATGAGCCGCTAATGACTATTGATTTCTCTGACAAGCTCAAAGAGTTGCTTGGTAGTGACACACAGCCAATCGGGCAGCACATGATTCATGCGGCCATTCAGGTCATTATGCAAAAGCAAATGAGCCAGTGGCATGCACATGTTTATGATAAAGAGCCAACGAACTACAGCTAATACGCACGAAATTTGTCCCATGCAAACGAATAGCAATTAGCGATCAAAACAGCAGACAATAAAAAAGGGTTTATCAATTGATAAACCCTTTTTTTATTTAGCACCAAATAACTCCAGTGAAAAACGACACTCTAATAATAGTTATCCGTAAATAAATATTATTTGATTTTTGCTTCTTTAAAGATCACATGCTGGCGAATTTTTGGATCAAACTTTTTGATTTCCATTTTGCCAGGCATCGTGCGCTTGTTTTTGGTAGTGGTGTAATAATACCCAGTACCAGCAGTTGATACCAACTTGATTTTATCTCTCATGATAGTTTCCCTTTAAATGATAGCGTGCAAGCACTAAGCTTAAACTTTTTGACCTTGTGCGCGCAAATCTGCTAACACTTTATCGATACCTAGTTTGTCAATGATGCGCATACCTTTAGTAGATATACGTAGACGAACAAAACGATTTTCAGATTCTACCCAAAAACGATGGCGTTGAAGGTTTGGTAGAAAGCGACGACGGGTTTTGTTGTTTGCGTGCGAAACATTATTACCCACCATAGGGCGCTTTCCAGTCACTTGGCAAACTCTAGACATGGCGAACTCCTGATCTATGAAGTATGAGTCATTCTCATACCAGTCTGGGCAAGTTGCGCGCATTTGCGGCATGGACACAGCAAGCGGCATCATTGCACCAAACAAAACTATATGAAGGTTGAGCTGGTATTTCTGTCATCTAAAGGCAAATAACAGGCAGACCAATTCAGAAAATTTTAAAGTCGACATTTATACCATAAAATCAATAAATACTCAAACTATTTTATGATAATTGTCGTCATGTAAGTCAGCTATTATACCCTGAATTTCATGCGCTATGTTGTTGATTACTTAATGCAAAGTTTTAATTTTTAGTTGTAAGTTATAACAAAAGTCAGTAAAGTTGCTGTTATAAATTTCATACAAACTGTTAATATAATTAACCTTAATGTAAATCTATGTATCGTTGCCTTTCTTTTAGGTGTTTTCCCGAAGAAGAGGCAAGGATTTATACTTTTTTGGTTGATCAGAATATTGCTGATGCGGAGTTCGAAATATGTCCTATAGCTCACTACCCCTTACTTCTAAGTTGTTTCAACTTACCTCTTTAACTTGCGCCTTAGCTTTAGCTGGTTGTGGTGGTGGAGAGGGTGATACGGTAGATTCTATTGCTCCTGAACCTGATACAGGCTTAAATCCAGGCACGGGTTCTGGTAATGGCAATAATAATGGTGGTGGCAATAATGGTGGTGGTGAGCAAACGCCTGATATTGAGCCTGACTTCTTTTTGCAAAAACTTACTCCAATGCCAACTATTATTGAGCTATCAAATGAGCCAACTACCTTCAACGTCACTGTCAAAGCTGCTGAAGTAAGCTCTGGTGGTGCGATGGTTGGTAAAGCGGTTACTTTGAAAGTAGTAAATTCTGAAACTAATGGCATTACTATCGAGGGTCAGAGTACACAAACTACTGATAATGATGGTAATGCTGTATATACGCTTAAGCTCAACCCTCAAGCCGTTGCCGATAAGGCTGCATTGATAGATCAAGGCTTCACCTTAATCGCAACTGCTAAGAAAGCTGATGGCACGGCTATAGCGCCACAGGAATTGAAAGTTAGTGTGTTCAAAGAAGGCAATGGTAGCGGCGAGCCAATTATCGAAAGTAAGCTTGAGATACAGCCGTTATTAAGTACAAGTTCGGTCTCCAATAACGTTTTGAACCCCTATGGTGATAGTGCTCAACTTAACGTAACTGCCAAAAATAGCAATGGGGCACGCGCTCAAAATGTGAAAGTAGGATTGGGCATTGCAAATATAAAAGGTATATCTATCATAGGTGGCAACAGTAAAGTCACAGATGCTAATGGCGTCGCTACTTTCGATATCAAAATAAATGAGAATCTATCGGAAGTTGAACGCAATGCGTTGTTACAAGGTGAAGGTATTGCTTATGCCATTAGCATTCAAGAGCAAGATGGTGCTACTAAGCAAGAGACAGGTAATTTATCTATAGCGCTACCAGTCTCTGATTATACTCTAAGCAGAGTTAATAGCTTGAAGCCCCTCAGCGCGTACGGTGACACACAACAACTGACAATCGCTGCTAAACCAAAAAACAGTAGCGTATCAACGAATGTTGAAGGTGCTGAAGTCACTATCAAACTCAATGATGCACTTGAAGGTGTCAGCTTAGCGAATAACCAGTTAACCTTAGATAGTCAGGGTCGAGCCACTGTTGCTTTGACAATAGCACCTGATTTAAAAGACGCTGCACGTAAAGCACTTGCTAAAGCTGGTATCAGTTATACCGTAACATTGACAGAGCCTAACCGTTCAATCACTCCTCAGACGTTTACGAGTTTAGTTGAAATACCGATTGCACAAAACGTTGTTAGCTTCGAAGGAAGCGATAAAAAACAAATCTCAAGCTCTGGTGGTAGTGCAATCATTAGCTTTAGAGTAAACAATAAAAATGGTGGAGCAGTAGCCAATCAATTAGTTTCAGCAACCCTACCAACTTCTTTGACTAGTAAAGGCTTACTAACTATTGATGGTAGTGCTGAGCAGTCTACTGATGAGAGGGGTGTTGTAAGCTATACTGTACGTGTGCCGGCAGGACTAAATGAAGTACAAAAAACAGAAGTAGAGAAAGCGAATAGCTTTGTTGTAGGTGTAAACGTCGTTGAGGCCTCCGGTGTTAGTAGCAACGCAAGTAGCGAAAGTATTAAGATTGGTTCGGATATTGGTCAAAGTGATATCACATTAACAGCTAAAAGTATCCCCACCACTGTAAATATTTTAGAAGACCAATTTAAGCTACAAATTGCAGCCAAACGTAAAAATGGTAGTGCCGCAGCTGGCAGAACCGTAAAACTAGTTATAAACGAAGGTTCGAGTACTGGTGTTACGATTCGAGGTAATCAGCAGACTACTAATGATAATGGTATAGCTGAGTTTAATATTGGTATTAGCCAAAGTTTAACGCAAATTCAACGTGACCAACTGATTAAGTTTGGCATTAGTTATACTGCTATTCTAACTGATGAAGATGGCACACAGTCTAAGATTACTCAAAAAATCAAAGTTGAGCAACCAGTAACTAGTATTCAGTTTGCTTCTATCATGACGCCAACTATTAGTGAACTTGGCGGCAGTGGCGACATTGGTATTACACTAACGACTAAAGGTAGTGGTGCTCAACCAGTGAAAGGGCAAGCAGTTGCTATTCAATTGGGTAAAGCAGCGCTAGATTATGGCGTTACTGTCAACGCAGAGTCGGTGACTACTGACTTTAATGGTGAGACTGCTTTCACAGTTAGTATACCAAAAGGTAAAACAGCAGCAGAACGTGCTAAGTTTAAAGCCACTGGTATTAACTACCAGCTGTCGTATGTCGAAAAAGGTATTACCTACTCTGAAATCGGTAAAGTTAATATCACAACTCCTGAAGTTGACTTAAGTATTCTCAATGCTACGAATAACATTGATAATCAAGCAGGCTATATCCTTAACAATGTAGGTAGTGATGCTACGATACAAGCCCAGCTCAACAACCAGTCATCTGGTGAGCAAATAGCCAGTCAGCCAGTTAAATTAGTATTTGAAAACAAGTCGTTAGCTAGTTTATTGACTGTCAATGACCAAATTGGCTCATCGAATATTACTGCTAATACAGATGCCAATGGCTTAGTTAGCTTCAAAGTTGTAGTACCAAACAACTTAACTGATGAGCAAAAAGAAGCGCTCAGCAAGCAAGTATTGACTGCCAAATTAACTGAAACACTGACAGGTAATGAGCAACTAGTTAATATTAAAGTACAGTCTATGACTGCTGCTATCTCTTTATTACCGCAGCAATCAAAAGATCTTAACCTAAATGGCGGTGAGACTCAGATTGAAGTGATAGCCAAAGATAAAAAAGGCAATATTGTAACGGGGCAAAAGGTATTCTTAGCACTACCAGCTACTATTGCAAGTCAGGGTGTTACTTTAGTATCAGGCGGCAGTAAAACGACTGACAACTCAGGTAAAGCAGTATTCACTATTGCGGTGCCTAACAACTTAACTGAGGATCAGAAAAAGGCAATTAAGGGGAAGACCAAGAGTTTTTCCATTGGATTATCAGCTGCTGATGCTAATGGCAATATTGTTACTCAATCCAGTTCAGTTAGTACCGTTACTCCAACGGGTACGACTGAAGCATTAACTATTGGCGCGAACAAAGTCGTTAATACTAAAGGCGATACCTTCAAAGTATTCGTTCGTTTAGAGAATAATGATGGTGGTATCGCCAATCGTGACGTTAGCTTAAATGTCGATGACCCTATAAAAACTGGCGTAACTGTTAGCAACAACACAGCTACGACTAACGATGATGGCGTGGCTACTTTTAACCTGACGATTGAAGACGGTGCCAACGTCAATCAAGCTATATTAGAAGCTGGTATTCGACTAACAGCGACCACAACGACTGCTGAAAACGTTAAGTTAGAACAAAACTACATCGTCGCAGTAGATGCCTCGACGATTGATAGTTATCAAATCTTAGTTTCTTCTGACAAATCCACATTGAATACTGGTGGTGATCAAACCAATGCCACGTTCAGAGTTACTGATAGTAGTGGTGGCGTACTTACTGGTGTGCCAGTACAGTTAAGTATTGACAACCTAGAAGCCAGTGGTGCAGCATTAACAACGCCTAGCATGGTAACAACGGATGCCAATGGTCAGATTGATGTCGGTGTCATCTTAGCAGCCAACTCTGTCAATTCGCGTCTAAATCATAGTGTTGTGATTAATGCCAAAATTGTCACACCGCAATATGATGAGAATGGTGATGTCAGTATGCAAGTGCGTGAGGAAAAATCTCTAAGCTTGTCAGCGGTAGGGACAGAGATTACGCTTGCAGCATCAGAGACCAACTTAGATGATGGCGAAATGACCACTATCACGACCACGCTGATAGATGGTGCAGGACGTGCTATCGCTAATGCTGGTATGGAATTAGTAGATGCAGATGGTGAACTCATTGCTATTGACGCCACCACTATTACGAACACTGATGGTGAAGCAAGTTTTGATATTGATGAAAGCGACTTGACATTTGACGGTAACGGTAATTTACGTATTTTTGCCAGAGCAGTGGGTGAGCGTGAGTTAGTGGCGCAGCGTAGTAAGAACAGTATCGATTTGATTAAAATTTCACAAGCTGGCATCAGCTTTATTGATCTTGTCGATGTTTATGACGTTAATACGCCACAGAATATTAACATACAAATTCGTACTGACTCTCCAGCACAAGCTGCTGAACTCATTGGTAGGTTTGTAGAAGTACAAACCACTATAGGTACGTTCGCTAACAACAATGTGATTACGACTGAAGAGATCACAGCAGGTAATATTCAAGGTAATATTATTACAGTACCTGTCGTACTAACGTCTACGCTTGCGGGTACTACCGTATTACAAGCCACCGTTCTTGGTGAGATGACTAATGGTACTCTCAGATATCAGACTACGGTTGATACTCGCTTTAGAGCCACCACTCCCGCGAAGATGCTGTTTCAAGCGATAAGATCCGTCATCACGCCAGGTAGCAGCACAGAGCTTGTTGCTACAGTCAAAGATGAAAACGATGTACCTGTAGAAGGGCAGACAGTAGTGTTTAGCCGTGCCGCAGACTCATCAGCAGGACGTTTATCGGCAGCAACAGCTATTACGGACAGGAGAGGTGAGGCGCGTGTAGTCTATCAAGCCAATGCCAGCTCACCGATTGGCGGTGTCAGCATCAACGCGCGCTTATTGAATGACAATGCAGGGATTGGTACCCAAACCATCGATATTACGGTATCAGAAGAAGCCGTTTATACGACCTTAGCATTTGGTAATAAAATAGCTTCTGATGATATCTATTATACAGTTCGCGGTTCGATATCTGTTATGGATGGTTCAGGACGTGCCGTCGCTAACAAAGAGGTCTCAATTCAGTCCTATGCTATCCAATATGCACAAGGTAGAGTTTGTTTGCTTGATAGTACTGTGACTTATCAAGGAGCTGATACTACAGACAGCGATGGTAATGTAAGTACACCAGAGCCTAAGACTTTCTCTGAACAAGTTCCTGTTTCGCAAAAATCAGACTGGATCATTAGCGAAGATGATCCTGAATATAACTATACTCTAGACAACGATGATGATGTGAATAATAACAATCGTCTTGATACTATTAACCCAGTAACTATCTTAGTCAATGGTCAGCTTGCAGATGATGATTATACCCTTTTGACAGACTCGGAAGGTCGTGCAGACTTTGAGATTCGCTACCCAATTCGTTACTCAAACTGGGTGAAAGTACGCTTTGATACCTCTACCTTCCTCAATGGTAGCGAGAATATTCAAAGTATCAATTATTCTCTACCATATTTGGCAGGAGATTTAAGAGTAGAGAACAAAGTCTTATTTAGCCCTTGGATCGGTAATTCTAGTCCATTCGGTACGGGTGGAGCGACATGTGTAGATAGTGTAAGCGTGAGTATCAATGATGAGAAAGATACAACAAAAGTAGCTCTGTCTCCTTATCAACAGAACCAAACAAACTACTCTGTGTCGATCAATGGAGAAGCTCCAGATAGAACATCACAAGGTTTTAATAGCTTTATTGTAGATTTTGATCAAGCATTTGACTTAGGTTCTACGCTTGGTGTTAATACTAATGGCTCTGGTTTTTCTAGAATAATCAAAGTTGAGTAAGCTATACAATAATAGGTGATTAGCTAAGTTTTTTATTCTGATCATAATGGAGCCCTCAACCCTACGTTGAGGGTTTTTGCATTATTGCTCTAAATAACTAAAAACAACTAACCCAGCAAGCAAAATTATCCAAAAAAGATTAAAATAGCCGATTTACCATGCTACCGATAGAGTTCTAAGCACGGTAGATGGCTATCATTTTATTTTGAATTGGGCGCACTATGTCAGACACCGTAAATAATGCTTCAGTTAGCACCGCTACTATCGATACCGCCACACTACTGATTAAATGCAAAGACCAAGCGGGTATTGTCCAAGCGGTATCAGAGTTCATTCATCGCTATGGTGCTAATATTATCAGTTTGGATCAGTATTCGACCGCTCATGAAGGCGGGCAATACTTCATGCGTTTAGAATTTGTTTTAGAAGGTCTGAGCGAAATTATAGATAACTTTGAGGCCAGCTTTGCGCATACCGTTGCCAAACGTCATAACATGACTTGGCGTCTACATGACAATGGGATAAAGACCAAAGTTGGTATTTTGGTATCCAAGTTTGACCATGCGTTGTTGGATTTACTGTGGCGGCATCAACGCGGCTTACTTGACTGTCAAATTACCTCAGTCGTTAGCAATCATGAAGATTTGCGTCAAGCGGTCGAAAACTTTGGTATCCCTTTTCATCATATTCCTGTGACTAAGAACAATAAAGCAGACGCAGAAGCACAGATTCACGAGCTGATGGCAGGGAATGACTTACTAGTATTGGCGCGCTATATGCAAATATTGTCATCAGACTTTGTTAAGCGTTGGTCGATGCAAATTATCAATATTCATCATTCATTCTTGCCAGCATTTGTAGGAGCAGACCCTTATCGGCAAGCGTATGACAAAGGCGTGAAACTTATTGGCGCGACTGCTCATTATGTTACCGCTGAGCTGGATCAAGGACCTATCATCGAGCAAGATGTGCACCGCGTAACCCATCGGCAAGGCGTTGCTGAGTTGCGGGCGATTGGACGTGATATAGAGCGCAATGTGCTGGCAAGGGCAGTCAATTGGCATGTGCAAAATCGGGTGATCGTGACAGGTAATAAGACTGTGGTATTTAATTAGAAGGACAATTTCTTATTAAAATTATCTAAGCAAGTTCTAAGCACTAATTGTAAATAACGGCTTGTAAACAATAGGCCAATCCATATTACTTTATCTTATAGCACAAGCTCTAACACAAACTTACTGCCAACAAAGCCAAGTGCTAATAAGATAAAGGCATAGATGGTGATGTTGGCAGCAAGTTTGCCTCGCCAGCCAGCGCGCCAATTTCCCAGCAGTAGGCCTCCGAACAGTAACCATGATAAGACGCTAAACACTGTTTTATGAGCGATATGCTGCGCCATCAAATCTTGTACATAAACAAACCCGAGTCCCAACGCAATGCTGAGCAGGACAAAGCCGACTAAGATCATATCGAACAGTAAGCCTTCCATAGTTTGTAGTGACGGTAGCTTATTGACCCAAAAGCGGTGAATGGTTTGATGCTTAAGCTCACGAATTTGTAGACGTAAAAATAGCGCTTGCACCGCTGCCATCAGCAGCACACAATAGGCGGCAAATGACAGTAAGATATGCGCTTCAAGACCCATACTGACATCGGTGAGCGGCTGATAAGGAGCGCGGCCAATATAGCCAATAGCCATACCAATTAGGGCCGTGGGGGCAGCCAAAATCCCTAGGCTTACAATTGGACGATATAGAGAAAATAGCACGTAGAAGAATAAGAAAAGTAAACTGGTCAGACTGAACACATTAAATAGATTAAAATTTAGCCCGTATAAAGTGACAATGTAGGGATATAACAGTGCTGCGTGCGCCAGCATACCCACCAGTAATAAGCCAAGACTGGCGCCTTTATTGATGGGCCTATCTGTCGTCAATGCCCAACCGATATGGATACTGACCACGATATAAGCCATACTGGCTATCACAAACGCAAGTAACACAGGCAAGCCTCATTGAAAATCAGGAGCGCGCCATTGTCACTATTGTAACTTAGGGCCGCTCAAGTTAATGCTAAAATGGTATGATTAGAATAATCTTTCAATTTATCATAAAATAGAGGCCAATTGAGAATCGTCGCTATTATTATTTGACTAAGCCTGTATTAAAATCTATATCTACTCTTTTACTGAAGAAAAGTTATTGATTAAAAGCGTTAATTTCATAGCTTAGATAGAAGATTTGCGAATAGCACAAATGAATAGCTCAAATAAATAGAAAGCTAGTGAGTAAAAAGCCACTCTAACTGATCGCCATACTGATTGTTGACTACAACATTACTGACCAGAAAATTATTGACCAGAAGGTTACTAGCCAAAGAACTACTGGTCAAAAAACCACTGACTGAAAATTACTAATTGATTACTAAATGAGAGTTACTTATGTTTGATACCTTAACCGAACGCCTATCGTCGAGTTTACGCAATGTTGTCGGTACTGGGCAGCTGACCGAAGACAATATTAAAGATACCTTGCGTGAAGTGCGTATGGCATTGCTAGAGGCCGATGTCGCGCTACCTGTGACTCGCGATTTTGTCAAACGCGTTAAAGAGCAAGCGCTAGGCGAGGAAGTGCTTAAAGAGTTGGCCCCAGGTCAAGCTTTTGTAAAAATCGTCCATGATGAGCTGACCGAGATGATGGGCAGTGCCAATCAGCAGCTGGAAATGACTGGCAAGCCACCTATCATCTATTTATTAGCGGGCTTACAAGGTGCAGGTAAAACCACCACCGCTGGTAAATTGGCTAAATACTTACAAGAGCGCCATAAAAAGAAGGTCATGCTAGTCTCAGCTGACGTCTATCGTCCAGCAGCTATTCAACAGCTTGAACAAGTCGCCTCACAAGTTGATGCTAAGTTTGTTAATTCAAGCACTGATGAAAATCCGATTGATATTGCCTTACGTGCGATCGAAGAAGCAAAAATTCAATATCAAGATATCTTGATTATTGATACGGCTGGTCGTCTGGCTATTGACGAAACCATGATGGATGAGATCAAGGCGTTAACTGCAGCGGTTAATCCTTCTGAGACTTTGTTCGTCGTGGATGCGATGACCGGTCAAGATGCCGCCAATACTGCCAAAGCCTTTAACGATGCATTGCCATTGACGGGTGTTATCTTAACCAAGACCGACGGTGATGCTCGCGGCGGCGCAGCGTTATCGGTACGTGCCATTACGGGCAAGCCGATTAAGTTCTTAGGTCGCGGCGAAAAATTAGACGCGTTAGAACTCTTCCATCCAGAACGTATCGCCCAGCGTATCCTTGGTATGGGTGACGTACTGAGCTTAGTTGAAGAAGTCGAACAAAAGATTGACCGGGATAAAGCCGAAAAAATGGCGAAAAAGATGCAAAAGGGCGGCGCATTCGACCTTGAGGATCTACTGACTCAGTTTCAGCAAATGAAGAGTATGGGCGGTATGTCAGGCTTCCTTGATAAGATGCCAGGCATGGGCGGCTCCGATATGCAAAAGGCGGTTGAAGATGCCAAGCCAGAAGAAAAAGTTCGCGAGATGGAGTCACTGATTAATTCGATGACTCCCTTTGAGCGCCAAAATCCGGATAAGATTAATCCGAGTCGTAAGCGCCGTATTGCTGCTGGTTCGGGTAAAGAAGTCCAAGATATTAATCGTTTGCTAAAGCAACACAAGCAAATGGCAAAAATGATGAAAATGATTTCTAAGCCTGAAGGTATGGGTAAAATGATGAAATCTATGCAAGGATTGATGGGCGGTGGCGGCGGCGGTGCCTCTGGTGGCGGTGGTCCCTTGTTTGGGGGCGGTGGTCAGTCAAAAGGTGGTATGAAAGATGTGAATCAAGCGCAAATGGCCAAGCAAATGGGACTTGATCCTAATAACATGCCGAGCACTGAAGAGATGCAAAAGCAGATGCAAGAAATGCAAAACGAACCCACTAAGGATTTTAAAAAACGCTTTTAAGTCATTCATGGTTTTTTAATATTTTTTAACAGTGGTTGCTAGACAAAAATCCCAAAGCTAATGGTAGTTTTGGGATTTTTTATGGATATAAGGTTTAGTCAGTCTAGAATGTCCAACAATTGACAAAATAATTTCAAATGCTAAAAAATGACTCAATGAATAAAGTATGAATAACGTAGAAAGTGATAAAACTTGCTGACCCTAAATGCTATGATAGGCGCTATTTGATAACACCAGTAGCTTAAGCCGAGGTCATGATGTTTTTAGCAATGGATACCGTGTTCGATCAGTGTTCGATCGCGATACTTGATGGCAGCGGTAAGGTCATATCAAGCCAAACTGAAACCGGTAAACGCATGCAGACGCAGCAAATATTGCCGATGATTGATGCTGCCTTAACCAAAAGTCAGTTGAGCCTCTCTGATATACAAGCATTAATATTTAATCGCGGTCCGGGTGCGTTTAGCGGTATCCGTATTAATACGGCAGTGGTGCAAGCATTATCGGTGGCGCATGACCTACCTTGTGTCGGTATCTCAAGCCTGCAAGCAATTGCGCAGTGTGCTTATCAGCAATATGGGTTAACAGAGGTTTATAGTGCCCTTGATGCCCGCATGCAGCAAGTGTATTTTGGGCATTATCTGTTACAAGAGCAGCGATTGGATAACCAGTCAGATAACCCATCAAAAACTGCCATCATGCAGCCAGTGAGTATAGAAGAGAGCGATAGTACAGAGCAGCTGTTAGATTATGAGCGCCAAACGCTGCTTAATATTCCTATCGTTGGTAACGGCGCTGGCCTATTAAGCCACCATAATGAGCAGATATCCCATGAGGATGTCTGTCCTGATGCGGTGATCATAGGACAATTGGGTATTGCGCAATTTATGACTTTGGGTGGTACCGATGCCGCGCTTGCACTGCCAAAATACTTACGCAACCAAGCCTGGAAAACCTTAAAAGAACAAGGCAAAGCGTAGTTTTATTATATCGCATTAGGCACTATTCATAACGGCTAGAGACCTCATCGTTGAATGTCTAATATCAACCGTATCACGACAATATAAAACAACCAGCAAGTCTGTTTTTGGGAAAGCGATTGTGGATATACTTTTATTAATTCAAGCCGTCATCATGGGTATCGTTGAGGGTATTACTGAGTTTTTACCCATCTCTAGTACCGGTTATCTCATCTTGTCAGCAGACTTGATGGGTTTTTGGACTAAAGACAAGGTCGATTTGTTCATAGTAGTGGTTCAACTGGGAGCTATTTTGGCAGTCATTTATGACTATTGGGGACGATTGTGGCAGGCGCTCATGGGGCTAGTCACCGGAAAGTCAGATGTTCTGAGTAACCCGAGACAGCTGGGGCTGAGTTTGATTGTTGCCACCATTCCAGTGATGATTATCGGTTTTACCTTTGCGGATGAAATAAAAACTTATTTATTTAATCCGATTACTGTAGCGATTATGCTGATTATCGGCGGTCTGCTGATATTTTATGTAGAAAATCGTCCGAAGACCATAATCGCTAACGAAGCAGAAGATGTTAGCTTCAAGACCGCGTTGATGATTGGTCTGTTTCAGTGTTTGGCGTTAATACCCGGCACGTCACGCTCTGGTGCTACCATTATCGGTGCGCTGTGGCTTGGGGTTTCACGCAAGGCATCGGCAGAGTTTTCTTTCTTCTTGGGCATTCCGGTCATTATTGGTGCCGGGTTATTAGATTTGCTCAAGCATCATGAGGTGTTGACAAGTAGCGAAGATTGGTTGGTACTAGGTGTGGGTACAGTAGTGTCCTTTATCGTGGCGCTACTGTCTATTCGCTGGCTGGTCGCGTGGGTCAGTCGCCGCGACTTTAAGATTTTTGCATGGTTGCGTATTATTACTGGTATCGTAGTATTAGTAGCAGCTTGGGGCTTTGGCTATCAGTTTGCCGGCTAGTTGCTGCTTTTTATAAGAGTAGACTTGCTAGATTTTCAGGTTTTTGGCTTGGTATTTGAGGAATAACATTCATGACCGCTCAACTTACGGTTAACAACGCTGTTTCGTTTAGCCAGTGTAAATTGCTTTATACTTCCGAGGTGCAGCAGCCGCAAGTTGAATTTTTGCAAGCGCTAGTGAGTAAGCATCAGCTGTCCTTAAGTTTAAATACTGAGCTGATATCCGGTAAGCTCAACCAAAAACATCGAGAGCAACTGAGTGCGGAGGCTACTCAGCCTATTCTATTATTAGATGATAAAAATAAGCTGTCGTGGCTCAGTAACGGTCTAAGTGTCGCGCCTGAATGGGACAAGCTACAACGCCGCGTGGTCAGCGCAGGTCGTAAATCCGAGCTATTATTACAAGCAGCAAAAATTAGCGCTGATAGTTATGTGATTGATGCGACAGCAGGTTTTGGTCATGACAGCTTAATATTGGCCAGTACTGGCGCGCAAGTGATTATGCTTGAGCAGCAACCTTTGATCGCATTACTATTGCTCGCTGAACGTGAGCGTATGAGTACCCAGCCGAATTGGCAAAAGCTGATGTCACGTTTGCATATTATTAATATCGATGCGCTCAGTTATTTTGCGCATCGCCAAGATATTACTACGCTTAAAACTACAGATGCCGTTAATAATGTTGATAAAAAGAGCATTGATGTGGTGTATTTAGATCCGATGTTTCCAGAGGACAGCTATCAAGACAGTAAAACGGGTAAAGGTGCCAAAGTTGGTAAGCATATGCAAGCGTTACACTATTTAGCTTGTCCACCAACGTTAGCTGAAGAGCAGCAATTGCTAAAAAGTGCTCAGATGTTGGTCAGTAGCAATGTGATTGATAATATTAAACAGCAGGGCCGCGTTATCGTTAAGCGTCCACAGTATGCGCCATTATTTGCTCATCAAACGCCTGATGATAGCTGGCAGAATGAAGCCGTACGCTTTGATGGCTATTTTGTATAGCCTCTGTCACGCGTGTGAACAGCAAGCGAAAAATTTCATTAGCCTTGCGGGTTTATATGCGGTATTTATTTTATTTAGTATTCACTATAACCTTCTATTTTCAGTATGCTTTTACTTTTAGCTTTAACATAAGTTAATGCCTCATTATGACAACAACGCTATGACTACTACAACGTCCGCCATCACACGTAAAGAAAAAATCCACGCCTATATGCAGTTGACGCGCTTTGATAAGCCTGTCGGGATTGAGCTGCTATTGTGGCCGACGCTATGGGGAGTATTACTCGCAGCGATGGGTCAAGCCCAGCTGCAAGGCTCAAGTGCGGGTCTACCAAGCTTAAAGGTGTTCGTTGTTTTTGCGTTAGGTGCAATTTTGATGCGAGCAGCAGGTTGCGCGATTAATGATTTTGCGGATCGTAAAGTAGACGGTCATGTGACTCGTACTAAAGGTCGACCGTTAGCAGATGGTCGCTTATCTGGCAAAGAAGCTATTGCGACATTTTTAGTATTAGTCGCACTAAGCGCCAGTTTATTATTGTTTTTACCGATTCAAGTTTTTTATTGGTCACTTGGAGCGGTGGTTTTAGCCTTTATTTATCCCTTTATGAAACGTTTCACCCATTTGCCGCAAGTGTTTTTAGCGGCCGCTTTTGGCTGGGCGATACCAATGGCCTATGTGGCGATAACGGGTGCCACTGATATCTGGTGCTGGTTATTATTTTTGGCTTATATGTGCTGGACAGTGGCTTATGACACTCAATATGCGATGGCTGATCGGGAAGAGGATCTAAAAATCGGGGTTAAGTCCACAGCGATATTATTTGGTCGTTATGATGTGGTGATTGTCTCGGTATTACAAAGTTTATTTCTACTAATAATGGGCTTGGTGTTGTGGCATTACTTTGCGCCAACCAGTTTAGGTATTACGCCTATATTTGGATTGGCTTTAGTAGCAATGATGTTTGCCAAACAAAATAGCGCCTGTGCCAGTCGCCAAGCTGCAGACTGTTTTCAAGCATTTTTAGCCAATATCTGGGTAGGACGTTATGTTTTTGCCTTGGTCGCTATATCCTGTTTATGGACAACTTTTAATGGATAAATTACGTAAATCACCAAAGCGACAGTCCACCCAGACATCATTAAATGAGCGATCAGTCAGTTATCAGCTCAACCTTAATGAGCAAGGTTTGACGCGTGAGCAGGTTATTACTACTGAGCGCAAATTAGCCAAGTTTGCCAACGCGATGGATTCAGTAGTACGTATTCCCTTTACCAAACAAGGCATCGGTGCAGATGCGGCCTTGTCAACGATACCATTAATGGGTGACTTAGCAGGACTTGCTCTGACAAGCTATGCTTTTATATTAGGTCGTCAATTGGGTGTGCCAGTAAGCAAGATGACTCCTGCGGTCAGACTGGCATTAATTGATATGGTGGTTGGCGTTATTCCGGGAATTGGCACGTTGCTGGATATTTTTATTCGCCCTAGTCGTAAAACTCTTAGCATTGTCCATCAGCATATACACGATGAATATGGCATCACTGAGACGACTCATATGGATCGTCCCTTTTTGCATCAACAGTTAGAGGATAAGCAGCGTAGCAGTCGTTTTTGGCGTTATCCAATTGCTGCTTGGTTGTATCTGCACATACCTGATATTTTAGGTCTGATAGTCATTGCGATTATCGGTTGGGGGCTCTGGGCAGCGATTAGTTGGTTGATTGGCGCTTTTGGCAGATTGACGGGGTTTGGTTAAGGTTGAGTGACGACTTCAGCTTCGGCACTAATAGCATCAAAGCCAGTCACTTTGTTATTTTGCATTAAGTCTACGGTACTACCACCGCCATGACTGATAAGCTCAATACTGCCGTCTTTTGAACGATAAGTTGGGTTGTTACCTTGTCCTTCTGGGGCGCTAAGGGTCATTTTTGGTCTATTTGGTAAAGTCACGATAGCGTTAAGTACGCCTGTCGCTGAGGTTTCAAAGACTACAGATAATGCATCACCCGCGGCACTTCGATATTTAACGTCGGTGATTTGTGTGTCTTTTATGGCTTGCTCTCGGTTTGGTGTGGTGGTTTCGGTATTGCCGTCAGCACCAATATTGTTCTCAAGCTGGGTGAGACTAATATCTCGCTCATTCTCTACTGCTAATTCTGTGGCGCTTTGCTCGACTATTATGTCATCATCTGTATTTTGGGGATCACTAACGCTAGTCGTAACAGAAGTACTTTGGACGCCTGTTTCCGTTTGAGTCTCAACAGCAGTCTCAGAGTCGGGTGTCTTTTGGCAAGCGCTCAAAGTAAGAAAGCCACATAGACTTAAGAGAACAACAGGAAAAATGCGAAAATAAGATTTGGGTGCTAATGAGGTGGCAAGGCTAGTTTTCATAGAAGGGTTGGTTTTCATAAAGAAACGGTTAGTGATTAAAATGCCTTTATTTAAGCACAATCGAGAGAGAGGAACAATCTATCCTTCTATCTTTTTACCTTTAAGTGCTGACGGTAATGATCAGCCTTCGTTGACCGCCATGATCTCTATGCTCACATAAGTAAATACCTTGCCAAGTCCCGAGTCCCAACACGCCATTCACAAGTGGTACGGTTAAACTCACTCCAAACATCATACTTTTGAAATGAGCTGGCAGATCATCGGAGCCCTCAAACGTATGGCGATATTCTGGCTGATTGGCGGGCGCGATCTTATTTAGCCAGTCTTCGGCATCCAATCTCACATCGGGATCTGCATTTTCATTGATAGCCAGACTTGCCGAGGTATGCTGTAAGAATAGATGCACTAAACCAGCTTCTGTTTTACTAGGTATTAGCTCGCGAATGGCATCCCGAATCAACGAGGTAATGACGTGAATACCGCGCGTGTGGGGAGGGAGAGTTAAGGTGATTTGCTGATAAGGCATCAGATAGTTCTCACTGTTGGCTGAAGTAAACCTATAAGTTAGCTTTGAAGAGTTAGACCAGTGGCGTTTGTAAACGCGCACGATTTGGTAAAAGTCGTGCCAGCATCGCAGCAGACAACGGTGCAAAGTCTCCTGTCATCATATCAGCCAGCGCTTCTGCACAAATAGGGGCAAAGGCATAACCTTTCGCACCCATTGCGGACAATGTCCATATTCGTTTGCTTTGTGCTAACCGCCCGACCATTGGATGATAATCAGGCGTTTGCGTCCGGATGCCAGCACGTCCTTGCCATAAGCCAGTATCCGTTGGAATAACTGCATCCAGCTCAGGGATATCCATAACCAGCTTATCCCGGTTTTGCTGGTGTTCTTGACTGCGGATATCGGTATCAGTGTCATTACGCACGAAGCTTGCACCGAGTAAAATCTGCTGTTGACCCTCGAAGACGTTGTTTAATTTAGCATCACCGATTTGACCCATAAATGGGGCGCAGTAACCGCTATATTTGACTGGTAATTTGGGCAAATTAGTACGTTGTTCAGCGGTCGGGGTGAACCAAGACAATTGACCACGAATCTTACGGCAATCAAAAATACGACCATCTAATTGGTGGCTTTCATAGGCTGCACAGATGACTAAGTTATCAGCTTGGATTGTAATAACCTCAGCTTCTTGTGAGACATCATTTTCTACATCTTTGCGTTTAGCGGTAGGTTTATGACCAACCATAGATTTATGACCGGAAACAGAAACCTGCGCCTCAGTTTCATCGATCTGTGTGACAGCCAATTGCTCAAAGGTAATCATGGGATGTTCAAGTATCACCTCTTTCAGCGCTTGCGGATTGACTAATCCTGATTGCGGCAGATATAAATTTTCAGACAAGTCTTGCTGGACTAAACCTGTCGTTTTTTGTGCTTGTGCGTCCGATAGTGTGGTTGCCATCTCATTAGGATAGTCCGCAATCTGCTCAGTACCGATATTAGCTTTTACCAATAAATCGAGGGCGCCAGTTGGTTCAAGTACGGGCGCTATGTTTCCTTTTATAGCGTTATCATTGAGCTGGCGATATAGTCTGCTGCTGTAAAGATAGCCTATGGTATGTAGATGATCATCGACATGATGAATAGGGGTCATTTTTGGCGCGAGGAGGGCGCGTGGATTGCCGGAGGCCCCTGATAGTGGGGCTGTTTTATCCAGTAGCGTCACTTTAATACCACGGTTAGCAAGTGACCATGCGGTTAATAATCCAGAGACGCCAGCGCCGACGATCACCGTATGATTGGGCTTATCTGATACTGACGGCTTAGCGTCATTTTTAGCTTCGGCTTTAACCGAATTATTGGCGGCAGTTAAAGTATCTGGTGTTATAGCGTCCCTCATAACCGCAGTTAGCATCTCGTTCTTAGGGCCAAAACCTGCTACTTTTTTAATCTCAAAGCCACTATTTTGCAATGCTTTTTTGACGATACCAGCGCAGCTATAGGTCGCTGCCGTAGTACCAGATACTGATAGGCGCTCTATTTGTGTGAATATCGAATCACCCCACAATGCACTATTACAAGAGGGTGCAAACCCATCTAAGAACCAGGCATCAATGTGGGCGGTTTTTTGGTTAGATATTATTGGGTTTAATTTAGCCAAACTGTCAGCGGCATCACCGAGCCAAATATCAACGGTTAAGTTGTCGTTAATAAAGTTAAGTCGATGACAGCCTGCGATAAGAGTGGGATAAGAGGCCAACAGTTGCTGCATAATATCTGCCAATTCAGGCGCCCGCTGTGCCCATAATGCTAGTATCTGCGTTAAATCTTCATGCGCTATAGGATATTTTTCAGTGGTAATAAGATGCAAACGTGCCGTGGCTAACTGCGGATGCGTCGCACGCAGTTGTCGCCAAAGTTGCCATACTGCCAATAAGTTAAGTCCCGTACCAAACCCTAACTCAGCAATAGTAAAGCACTGCTGCGGGGCTAAATTTGCCAAGCGCTCTGGTAGTTGGTTGCATTGAAGAAAGACATAACGCGACTCTGCTAAACCGTCAGTATGAGAAAAGTACACATCACCAAACTCACCGGATACCGGTACCATATTGCCGGTATCATCTATTTGCCAATTAATGTTAGCAGGTTTGATCGCAGCAGATTGGTTGATATGGGACTGCTCAGCGGTCTTTAACTGAGCGGCTGGCTGGCTGGGGGTGCGGCGAGCATTGACAAGTGCAGGAGTGGGTTTAGACATAGACAATCACGCCCGATAAATAAATAAGCAACAAATAATAGCGTTTCTACCAGCGTTCACGGCGGACAAAAACCAGCCACGAGATAAAAATACCAACCAATAGGCTAATCAGTACTGTAAAAGCACCGTACAAAAACAGTTGGCCTTTACTCTCGTATATTAAAACACTCACTTGTGTTTGTAAGTCATTGACTTGTCGCTGTAGCTGAGCATTGCGACTGAGAAGATCTTGATTGGCGGCTGATAACGCTTTGTTTGACGGTTGCAACTGTGACGCTAAAGTGTTGGTAGCTGGCATTGTTGAGTTTAGCGTTGAATACGGCAATGATTGAGAGCTATTAGTTTGACCCGCGACAGGTGGTGTTGCTGCTGAATCAACGGCTGGATCGGTAGCCGTCACTGTTGGCGCCGCTTGCACCGATATAGTAGCCATTAGAATAATGCTAGCAAGGCTGCTTTGATAGCGACGACTTTTTAATGGCTTTGATGTTTTTAATAACGATGACAGCTGATTCACGATGCCGCGACCTTATCTGATGTTTCACTTGAGGTCTGGTTTGAAATTGGGTCAGTAGGTGTGGGTAATACTTGTATAAACGGCTTGATATCCACATGACTATACACCCCGTCGCGCAAGTAAGGCTCAGCGTTTGCCCACGCTTGCGCCGCATCAAGAGACTCAAAATCAGCAATGACAATACTACCTGACATTTCTGTCATAGCGCCTTGATCATGCTTGATTGGGGTTGGCCCTGCGATAACTAACCGATGCTCGCGACTCAATACTTGTAGACGCTCAAGATGTTCGGAGCGCGTAATTTTCCGCTGCGCGCTGCTATTTGCAACGTCATAACCAATGATGGCAAATAAAGACATCATACTTCCTCAATAAGTGGTAAAAACAAAGAATAAACAATCACGTTTAGTAAAAATAACATCATTTAACGCTCAATCATTATCGCTGTTAGCGTATCAAAAACATCTTTTTTCTTATATAAAATATTGGAAGCAAAGCCACCAACTGTTACTTGGCTGTTTTATCAGTCAGCGCCGGATTTAGATGCTTTTTTAATAGCGCGAATTGGACAACAACGAACACCAGCATAATTGGAATCCAGCCATAGGTCTTGAAGTTAATCCATGCTTCATCCGACATGGTAAATGCCGTGATATAATGTAGCAAACCCATGAATGCAAAAAACAGTGCCCAAACGACTGTTAGCTTTTTCCAGCCACTCATCGATAAGGTAAATACCTCTTTCATTGCCAGTTGCATGAGGGGTTTATTAATAGCCGCACTGACCAACAGTGTTACGGCAAAAATGCCGTTAATAATCGGTGACTTCCAACGCAAGTAAATGTCATCACGCAGTAGCAACGTACCGCCGCAAAAGACGATAGTTAATAACAGTACGACCCATTGTTGCTTATCAAATTTACCTTTTTGACGTACGAAATGAATGACATAAATGATGATAGTGGCAACTAACAACGCGCCTGCCGCTGCCAAAATACCGTGGGTACGGGCAGCAATAAAAAAAGCAATTAAGGGAATGAAGTCTAGTAAGGCTTTCATAGCAAATGGGATGTCCAACAAAAACGTATGGGGTAGTTTACACGTCTACTGCGCCAAAAAAAAGCAATCAGCACTATAATCGCTTTATATAACAGGCTTATATAAAAAATCTTATAATTACTACCTATAATCATGGTCTCCAATATTTACTAGACGGCTATTTTTATTCATTCTATTGTTAACAGTATTATCAGCTGTTCTACCGTGCTCAAAAACCTTAAGGCCAACTTTATGAAAATTGACTTACATTGCCACAGTACTCGCTCTGATGGTACTTATGCACCAGCGGACGTAGTGCAGCGCGCACATGCAGCAGGAGTCACTGTATTGGCACTGACCGATCACGATACTTTATTAGGTATTGATGAAGCAAGAGCTGCTGCCGAAGCGTGCAATATGCAGCTTATTAACGGGGTTGAGATTAGCTGTGAGCATACCCTTAATGGTGGCTATGGTAAAAATAAATCTACCAATAAAATTATCCATGTGTTGGGACTGGACTTTACCGACCGTGCACAGATGCATGAAACCTTACAACAATTGCAAGACAGTCGTGCGAATCGAGGTCAACGTATTGCTGAAAAGCTCAGTGAGTTGCTAGAGCTTGATTATGATGAGCTATGGCAAGAAATTTGTGCGAAGGCAAGCAATAATCCGCAAGCGGTTGGGCGTGCTCATATAGGGCAAGTGCTATACGAGCGTGGGTTGGTCAAAACCGTTCAAAAAGCTTTTGATAAATATTTGGCCGATAATAAGCCTGCGTATGTGGCGATTGAAGCGTTAAGTATGCAACGTGGTATTGAGCTGATTCATGCTTGCGGTGGTAAGGCAGTGTTAGCGCATCCAACACGCTATCAGCTTTCAGCAACACGGGTACGTAAGCTTATTGAAGAGTTTGCCCAGCTGGGCGGCGATGCTTGTGAGCTGCCTGCCAATAGTGAGCCGCTTAGTACTCGCAGAATGGTTGATCGCACTATCGCTGAGCATGAGCTGGTTACGTCGATTGGTAGTGATTTTCATGGTAGTAATATGCCGTGGCGACGTATTGGCGATGTACCGACTTTGGCCCCCGAACAGCAAGGGGTCTGGCAGTCCTTTAATATTCTGTCGTAATTTAAAATTTTTATAATCTAAAAGGTGATAAGATTTAGTTAAGGTTAAATCTTACTAATTAATTAATTTAAAAATATGCCTCACCATTTAATGTACAGGTTAATGCACAGGTTGACGCATAAGACAGTAAAGCGGATTGATAGTTACCATAAAACTTGCGATAGTAAATGCACTATTTAAAGTAAGCCAGAATCTGAGAGAGCCTAAGATAGATAGAGTCTTGACTCGACCTTAACAACTCATCACGTGGTAGCGCATACATGGCTGTGTCGATACACCGATTGGATTATAAAAGCCTCTCTGAAAAAATTTTTGAGTGGCGTGCAGCGGATAGAGCATCGCTGTTGGCCTTGTTTATGGTGATGGAAGTCTCATTACATTGGCTATGGTGTTTATTTGTCTGGTTGTGGCAAGATACCTATGGTACTTATGTTGATATGGGATTGCTGTATCCGATGTGGATAGGCGTGACACTGATGGGGCTGTTTTTTTGGTGGATGGTGGGTCATCTAGCGCATATAAAAAACGACGATAAGTATCTACATCAATGGCAGATTGTGTTAATTACGCTCTATAGTGTTTATATTGCAGTAGTGATTTTGGTGATGGGGCATAGCAGCTTTTTATCTGGCGTGTCGCTGGTAGGAGGTGCGATGCTGGGAATGATGTTGGTGCGTCGGCGCTATATTTGGAAAGCTTTTATAGGGCATATTACGGTAATTGTTTTGGTGAGCCTTGTCCCTTACTTAGGGATTGATTTACCCAATTTACGGCAACTGACATTTATCTCTATTCCTCTTGATACCTATAGTTATCTGACCTATAGCGAGGCGACCTCCATTGAAAATACCATGGCCACTTCTATTTTTCAAAATGGTGCGCTGAACTGGGAAAACTTAGATCAACTGCGCTTATCTTCAGCATTTTTTTGGCGCTCAACCCACCTATATTTAGCGTTGCCTAAAGCTATTTTTATCGTGTACATGTTCCGTACTTTGTTGTTGATATTAGATAATAGTAAGAATGAGATCTTAAAACATGCCAATCAAGATGAGCTGACCCAACTCAACAGCCGTCGCTATGGTTTGACCCAAATGCAGCAAGCAATCATGACAGCGACTGACAGGCAAGATTTTAGCGTTATCTTATTAGATTTGGATCTGTTCAAAGGTGTCAATGACAGTTACGGTCATGAAGTAGGCGATCAGGTTTTGCGAGAAGTGGGACAGTCGTTATCCAGTGCTCTGACGGATAAAGCTATTGTTAGTCGCTATGGCGGCGAAGAGTTTTTGATTGTCCTGCCGAACACTATGCATGATAGCGCCATGGTTATTACTGAGCAACTGCGGCAAAATATTGCTCAACGTGTGATAAAAGTTGATAATGAGCTTAGCTTTCAAGTTACTGCCAGTCTTGGTTTATACACTCTCAATTATGTTGAGCTGGCACGTATTAAGCAGGGATGTGTGACTACGGCTCATTCAGATAACTCTAAATCAGCCAAACTAAAGCGTTCTAAGTCACAGAAAAATAAACCAACGACCGCACACAGTCTAGATATGTTGCCAATACAATTGCCCAGTGACATTTGTCAGTATCTGATCAGCACTGCCGATAAAGCGTTATATAAAGCCAAAGATAGAGGTCGCAATCAAGTAGTGAGTGCCAATGATCTATTAGCAGAAGGCCATATGGTTAATGCCATTAGTGCTACTAAGTCACGTTATGGTACCTGACAAACAAGCCAGCTAATAAACCAGATGACAAGCAAACCACTTGATAAACAAAGCAATTGATTAACCTAGCATCTCATACTTTATCTTACCGCTGGCGTATGCAGCTGCTGTACTAAGCTGGCTAGAACGCTAGTGGCAAAGCTGCCAGTTGGTAGGCTAAAGCTCAACACCAGCACCTGCTCGTCAACCCATTCCCAAGTCATTTCCTCAATTAGTAAGCGCAATGCCCGCCGTTGTGCCTTGATATCGCGCTGTTCTAAACCGACTGCTAGCTGTGTTAATAACCAGCTTTGTTGCACGATATCTTCTTCAAGTTTGGCGGCCTCGCCACTTATCTTATCGTTACCGATTCCCCATAACACGCCTGTTGGATGAATATCGCCGTCAGAAAGTCGTGCACGCAAGGTCTCATCTAACTGCTCACTAGAAAATATCGAGCCTGAACCTGCAAGGTTAAATACTTCACCTGCCAGTCCTTTGTCCCAACTGCCATCATGCACGCGTGCGGCTAAGATATGATTGAATATCAGGCTGCGAGCAGCAGACAATGCCATTGTATTCTGCTCTCGTGGCACACGTTTGCGCTTACCTTTATCTTTTTTTTGCGTGCGATTGCTCGTTTGCGGAGGCTGAGCAAACAATCTAAGTGCCTCTCTGATATTGTTACCACTATGACCAAAGCGCTGCGGGCCAAAGTAATTGGGCACACCATTTTGGCTTATATATTCTAAATGCTGCTGTATTTGTTGTTGATACTCCACCACTGAAGTTTCCGCCTCAAACTGTATATCACGTAAAGTAATGATAAATTGATTGGCTCGGTGCGCCCCGCGATTAAGCTTCTTATTATGCCAATGCTGGGTAAGTATCTGTACGGTTTCGTTTTCACCTAAGTCTGTGGGCAAAAAATCGGTTGTCGGTAATTGCTTTTTTGGTAAGCGTAAGCTAAACCATTGAGTCGTGACCGCATGTCTGTCTTTTAATCCAGAATAACCGACATCGCGTGAGGGAATATCTGCCCACTCTGCTAATAGTTTGGCGAGGAACGCAGTATTCATACCTGATTTTTGGATATGCAGCCATAAATGTTCACCTTCACCAGTCAAGTCAAGTGGTAGCACCTCATTAACCACAAAGTCTTCTGCGCTTGTCTTATAAGTGGCTTGCGTCAGCGGCGCTAGCACTGGCTGTGGCAGCTGAGCGGTATCCGTTATTGCAGCCATATTGAAGTTTGCGATATCTAATGATTCTTGATTCGTTGATTTTCTATTAAGGAATTCTTTATCGGTTGTTGGTAGAGAGGTGGCAGCAGTAAGATTAAGGTCTTGAGAGGTCATAAAATAGTCATCTATTATTGTTATCAGGTTTAAAGTAGGATTTAATAAAGGGGTATGAAAACTATAGCATTGATTGGAGAGTTACGTTTTGCAACGAGGGAGACATACAATAAAACATCTCGCGAGTGGCGTACTTGTTACTATCAATGGATGTGATTTTTCATTGAATGAAGTTTCAATCAAACATAATAATCAGGCAGCAACTGCCACCGTTAAGGATGACCTATGAGCAACTCAACTATTAGTACTGTCACTATTCATAAAGCTGACATACCCAGTGGCGGCATGAAATCGTACAAGCAAGATGATGATAGTATCATTTTAATCACTCGTGACGACAACACATTCCATGCTTTCGATGGCAAGTGCCCGCATGCTGGGGCAGATTTAGGCGAAGGTCTGCGCTGTGGCAATCGTGTGGTTTGCCCTTGGCATCATGCAACCTTTGATAGCAGTGATGGGACCTTATTAGAACCCGTAGCAACCGAAGGATTGACTCAATACCAGTTTACCGATAATGGTGATAGTTTAACGGTCGATACGGCGGCGAAAATAGACCACACTATTGCTAATGATCAGTTAAAAGAGACTCATACAGTCATTGTTGGCGGCGGTGCAGCTGGATTTATGACCGCACATCATCTACGCAATACTGGCTACGGCGGTAAGATTACGTTAATCAGTAAAGATGATAAAGCCCCTTATAACCGTCCGCTGCTATCCAAGGCATTCTTGGCAGGAAATATGCCTGAGGAAAAACTCCTACTTGGTGGTAGCGACTGGGCGCAGAAAAATAATATTGATTTGTGCTTAAGTCAAACGGTCAGCGAAGTATTGCCCAATGAGCGCACCATTATTGTTAGCAGTGAAGCAGAGGAAGATAAAAAACTAAGCGCAGATTTCTTAGTGGTCGCTACGGGTGCTTCTCCTATCGTGCCGCCTATAAAAGGGGCTAATCTTGATGGTGTCTATACCTTACGTAGTATGGATGATGCCAAACTAATCAAAGCGGCCACACACGATCAGCGTGTGGTCATAATCGGTACCGGATTTATCGGTATGGAAGTCGCCTCAGCCCTATCGCAAGCGGGCACGACTGCATCTATAACTGTGATTGGTCAAGACAATCGGGTGATGGGTAATATTGTCTCTGAAACAGTCAGCAACGCCTTAATCAAACTGCATGAAGATAATGGCATTAAGTTCGTATTAGACGCTACCGTTAATGAGATTACAGGTATTAATAGCAGTGCTGATGAAAATACTGACAGTACGAAAAATGATACATTCTCACAAGTTGGTGGTGTGACGCTGGCAAATGGTGAGCAGATAGACGCAGATATCGTGATCTTAGGTACAGGCGTGTCACCGCGTACGGATTTGCTAAGCGAAGTAAACGATCCAGATGGTGTACAAGTTGACAGTCATCTACAGTTACGCGATGGGGTTTATGCGCTGGGTGATATTGCTAAGGCTTCTGGGCAAATGGGGCGCATGCGTATTGAGCATTGGCGGGTGGCGTTGCAACATGGCTTGGTGACTGCTGCTGCGATTTTGAAGGACGATAATGTCAATTCGCTTGATGAGCGCGTACCTTTCTTCTGGACGATGCAGTATGGCAAAAGTTTACGTTACAGCGGTCATGCCAATACGCCCGATCATAATATCTTGATTGGAACACCAGATACGCTTAATTATATCGAGTATTATTTCGATAATGACGGTGAGAATACTCGCGCAAGTGCTGCCAGTACACTAGGCCGTGATAAAGAGTTAGTTGCCTTTGGTGAACTATTGCGCCGTGGTCATGCGCCAACACGCGCACAGATCAATGCTGGGTTTGATATTATTGATCAAGCGCATGCATTATCACGCTAGAGGGTGAGCATTGTAGGAATGACTGTAGAGACTGAACTCGTTATCGAGGTCAGTCTCTTATTTTATTGTGGATTGAATACAACCAAAAGCGAGATAATATTATGAATAAAAATGCTTTATTCTTACGGCAAGCCAAATCTGATGATGTTGATGCTCTTAAGCAGTTGTTGGATCGCTGTTATAGACAAGATGAAGGCTGGACAAACGAATCTGATTTAGTGGGCGGTATTCGTACTTCCACTGACGAGCTCGCTACTGTTATCGCTGACCCTAAGCACTATGTTTTTCTTTATCCACAGACTGAGACAGGTAATCGTGAGGGACAAGAGACGGGCGAGTTGCTCGGCTGCATTGCTGTCGATATGCAAGACAATACTGACAAAAGCAGGGCTTATATAGGCATGTTTGCGGTACATCCGGAGCTGCAGGGGCACGGCGTTGGTCATGAGATATTACAAGCAGCAGAAACCTTTGCCACGCGACATTTACAGTCTCGCGACCAGCCCAGTTGTCTAACGATGTCTATTTTAAGCCATCGCCCTGAGCTACTGGCTTATTATGAGCGTCGCGGCTATAAGCTTACAGGAGTGACTATGCCGTTTCCGGAAGATGGAAACAACGGGGAGCCTAAGCGACAGGATTTACAATTATTAGAGTTAGAAAAGACAGTCGGTAGTTAATGAATAACAGATAAAAAAACGTGTTTGAGTTAACGCCAAAAGTTTTTAAAAGTCATGAATAATCCGATACTCAGCAATATAAATGCCACGATAATTAAGCGCTTAAACCAATTAAAGGCGGGCAAGCGCGTGGCATTATCATCAGACATTAGATAAGCGAGCAAGCACATTAAGCTGGCAACTAAGGTCATGATACCTAGACCAATTGGTAAAATAAAAAAGTATGCCTGCCACATAGTCATCTCTCAACGGCTTTCATTAATAGCATCATAGCAGTATCGTCATTCTACTGTCAGTAAACAATAAAATCTGAATAAATAAAAAACCAACTATAGTTTTTAAGTGCTTATTGGCTTATAGAACTATAGTTGGTTTTTTTGTCGTAAAATCCTAAAATAAGGGAAAATAATACGATTTATAGATGAAACGGACAAATAATTTTGAAATTAAGTTGGGTTTTATGTGTGATTTGTGTATAGTTAGAGTAATATTTATTTTTGAATTACAAATAAATCATTTAAAAACAAAAATTAGTTCATTAGTGAGAGTTAATTTCATATATCACCAATGAATATTTAGCCAGAAGAATCAGTAATGACTGTTAATTTGGGTTGAAAAGGTGAAGCTTACTACCAACTCACTGTTGATATGAATACTGTCGTTCTCAAGTCAGGCTCTGCAAAAATATCATATTTTAATAAACCACCGGCGAATAGTTTGCTACTAAAAAGTTTCATTTTGATTAACCCTTAAAATTTAATACGAGCTGAATAAATGATGACAAATTTAAAAAAGTTAGCAGTTGTATTGTTATTGACGCCCATATTAGCAGCTTGTTCTGATGCGCCTTCCAGTAACACCGTTGAAGGATTGATTGAAAGTCAGTATGAGCAGGCTAGTAGTATGGTGGATAATGCAGTAGCGAGTGCTGGGAACGATGAAATGGCTAACGCTATGAGTGGGATGCTATCAGGGATGATGCCAAAACTTGAAGACGTGAGTGATGTTAATTGCGATTCTGCTGATGGTAAAAATACTTACCGTTGTACTGCCCAGATTACCCAAAACATCGGTGGTAATAGCAGTACCAATACCACAAATTTTTTAGTATATAAAGTCAACGATGAATGGGTGTTAGGCAACTAAAAACCCAATTTAATACTTAGTTTACTTCATAAGGAAATATCTAGTTATGTCTGATAGTACGCAACAAGACCAAGCACAAGTGAATATGAACGAAGGCGTTGGCACTAGCACTGCTAACAGTAACGGAACGAACATTCAGACTTCTAATGCTTCTGGTGTTACGCAAGACTCCAAGAATATGGCACTTATAAACTGGTTGGGCTGTTTGTTCTTTAGTTTTATTCCGCCACTGATACTTCTTTTGATAAAGAAAGACGATGCTTACGTCCAATCCCAAGCTAAAGAAGCATTAAACTGGGTAATAACTTTTTTCGTAACTTATTTCGTGTTATGGATTATAGCTATGGTAATTGGGTTTGTTTTGGCATTTGTCTGGGGGCCATTAGCGATGATTCCAATGTTTTTCCTTATGCTGTTCGGCTTCTCACATTTGATATTTTGTGTTATGGGCGCTATAAAATGCTCTTCTGGACAGAATTTCAAAGTACCTTTTAATTTTCGATTAATTAAATAGTTTAAGTATTTTTCACTAAAAAACTATAGTTAGAATGAAAAAGGGTGCCCAAATGGCACCCTTTTTATATTCCTCGTACGACTACCAATTTATAGTTATCCACTGACTCGCTCTAACATCGGCTTCATAAACTCACTAGGATGTGAGTTTTTAGCTTTAGAAAATTCTTCAGGTGTGCTTTCAAATGTAGGGTGCGTTCAACGCACTATTTCAATAGAATCAATTTTTGATTAACTTAGCCTATTGTAATGAATTTCTAAAACAGTTATGAGAAGTATTGAATGTGACAGGTGTATTTGATTGTAGATTCGTGGTACGCACCCTACGAACTGCGGCGAGGAAAGGCTACAGTTTGCCGTGTCTCTTGCACTCCAAAATTGCTGCTTGATTCTGATTTAGCAAAGCCTTTGATATGGATATCGAACGCATAGTCTGGCGCATACTTGTGGATGGCTTCGGTAACTTGCGCGCCATACTACATTACCTTTTTGGGTACGCAGCCCAAATTCATGCCAATGCCGCCCAATTGGTTGGCTTCGATAATGGCGCATTTTTTGCCATAGCTCGCCGCTCGGTTGATTGAGGTAATAGCGCCGCTACCGCGATCTAAACGATAGCACGACGCCTATAAAACAACAGTCCAGGAATGGACAAGCCCAGCACCAATCCTGAGGTCACAAATAAGGCCTCAAACAAATAAACCATCATTTGACTAAATAACTCGTCTGAAAAGCCAAAATAACCAATCTGCACCATACTGACCATCGCCTTGTACGCGGCGATGCCTGGCATCATACAAATGACGCTTGGCGAGATAAGGGCTTTGGGTGGTAGGGTATATTTTCTAGAAAAATAAACCCCCAAAAAGCTGGCGAGCATCGCCCCAAAAAAGCTGGCAACCACGATATGTATGTGCTGATAGACAAGGACTGTTTTTAGTCCGAACCCAAAAGCAGTCATGAGCAAACAGGGCAGAATATACCGTTTAGGTACGGTGAACATGAGCGTCCAACCAAGGGTAATAATGCAGGACAGCACAACGGCTTTAATGAACCACATATCAAAATCCCCAGTGCTGTATTCTAAGTAGAACAAGGGCCATAACAATGCCAACGCCAGCTGAAAAAGTCAACATATAGGTAAAAACGGCACGCCCAACCCCAATATTGACATAGCCTTTTAAGATGTCTGATAAAGAGTTGATTAGGGGAAAGCTTGGCACTAATAGCAAAACGCTAGAGGCAACGGCAATATCTGCATTATCACCTATATCAAAATAATAGGTTGTCGCCCCAATTAAAGAAGCGATAAAAGCTGTCACAATGACCGTGATAAAGGGATTAAAGTGGTGTTTGGATAAATAAATACGAGTGAGCATCGCCACCATACCTGCGGTAAAGGTCACGGCGGTAATCAACCAACTGCCGCCGTTAAGATAAGCAAATGCGGCACAAGAGGCGCCAACAAACAGGCACACTAACCACGTTGGGTAAACCGACTTGTCTAACTCATCAAACGCAAGCGTAGTGAGTTCAGTCAGCTCATGATTCAGCTTGTCATTACTTGCAGTGGCTTCGGTTTTATTGATAATTTTCTGGATTTGTACCAATAAATTGACATTAATGCTCTGATTGATGGTGTCTCTAGTGGTGGTGATACAGCGTTCATCACAAATAGTTGTCAAGGTAATGGCATTAAAGTTGAGCGAACATTCTACGCTGTTCATCCCCAAGGCGATGCCCAAGCGTTTGGATAAGTCAACCACAATGGAAGACTCAGCACCATATTGCATAAGGAGTAATCCGCAGCGCACGCATAATCGAGTAATGCGCTGTTGCTGTACGTAGCTCATAGGAGTCATTGGTTAGATACGCATGTTGGCTATGGATTCATTCATATAAACAGTATGAGTGATTATGGGGTACTGATACGGATATACCATAGATCGGAGTAACGTAACGATAGCATGAATTGCGGTGTTTTTTACTTTGGTAAACCTATGAGTACAAAAGATAAAACTACGGTCTTAGTAGCAGCTCGCTTTATTGACATTATCTCAGCCTGATCTCTCAGTGAAGCGTACGCATCGTATTTGATGCTAATATAAAGCGTAAACCACTGTAGCAAGGAGAATACCATGCATATTGCCATCTTAACTCTGACTTTTTCTCTGCCTGGATGCAGCTCGTTAAAAGAAAAGCGCCAGCGCATGGGCGGTTTGCACGCACGCTTCGGCAATACTCCAAGCGTCGCGGTATGTGAAAGCGGCGAGCGTGATCGGCATGATGCCAGCGAGTGGACGCTTGTCGTAGTAGGGCTGTCTAAACGTGAGGTCGAATCACAGTGTAGTCAGTTAGAGGCGAAGATAGAACGTACTGTGGACGCGCGGGTGATGAATGTGATGCGAGAGTTTATTTAGAAGGTAGTTTATAGGATGCATGGAATGTCTCCTACGGGAACAATGGGCTTGCAATTAGTAATAGTTAAAATTAAACGGAATATTAAATGTTAACAAGTGGAGAGTTAAGAAGTATTTTGAATTTCGATTTCGAGTGGTCGATAAATTGGGGTACAGTATGTCAGCTTAACAATGAACCGTCTCGTATCACCTACAATGATTTAGAAGGACAGATAAGATTTAATGAGAAGAAGCAATTAGCTTTATACTTAGAAAAAGAAATCGATTCATCAGAATTTAGTTCAATTCATAGTCAATATGAAGGTTTATTTAGGAATAGTTCTGCGGGGGAACTTATAGTTAAAGAAAAATACTTTCAATTGTCCTTTACTGATAATAAAGGGAGAGAGTGGGTTACAAGTCATTTTTTGCTCAATGATAGCGTGGTCATTGGTCACAGAAAGATTATTATAGATGTATTGATTACCAATATCGATTTAGTTAATAGCCGTAAACTGAATAGTTTTTACGCTTATTATTCTAAGGAGCTAGAAATTATACCTAATAAACGTTCAATCGGTATAGATGGTATTCAACAGCTAAACAAATATGAGTTAATATTAGAGAATTACACATTAAGGATTGTGAAAATAGAAGGTATTTCCATATTATCATTAGTCTCTTCTGTGAATAATATTGAAGAAAATTTCCATATATATAAATTGATACGAGAAGCAATTAATATTATTTGCTCATACCCTATAAATTACAATATAGAAAATCAATATGATAATGGCTCTCTGGTAACTAGGGTTTATAGTAGGAGGTTTTATGACAGAGGTAATACACCTCCAATTCCTTCAAGTCATACCAATAATAAAAACATTGATAGATTCATTAGTCAGTATGTGATTTTTTTTCAAGAGAATATTTACTCATCATCAAGTGCTTTGTACATATGGTGGTATCGTTTGTATGGCTATACGTTAGATATTGAGAATAAATTACTTATTTTGAGTGTAGCTGTTGAGTCTATAGTTTTGAAATATATCAGAAAAGAAGATGCTAATAACAAGATTTATGATTGTAATGAAATTAAGAAATTAGGAAAGCTGGTTAAGAACACGGATGTATCCAAAAGCTTAAAAAGAAGAGTTCAAAAATATTTAGGAAATTTAAACTCTTCTAGCAAACCCCTTGTTTCTATTCTTAATGAGCTAGCGAATTCAGGCACTCTATTAAAAGATATGAATATTGAGTGGCAATTATTAAGAAATGATGCAGCACATGGAGTTGAGAGGAGCTTAAATGGTGAAAATGAAGCTCAAATGCAAAGGGTAATTTATGAAGCGAATTATCTAGAAGAGGTTTTTTTTAGGCTGGTCTTTTATATCATCAGTTATGAAGGGGATTTCCGTCAGTTTTCCAAACTTGGTTACCCGTTAGACCATTTGGAAATTAGTAATAAGGATAAGTATTAAATCGGATGTTAAGTGAAAGTCATCTTATTCAAATTTGTTTCTTGTGTTTTTTTAAGTCTGTTTTACTTCCAGAACGACGCCTTGAGGAGCGGTTTAGCTCCGATTGTAGCGCCTAGACTGGTAGATATTAGCGGAAAGTGGGAGTTGCTACATAAAAAAGGCTACTCCCTAAAGAATAGCCTTTCATCAAAGATTAACCAATCTCTATCAGCTCGCGTCTTTCATCGCTTGCTCTAACATCGGTTTCATAAATTCACCCGTATGTGAGCCTTTGGTATTAGCAACTTCTTCAGGTGTACCTTCCGCGATAATTAAACCACCACCTTTACCGCCTTCAGGGCCAAGATCAATCACCCAATCCGCAGTTTTGATAACGTCTAAGTTATGCTCAATGACCACGATAGTATTGCCTTTGTCACGTAGCGCATGCAGAATGTTAAGTAGCTTGGCAATATCATGAAAATGCAAACCAGTGGTTGGTTCATCCAAGATATATAGCGTCTGTCCGGTGTCACGCTTGGCTAGCTCACGGGCTAGTTTAACCCGCTGAGCTTCACCGCCGGATAGCGTTGGTGCGGATTGACCAAGGCGGATATAACTGAGACCGACTTCTACCAAGGCTTGCAGGCGACGATGAATAGACGGAATAGCGGAGAAGAATTCAGTGGCGTCTTCAACGGTCATATCAAGCACTTCAGCGATGCTTTTACCTTTATAGCGAATCTCTAAGGTCTCGCGGTTATAGCGCTTACCCTCACAGCTATCGCACGGCACATACATATCGGGTAAGAAATGCATCTCAACTTTGATGAGACCATCACCTTGGCAAGTCTCACAGCGACCGCCTTTTACGTTGAAGCTAAAGCGTCCGGGTTTATAACCACGTGCTCGCGCCTCTTCAGTTTGGGCGAACATTTCACGTACTGGGGTAAATACGCCGGTATAAGTCGCTGGATTTGAGCGCGGAGTACGGCCAATCGGGCTTTGATCAATATCGACCATTTTATCCAAATGCTCAAGACCACTAATACTGTCAAATTTATCAGCGATAAGCGTTGATGCGTTATTCAGCTGGGTCGCTGCCAAGGGCATTAAAGTACGATTGATCAGCGTTGATTTGCCAGAGCCTGAAACCCCAGTAATACAAGTCATGATGCCAATGGGTAAGCTCAAATCAACGTTTTGTAAGTTGTTACCGATTGCGCCTTTTAGCTCAATGGTCATCGGTACTTTTTTAGGTTTTGCCTTACCCTCAACTTCAACCTCGATCATTTTTGGTTGATGACGAACTTTAGGAATATCGATTTTCATCTTGCCAGACATATACTGGCCAGTGAGTGACTCTTTGGATGCCATAATGTCATCTACTGTTCCTTGAGCGATAATTTCACCGCCATGGACGCCAGCACCGACCCCAATGTCAATGACATGATCGGCGTGGCGAATGGCATCTTCGTCATGCTCAACCACCAGCACCGTATTGCCTAAATCACGCAAGCGCATCAAGGTTTTAAGCAAGCGGTCGTTATCGCGTTGATGTAGGCCAATCGACGGCTCATCAAGCACATACATGACACCCATTAGACCGGCACCAATTTGGCTGGCAAGTCGGATACGTTGTGCTTCGCCACCAGATAAAGTTTCAGCTGAACGCGCTAATGACAGATAATCAAGACCGACACTGACTAAGAAGTTTAGGCGCTCATTAATCTCTTTAAAGATTTTTTCAGCCACTTCACCTTTATGACCACCGATTTTGAGCGTTTTATAATAGTCAGCGGCATCACCGATAGACAGTTTGACAATCTCAGCGATGGTTTGGTCATCCACCCGCACATTACGTGAAATCTCATTTAGACGGGCGCCATCACAAACGTTACAAGTGGTATCTGCTAGATATTTGGCCAGCTCATCACGTACTAGATTGCTTTGGGTTTTTGCATAGCGGCGTTCTAGATAAGGTAGGACGCCTTCAAAAGGAATGGTCTTATTGGTCTTACGGCCGCGCTCATCAGTAAAGTTAAAGGTTAGCTTTTCTTTACCTGAGCCATGCATGATTAAATCTTGCTGCTCTTTTGGCAGCTCTTGCCACGGGCTATCCATATCGATTTTGAAATGGTGACAAACGGTTGATAATAGACCAAAGTAATAAGCATGGCGTTTGTCCCAGCCGTTAATTGCGCCTTGGTTCAAGCTTTTTTCATGAAGAGTAATCAATTTTTCAGCAGAAAAATATTGACGTTTACCCAAGCCATCACAGGCAGGGCAAGCACCATAAGGGTTGTTAAAACTAAACATGCGTGGTTCAAGCTCAGATACCGCGCGATCACAAACGGGGCAGCTGTGCTTTGCTGACATGACTTGATTGTCGCTACCATCAGGCTTGGGATTGCCATCCATATAATGTAGAGTGACCAGTCCTTGACCCAAACGTAGCGCGGTTTCCAAACTTTCTGCAACCCGGTTGCCCAAATCATCACGTACTTTAAAGCGATCGACGACCACTTCAATAGTATGCTTTTTATTTTTTTCGAGTGCTGGCAATTCATCCATATCATAAACATGACCATCAAGGCGCACGCGTACGAAGCCTTGCCCGACCAGTTGTTCAAGCAGTACGGTATGTTCACCCTTACGCTCACGGATAACGGGCGCTAAGATTATTAGCTTAGTCTCTTCCGGTAGCGCCATGACTTGATCGACCATCTCGGTAACAGACTGCGCCACCATAGGTTCGCCATGCTCTGGACAATACGGCGTACCAATACGCGCATAAAGTAGGCGTAAGTAGTCATAAATCTCGGTGATCGTACCGACCGTTGAGCGTGGATTATGGTTGGTTGACTTTTGCTCAATAGAAATCGCTGGTGACAATCCTTCGATACTATCGACATCCGGCTTTTCCATCTGGGACAGGAACTGGCGTGCATAAGCCGATAAACTTTCGACATAACGGCGTTGCCCCTCAGCATAAAGGGTATCAAATGCCAAAGAAGACTTACCTGAGCCAGATAAGCCAGTAATCACCACGAATTTATCTCGCGGAATGTCTAAGTCAATGTTTTTTAGATTATGAGTGCGTGCGCCGCGTACTGCGATATGATCATGTGCCATCGTTTACAAGTTTCCTATTCGCTAAAAGGATTGTTAAGACCAACATAGATATGTGGTTAATAGGTATGTGGTTATAAATATAGAAAATTTAGTTAAGTAAATAGTTAAAAAGCCAATAAATCTTAAATGAGCAATAAATATTAGACACGATTAATGCTATTAATAAAAACTTAGATATAGCAGCATGTCTATGAATAAGGTTGTCGTTGTTTCAATAATTTTGTTTCAATAAAAAATACTTCAATAAAAGCAATATTTTTGCACTAATTGTCACCAATAAAATTTTAAAATAAACAACAGGTAAATAAAAGATTATAGGCTTTCAATAGTTATTAGAGGTCTAGTTTTGAAGTGCCTTCTCAACCATACACTGAATAATGATTGCTGTGTTTTGAGCAACGGGTCAGGTTGCAATTTATTGCATGTTGAATACGTTAGCGTTGATAATGAAATAAGATTATTAGTTATTGTTATAAATTCGAGAAGTGGTTCTAATTTCTGAAGCTTTGCCAGTTATCCAAAACCATATGTGTATCCGTTTTATTTAGTTCTGACTATACCGGGATGAATTTTTTGCAGTCTAAGGCTCTTAGCAACGTCTTACTTTATTGTCATGCTAGACGCATTATTCAAGGTATCAGTGCCTATGAGATGCACTTAGTAACAAAATTATCGAACTAAATGACAGACTCAGGATAGATGAGACTTAATAGAACTTTGAGACAAAAGTCTCGGCAACCAACCGGTGAATGTTTTATACTATGGGGCTTGATTTAGGGTTGGGCTGATAGTGCGGTCAATGTGTATCATGCTTCTTTTTTGATATCGTTCTGGATATTATCGATCAACAGACGCGAAGATAGCGCCGTTTTACCTTGCGATAAAGTGTAGAAGTCAATCGTTCCATGTTGAACCAGTGAGGCAAGTATGAATAGCGTAGAAAAACGGGCAATTCTTGGGGTCGGTGGTATTTTTGCCTTGCGTATGATTGGCTTATTTATGATTGTGCCAGTATTTTCTGTGTATGGAGACAGTTATACCCATGCCACGCCATTTTTAATCGGTTTGGCGGTCGGCATTTATGGGCTAGGGCAGGCCATCTTTCAGATACCGATGAGCCTTGCTGCTGATAAGTTTCCGCGGAAGCCGATTATTATGCTCGGCTTAGTATTATTCGCGCTAGGCGGTATCATAGCGGCAAACGCCACCGATATCTATCAAGTTATCATCGGTCGGGCGCTGGCAGGTAGTGGCGCAGTCTCTGCAGTATTAATGGCACTACTGGCCGATGTCACCCGTGAAGAGATGCGTACTAAAGCGATGGCGACCATGGGATTGACCATTGCTACCTCTATTATGCTGGCCTTTGCTTTTGGGCCGCTGTTAGTAGGCTCGCTTGGTATGTCAGGGCTGTTTTGGTTGACCGCTGGCTTTGCCGTTTTAGCAATGTTATTGCTGTTAGTCGTACCATCACCTATGCGAGTACTCAAACACAATCTGGATAATAAGTCGATTGGGCAGCAGCTGTCTGATGTGCTTAAAATCGGCGATTTAAACCGTTTGCATATTGGTATTTTTGCATTGCATTTGACCTTGACCGCGATATTTGTGATTTTGCCGTATCAGCTCTCAGAAGTGATGGGTTTGTCAGTACGCCAGCAAGGTCTGGTTTATCTGCCTTTGTTATTTATTGGCTTTGCGGTTGCGATTCCCTTTATTATCATTGCAGAAAAGAAACGCAAAATGCGTCAAGTATTCTTAGGTGCGTTGGCATTAATGACAGTAGCCCTTATTGTATTGGCGGTGGGTAGTAAGTTTGGCATCGGTATTATCTTAGGGTTATTGCTCTATTTTATGGGCTTTAACTTATTAGAGGCGACCATTCCCTCATGGATATCTAAACGCGCTCCGGTTGCCAATAAGGCAACGGCGATGGGTCTTAACTCATCCAGTCAGTTTTTTGGGGCGTTTGTTGGTGGGGCGATGGGTGGTTTGCTATTGACTCAGCCCAATGTATTGGCGTGGAGCATACTGGCAGCTGTGATGGCAGCAGCATTATTACTGATGATTCCGATTGCACAACCGCCTTACTTGTCCAGCACCACAGTGACTATTCCTAAAAATATCGATATCCAAGATTGGGCGCAGCAAATGTCAGCGATTAATGGCGTTGATGAATTGGTAGTCATGGCAAAAGAACAGGTTGCTTATTTAAAACTAGATAAAACCAAATTAACGGATGCTACACGACAGCAACTGTCGCATCTTGCACAAAGTCCCCTAGATATTTAAGAGACAACCTAAGTTATAATCATGGCAGCTAACAAGTAAAATATAACTTTTATTCTCAATCTAAAAAGGAATTAAGATGAGTAAATTTAACACGTTGTCCGCTATGGTTGTCACCAAAAAGTTATGCATTAGAGAGTCGCCTACTAAAAAACTGACTGCTAAAAATCTCCTCGTTAAAAAATCACCAACAACAATAACTAAATCGATAGCCAAGCTTGGCATAGGTTTAGGATTATCAATAACGTTACTAACCTCTGGCTGTGCCACGCAAAATATTCAGACCTATCAAAATACGACGCCAACGCTTGATATGCACCAGTTTTTCTCAGGTCAAATTGATGGCTGGGGAATGTTTCAAGGACGTAATGGCGAGGTCAAAAAAAGATTTTATGTCGATATTGATGCGACTCATGAAGGTGATGATGTCATCGTTTTAGATGAAAAATTTTCTTGGGCGGATGGAACAAAGTCACAGCGTATATGGCGGCTGACTCAGCAAGCTGATGGGCAATGGAAAGGGGTAGCAGGCGACGTTATTGGTGAGGCGACAGGAGAGGTGGTCGGTAATACTTTGCATTGGCAGTATTTATTAGAGCTGCCAGTCGATGGTAAAACTTATAATGTAAATTTCGATGATTGGATGTATTTAATTAATAAAGATGTCATGCTCAACCGTTCAGTAATGAAAAAATATGGGGTTGAGTTAGGTAGCGTGACCTTGAGTATGCATCGCAATAATAAATAAGCATGAGCTTTATCAAGAAATATAGTCGATCCAATTTAAAAATGATACAGTGCTACTGGAATTAATTTTTTGCAGCCTCTGTCCCGCTTGCGAACAGCACGCCAAAAAAATTATACCAGTGGCACGTTGATATGAACGTATTTCTTTTATTTTGAACTGATTATACATCGTTTTCCGTCTGTGGCTGATAACAGTATTTTACCTCTATAAAGTTTATCAAAGTACAGTTAGCAGGCCAATTAACACGCCGAAAGAGTGAATCTCTTTTGTTCGTAGCTATAAAATCAGAAGGTTTGATGGTGCACGACAAAGAGTGTCGCATGTTAGGCAAAGTTCCCTAGATATTTAGGTAAAACTTGTATAAAGTAAAACCATATTACTGATAGAATAAATCGTTAAGATTAAAAAACTCGATTAAAGCTGATCATTAAATTATTCATAAGTAAAAGGACGGTATTATGCGCGGTGTTAATAAAGTCATCATCATAGGTAACCTCGGTGCAGATCCTGAGGCACGTCAGTTTAATAACGGTGGTAGCGTGACCAATATCTCGGTTGCGACCTCAGAGCAATGGACAGATAAACAAAGCGGTGAGAAAAAAGAAGCTACTGAGTGGCACCGCATCGCGTTATTCAATCGTCTGGGTGAAATTGCCGCGCAGTACTTGCGTAAAGGCAGTAAGGTTTATATCGAAGGCAGTCTGCGGACGCGCAAATATCAAGACCAAAGTGGACAAGATCGCTATATTACTGAAATTCGAGCCGAACAAATGCAAATGCTAGATGGCGCGAGTGGCGGTGGTCAAGACAGTCAGGGCTATCAAGGTGGTCAAAATAACCAGAACAACTCTGATCAGCAGTCAAACAACCCGCAAGGTGGTAATAATCAAAATAGCTTTGCTAATAGCAACAATAGCCAAAGCTCACCCAACCAGCAAAATTCGTTTAATAATTCTAATCCGCCTGCTCAAGCACCGAATGCAAATTCTGCTTCAGCAAGCAAGCCTAATGCCATGCCCGATGGCCCAGTAGATGATGACATTCCGTTTTGACGTGTACCTAAGACCATAGTGTAAAGAATATTCTATAGAACCCTGCTATTGCAGGGTTTTTCTTTATGTGATTATTCCTTTTTAAGAAATAAAGCGAAGCCAAATTACTAATGTTTTATGACGTATAGTTGGTTCTTTTAAAACGGATACAGTGTGCCTGAGAGAAATTTTTATAGCTTCTCGAATGGCACAGCTGCATAGTAAGTAAGAAATTTTTTACCAGCCGTACTTAAATATCAGAGTATCTATTTTGTCTTGTATTAACTATATAGAAATTATAACTATTTAATGATTTTATTTTATAAGCTTCTGTTCGCAGTAGTACTTATGAAACTATGAATAATTATTAGATATTTATAGAACAGATACAAAGTCATATTATCTAGATTAATAGGCGGAACATTCAAAAATTTAAATATCATTATTTGTATTTAATTACTCATTGAAGATAAATATTATGGTAATCTTCCATCGTTGCCAAAGATATTTTATAAGATAATAAAATTTATAGATTAGATTGAATCAATCCTTATTGAGATTGTTTTAATTATCAAAATTGATAATTATCGATAGTGATAAAGCAGGACTATGAATAGATTTCTTGCACGAGTTATCACTAACCGTTGAAGGCTACAGTCGATTCAATTTAAAAATGATCCTGTGCTATTGGGTCAGTTTTTGTGCAGGCTCTGTCACGCCGGCGAACATTATGTAAGAGAAATTTATACTAGTGACACATTGTTATAAGCGTATTTCTTTTATTATGAGCTGACCAGATGTAAATTCTGCTTTTGCAAGAAGTCTAATCAGCTATTCAACCCTTGATAAGTTATAAAAACCTATTGAGCTTTATACCCATTACTTTGAGACCGAGATTATTATGACTAAGAATAATGCAATTGATTTAGACAGCTTAAACGTAGACGAGCTGCGTGCTATTACTGAAAATGCCCAGCAGCTGATTGCCAAAAAACAGCATCAAAATCTATATGACGCTTATGTGCAGTTTGAAAAAATTGCCGAAGAGAGCAACAGTACGATCAGTGAGATACTAGCAGCTGGTGAAAAGCTGGAGAAGAAACGCAGTATTAAATACCGCAACACTGATAATAACGAAGAGACGTGGACCGGTCGCGGTCGTAAGCCGACATGGTTGGTTGAAGCTTTAGCCGCGGGTCGCAACATTGAAGATTTTGCAATATAGCCATACAAGATTATTGTAACGCTATTTTATGGGAATAGTTTTATTTGGACACCTTAATTTTAGCACCTTAAATGCTCTTATTTATACGGCTGACTACAAAGCCCATTGATTATAGTATTTTTGCCTATAATAATAAGCATTAAGCCGTTCAATCAAATGCAAGTGTAAGCACCTAAAAGTCAGTATCTTTGTTGCCAATATTTTGGTTAAAAGATACTGGCTTTTTTTTCTGTCATCTTTAGGTCATTGTTTGTTATGATAATGACGTTTTTGTCTGTTATAAGAGTTATATAACTGTGCCACAAGTATCTGCGTCGTCTGTTAAGCGTCCCCGTAAGCTGTGGTGGCTGCTTGGATTGGTTTTATTTGCGCTATTTGCTTTGCTGCAGATGCCAGCCGCATGGGTGGTGGAAAAGTATGCGCCACAGTCGCCTTATATACAGCACGTGTCAGGTAACTTATGGCAAGGCTCTGCCATTTGGCAGATACCAGTGTCCGCTACGCCACTTACTGGTGCCGCTGAGTGGTCGTGGCAGCCGTGGCAGCTATTATTAGGGAAGCTCGGCGCAGAGGTTGATATGAGTACGGGTCAGACTAGGCTTAACGGTCAGGTCAAAATAGGTCGCCGCTCGTGGCAAGTTAATGATATGAGCGGTAAAATTGCTCCGGATACTTTAGCCAGTGTGGTCGATTGGCAATTGCCAAATACACCTATTCAGGTTAATAATGTGTCATTACAGCGGCAATCAAGATCAGACAAAGGCTCAGATAAAAACGCCTCCGGATTCACTCAAGCCGAGGGTCAATTGACTTGGGTCGGCGGTGAGCTAGGTTATCCTAGTGGCGGTAAAACCTTTTATATCACTATGCCGGCGATGCGTGCTCAGCTAAGCCACGAGCAAAAAGACAATAAAAACTTGCTACACATTAACCTGTTAAATAATCAAGACAAGCGCTTAGGGGATCTGTATATCGATGGCGATAATATGCTAGATGTGAGCTTGACCCAGCGTCTATTAGAGAATATGCCAGAGTATAATGGGCAAGCGCCGCAAGATACACCAGTGGTCAGTGTGCGCCAGCCATTGCTATCAGGATTAGGGGGGCGTTAGATGATGAGTGTAATCACACGCCTAAAACCAGTCGTCAATACCCTCAATCGTGCATCAGGTTGGCTTTTATTATTGGCGGTTGGCTGGTTATGTTGGACAGCAGCGCGGCTATTGTGGCTGTTATTGGCAGCACCGGTCGCGCCTGAATTACCGTTATTACCTTTACAAGATTCCAATGGATCCAGCACTAATAACAGTAGTCTGTTTGCCATTTTTGCTGATCCTGAGCCTATTGCTGCGGCTGTACTACCACCGCCTAATGTAGGATTAAAAGGCGTACTATTAGCAACGCCAGCCAGTCTGTCTTCAGCGTTATTAGATGTGGATGGCGAGGTAAAGAACTATCGAATTGGTGACAGTCTAAAAGACAGTGGTTATACCCTAATCGCAGTAGATTGGAGTGCGGTCATCATTGCTGATGCCGCTGATGAGCAAACAGAGATCAAAATGGCGGATGCGCTACTGCTTGATCAAAGCGATAGGGCACTAGGCGCGGTAAGCAATCAGCGTCTGCCAGACAATAATATGCTTCATACTACGCCGACTCTTGACAATAACACTGATTCTGCGGCTGATACCGCTAGCGAGAGCAACCCACAGTCTGCTATTGGTGAGGCAGTAACAGCCTTGCAGGAGAATCCAGCCAGCTATTTGAGCCGTATGGGTGTGATGGCATCAGGCGATGGCTATCAAGTCACTGCTGCCATGCCGTCAGGGTTACGCAACCGCTTAGGACTTGAGCCGGGTGATCGGGTAATGACTGTAAATGGTCAAAGTGTCGGAAACAATCCAGGACAAGATGCCAGCGTATTACAACAAATACAGCAAGCAGGCGAAGCACAAATCGAAGTACAGCGCGGTGAGCAAGTGATTACTATTCGCCAGCAATTTTAGAGTGCTTATTAGGATTTAATAATTAGAGCTCGGTAGCGCTATTTTTAGCAATATTTCATCTTATACTGAGTGACATCACAGTAGGTAATTATGACCATAGTAAGTTCGCATAAATTTTCAGAAACCCCTTTGCACTATATGTTGCATCGTATAATGCGAGTATGCCGTCCGCTATGCTTAGCATTGCCACTATGGGCGGCAACCGCAGGTTTTGCTAGCGCTGAAAGCTGGAAAGTCAACTTACAAGACGCTGACATCAAAGCCTTTATTAATGAAGTGGCAACTATTACCGATCAAAACTTTGTCCTTGATCCGCGTATCAATGGCAACGTGACTGTCATTTCCAATCGTGCCTTATCCCGTGATGAGATTTATCAGCTGTTTTTGAGTGTGATGCAGGTCAATGGTATTGCCGCGATTGATTCGGGCACGACTATTAAGCTGGTACCGGATAACGTTGCCAAGCAATCTGGCATTGCGGTTGATTTGCGTGGCGATAGTGTAGGTGAGGCGCTAGCAACCCGGGTCATTTATTTGACCAACACCCAAGCTGCCGAAGTGCTGGGCGTCATCCGACCACTGATGCCGCAGTCCGCCCATGCGGCTGCCGTCCCTGGGGTCAATGCTTTAGTATTGTCCGATCGCGCTGAGAGTCTCAACCAATTGACTGCTTTGATCCGTGATTTAGACAGTAATGTCAATGACAGCTTGCGAGTGATACCGCTACGCCATGTCGATGCCGAACGTATGATGGACTTGATTAGCGCCCTTGTTACGAGCGTGGGCGGGACACAGGCCCAAGGTAGTAATCAGCTCAAAGTCATTGCCGATACCTCTAGTGATAGGCTATTGGTCAAAGGCAGTCCTGAAATGATTGCCAAAGTTCAAGAAATGGTCAATCAGCTGGATACTACGCCCACGCGACGGTTGAGCGGTCTGCGGGTGTTTCGGTTAAAATATGCGAGCGCCAGCCATATTGCAGAAATGCTACGCGGTTTACTTGCCAATCAGTCGATCAATAGTACGGGTGCCAGCTCGACTTTGGAGTCAGCCTCTCTAACTGATGCTAGCAGTACGGGTGCCGCCTTAAATAATGACGCTAGTAATGCGCTTAGTGGTAGTAATTCAGCTGCTGCATCCCCTGCCAGTGCGGGCGGATCAGGTACTGGAGTTGACGGTCGACCCTTTAGCATTATTGCTGATGAAACCCAAAATGCGGTCATCGTAAATGCATCGCCTGATCTGATGTTTGAGATTGAAGATGCCGTCAATCAGCTTGATAATCGCCGCGCACAAGTACTAATTCAAGCGGCCATCGTTGAGATCTCAGGGGATGATGCTACTCAACTTGGCGTTCAATGGGCGCTGGGTAATGCTAATAGTGGCTATGGGGTAGTGAACTTTAGTAATGCCGGTGCTAGTGCGACAACCCTTGCGGCAGCAGCTTTATCAGGTGGCGCTGGCATTAGCGCGGCCGCCGGCTCCATTGCCGGTGCCTTGCTGGGTATTGGTAATAGCAGTAAAGACAGCGATGGCAACACCCAGTTTTATGGGGCTATTTTGCAAGCACTGGACTCTAGTACCAGTGCTAACCTATTATCTATGCCGTCTATCTTAACTTTGGATAATGAAAAGGCCAGTATCTTAGTGGGTCAAAACGTTCCTTTTGTCACGGGCTCTTTTACTACTGGCGGTAACTCCTCAACCAACCCGTTCCAGACTATTGACCGCCAAGATATCGGCATCAATCTTAATGTCATCCCGCATATTGGCGATAACGGTACTGTGCGCTTAGAGGTTTCGCAAGAAGTGTCTTCAGTTGTGCCGAGTAGTATTGGTAATGCCAGTGGTTTGATTACCAATAAAAGCCTTATTAATACCACCATTTTAGCAGACGACCAACAGACTATCGCTCTTGGTGGTTTAATGCGTGATAACAGCACTACCAGCCAACAAAAAGTCCCCGGTTTGGGCAATGTACCTCTGATTGGTCGACTGTTTCGATCCGATAATGACAATACCCAGAAGAGCAATTTAATCATATTTTTACAGCCCACTATTTTACGTGACGGCGGGGCAGTCGCGAGCGTGACTGAGCGTAAATACAATCAAATGCGCGTCTTACAGTTAGTCATCGATAAAAACGGCACCATCAAACAGTTGCCACTAAGTGGTACTGAAGGCTGGAATGGTAAGGTAAGTGCCGATTATGAATTAATGCCGCTCAACCCGCTAGTACCTAAGAGCAATCAGCAATCAGGTTCTGCGAGACAAGGTTTTACCAAAGTAGATAGCCCTAGCGGCGATATGACTACTTATCCATTAAATCGTTAGTGCTAATCGGGTATATAAGTTTTAAAAATATTTAAAGTAAACAATTTACGGTGCCCACAATAAAAGTGACGCTGTACATTGTCTTGCGTATTCATAACACAAATACACATCGCCCTTTTTATACCTAAGTATAATCGAGTTAAGATAAATAATGAGGTTTACAGTAATGAATACCGCAAAAGTGCAAGACTATGAATAACAATAGTAAAAAAAAGACAAACAAAAAAAAGTGGCTGTTGTTGGGAGTAGTCAGTACGGCTTTATTACTGATACCACGGCGTAGTAGCCGAAAATCAGAGCGCCCTAACCCTTAAACTAATATTTGCTTAAAAAGAATGTTTAAGTGGCGAAAAACATGTTAATTTAAGAACATATGTTTGTTTGAGGAGATTATTTAATGCTCTCTATTTTTCGCTGTTTCTAAAATGGTCAAAATCGTAGCCAAAATTATGGACACTAAGTTTTACCAGCCGCGAAGGGGTATGTCGCCTTTAATATTAACTATGCTATTGATCATCAGCGGTAGCAGCCTGTTGAGCTGTGAGCAACCACCACAATCCATGTTTGAACAGCAGGCCAATACAAAGTCAGCTACTGACAGTGCAGACCATTCTAATGACGACAATAATAATACAGCAACCGCTGTAGTAACATCAGTAACACCTGCTGTTACCTCAAATAGTACAAATAGCATTGCCGCTCCAATGATAAATATAAAGAAGCAGCAAGCCATTGCTCGGCAACCAAATTGCAATGCGCTGCAGACGAGTTGTCAGTATTTTGAGCTTAACGTGTTAGAATTCAGCCCAGCTCAGCCGTGGCTAACCAGTATTATGTGGCAAACTATTGCGCGTGCATTAGCACCAGTAACACCCCTTGCCAGTCAAGATGAAAGGGCTAAAAGAACCATTTCTATGTTATTTAGTCAGATTGAATATGGTACTGAGGTAGTCGAATCGTTGCCTATGTATCAACGCATCGATACTGAGCTGGTACTTAATCCAGTAGTTAGCGATCCATCAACTAGTAGTTCAGATACCGCCTATCTTACAGTACGCTCCAATCAGCATCGTAGCGACAGTCGCCAGCAGCAAGTCACCTATGTGATGCTTGATATGCAAAAAAAGCTACAGCTGACTATTGAGGATATTTTGCTCCCAAAAGTGAGCACCGATGAGCTGCTATTGACCTTTCAAACAGCTAAAAAAGAATGGCTGACTTTGCAAGATATTGAGCAAAAGTATCATGAAGACTGGCCCTTGCATTTATCGCGGCAATGGTATTTAGACCAGCAGGGATTGCATATGGTCTACCAGTCAGGGGAACTCCTCACCGCGAAAACCGGTGCTGTGGACTTGATGGTCCCTTATGCGTTGTTGCAAGGATTGATTAAACCGCGTTATATCGTGCAACCACCGATAGATCCTAAACCTTAATATGGTTACTAACAAATGGGTTACTGACAAAGTAAATACTGCTAACAAAGTAGTTAAGAACAACACAGCTGCTAATAAAAAAATTACTAATAAACCAGTCACTAATAAACCAGCTACCAACCGTGGAGTCCGTTAATGACCGCCATCGACTCATCGCTTATCGCTAATAAGCCATTGCCCATCACCTTTCCTCTAGTTGATACGCATACTCATTTCGATGCGCCAGTATTTGATAGCGATAGACAGACTCAGGCGCAGCAAGCCTACAATCGCGGTGTTCGTCACTTAGTATTGGTTGGCTATTTATATCGACATTTTGACCGATTATATGATACCCAACAAGCATTTGATGCAATGCCGTCGTCTGTTATGACGGATGTAGCGGGTCAGTCAGACTTGCACCCTAAAGCACATATTGCACTAGGGCTGCATCCGTTTTACATTGAGCAGCATACTGAGGCCCATTTGACGGCCATGGCGAAGATATTGGAAGAACGCCGTCCGCTGGCAGTTGGAGAGATTGGGCTAGATACTTATACTGACACAATGAAACAGCCTGAGATTTTTGCCAAACAGCAGCGTTTTTTTAATGCTCAGCTGGATATGGCAGTGACCCATCAGCTGCCAGTCATGCTGCATATCCGTAAAGCTCATGCTGAAGCCTTAGCGTTATTAAAAGCACACGATTACGATGCTCATAAGCTGGGCGGTATTGCCCATAGTTTTAGTGGTGGCGTACAAGAGGCTAAGGCTTTTGTTAAATTAGGTTTTAAGCTGGGTGTTACCGGTCAGGTGACCAACCCCAACGCCAAAAAACTACGCCTCGCTATTCAAGCAGCCGTTGATGATTATGGTATTGGTTGCTTGGTAATAGAGACTGACTGTCCCGATATGACGCCTATTATGTGTCAGACTTCAGACAACAGCCAGTCAGCGCTTGGGCAAAGTCCACCTGATGAGTGGAGTGACGCGCCAGCGCACAATAGAAACGTACCGGCTAATTTATCATGGGTACTGCTAACTTTGAGTGAATTGCTTGATACGTCTCCAACTGAACTTGCTCTGCAATTGTGGCAAAACAGTTGCGACGCTTTGCAAACCAAATGGACTTATCCAATATAGTCATTATGAAATATAGTCATTATAAACAGCAACTGTAGATAGCAACTAACAGTAGCAACTATAAATAACAACCGTAACCAATCCAAAGAGCTTTTAATCTGTTATGAATCAACAACGACAATTGCAATCACCGGCCACTCAACCGGACGCAACTGACTTATTATCAGGCCATGAGCCATTAAGTCATGATGAGCCAAATGTAGCGTCTGAGCAATATGGCCGTCGCTTTAAAGGAACACAAACTCTTTATGGCGAGGAGGCAGTTGACACCTTTGCTACCGCTCATATCTATATTATTGGGGTAGGGGGCGTTGGGTCTTGGGCGGCAGAAGCACTGGCACGAACGGCAGTTGGGACAATTACCTTAATTGATTTGGACGTGTTAGTCGCCTCCAATGTTAATCGACAACTGCCTGCTTTGGACAGTACCTTTGGGCAAAGCAAAATTGCGGCGATGGCAGCTCGTATCCGTGAGATTAATCCAAAAGCAACGCTACATCTAGTTGATGACTTCTTGAGCGTCGATAATGTAGCAGCACTACTGCCCAGTCGCCCTGACGCTAAAGTTGCAGCTGTAGAAGGCAAGCCTATCGTTATTTTAGACTGTGTTGACGATATGAATGCTAAGCTTGCAATTGCGCTGCATTGTCGCTTTAATAAACTAAAGCTGATTTGTGCAGGCGGTGCTGGGGGTAAAACAGACCCACGCCAGATTACCGTCAGCGACTTACGGGACAGCTACCAAGATCCACTACTCGCTAAGCTGCGCAGTAAGTTACGCCATGAGAAAGGCATTAATAGTACGCTCAAAGAGAAATTTGGCATCAAGTGCGTGTATTCAACAGAGCCGCCACGTGTGGATAAAAGCTGCCAAACAGGCGGTTTACAGTGCGGTGGCTATGGCTCAGCGGTAGTGGTAACCTCAGTCGTAGCAATGGTTATGGTCAGCGAAGCGTTACAGTTATTGACCAAGCAGACGCGCGTTAAGCCAATTATTTGATCTTAGAATAAGCATTAAAATTGATTTATGGAGAGCATCTTGTCTATATATAGTTATCCAGTAGCGGTAGATGAAGACGTTCGTATCGACAAGCTTCATCACTACCAAGTACTCAATAACAAGAACGAGCCTGCATTTGAGCGTCTGACTGAGCTGGTAAAGTTGTTCTTTAACGTGCCAGTAGTGACCATCACTTTTATGGATGAGCAGACGCAATATCTAAAATCTCCTCATGGACTCGATGATATTTGTACGACCGCGCGTGAGTCAGCCATTTGCAATTATACTGTGCTGTCTGATGAGGTGTTCGTGGTGCCGGATTTATCACGTGATAGCCGATTTAGCCAAAACCCCTTGATTACAGAATCTCCCTTTTTGCGGTTTTATGCTGGCGCGCCGATTATCTTACACGAAAACAATACGACCTATCGTTTAGGCTCTTTGTGCTTAATGGACATGCAGCCTAACCACAGCTTTGATGACAAACAGGCTCAGTTATTGGCCCAGTTTGCGGTAATGGCCGCAGATTCGTTACAACTACAAGAAAAGCAGCGTCAGGCGAAGCATGATAATGAGATGAAGTCAGAGTTTTTGGCCAATATGAGCCACGAAATACGGACACCCATGAACGGTATCATTGGCATGGTAGAGATGTTGAGTGACACTGAGCTTAGTCATGAGCAAAAAGAGTATGTGGACAATATAAAAGTCTCAAATGAGCATTTATTGGCGATTATCAATGGTATTTTGGACTTATCAAAAGTGGAGTCTGGAAAAATGGCCATTGATGTTATTCCGATGAACCTATCTACTTTATGTAATGAAGTTGTGAGCCTGTTTTCCAGCAAGGCAAGACAGCGCGGATTGATTTTAGATTATCATTATACTGAAGCGTTATCGCCTTATGTAAAAGGCGATCCAGTACGGCTCAAACAGATTTTAGCAAACTTGGTCAATAATGCTATTAAGTTTACGCGCGAAGGTGGGCGTGTCAGTATCGACGTTAAGCACCAGCCTAATTGTTACTGTTCTGAATACATCGACGTAAACGATTCGGATAAAACACCCTACAACTTGGTGGATTACGGTGCGATGACGTTATGTATCGAGGTAACGGATACTGGCGTCGGCATTAAATCAGAATCGCTAGAGGCGATATTTGATGCTTACAATCAAGCAGACAAGTCCACTCATCGCCTTTATGGTGGCACTGGTCTTGGATTGTCCGTATGTAAGTCCTTAGTGACGCTGATGGGTGGTCAAATTATGGTAGATAGTGTGGTTGGTGCGGGTACCAAATTTAAGGTGTTGTTACCGTTACCCACTATTGACGAGGCGCAATACGAGACGTGGCAATCTTCAAATGATAATATAATTAACGGCTCCAGCCCGCAGCTTGCCGGTCATATACTGTTAGTTGAAGACGACAATGTGAACGCCATTATTGCTAAAAAAGCGCTCCAGAAGAGTGGTCATACGGTCACTCATGTCACCGATGGCCAACAAGCTATCGAACACTTCACCTTGCATCCTGAGCGTTATGACGTGATTTTGATGGATCATCACATGCCAATTATGGACGGCGTACAAGCGACAATTAAACTGCATGAGTTGTATGATCCTCAAGTGCTACCGCCTATTATCGCTCTGACCGCTAACGCCATGGACGGTGAACGCGAAAAGTATCTACAGGTTGGCATGCAAGATTATTGCACTAAGCCGTTTAAAAAAGAACAATTGAATGCCTTAGTACAGTATTGGCTTATGCATAAACAGTCGTCATCAAAATAACGCTTTAAAAGTAACCTTATATTTTTTTGACGACTGTATTTATACTGGTTTTTTCAACGATTGCTTGCTTATTTTCTCATAATTCACTTCATAAAAAAGCCTAGCCGTTTATTTGACGGTTAGGCTTTTATTTTAATGCTAGTATCAATTTTACTATTAGGGACTAGTTATGTAGAGGCTAGTTATATAAAAACTGATTATGAGCTGACTCGAGTTTGGTAATCGCCGGTACGGGTATCAACGCGCACCACTTCCCCTTGTTGCACAAATAACGGCACACGTACTACAGCACCAGTCTCTAAAGTGGCCGGTTTGCCGCCGCCACCTGAAGTATCGCCGCGCAGGCCAGGATCGGTTTCAGTAATTTGTAATTCGACAAAATTAGGCGCGGTAATGGTTAAAGGAACACCATTGAATAAGGTGATCACGCACAGGGCATTGCTGTTTTCCTTTAACCATTTCACAGCATCGCCGACTGCGACTTTATCCGCTTGTAGTTGCTCAAAGCTTTCAGGATCCATAAAGTGCCAAAACTCACCATCGTTATACAGATAGTTCATTTCAGTATCTATGACATCAGCCGCCTCTAGGCTGTCGCCTGATTTAAACGTCTGCTCTAACATTCTGCCGCTACGTAGATTGCGCATTTTTACGCGGTTGAATGCTTGGCCCTTTCCGGGTTTGACAAACTCGTTTTCAATGATGGAATAAGGGTTGCCATCGAGCATCACTTTTAGACCGGCTTTGAATTCATTGGTAGAAAAACTTGCCACAAGAGACTCCTAAGGGTTGCTAATTGTTATCAACAGTCATAATAAACGATTATTAGTTGGATTTGGAACAGGCTGCGCTAAAAGATGCTGTCATGCTAAGCGTTTAAGTATCGACTCCTATGCTTTGGTAGGATGCCCACTAACAGCGTATAATGTCGGCTTTTAGGTACAGGTAGTAGGTTGTCATGATAAACCATTTAATCACACAAAAAAACTGGCAAACGCAATTATCCGAAGCTATTACCTCAGTTGATGAGCTACTGAGCATCCTAGAGCTTGAATCGCTAAAAGCAAGAATTTACCTACCTGCTTATTTTGAGCTGCGAGTCCCACGCGCTTTTGTGGCAAAGATGACCATCGGTGATAGCGATGATCCCTTATTAAAACAGGTACTACCAGACCAACAAGAACAAATCACGGTAACGGGCTATGTTAATGATCCGCTCGACGAGAACGCGCACAATCCGGTTAAAGGGCTGCTTCATAAATATCAATCAAGAGTGTTGTTAACGATTACGGGGGCTTGTGCGATTCATTGTCGGTACTGTTTTCGTCAGCATTTTGATTATAGTGCCAATATGCCAACTGCCTCTGCACAAGCAGATATCATCGATTACATCACAGCACATCCTGAGATTAATGAAGTCATCTTAAGTGGCGGCGACCCTTTAAACGTTACTAATCGGCGTTTGTTTGCTTGGTTCGATACCTTAGACGCTATCCCGCAATTAACCACCATTCGCTTGCATACACGCTTGCCTGTGGTCATTCCAGCGCGGCTAGATGACGCGCTATTAGACAGAATGGCGCAAAGTCGGTGTCATATTGTGATGGTGATTCATTGTAACCACGCCAATGAAATCGACACCCTCACCTTGGAATACTTACAGCGCGCTCGAGCAGCGGGCATCACCTTATTGAACCAAACGGTGTTATTAAAAGATATCAACGACAGCGTTGCTACCCAAGTGGCGTTAAGTCAGCGCTTATTTACTGCTGGGGTGTTGCCTTATTATCTGCATATTTTAGATAAAGTGGCCGGTGCCGCCCATTTTGATAGTGATGAGCGGTCGGCTATCGAGCTTTACTGGCAATTATTATCTGAATTACCTGGATATTTGGTACCTAAACTGGTGAGAGAGTTGCCAAACAGACCATTCAAGGTGCCGATTGACATTTACAATGGCGTTTAAAATAGGCATTATGATAAGCTAGGATTAATAGTAACAAAGGTTCACTAATAAGATTTTGATAGGTCAGTTGCCATTAATAAGGTCAACTGCTATTAACATATGTTGTCAACAGCTACTATCGACACAAGGTATTCGTATAGCGATTGATGACTTGTGCCGTTACTCTTGTGCAATCACTAAGGATAGTGATGATAACTTTATCGACTTTTCAAGAATATTTGTCTTCTAAGGCTCCGCTACCGCCGCCGCCAGATCGGTATATCGACGGTCAAGAACAGCAACTGTCCAAATGGGCAGCGCTCTTGCCACTACAGACTGAAGCAGAGCAAGCGGATCAGATAGAAAAGGTACTTACTGAGTTGACGGTGGCTCACCTAAATGACAAGCTGCGCCTTAAGTTAATCAATATCGTAATGACCGCATCGGAACAATTAATTGCTACTTTACGTAAGCGTTATATCTATGAATCTGGAACGTTTACCGACAGTCAATTGAGCGATATTGCTCAGGTCAAGTCGCTGTACTATTTAAGTATTCTGGTTTATGACGGCATCGTACGCCGTCATAGTGTGTCCCTAGATTATCAACGGAAGTACGAGCCTTCGATCGGTCATTGGAAACGTTATTTCACTTTCATAAAACCGCCGCCGTCTACTTTAGCAGTGGCGATTTATCAATCACTACTCAGTTACCAGAAGCTATTAAACGAAAAGGCTATTTGCTACCAAAAGCCACCGCCCTCATTATGGTTCACGCTCAATCAGCTGTACTATCTTGCCTACCAGCGTCATATTGCTCATATAGATTTGAGTTCAGTAGTGGTAGCCCGCCACGCTAATAATATCCATCAGCTATATTGTCAGATATGCTTGCACCATTTATTGAATGTCTATGCCATGCAACGTTCTAGTGTGCTGCTGGCCCAGCGCTTACTCCCTGTGTGGGCAGACCATATGGTGGCTACCACAGAGCCGCAAACCGATACGCGCGTCTTTGTTGACTTACATAGCGAGAACTCACCTGCTTATTTGACCGCTCATTCTACGATTAACCCCTATGACGAGCGGCATGAGTGCTTATTTATAGAGCTCGTACCTTTAGTAGCGTATTTAAAAATGCGCGGGCAAGTCTTGGCTGCTGATGACAATGAGGCCGTGGTGTGCTGTCTGATGGCTAAGGTATGGATGGCGATAACGTATCGTTATATTCAACCGCCACTAACGATGCCGACAAAATATAGCACCAAACAACGCGCGACTGTCATTACTGGTTTCAATGACATTCATTACCATGTTGCAGGCTCGCAAAGCTTGTTGAGCCTAATAGCTGTTAAAGAGCTGTCACCTGAGCAGCAACCTCGTTATGATACTGTGCCAAACAAACACGCTCTAAGTAAAGCATTAGAAGTTGAAACCTTCGATAGCAAGGATGCCTTGTCACATTTTCGGACGCTGCAACTGCTACCGAAGCCAGACTCAGATAATTTAGCGGTCGCTACCAAAGATAAGCCTTCATTACAATCGATAGCACAGTCGACGAATTTAATGACGGATGCTGACCAACAAATGGCAGCTATTGCGAGTGCCGATAACCCTAGTCCTACCGCACTGCCGTTATTACGAACCATGAGCCTGTTTTTGTTATGTCGTCCTGAGACTGATATTAATAAGAACAGTACGACCACACCCAGTTGGTCAATAGGAATAGTACGTTGGCTTACTCTTGATACTCAAAAAACTGACCAGCAAGCTGTCTATGATCAAGGTCTTGATAGTCAAAACTCCAGTAGCCAAAGCATTGATAATCAGACTTCAAAGGTGGAATGGCAAGTATTGGGTCATGAGTTAACAGCCTGTGCATTGCGCTTAGATGATAGAAGCACGACGCGCAGTCAACACTTCGTGCCGGCGTTGCTGGTCGGCGATGATGAGCAACTACAAACTACTAGCAGTTTACTCTTACCTGCTTATCACTTTCGTAGTAATGATAGAGTAATAATGCGTCTGGGTGACAAACAACAGCCTTTGCGCTTGCAGCGTAGTTTGCTCAGTACTGAGGGCTTCAGCCAATATGAAATAGTGCGACTTTAGTCGCTAAGCTCATATCGGCAGGAAATAATAAGGCCTTAATTAAAGAATATAAGTAAGAAGTGTAAATAAAGAATAAGGTTAACCAATTGTGTTTGTAAGTAAATGAGCAGCCCTCTAACTTATCGCTTATAATAGTTTGTGCTTGTATTTCAGTCTCATGTGGCTTGGAAGCAAGCAATAAAAATACGACCATAAAGTTAAAAGGCTTCCTATGCGTACCCATTCCGTCCTGAATCTATTGGTTATCGATGATGACCAGCTGTATGCTGAGCGCTTGGTACAGTTATTGGGTGCTTATTATGATAAAGTTAATTTAGGCTTCTTAGATGACAAAGATGAGCTGCTAAAATCGCTACGGCAACCGTGGGATGTTTTGGTATTTGGGCAAGCGTATGACATGGAATTTACTGATGTGGTGGGTATTGTCCAAGAGCAAAGTATTGATTTACCCATGATTTGCCTGATGAGTAAGGAAGCAACCGCTACCGATCATAATGAGGAAGGGCTACCTGCTGTTATCAGTGGCACGATGGTCAAAGCGCTATTGGTAGATGAAGAAACGTCAGTGGTGATGGCTATTTGTTTACAACATGATAACTTACGTAGCCGCCGCCAACTTAAGACCTTACGTTATGTCCTGTCTGAGGCGGAGCAACGCGCCAATATCTTAATTAAAAACTCCAAAAGCGCCGTCGCTTATATTGATCAAGGTATTCATATCTTTGCTAACGACCCTTATCTTAAGTTGTTTGGCTTTGATTCCATGAATGACGTCATTGGCATACCTATCATTGATTTGATCGCAGGCGGTGATAACGTTAAAGGCTTTAAGCAGTTTTTACGTCAGTTTGACAAGGGCAACCGTGACCAAGTCGAGTTTAATTTTGAAAGTCTACGTGCGGATGGCAACACCTTTGAAGCCAAACTACAGTTAGCGGTAGCGACCTTAGAGGGTGAACCCGTTACCCAGATTATTATTCAACCAAACAGTAATAATAGCGCTGAGCTTGCCAAACGTTTGGCAGCAGCGGAGCGTAAAGACAGCTTGACGGGGCTTAATAACCGCCACGGTTTTGAAGAGCAGTTTGCCGCCATACATCAGCAGGCAACAAAGGGCGTACTCACAGCGGGACTGTTGTACCTTCAGCTGGATAATATTGGCAAAATTAGAAGCAGTTTGGGTTTGCAAGGGGTAGATACCACCATCCAGCAGGTCGCTCATGTACTCGATGAGATGGTGCCGGATGGTCATGTCAGCCGCTTTAGCGATACGGCATTTACTATATTAGTAGAAAATATGCCAACCACAGCGCTCAAAGGGCTCGCCGAACGTATAGGTGAGCGTATAAGTGAGATGCTGATTGAAGTAGATAAGCGTACTACCAACACTACGGTTAGTATCGGTATTGTGAAGATCGAGCAGAATACAGCTGAGCCAAAAATACTGCTTGAGCGCGCTATGGATGCCATCACTCATATTATGGTTGAGACGGCTAATCATGGGGGTACTTATCATTTATATGACCCTAGTGAGCATGCCAACAGCGATGATAGCGCGCTCGCTGAGTCTTTGGTTGATGCTATTGCTAATAATCGCTTTGAGCTGTTATTTCAGCCTATGTACGACATCAATAATGACCGTAGTGACTTTTTTGAGGTATACCTGCGTTTGCCATTGGCAGATGCCGAAAATACGGTGTTAACCCCCAATCAATTTATGGCGGTCGCCAAAACCCATCAACTGCGTGAAAAAATAGATCGCTGGGTACTGATTAACGCCTGTAAGAAGATTAACGATGTCCGCAAGTCTCATCCTGAGGCACGCCTGTTGGTGCAGTTGACCAGTGCCTCGCTTATTGATAAAAAACTACCGAACGTTGCCAGCCAATTGATTAATGCAGTTGGCGGTGCACCTGGCTCGTTAACACTACAATTTAATGAAACAGATATCGTCAATCATTTAACCGTAGCCAAGTCTCAGTTTGCAGCGCTTAGCCAAGTCAACTGCCAGCTTGGCATTCATAACTTCGGCTCATCTGCCAAGTCTATTGAGATTGCCGACTTTGTGCAGCCTGATATGATACGCTTAGCGCAAAGCTATGTAGAAGACATTGAGTCTGCGGATAACTTAGATACCGTCAAGTCATTGGTTGTACGTACTAAAGAGCTTGGAATTGATGTGTTGATGCCTTATATCGAGGATGCAGCGACTATGTCAGTAGCATGGAGTGTTGGGGCGCGATACCTACAAGGCTTTTATCTGGAAGAACCTAGCAAAACCATGCAGGTATCTCAAGAAACGTAGCGCTTAACAAGATCACACTCAACAAGGTGGCACTCAATAATTTAGTGTTTAAATAGCGTGTGCTTTGTGCGCTATCTAACTGTGAGCAAGCCATTTTTTCCTGACGACTTCCCATGATTAGCTACGCCTGACTGTTCATAAATCATGGTCTATGTAGGCTTATACATAGCCAAAACCCTCTCAACTAAAGATTAAAAATCATGTCTATCTGCAGTAAATATCAACTGAGCGGTGTCTTTGCCGCTGTCTTATTGCTCACTGCTTGCGGTGAGCGTATGCCGCCTGATTACCGAGATCCTGTGACCTTACCGTTATATACCGAAGGTGACGCTGCTAATGGAAAGCTGATTTTTACGGATGCCTGCGGACAGTGTCATCAGTTGAATCCAGGAAGCAATAAAAAAGGCCCGCAACTGATGAATATATATGGTGCGTCGGCAGCAAGTTTAGCTGATTACGACTATAGCGAAGGATTAGCAACATCAGGTTGGGTATGGGATGCCGAAACCCTTGACCCTTATATTGCCGATGCCGAAAAGGCAATGACTGACTCAAAGATGTTAGCCGATCCAATGCCAGATGCCAGCGAACGTGCCGATGTTATCGCTTATTTGTCCACATTGCGCGCAGCAATTCCGGCTCTTGATGCCGAAGGCTATCCAGTAGCTGTCGATGCTAACAAAGGCACTGATACAAGTGACAATACCGAGCACACGCAGATGAGCAATGAGCCAATCGAGGTGTCAACAGATCCGTCACAAAAACCGGCGGCAGATTTTCAATAAACTTACTTTTAATTAACTCTCATAATAATCAAACCAACCGGTAGTTTATGATGCGCCACTCTCAATCCCAATCTTTTGACGATTCCATTAATGCCTCCACGTCAACAAATAATCTATCTGTCGCTGCAAAAGACCAAGCTTTGCCAATCACAGATGATTATGGTCGCAATCAACAGCAAATTGCGCAATTGTTAGCCCAGTTAAATCAGATTGTTTTGGATAAACCGCAAGTGATAAAGTTGGCGCTCAGCGGCATCTTGGCAGGTGGGCATCTGTTACTACAAGATCTGCCCGGTATGGGCAAAACTACCTTAGCGCAGGGGTTGGCTCAGCTATTAGGGCTAACGTTTAGCAGAGTACAATTCACCAATGATATGCTACCCGCAGATATTTTGGGTATGAGTATCTACAATCAAGCCACGCTCAGTTTTGAGTTTCGTAAAGGCCCTATATTTACTCAGCTGTTACTCGCTGATGAGATTAACCGCTCCAGCCCCAAGACTCAAAGTGCTTTATTAGAAGCGATGGAGGAGCGGCAAGTCACCCAAGATGGTCAATCATACCGCTTACCGCAGCCATTTTTTGTAATAGCCACCCAAAATCCATTGCAGCAAGCGGGCGTTTATCCACTCCCTGAATCACAGCTGGATCGTTTTTTATTGTGTTTGTCACTAGGCTATCCATCGCCTGCTGCGGAGCGTGCGCTACTACAAGGACAAGATCGCCGTGAGCTACTAAAAATCTTAGATGCGGTGCTTGATACTGAAGCAGTAATGTTAGCGCAGCAAGGTGTACAGCAGGTGTATGTAGCGGATGTGGTGTTGGATTATTTACAGCGGCTGGTCGCAAAAACGCGTGCAAGTCAAGAGTATCACGGTCTGTCACCGCGCGGCGTATTGTCGCTACAGCGCGCAGCACAAGCTTATGCCTATGTATCAGGGCATTCAGAGGTAACACCTGAGGATATTCAAGCAGTATTTGCAGCGGTTACTGATCATCGGTTGGGACAACGGTTTGTTCCGGCGCATGTGGCCGGTGGACAAGCACCGCAGACGATCGCTCAGCGAATTATGGCAGAAGTGTCGGTTATTGTTTAAGCATAGATAAGGTGGTCATGAAGATTTTACCACGCAATTTAACCCAACCCCTAACAGCTGCGCTAGCCCGTTGGTTTGCCAAGCGTGCCCCAAAAAGCGACAGCGCTACCCTTAACTTGCGTAATGTTTATATCTTTTTTAGCCGCGAAGGCATGCTCTTTGCTTTGCTATTAGTGATTACCTTTATTGCTGGCATCAACTATGGCAATAATTTGGTGCTGGGATTGTGCTTTTACTTAGTGAGTGTCTGGCTGATAAGCTTTCACGTAACCTTTGCGCATATCTCTGGACTACAAGTGCGTTTGCTTGAAGTCACGCTGGCAGAGGTAGGTGAACCCATTTGGGTAACGCTACAGCTGCGCAGTGAAAGTCGACAGCCCCGACGACAGCTGGCTTTTAGTTTTGAGCAGGGTGTTGATAAAACCTTGTCTCAGCACACCAAACATAGACAAGATGACAGTAAGTTGAGCGATAATGATAATAGACCAGTGTTGCTACCGCGCTTGCAGGAAGAGCAAGTTATTCGTCTGTCTGTGCCTACCAATCATCGTGGTCAGCTTGAGCTGCCACGGCTGCAAATTAAGACGGTTTATCCGCTAGGCATCATGCGTGCATGGTCATATGTTTATTTTGCCCGTACGGCTTGGGTCTATCCCAAACCAGAATCCTTTGAATGGCAGGCGCAGTATTTAGCAGCCAGTACCGAGGATTTGCCAACAGGCGGCCAGTATACTCAAGGTCAAGACGACTTTGAACGTCTTGATAATTACATTGAAGGCGAGTCGCTGGCGCGTGTCTCTTGGGCTCATGTCGCACGGGGTCAGGGTATGTTTACCAAGCATTTTGCCGACCCTGTGGGTCATGAACAAACCTTAGATTATGCAGATATGCCAGCGGCGCATCACGAACAAAAACTGGCACAATTGGCTTATGGCGTACGTACTCTCGGTCAGCTTGGCGTGCCTTTTCAAATGCAACTGCCTAATGAAGCACAATCGGCCGCAACTATTGGTCAAGGTGAAACGTTTGCACAAGCATGTTTACTAAGGCTGGCAAAAACACCATGACCATAAAACCTTCTAAACGCTCTAAACCAGCCTTCTCAAAACAACCCTCTTCTACAACCAACGTCTTTTGTGAGCCATCTTTTGAGAAATTGGCGCTAGGTCAGCGAGCTGGTATTGATAAAGCTATAGACCATTCAATGTCAGATACTTCGACATTAGATGGCGTCATAGATAACTCGGCAGGCAAGTCGGCAGTTCAATCAAAATGGTATAACAAGTTATTGGCACTACCGGCCTATTATTGGGTGCTGATCACACAAGTTATCGTCATTCTGCCTCATGCGGCTCATTTACCACTCTGGCTAATGGGGTTTGCGCTAGTCAGCATTATCGCGCAATTGCCTCGTATCAAAGCTAAATTCAAGCAAGTTCGTCATATTAAGCGGCTGTATCAAGGCATGCAAATGCTCGGGTTTTTATTAGGGCTGGTAGGTTTATGGCTGACCTATAACACTGCATTTGGGCTCGATATGGGTGTGGCATTCTTAGTGCTATGTCTTATCAGTAAGCTGTGGGAATTGTACAAGCGCCGTGATGCCTATGTGGTGTTAAATTTATCGTTGTTTGTGCTTGCTGCGCTGTTTTTGATGGATCAAGGATTGCTTACCACTTTAGAAGTAATTGTGGGAGCAGTCGTTATCTTATTGGCATTTATTGCGCTCAATGATGACGGCAATATCCGCGGTGATGGACGCTTGCGCACCTTAGGTGTGTTGGGAATTGGAGCTTTACCATTATTGGTGGTGCTGTTTTTATTCTTTCCACGTCTTCCACCTTTGTGGTCAGTGCAGCTATCAGGACAGCAAGCAACGACCGGCGTTTCTGATAGCATGTCACCTGGCGACTTTGCCAATCTAAGTCAATCAACTGCGCTTGCTTTTCGCGTCGAGTTTGAGAACAACCGGCCACCACAAGAACAACTTTACTGGCGCGGCTTGGTATTTAGTGACTTTGATGGGGTGACATGGCGACCTAATCGTGAGCAACAGCAGCAATGGAATTCTGAACAGCAAAGGCCCCAATGGGTAGAGCGCTCCCTAGCTACCGTGCCTGATGAAGTGAGGCTTGATCCTATTAGCTATGAAGTCATCTTAGAGCCGACTCAGCAGCGCTGGTTATTTGGTCTTGATTATCCTTTTACGCAGCAGCAAGATATTAGTCTTACCTCCAACTTTACTTTACTCAAAAATCAGCCCGTTACCCAGCAGCTACGCTATGAGGTATTGCGTTTTGCGCCTATGCGTATTGACCCTACCCTTGATGCGGCTTCTCGGCGTATTAATCTGGCGCTACCAAGCAAAGGTAATCCGCATGCTCGCACGCTTGCCAAGCAGCTGTTTGCGCAGTCAGGCTCAGATCCAGTACGCTATATGCAGGCGATTGAACGCTGGATCAATCAGACTGAGTTCCGTTACACACTATCACCACCTAGACTCAACACTAACCGTATCGATGAGTTTTTATTCGTTACCAAAGCAGGGTTTTGTGAGCATTATTCGTCAAGCTTTACCTTTATGCTACGAGCTGCCGGTATTCCGGCGCGAGTGGTTGCTGGTTATCAAGGCGGTGAGCTGAGTCGTGGCGGTAACGTGTGGGAAGTGCGGCAAATGGATGCCCACGCGTGGACTGAGGTGTGGCTCGATGGACAAGGATGGGTACGTGTTGATCCGACTGCTTTTGTTGCGCCTGAACGGGTTGAGCAGGGGATGGATGCGCTGACTCAGACGCAAGGTGCGGCCATGTTCGGCGACGGTGCTAGTGCACAAATCAGCTATCAGCAGTATCAAATGCTGCAAACCTTGCGCCGCTTATCGGATCAAGCCAGCTATTATTGGCAAAAAGACATCGTCGGTTATGATCAGGACAAACAAGCTAGCGCGCTGTTAAAGTGGCTTAATATTAGCTCAGTCATGCAGCAAATCGTTTGGCTGGCGGGCAGCGCTATTACCGTGATGAGTATTTTGGCGCTTATGATTTGGCAGCGCCGACGTAAGCGTTGGCATCCAGCAGATCTACCCTTAGTTCGGTTATCTAAACGTCTTGGCAAACGTGAAAAGTCGTTAAGCCGTCATGATAACGAAGGGCAGTTGGCTTGGCTTGAACGTTTATCAGTCTCTCTAAACTCGGCGACTCTAAATTCAGCTGATTTAAAGAGTGAAGCGGGTAAAGACAGTAAACGCGACACTACTATGTTAGATAAAGGCAATACAGAGTCTGCCCAACAAAGTATTGATAAGATTAAACAAGACTACCGCCAGCTGCGTTATGGACGTATAAGCACGCTTAAGACCAATGACCGTAAGTATCAACAAGCGCTACAGCAGCTTAAAAAAAATGTGCAGACGTTATTGTAAGTCTGTATTAAATAAGCCTACTCAAAGCAAACATGAGCGGCCTGATTGCAGAACGTCTGTTTGCCATTTTTAAAACCCGCTACTGCTTGCGCTGCGGTTCTAATTGATTCTATTGCGTCCTTCGCCTCTAGCACTACTAAAGTAGCCAGTGCGCCCACTACTATCTCAGCTTGGTGTGACAGCAACTTAGCCGCATTTTTACTGATCATGTCAAATACATCGGCTATTTCATCATCTTTCGACAGTTGCGCGACATTGGCATACATATTTGCCATTCTAATTAATGAGGCATCACCGTAAGACGTAAAGGCGTTCATGATATTATTGCTAGAAATAGTGGTATTAATGCCCATCTCTGACAACTCGTTGGCATTGACTGTGCCTCTAGGTATTAAGGCGTCATAGTCACGCGCATTTATATAGAGCTCAGTCGCTGGTAACACAATTAACGAGATATCTGCCAGCTTTAATAAACCTGCCATTTCTCCGCGCTGCATTTTTTCCATAGCAGACAGTTTGGTCACATGTCCGATAGATACGCGGCCTTGATAGTTACGTTTGATGGTTTCTTCTACCACTTTTGGAATACTTGAGCCTTCTGGATCTAAATCGAAATCGAGATGAAAATCAACATTGACGTCGAACTGCTCGGCGATGTCAAATATAGTAGTAGAATTTATAAATCGCCACACAGCCATAAGAAATAAAAGAATAGGGTATCAATACAATCTAGCCGCCACTCCTTACGTTTTTGTTTAACCCAAGCCCACATCTGCTCAATGGGATTTAAGTCAGGACTATACGGTGATAACCATAAGATAGTGTGACCTTCACCTTCTATGAGCTCAGTAGTATCTTGCCGTTTGTGAAAGGTCGCGTTATCCATCACGATCACGCTATTTTTGGGTAGGTTTGGTAGCAGCAGTTGTTCAACCCAACTGTGGAAGACATCACTGTTGACACTACAGTCATAGAGTCCAACGGAGAACAGCTTATTGTTGTGAATAGCGCCTATAGCATTGGTTTGATTTTTAAGCTGCCAGTTGTATTGACCAAAGCATTTTTTTCCTTTAGTAGAGTAACCCTGTGGTCTGTTATCGTGAGACTTAAAGCCACTTTCATCAAGATAAATGATGGGTCTATCGTCAAGCTCAAACTGCTCTAATTGCTCAAGGAAGATAAAACGTTTCTCATCATCCGCTTTTGGATGAGTTAAAGTCTTTTTTTTGAGTGATGCCACTCCGTTTTAAGGCGATGCCTATGCCTCTTTGAGTGCAGTTAAAACGACGGGCTCGCTCATGCTGATAATCATCAGGATAAGCGGCTACATCGGCTCTAAGTAAATCGCTATCTATCTTCTTAGGGGTGAATTTACGTGTCTTACGCTCAGGAAATTTCTTCCAACGCTGGATCGTGTTGGTGCTGATTTGACACTCTTCTGCGAGTTGTCGAATGCTATAGCCTTCTTCAAGCTTGCTCAGTATCATCTGTCGGTAGTCTTTTGAGTATGCCATGTTATACACTGTAGCGGATTCTTGTTTCTTTTACTATATCATCTCAATATGTCTATCTGGATTATCGTCTTTATACGGGCAACCGCCTATTAAATCAGCACCTTGTGACAATGCTTGTGGGATTAGATTTTGGGTGTGCAAATCGTTAGTCAAGCCTGACTGAGCAAAGGCACAAATCTCTATATCAATAGCAAATGCATATTTGTCACGCGCTCTTTTAATCGCCTCAAAGCTACGTAATTCAGTCTTCGGGTCAGTTTCTACGAAAGTGCGCAGACCGACGGTGCCTTTTTTAATCGCCATCTCGATGAGCTTTGATGCGCGCGCAAAGACGTCCTCTTCGGTAAACTCTTTTTTGGCCTTACCGGTCTCCTCAACGGCCTCTTGCAAGTCACCTTGCTCTACGCTACAGCGGTCTAGTATGCAGGCTTTATCAAGATGGATATGACTCTCATAAAAACCAGCACAGACGAAGTTTTCCTTTGCGTCATAAACTGTTTTATTTGCAGTGTCGTCATTATTTTGGCTGTTAGCTACATCGTCAATACCTATAATATAAGCATCTTTTATACTGATATTAACCAATTCTTTACGGTTCATTAGGCGTGCGTTTTTGATTATTAAGTCGGTCATTACTATTTATTCCCTATTTACTGATACTTAATTAAGGATGGTTTGAGTCTTTTTATCTAGTGAGAGATTGTATCTAAGGCGCTGTTTCAGGTAATGGACGGGTTAATACGATGTATTAGACACCTGCTTATTATTCATCAGCCATACTTTATCTGTTTTAAAGTATACCTACTATAGCACTCTGTTTGATCAATCGATCTGTCTGTCTTAGCATTTAGCTTTCGCCTTCGCAACTGAACGTCTTCAACGATTGGCATGGTTTAGGTCACTTAATCTATGCATCACATGCGGTAAATAACTTAATTAATCACCGCATAATTTAGGACGTCACCATATGATACGCTACCTATATTCATGTAGAAATAGACTAAATACAGTGACCAAAATTTTTATATAGTCAATCCACAACAATATCCATACCAGGAAGCCGAGTGCAAGCGATACATTATTATGGTTAGCGAGGTTGACGCTATAGGGTCGTCACCGATAGCATGAATCATTTGGCCCTTTTGATATTTTTTTAGCATAGCCTCGTCTGCCAATAGTGTTTGCACATTGGGCGGTAAGTGAGTAAACCAGGGGTCAGTGTTTAAATAATGATTAATATCCATAAGTGTCATGTTTTTGGTAGACTTAGTTCTATTAAGCTGATTTGAATGGTATATTCATAGTATCTAAATCACAATATCTAAAATAGTTAGGGATAACACAATGCAAAGCGATTCAGTACCGAGCGTACAACATAATGTAACCGAACAAGAGTGGGAGATGAGAGTAAATCTTGCCGCTTGTTATCGACTGATTGCCTCATATGGTTGGGATGATTTAGTATTCACTCATATCTCTGCACGAGTGCCAGATACTGAGGATGAATTTTTAATTAACCCTTATGGTTTGTTGTTTGAAGAGATTACTGCCTCTAACTTAGTTAAAGTGAATCAAGCGGGTGAAAAGGTGTCGCCATCAGAATATGACGTTAATCCGGCGGGATTTACCATTCATAGCGCCGTGCATAACGCTCGTAGCGATGCCCATTGTGTGCTCCATTTACATACCAGCGATGGTGTCGCTGTGTCTACTCAGAAGCAAGGCTTACTGCCTATATCTCAGCAATCGTTATTTCCGTTATCTAACTTGGCGTACCACGACTACGAAGGGATCGCATTAAACCCTGAAGAAAAAGTGCGTTTAGTCGCTGACTTGGGCAATGCCCACTTTATGATTTTACGCAATCATGGCTTACTCACCTGTGCTAGCAGCATCGCGGATGCATTTTTGTATATGTATATCATGCAAAAAGCATGCGAGATCCAAATCAAAGCGCAAAGTGGTGGCAATGAATTGACGCCCATACCAGCACAAATATTAGCGGGTATTCAAGCCGCGTCAGATGAAGTGACCAAAGGCGCAAATGGTGATATTGCTTGGCCTGCCTTATTAAGAAAATTGCGCCGAACCGATCCCTCATTTGAGGAATAACCCAGTTAGGATACGCCAGTTATGAAAACCTTGAGTGAATGGCAACAGCAGGGACAATTCGAGTCCATCAACGGTCAGCAAATTTTTACTCGTCAGGCGGGGGATAAAAATGCGCCAGTATTATTGTTAATTCATGGGTTTCCTAGCGCCAGTTGGGATTGGGAAGGTATGTGGGATGAGCTCACGCAACATTATTACGTAATTACCCTCGATATGCTGGGGTTTGGCTTGTCTGACAAACCTCAGAACGCACGCTATTTAATCAGTCAACAAGCAGATATTTGTCAGGATTTTTTACATAAACTTGGTATCAGTGATTATCATATTTTGGCTCACGATTATGGTGACACGGTTGCTCAAGAATTACTGGCGAGACAAGTAGATGGTAGTAGTGATATGCACATTGCCAGTGTCTGTTATTTAAATGGTGGTTTATTTCCTGAAACTCACAAACCCGTACTGGTACAAAAATTGTTATTGTCGCCGTTAGGGCCTCTAGTATCAAAACTCATTAATAAGCAGAAGTTTGCGACTAATTTACAACGAATATTTGGGCCCACGACACCGCCAACCCCTGAAGTCATCGACGCTCTATGGCAACTGCTAACTCATAATAATGGTTTGGCAGTGATGCACAAATTGATTAACTACATCCCCCAACGTAAGCAGTACCGTGAACGCTGGGTGGGTGCGATTATTAACAGCACGGTACCCGTTAAGCTGATTGCCGGCGCCAAAGATCCCATCTCGGGCCAGCATATGATCGATAATTATCGTAAATTGATCCCTAATGCCAATATTACCGTAATGCCCGAGTTAGGCCATTACCCGCAAATAGAAGATGCGACCGCTATTACAGCTGCTTATCTGCAGTTTAGGAATAGTATTGGCTAAACGATAAAATATAACAGCAAAGACTTAAAGTACCAGTCTTTGAACCGTACCGACTATATCGGAGGTTGTTTTATGGCAGAGTGTAATCCCAATTCACTCAATACCCATTCCTTAAAGACGGTTGCAGACTTAGACAGAGGCATTCCTTTTGGATAGGCCAAATAATAGTTCTCTTCTGTTTTGAGACATATATCAAAAGGTGCCAATAGTTCTTGGCTGTCTGATTGATCCGTAAAGAAATCCGGATAGCTCAGAAAAACCCCCAGTCCCGATGCAACCATCGACATTCCTGCTGCCAGATTATCAATCTTATGATAGAGAATATCGGCATTAGCCGTGTCAATAGCAGCTTGTTGAAACCAACCTTGCCAGCCCTGACGGTTACCTAAAACTTCTAGAAGCGGTAGGCATAATAGGTCACTAGGGTCACTTAGCTGATGAGCAAGTTTGGGTGCGCAGTAAGGTGTCAGTTCGGGTGTAAATAACGGATGTAGCTGCATGCCAGACCAGTCACCGTTGCCATGTATTATGGTGATATCAGCCGGACTGCGATTAAACTCATTGTCCCAGTTGGCATGGACCAGCTGTAATTTAAGTCCGGGATACTGCGCGCAAAAACGGCTTAGTCTAGGGGAGAGCCACATTATTGAAAAGGCGATGTTTACTTCAATCACCAGACGACCTTTACCCAGTGGGGAGAAGATATCAGAAGTATGACGTTGCAAGTTGCTGATTGCACTCTGTACAACGGGCAAATAGGCCATGCCACTATTGGTTAAATATACGGTGCGATGTTCTCGAACAAACAACGGCTCACCCAAGTGGTGCTCTAAAAGCCGTATCTGTTGGCTCACCGCAGACTGAGTAAGATACAACTCTCTCCCTGCAGCACTAAAATTGAGTAGTCTTGCTGCTGCTTCAAATGTTTTTAGCCAGTTTAATGGGGGAAGATCAGCGCGTTTATTCATTAGCGTTGCTTATCAAGTGGGTCATAATTCATTGTTTGAATAAGTAATCTTAGAAATATATCATGGAGTAGATTTTTACGCCATGTATATGCAAGGTTCGCTTAAATGAAAACAACTCAATCAAAACCATCTTCGGATGTCTCAGCAGTAACCGATTTTCATATAGAATCGGTTGAGCTAATTGACCGCGCCATTCAAGTACGCTGGAGTGATGGCATCGATACGGCCTATCATTACATTTGGCTGCGTGACAACTGCCCATCAGCCTTTCATCCACAGACAGGCGAGCGCAGCTTTGATCTGCTGAGCATCTCGAAAGACATCCATCCGTTATCAGTCTCTTTTGATGCAGGGACGCTCACTATCGAGTGGTCTGAACAACAACATATCAGCTGCTTTGAGCAAAGCTGGTTGCGTGAGTTCTGTTATTCTGGTGAATTGGCCAAAGATCATAGCAGTAGTTATCAAAGTTGGGGCTGCGAATTTATTGACCGGATTCCAATGTATAGTCAGCAGGACATCATGACCAGTGACAGCGCTCTATATGAGTGGATGAGCGCTCTGGATAAATATGGGCTAACCATTATTAACGGTATGCCGGACGATACTGAAGCCGTTGTACAAACGGCAAAACGAATCGATTATCTGCGTCAGACTAATTTTGGAATGACTTTTGATGTGGTATCAGAAAAATCACCGATTAATGTGGCTTACACGTCTCTCTCATTGCCATTACATACTGACCTGCCAAATCAAGAGTTACCTCCAGGATATCAGTTCTTACACTTCTTGAGTAATGAGAGTGTGGGTGGTGAATCTACTTTTGTGGATGGTCTAAAAGTACTGGAAGGGCTGCGAGAAGATCAGCCTGAGTATTTCCGGTTGCTTGCTGAGTATGCGATTCCATTCCGTTTTCACGACCAGGCCCATGATATTCGTAAACACCACCGAGTAATTAATCTAGACAACTTTGGCAATATTGTTGAAATAAAATACAACGCTCATATTGCGGATATCTTTGATCTGCCTGGCGAGGTTATGTACGACTACTACATCGCTTATCGTGAGCTTATGGGACGGCTAAAAGATACTCGCTATAAAATTGAGCTAAAGTTGACTGCTGGTCAAATGGTGGTATTTGACAACCGAAGGGTATTGCACGGCCGTAACGCATTTGATGAAAATGTTGGCGAACGTCGTCTTAGAGGGTGCTATGTTGACCGCTCAGAATTCAAAAGTCGTTTGAGAATACTGGGCAAGCAACTGACTTAGAAATACTATCCAGCCATCTGATCCGGATAATAAGTGTGTGGAACGATGCAGTTAGGGCGACAGGTATAAGTAAGTCAACGATGCATAAGATTTATAATCAACAAACCTCAAGAATAGATTTTGAAACAGTGAACCGCCCCGATTATATCGGAGGCAGATTTACTTGAGTCAGGCAGCGATGTCTGAGAGGGTTAAACTATCATAATACCGCTTTTCAAACTCAAAAGGTGACACATAACCAATCGTGCTATGCAAACGGGTTTTATTGAACCTGAGAAGCGTTAAAAATCGATTAATTATCGATTTAGCTTTGCAAGACGAGAGCTGTGCTCGAAGTGCCACCCACTCAAGAGTGGCCAGTTCAACATCATTAACGCCATGCCATTGCTCTTTTAAATATTCAATCACCTCAGACTTATAAAGCCCATTCACCGTTTCAGCCAATGCATTGTCATAGGAATCACCAGTTGTGCCGACAGAAGCAATAACACCAGAGTCACTCATTTTATCCGTATAGCGAATAGATAAGTACTGAACCCCTCTATCGCTATGATGAATGACATCCTTAGGATTATTCCTATCTGCTATCGCTTGATTTAAAGCCGCCATCACCATATCAGTATTCATACGATTAGATACCTTCCAGCCAACGATAGCGCGAGCAAACACATCAATGATAAAAGCGGTATATACCCAGCCGCTAGTCGTCTTGATATAGGTGAAGTCAGCAACCCATAGCTGATTAGGACGATGAGCGCTAAAGTTACGATTGACCAAGTCATCAGCGCGTAGCTGGTCATCACGGCTGTTGGTTGTTATTTTACCCTTGCCGCGCCAAACGCCTTGTAGGCCATGCTGCCTCATTAACCGCTCTACGGTACAGCGAGCAACCTTTAACCCGTCCTTTTTAAGCTGTTGCCAGACTTTACGCGCACCATAGCGACATTTGCTGTCCTGCCAAATACGTTTAATCTCGCTGATATAATAGTCGTCATGCTGCTGACGCAAGGAGCGCTTTTCAGGACAACTCTCCAAGTCTTTAGCACGATAATAAGTTGATGGGGCAATCGGTAATACTCTACAAATTGGCTCGACCCCATAAAGATGATTGTTATCGTCAATGAATTGAATCATCACTTGGGTGGACGGCGGAAGCGTAATCCTGGGCGAAAAAAGCAGCTGCTTTACGTATGATCTCATTAGCTTGCTTGAGTTCTCTGTTCTCACGTTCAAGCTCCTTAATACGTTGCTCTTGGCTTTGAGCTTGCACCGAGGCAGGAATGGTCTGCTCTATGTGCTTTTTATGCCATGATCGCAGGGTTTCAGGCGTGCAGCCAATCTTAGGGGCAATGGCTTGGATGGCTGACCAGGTAGAAGGATAGTCGCTTGCTGCTTCAATCAGCATGCGAACGGCGCGTTCTTTAATCTCAGGAGTGTAGTTTCGTGTTTTCATTGTCGTATTCTCTCAGATTGTTAGGTCTCCGACAATCACGGGGCGGTTCAAAATGTAATAGCCCGCTAAGACGGGGTAATTCACATTTATAGCTTATAATTATATAATGTCCATATAAATTAAATCGTTGTTATGGTCTGATATTATTCAGAGGTATCTATAAATTACCTTATCTGAGAGTGGATGAATTATGCAAAATGAATCTATGCTAAACCTGCCGAACATGCATCGACAACCTTTAGGGTTTTTCCCAACGCCGTTAATTGAGCTGACTAGACTAAGCAAAACACTTGATGGTCCTAAAATTTATATGAAACGAGATGACAATACAGGACTGGCATTAGGCGGTAACAAAACCAGAAAGCTTGAATTTATTATTGGAGATGCACTTGCTCAAGGTGCTGACACTATTGTTACAGCAGGTGCCGCGCAGTCAAACCATTGTCGCCAGACAGCAGCAGCAGCGGCCAGTTTGGGACTTGAATGCCATCTGGTTTTGGGCGGACAAGAACCAGAACATGTACAAGGCAATCTTTTGCTAGATAAAATTTTTGGCTGTCATATTCATTGGGCAGGCAGCAACCGTAAAGGGGAAGATATTCCTAATATTGTTGCACAACTCAAAGAAGAAGGGAGAAACCCCTATGTTGTCCCTTATGGCGGCTCAAGCGAGCTGGGGGCTTTCGCCTTTGTAGAAGCCTTTAAAGAGCTAGAATCTCAACGTCAAAACATAAATGTATCATTCACCCATATCGTTTTTGCCTCTAGCTCTGGCGGGACACAAGCGGGCTTAATGCTCGGCAATAAAATTTTTAACTCACCTTATCAAATAGTGGGTATCAATATTGATAAAGGTGAAACGGATAAAGTACCTTTTGATCAGTATATTGTCTCCCTTGCTAATAGTACGGCAAAATTGATGGGTGAAACGCATCGCTTTTCAGCTACCGATTTAGTGCTTAACTCTGATTATATTGGAGAAGGTTATGGGGTGATTGGTTCGTTAGAAAATAAAGCCATTGCAATGACTGCACAAACTGAGGGTATATTATTAGATCCTGTTTATACGGGACGTGCGATGGGCGGGCTGCTGGATATGATTCGTACTGGAAAAATTAAAAAAACGGACAGTGTTTTATTTTGGCATACCGGCGGTGCTCCCGCTTTATTCGCTTACTCCAATGATTTAGAAGTGGCTCAAAGCGGTAGTCAGTCTGTCTAACGACACCAAAGAGGTCGGCTAATCGCGATTAGCCGACCCAAAGAGCAATGTCTAGACCATAATTCTTAGACAAGAACACCCTTCAAATGTCATTTATCCCACCACTTATTTTGAATCTGAGCGACAGTAAAGCTTTCACGGTTTTGAGCACGTTGGTAATAACTTGCCAAAAGTGGAGAATCATTACCGTTGATCCAGTCAGAAAAGCCCAGTAAATCAAGCCTTGAAAGTACCACCGTCCATATAACGTCAGTTAAAGAATAGCTATCGCCAAGCAGGAACGTATTGCTGTCTAATTGCTTTTCAGCAAAGGTGAGCGCCTCAAAAGCATTTTGCTCAATCTATTTGATATGTTTGGCATTTACTCTGAACGTTTTGCTTTTTTTAGATCTGTCCGTACAAACAAGATAACTACTCTTAAGCTCAGGGTATTGTTCAGCGAGTAGCAATGATTTCTCAATGCGGGTATCTAGAATCTTGCCAGAGTTTTCCATAGACGGGTGGCGTGCATAACTGAGAATCTGTAGATCAACCTCATCAGCCAGATCAATGAGTTTTTCCATTAATTCGATATTATTATTGTTGGTTGGCAACAGTGATCGTCCTTCAGGTAAGGAGGCGATAAAGCGAATGATACTGGCTGAATCAGTAACGATCTCTGTAGTATCGTTTTGGACCTCAAGCGTGGGTATGACGCCTTTGGGGTTTAATTCTACATACCAAGGTTCAAGCTGTTCTTGTACGCCTACAATATCGATGACCTGTCCAGACCAATCCAAACCTTTCTCTTCAAGTGCCAGACGAACTTTCATCTAACAGACCGATAGAGGATGATGGTAAAGCTTCAGGGAATACGAAGTATTAACCTTAAATTAATACATGTTGAAAAAGGGTCTTTACAGGTATCGCTCAGCGAATACTCTCAACAACTTACCTCTATATCAGCACTGTATCCGCACAGTCGTCATCTGCCTCAAAGAGTTAGACTCTTGATTGATTTTTTAGCGGAGCGGTTGTCTATTTAAAGAACATCACCGCAACCTATCTGACAACCACATGACAAGCTCACGAGCAGATGTATTATTAGGACTTACGCAACTATCAGTTCAGGCGAGCGCAACTGCTCGCAGAGGTAGTTATCAAGTAAGCCATGTTTTAACTGATATACCGTTTTCTTTGTTTGCTTAGCAATACGGGTCAAGCATACCCAAACCAATATAGAACAACAAATATGATTGCGTTGAATACGTGCTTTGCGACACTGATTAGACTCTATGCCTGTTAACTGTTTAATCTCTCTATGAAACTGCTCAATCTTCCAGCGTATGGCGCACACCTGTTGTACGTCATTACGATTAGCTTGAGTGGTATCGTTGGTGACGACCCAATCCGTGCGGTGAGTACTCACCACGACCC
>NZ_CAJHBI010000015.1 GCF_904846605.1 Psychrobacter sp. 72-O-c
CCGATCTAAATCCTATCGAGAAGAAGTGGGCACAAGCTAAATTTCTACGCCAAGGCTGGATGGAGAATAATCTGCCTAAACTGTTTCATGATATGGGCTGTATTTTTTTTATTGTGAACTGACTATATTCGACTGTTTCGTACCTATAGAATATGGGTTAACCTTATTTTATTGATCCTATAACTCTTAAAACCAGTTAGTCGCTACCTAACAGCTTTTTTAAATCATGAATTTTGAGTCATAGAAATATAGAACTCTAAATTTATCAAGCTATTTGACAATCCCTACTTGTTTTACCTGAATTGTTAGTATTATAGTTAATATGAGAGTTACCTAGACCTTACTCTTCACAAGCTCACTTACAATGATGCGTAATATTGTTACTTTTGTTGCACTGGTTTTATCTCGTTATCATTATTATACTAATAATCTATTTTGATATTGATGCTAATTTGATCCTGATACAATACTGATTAAAAACCGATCACTGATATAGTGGCTCCTTACAGGCTTATATTATTAAGTGACTATTATTTGAGGGGCCAGTATTTGAAGAGCCAGTTATTATAGAAAATAACAGGAATAATAGGCATCAGTAGTCAATCAATAAAATTTTAATAACGGCTTGGCCTTTTTTATCAGTAGCTTCTACTTTATCTAAATGATTATTTTTGTTCAATCTTACTTTTACAATGAGGATGTTTGTTATGAAAAAATTGCTTACTACTACGGTTATGGCGGCATCGTTATCGGTGCTAAGCCTTACCGGTTGTACCAGTACTACTAATAGTGGTGCGGTCGGCGTTGATCGCCAACAGCTGCTTCTGGTGTCTAGCGAGCAAGTCTTAGACATGTCTGCACAGAGTTACAATAAAAGTATCCAACAAGCGCGTGCGCGTGGTGTTCTTGACACTAATAGCGCTCAGCTGAATCGCCTTAAGAATGTCGCGAATCGGCTAGTAGGTCAAGTCGGTGTTTATCGTCCCGATGCAGCGAAATGGAAATGGGAAGTACATACTATTAACTCTAAAGAGCTGAATGCTTTTGTTATGCCTGGTGGTAAGATAATGTTTTACAGCGGCATTATTGACCGTCTAAATCTAACAGACGATGAGATCGCTGCTATCATGGGTCATGAGATGTCACACGCGCTGCGCGAACACTCGCGCGAACGTCTCTCACGTCAGTATGCCACCCAAACTGGTATCGGTGTTGCAGCTAGCGTCTTCGGTCTTACACAAGGTCAAGCGGATCTAGCAAACTTAGCCGGTGACTTTGGGATTAGCCGTCCACACAGCCGTACCCAAGAAAGCGAAGCGGATCAAATGGGTCTGGAGCTGATGGCACGTGCTGGATATAATCCACAAGCTGCCGTTACCTTATGGCAAAAAATGCAACGCGCCAGCCAAGGTGAGCCACCACAATTCTTAAGCACTCACCCAACCAGTAGCAACCGTATTGCCCAGTTGCAATCGTTGATGCCTAAAGTGATGCCGCTGTATCAAAGATCACGCCGTTAAGAGCTGCCCTGTAGACAATAAAAAGCAGAGCGTAACCTATCAGTTGCGCTCTGCTTTTTTATATTCTTTAATCCTATAATCTTCAATCCGATAACCCCTGTTTGGTTTACACGCATTAGATGGGTCTCGCAGCGTTTTCTCTATGTCAGTTCACGTCTGCTACAATGGTGCCAACAACTTCTTTGCTTACTATTAGCTATCATCCTAACTATTTTCCTAGTTATTACCCCATAAGGATCGCCATGAGCCATTCTAACGCTACTTCTCATTCTACTCCGACTGCTGTTGCTCTTGAAAAAGCCCTACAAGCTTTACAGCCGCAACATCTTACTTTAGTTAATGAATCAATGAATCATGCCGGCTATTTTGAAGGTAAGGAAAGCCATTTTAAGCTTACTATCGTCAGTGACGCTTTTACAAGTAAGCGCCTAGTGGGGCGCCATCAGATGATTTATGAGTTGGTAACCGCACTACTAACCTCACAAGGCGGCAATGTGCATGCCTTGGCAATCCACGCCTACGCTCCGCAAGAATGGCAAGGACAGAGTCCTGATAGTCCATTATGTGCGGGTCAAAATGCAGGTTAAAATTCTCTAATAATAATGAGCGATGCACTAAGTTTAGATAGAAATTTATACTTATGTTTATAAAGTCTTATCCAACCAGCAATCACGCCTTTTTCTGCGTATACTCAACACCATATTCTAGTCTACGGACTACAACAGTAAACGGTAAAAGGAACGTCATTTCATGAAACACTTGCATATGTTGATGGCAGCACTCGTAATTGTGTTGTTTTTATACCAAAGCTATTTGGTCTTAAGCACTAATAAACGCGCACCGCGTGTGGTAAAAATCTCTACTCATGTTGTCTATGCATGGCTTATTTTCTCAGGTGCTTGGATGTTAGTGCAACTGATGGGTGCCAATGCACCGGTACAGTGGGTGTTTGCTAAGATTATATTACTTATTGCTGCCATTAGCGCTAGCATTAAAGCGTTTAGTCCCAATGCTACTCGAGAAGAAAGTAAGGTTGGCCTTATTATCGCTGCGGTCGCTTATGTTGGTATCTTAATCTTGGCGTTTGTGAAGCCTGATAACTTATTCTAACCTCTACTCTAAGACTAGGCCATGTTGATATTTAGTAACTCTTTAGCATCGTTTTTGTCGCTTAAATGGCTTTTTATTACCGTGATTGATTTATTTTTGCTATCTTAAATAAATACACCATCTTTTCAAGTACGTATCACGCCTTTTTCAACTGAGAAAGTACCTTGTTTTTCAATAAGTGTTTTTTCAATAGAGAAATATCTTAGCCTCACGGAGCCATTATGAAAATTCTTACTACAGCAACGTTATTGGCAGCGGCCGGCATATTTGGTCTCTCAGGTTGCGCCTCTACAGGTAGCTTAACACCGCAATACGTGCCACCAAGTACTTATCAAAACTATGATTGCCAAGCATTGAGCCAAGAATACGTGCGCGTGAATCGCTACGTTGAAGCCACTCGTAATGAGCAGTCGACTTTGTCCACCTCAGGCGTGGGCGTTGGGGTATCGGCAGGCCGCTGGGGTATCTCCCCTAATATTAGCTTTGGCGTGGGTAAAAGCAACGATACCAAAAGCCGTGATGCTAAGTTGTCACGGCTTTATGGTGAGCGTGATGCCATTATCCAATCGGCACGTATCCAGCGTTGTAGCTTTGCCAATGGTGTGAAAATTTACGGTGAGTAAGCCGATCTTAAAACTAGTTTTATCCATAAAATTTTAGTTTAAAAAAGCCAATACGCTATAAACGTATTGGCTTTTTTTGACTCATTCTAAAAACTTAATCTTAGCTTAAAAATACTCAGGTCGATAAAGGCTACTACTTCAAGCTTTGCACCCACTGTACAATCTGGTTGCTTGGTAGCGCGCCCGACTGACGAGCAACTTCCTTACCATTCCTAAAGGCCACCATCGTCGGTAGGCTACGGATATTATAAGGCGCAGCGGCTTGCTCATATTTATCCGTCTGTATCTTAGCAAATACCACTTGCGGCAGTTGACTAGCAGCTGTTTTAAATTCCGGTGCCATCATGAGACAAGGCTGACACCAACTCGCCCAAAAATCCACAATAGTTAAAACATCATTTTTTTGAATGACTTTACTGACTGTTTGCGCATTTAGCTCATGAGGACTGCCAGTTAATAACGGCTTACCACATTTACCACAATTGGGTGCCGCACTTAAACGAGTAGCTGGCACACGATTGGTCGCTTGACAATGTGGACATACCACATGACACCCTGGTAGCTTCTCTTCATTCATATTATGACTCCTATACTAACGATGACGATCTTGTTTTTTTGATAGGTTTGCTTCGTAAATAGTAACGCTTGCTATTAACTCCCTGTTGCTCAATCCGCGCAGTCGTTCGCACTTTACCCGGTGTTTGGAGAAAGTGCTAGAAAGCGGCTTCCGTAACTAGACCGCTTACTGCGCCCAACCGCTGTACACATAAGTCATCGGCCGTGGCCCGGGTAAATACTCCGTGCTCAGCTCCTCGACGAGGAAACCACCTTCTTCGATAAGCGCTGGAATGTCACGGTTCAGATGACAGCCACCCGCCATGGGTTTCCACAAAGGGGTTAATCGGTGCTGCCAACGCTCGACTGAGAGATCCGGTGCTAAGCCGTGTTCACAGAATAACAGCCGACCTCCAGGCTTGAGCACACGTTTCATTTCCTGAAGCGCTGCTATCGGATCGTTAATACTGCATAAGGTAAAAGTCATGACAATAGTGTCGAAGCGATCTGTCTCGGCATGAATGCCATAAACATCAACTGCCATCATCTCAACGGGGATGCTGATATCGGAAGCTCTCGCGCGCCCGAGGGTCTGCATCTCGGCGGCTGGGTCGATACCAACAATAGAAGAAACCGTCTCTGGGTCATAAAACTGCAAGTTGAGACCGCTGCCGATGCCAATTTCCAGCACTTCGCCTGTTGCTTGGGGTACGATTTTGGACCGTGCTTTCATCACATTACCCATGCCACAAGCAATATCGATCATTTTTGGCAATACATAGCGCTTGTACGGATTCATTACTTTCTCCATCTATCGCAATTGGACGCTGCACTCAACCTTGTAAATGACACGCGATTGGTTACTTGGCAATACGAGCATAGCATGCAATGCCTCTGTAGCTTTATGATACCTTTGTAGCTTCTCTTCCCTCATATTCGGACTGCTATAGTCGATTCAAAATAAAAGAGAGTCGCTTATAGCAACGTGCTACTAATTTCCTATTAGCATTACTTATCGAAGTCAGTATTTTTACATTACTTATGTCGCTCAACAATAGCTTTTTTATCAACTGACGCTATTACCAGCTGCTTAGCGTTTACAGGTGTTCATACCTAACATCGCATAAAGTGGACAAAAACGGAATAGTCCAGTCAATAAAGGAATCAGGCCGACCACGCCCCACCAGCTTTGATAATAAATACCAACGCCAATAATGATTATACCGGCGATAATACGTAATAATCTTTCAGTATTTCCGACATTAATTTTCATAACTGATTCCTTAATCTCAATCGCTTGATGCGAACAGAGTGAATAGATAAGTCAGTCATGTCATAACAACACAGACTAACATTCTCAAGAGTAGTGATTGTACTTTGCTTATTTATTGTCCAAGGACGTTAATGGGTACTTTTAAATAACGAGTACCATTATCTTCAGGCTTAGGCAGATGACCGGCATCAATATTGATTTGTACTGAAGGAATAATCAGTCGCGGCATATCAAGCGTAGCATCACGGCGCTCACGCATCTCTACAAATTCAGCTTCGTTGATACCATCTTTGACATGAATATTACCTAGTTTTTGCGCAGCTACAGTAGTAGTTGGACAATGCTTGCGACCTTGACTGGGGTAGTCGTGACACAGATAGATAATCGTATCGTCAGCAAGCGCCAGTAGTTTTTTGATTGAGCTATACAAGGTTTTAGCATCCCCACCTGGAAAGTCGCAACGAGCTGTACCCACATCGGGAGCAAATAAGGTATCACCAACGAAGACCGCTGTTTTTTCATCATCAGCGGCAATGTAAGCCATATCAGCTGGCGTATGTCCGGGCACGTGCATAGCGGTAATGGTAATTGAGCCAAGCGCTAGCGTGTAACCCTCATCCGTTAAAATATCGAACTGGCTGGCATCGGTACGAAAGCTAGTATCAAAGTTATAAATTTGCTTGAATATTTTTTGTACTTCAGTAATGTGCCGCCCCATCACTAGCTCGCCGCCTAAAGTTTCTTTTAGATGGATGGCTGCTGATAGATGGTCAGCATGAGCATGAGTCTCAATAATGTAGACCAGCTGCCAGCCTTGATTGCGAATAAACTCAATTACTTCATCAATTTCATCTGTACCAGTACGGCCTGACTTGGGATCAAAGTGCAATACGGGATCGATGACCGCGCATAACCGCTCCTCTACGTCTGCTAATACGTGGGTATAAGTCTCTGTATCGCTATGTAAGAAAGAATGTACTTGCATGGCTGCCTCGCTACTGTTTAATAATTGGCTTAATATATAGTTTGATTTTAGCTCTATATTTTTAACTACTTACTGAGTCTAATCTATATTTAGTTTTCTATTGTCTTTTAACGAATGTCTCTTAACTGTCATCATTAATATAACAGCAAGCTAACACTTTATCAATTTATATAATGTAAATAACAATAACTTGATATAATGGGTTAAATGATTGATAATTAACTATGTATTTAAATCTAATTCTTTTTATTGATATTTAACTGGTGTATTGTCACAGCACGCTATTACGTGGGATGTTAAAATGACCGTAACCAAGAAAGCCACGACTAAAGCGACCACTGTCGCAGCCCCATACCTTTATAAGGAGCCTACTCTGACGACTTCTACCCCACCGATGACTTTATCTACTCGTCTAGTTCATCATACGGATAACGATCTAGACAGCAATATAAATAGCAGTACAGATAGCTTAGATTCAGATGCTACCGATTTTGCTCCGATTGATTTAGCCAAACAAATGCAAGACGCATCATTACAAGCCAGCCAGCTATTAAAATCGCTATCGCATCCTGACCGTCTGATACTTTTATGCCAGCTGACCCAAGGTGAATACTGCGTTGGTGAGCTTGAAACCCTAGTTGGGGTCGGACAGCCGAGCTTATCGCAGCAGCTGGGCATTTTGCGTAAGGATCAGCTGGTTACTACTCGACGCGAAGGTAAACAGATTTATTATAGTATCGCTAGTGACGACGCTTTAGCCGTATTACAGCTACTGTATCAGCGCTTTTGTGCTAAGGCAGAGTAATGTTGCATAAACGGATGGCTTTGAGCGCTAATAATGAGTTTGCCCGAATTTTAATGTGATGCTTTTTTAATGTAATAATATTTTTTAATGTGATGATAAGTTGATATGCCTTCTATCGCCGCTCGTCTGATTCCTGCTTGGCTGCGTCACTACCAGATTACCTCATTACCGACCGATGTGGTCGCAGGACTGGTAGTGGGCGTGCTGGTCATTCCGCAAAGTTTAGGCTACGCGGTATTGGCAGGATTGCCTCCCGTTTATGGTTTATATGCGGCGATTGTACCCGTTATCGTTTATGCCTGGCTTGGCTCTAGTAACGTGCAAGCGGTCGGACCGGTTGCCATTACTGCCATCATGACTGCCAGCGCTTTGCATGCTTATGCAGATCAAGGCGCTGAGCAATATGTATTGATGGCAAGTCTGCTGGCGTTGATGGTAGGGGCACTATTATGGATTGCTGGACGGCTAAAACTCGGCTGGATTATGCAGTTTATCAGTCGCGGGGTGTCAGCAGGCTTTATTAGTGGCGCAGCCGTCTTGATTTTTGTCAGCCAGCTTAAATATCTGAGCAACATTCCGATAACAGGAGATAGCTTGATCGGCTATCTATCCAGCATGCAGATGTATGTACGTCAGTGGCACCCATTGACATTGCTCATCGGCGTGCTCGCTTTTGCCCTGTTGGTGATGAACCGCTACGGCAGCAGATGGGTATGGCAATCTTGGCTGTCGCCGTCATACGCCAAATGGGCAGAAAGACTATTTCCACTTATCCTACTTGGGATTGCGATTGTCCTTAGTATGAGCTTGCATTGGACAGCATATGGGGTAGCGACTATCGGTAGCATTCCTCAAGGGCTACCAAGCTTAACGCTGCCCTATGTGCCAGACTTCAGTGAAGCGTTAAACTTGCTGCCTACCGCCGGTCTGATGGCGTTGATTATTTTTGTTTCAAGCAGCTCAGTCGCTAGCACCTATGCCCGCCTACGCGGGGAGACCTTTGATGCCAACCGTGAACTGACAGGACTAGGACTAGCTAACCTTGCCGGTGGATTATTTCAAAGCTTTACGGTCGCTGGTGGATTTTCGCGTACCGCTATCAATGCCGATTCAGGGGCAAAGACCCCACTTGCCAGTCTAGTAACCGTGTTGGTAATGGTCATCGCCTTGATAGCATTTGGCAATGCCCTTGCCCCACTACCCTATGCTATTTTGGGCGCGACTATCATGGCTTCTATTATTGGGCTGATAGATATCGCGACCTTAAAATCTGCTTGGCAGCGTGACCGCTTAGATGCTGCCAGCTTTATAGCAGCGTTCGCTGGGGTCCTTATATTTGGGCTTAATACAGGGCTGATTATTGGCTTGATGGTGTCATTTGCTAGTTTAATTTGGCAATCCAGTCAGCCGCACGTAGCTATCGTTGGACAACTGGCAGGTACAGGACATTTTCGCAATATCAATCGTCATGATGTGGTGACCTTTCATAATTTATTGATGTTACGTATCGATGAGAGTTTATTCTTTGGCAATAGCGAGTCCGTCCATCGCCGTGTATTACAAGCCACTCAGCAATATCCAGAGGCTCGTAAAATCATCCTAATTATGTCAGCGGTCAATCATATTGATTTAACCGCACAAGAGATGCTGATCACCCTTAACCAAGAGCTTGCTATTCAAGATAAGCAATTAAACCTTAGTTTTGTTAAAGGGCCAGTAATGGATATCATTGAGTACACCCCACTGATTACTGAGCTGTCAGGGCAGGTTTTTTTAAGCACTATCGAAGCAGTCGAAGCTTTAAAAGACAGCTAGCTTGTATTATAGACGGTTGGCTTTTACCTTAAACTGTCACTGGCTATTGCTGTCTGTCACAAAATACCGTTATGATAGACTGTGGTTGCGCTAACGGCTATCATGATGAGTACGCCATGATAAATATGCTACGATAAATATGAACTTGACTATACTCGTACAACCCCAATACAACTTGTACCCTTTAAGTTCTTTAACGAAAGTAACCGACATTATTTATGACCGATAATCTAACGATTTATAAGCAAATTTATCCCATACAGTGCACTAAGCTTGCTGAGCTTGGCTATCGCTCAGTGATAAATGTACGCCCAGATGACGAAACGGTGACTCAGCCTAGCAGCAATGAGCTAGCTACTGCCACTGAGCAAGCAAATTTGGCTTATCATCACTTACCTTTTGATGATGAGCACTTAAGCCTTGTCACCGTTGAGCAGTTTGCAGCCTATTATCATGCGATACCCAAACCTATATTGATGTTTTGCGGTACAGGTGCACGTGCTAAATTGCTTTATCAAAGTGCCTTGATGCAAGGTCTACTATAAAATGATTCTTCTATAAAAATATGATGAACCGCGTTCTACTTACATACCCTGTCTTTAAAAATAAGCTCAATCAGCCTAGGCTTGGGCATCATCAAAGTTGGCGTTAATTGTACTAACTACTTTACGCAAACGATAGGTTTGATAGTTAATAACACTAAAGTTAATAACACTCAATTTAATACTACTCACTTTAAATGAATAACTCTAAAAAAGGAGCTCGTATGAGCCACGAAATCAGTATTACCGGACAAATTACCCCTGACCAAGTTCCTATGATTGCCGAAAATGGTTTTAAAACTATCATCAACAACCGTCCCGATGGCGAAGAAGCTGGCCAACCGACCAGCGCTGAGATTGCGGCGGCGGCTGAAAAGGCAGGCCTTGCTTATAAAGAAGTGTCTTTTGCGGGCAATGAGCTAAACCAAACTCACGTAGAAGAGTTTGCTGACTTTTTTAACCAAGCTGAGCAGCCAGTATTGATATATTGCCGTACTGGCAATCGCTCAACGGGTATCTATGAAGCGGCAAAGAACATGGATTTGCTTGACGACTGATAAATTAGCTGTCTTAAATAATTAGATAATTGAGCCCATATAAACGTGTGGGCTTTTATAGCATCTAGGATTAGATATTAAGTTGTATTTAAAAATTATATCGCCACAAGGAATGTGAGCTATTTGAAAAATTATTCAAATATGACTTTCAATTTTACAAGGAATGTTTTATGAATAATACTGCGCTAGCTTTACTTCCTCTAGCACTTGCCTATATTATGTTTACCTTGGGGGCAGGGCTAAAACCCAGTGATTTCAAGGTTATCGCCAATTATCCCAAAGCATTCTTTATAGGCTTAGTGAACCAAGTCATTTTCGTGCCTTTGGTTGCTTTAGCAGTAGTGTTGGCGACGGCTCCACCACCAGCCATTGCCTTTGGTATCATGCTGATTAGTTTTTGCCCGGGCGGCGTGACTAGTAATATGCTGACCTATTATGCCAAGGGCAATGTGGCGCTCTCAGTGGCGCTTACTGGCGTGGTTAGTCTATTATCAGTTGTTACTTTACCCATCTTGATCACTCTAGCTTTTAACCACTTTATGCAAGACCAAGCGGGCTCTATTAGTGCCGTAAAAATCGGCGTAGTGATGTTTTTATTGACGGCTTTGCCCGTTACCCTTGGTATGCTCGCTCGCTATAAGTTTACCGATTTTATAGTACGTAGGAGCGGTATTCTTAATGGCTTGGCCAGTATCTTTTTTGTATTAATCGTTTTTGCCGCCATTGCTTCTAACTGGCAGTTGCTACAATCACAGTTCACCCAAATTGGGCTAGAGCTTATCTTTATCATTGTAATCTTATTTGCTTTAAGCATGCTGGTTTCTAAAGTGTTTAATCTTAGCTGGTTTGATACCAAAACAATCTCAATAGAGACCAGCGTTCAAAACAGCACTACTGCTATTACCTTAGCTCCTATTATTATGGGAGTAAGTACTTTGCCAGCCATTGCCCTGCCCGCTGCTTTATATGGCGTGTTGATGTATGTTATTACGCTCCCCATTATTTTTCTAATTAGGAATAAGAACTGATTATAGGGAATATAAAAAAGCCACCTCAAAAAATGAGGTGGCTTTTTTTATTAAATATTTTTTGTTAAAGATAAGACGATTTAATGAGTCAAATTGGTTTAGGCTTACTGCATAACCAAGTATTCAAACGCTGATAATGCTGCCTTACTACCTTCGCCCATAGCAATGTTAATCTGCTTAAAGGGAACCGTAGTCACGTCACCACAAGCAAAGATACCTTTGCGATCGGTATGACAGCGCTCATCAATCTCAATCTCACCAAAGCGGTTCATATCAACGAAGCCTTTGACAAAGTTAGTATTAGGTATTAAGCCAATCTGAATAAATACTGCTGCCAAGTCCAACTCTTTGGTCTCGCCCGAATTACGATCTTCATAAACGATCGAGCTTACTTTATCATCAGTCGCTTTGATCTCTTTAGTCGCTGCACTGGTAATGATATCGATATTGCCTTTTTCTTTGGCTTTATTAATCAATATTTGGTCGGCTTTTAAATTGTCAGCAAATTCAAACACTGTGACATGTTTGACGATACCGGATAAGTCGATTGCTGCCTCAATACCTGAGTTACCGCCACCAATGACTGACACGTCCTTACCTTTAAAGAACGGACCATCACAGTGTGGGCAGTAGGCCACGCCTTTACCGATGTTTTCTTCTTCGCCCGGTACACCAAGTTTACGCCATTGAGCGCCGGTCGCTAGGATAATACTGCGACTCTCAAATACTTCACCAGTACTCAGATGGATACTATAGTTTTCTTCTTCAGTCTCACCAATCTCTTTGACGCTAACATGCTGTTTTAAAGTAATATTGTATTCGTGCATATGCTTTTCGAAATTTGTTGTCAATTCAGTACCCGTAGTCAATGGCACTGAGATTAAGTTTTCAATATCTTGAGTATCTTTCACCTGCCCGCCAATACGGTCAGCGACCATAGTCACTTTTAAGCCTTTACGAGCAGTATAAATAGCTGCAGCAATCCCTGCAGGTCCTGCACCAATAATAGTCACATCTTGTTGCTCTAACTGTTCAGCATCTTCCGCACTGCCACCGGCTAACAAATCAGGAAACTGCTCTTGTAATTTTCCAATTAGTTTGGCCGTATCAATCATACCATTAGCGAATGGTTTACCATTTAGGAATACAGCGGGTACGCCTTGGATATTGTTGGCATCTACTTGCTCTTGGAATAGAGCGCCATCAATCATCTCATTGCTGATACCATCATTTAATAGCGCAAATTGGTTTAGCGCTTGCACCACTTCTGGGCAGCTATGGCAAGATAATGATACATAGGTTTGAAACTGTAATGGCTTGTTAAAACGCTTAACCAGCTTTTGAATACCCTCGTCGAGTTTTAAAGTATGACCACCCGATTGCAGAATTGCCAAAATCAGCGAAGTAAATTCATGACCACCAGGAATACCACTAAACACGATACCCGTATCGGTTAATGCGCCGTCAATATGACTACGAACCGCAAAGCTAATGGGGCTTGGTAAGCTGTCATCATTGGCTGCCGCATCAAAGTTAATCTTATCTGTAGTGCCTGCGATTTTAGTTAAAAAATCAATCAGTTCGGCACGCTTATCATGTTCACCGCTGCCTAATACAAAGGTAATAGGGCGAGTCATCTTCTCACTGTAGCTTTTCACCGCGTCTAATAAGCCTTGGTCTATCATGATTGTTCCTCATTTTTATTGAATATGTAACATCAGCACTGTTTTTAGACTTAGGCTGATTATATAAGTGTGAAAAGTCAGTAGCAGTTAATAAATCTCAAAACGCTTTAACAACTGTGTGGGTGACCTTGAATACGTCTATTATCGGGCGTTTCAGCATTTTGAGCAAGCTGAGAAATTCAAATTCTATGTTTTATAAAACCAATCGTATAACAATAATCGTTTTGTATTTTGAATATAAGTGTGGATATTAACCGTGGTATAAGCATGATTATTTCGCTACAATCGAGAATAGGTCCTAAGTTTAATCGCTTATTTCCTAATGTTATTTCCTAATGATAAGCTCATTTTTACGATGGGTAGCTTTTATCATTTTATTTTCATAACAGCAGCCTTCTAACAGCAAGCCTTATAACAATAGGGCTTTATAATGAATAAGTCTCATAATCATAAACCGTCTTAACCCCCACGCGCCAGTGCTTAAGTACTTACCCTAAGCTTGCGCTAAATAACAAGGATGACAACATGAGAAAGACTAATACATGGCAAGATAACAGAGATATTATCGCTGAACTTAAACAGAAAGACAGCCACTTTGTGAGTATTTTTGATGAGCATACTCAGCTCGATCAGCAAATCAATCAGCTCGAACAGGACGTAGTCAAACATGCCAGTCGTGATGAAGAAATAGAAAAAATGAAGTGGCGGAAACTACAGCTTAAAGACGAGATTTATAAAATAATCGATAAGAATAAAATTCAGTCTCGCGCCTAACCGTCCGTTATTTGCAATTTTTAATATACAAACTTTATGAAAGATAATAGTTAAAAATATAAAACATCTTAAGATATAAAAAGACCCCATCAACTATTGCTGACGGGGTCTTTTTTTAAGTCATTATTCAATATATTTATTGCTACATATTAAACTTTGCACTTACTAAGCAACTGCTTAGATTTTACCAACTAGATCAAGACTTGGTTTTAGAGTTGCTTGACCGGCTTCCCAAGCTGCTGGGCAAACTTCGCCGTCGTTTTCACGTACATATTGTGCTGCTTTTACTTTACGAAGCATGTCTTTTGCACTACGGCCAATACCTAAGTCATGAATCTCAGCAACTTTGATAAGACCATCTGGATCTACTAGGAACGTACCACGAAGGGCTGCGTTGTCTTCTTCGATCATGATGTTAAAGCCACGAGTGATTTTACCAGTACCGTCGCCAAGCATTGGGTAAGTTACTTTACCAATAGCTTCTGAAGAATCATGCCATGCTTTATGCACGAAATGAGTATCAGTTGATACTGCGTATACTTCAACGTCTAAGCCTTGTAGCTCTTCATAATGATTGGCCATATCTTCAAGTTCTGTTGGGCATACAAACGTGAAGTCATGTGGATAGAACATGAAGATTGCCCATTTGCCTTTAACGTCGTCTGAAGTAATGGTTTTGAATTCACCGTTTACAAAAGCTTCTGTTGAGAATTCTGGGATTTCTTGGTTAATAATAGCGGCCATGATTGGCTCCTTTATCGTTAAATTGATTGGTGATTATTTGTCTGATCGTTTTAATTAAGCCTTTAGCTAACTGGGCCACCTGACAAACTATACGTGAATTCTATGGTTAATCCAGTTAAAAGATTTTAATGTGATGTTTTGTTTTATTAAACTTGTTAAACTATTCTATCTGTTACTTTTCAACCTATCCCTATTCGTAAACTACCTTAGTAGTTGAGAAGTACATAAAATTAATAACCATCAAAATTACATTAAAAACCAATTAAAAATCAATAAAAAGCCAATTAAGAGAGAACCCTTATGATTACCTTACGTCAACTCGAATTTGCCTTAGCCGTCGCCAAACACCGTCATTTTAAACGTGCTGCGGAAGACTGTAATATCTCCCAGTCGGCTCTAAGTTTAGGGATAGCAGAGTTAGAAAAGCAGCTAGATACGCAGATTTTTGAGCGTAATAATAAGCAAGTATTGATTACCCCTATTGGACAAGACATTCTGACCCGGGCGCAACGAGTCTTTTCTGAGATCAATGATTTGACCACCCGCGCTCAAAGTCATCAGACGCCGCTTGCTTACCCGATGACTGTCGGTATTATTCCAACTATTGCGCCTTATCTGCTGCCAAAAGTACTGCCTGCGCTTCGCACCCACTATCCAGAATTTCGTATGACCATCGTTGAGCAGCAAACGGAGCGCTTGCTCGAACAGGTACGTTATGGTCATATTGACACTGCCATTATTGCTCTACCTTATGCGGTAGATGGGCTACATAGTTTTGAGTTTTGGGATGAAGACTTCTTTGCAGTATTCCCTAAAGATGATGTCCATGCCAAGCTCGATACCATCAATTCCGATGAGTTAGCGACTGCTAATCTGATGCTGCTTGGTGAAGGTCACTGTCTAACGGATCAAACGCTATCGGTGTGTCATTTCGATCGTGAGCAGATGAAATCAAGCTTTTCTGATGCCAGCTTAAATACTTTAATTCAAATGGCATTGGCTAATATGGGCACCACATTGGTACCGGAGATGGCTTTAGACCAGCTGCATCTACAAAACCAAAACGCCGTGGCCGTACCCTTGGCAGAGAAAGGGCCGCATCGGCATATCGCCTTTGTTACCCGTCTAAATTACGCTCGTGTTGATGATGTGAATCTGCTCGGTGATGTGTTTAAGCAGGCGCTTGAAGAGGCTGCCAAAACTGCTGATTAGTGATTTAGGTGTAGATAGCATAACTAACTGCTCACTATTTAATGCTGACGTTGGTTATGCATCATAACAAACAACTCACTACCTTGCCGTGCAGGATGCGAATTATAGCAAGGCTCCATTATTTCAATACCGAAATATGGGGCAAAATGCTGGCGGTATTCATCCGCACTACCACCAAATGGGGGCTCGGCGCGCCCAAAATTCTTATCAAATAACAACCCAACCAGTTTGCCTTTAGGCTTAAGCAGCGCAGCCATTTGCTTTACATAGTCATCACGGCGTATAGGATCTATCGCACAAAAAAAAGTCTGCTCAAGTACCCAGTCAAACTGATAATGGCTCGGTGATAAATCAAAAAAATCTGCGCATATCAAATGCTCAGGTGGAAAGCTTGGATAGCGCTTAGCAAAGGCTTTAATCGGTGCAGGGGCAAAATCTACTAACGTAACGTTGGTAAATCCTTGCTCATGTAAGTAGCCAACCTCATAGGCATTGCCAGCCCCAGCTACTAGGATTGCCTGATCTTTAGCAGGCTCAGGCAACTGATCAATATAAGCTTTAAGTGGCGGTGATATCTCGCCCATGTCCCAGTTGATACTATCCTGCTCATAACGCTGCTGCCAAAATTCCGCTTGATTAACGCTGTCCATACGTTACCCTTCCTTTATATGCGACTAGGTCATTTAAACGTTACGCCTAGCAATATTTATAAATTATCTATCATATCAGTATTTCGAGACGTTACGTATCAGTATAATTAATTTAATACGTGATAGCCTTTCTCTATTAACTTGAAAATTAAACTCAGTCTAGGCCGTGTTATCGATTACTCCTGATTTTCCTGCCAGCATATCGTGCCATTGCTTATATTCTGGCATCGCCGTCGCTACTGTTTGCCAAAATGCGCGGCTATGGTTGGCATGATGTAGATGACATAACTCATGGACAATCACATATTCTGTGCATTCTATAGGATAGGCAGGAAGGTGAACGGACAGCCATATACGGCGAGCGCGCGTATTACAACTGCCCCAGCGCGTGTGCATTTTTTTGATCCGTATTTCGCGAGCTTCAGCACCAACAATCGGTTGCCACTTATCAAATAGCTCAGGCATAACGATAGATAATTGCTGCCGATAATAGGCAACTTTGTCAGCCTGACTTAAGGTAAAGGTTTGTGGTACACCCCATAATAAAACAGAGCTGTCAGTATCTGGAGATTTAGGTGAAGGGTTTTGTTTGCGCTCGTACTGCGCCAATATTTGCGGATGATTGGCTAACACCCGTGGTACTCGCGTCGTCACGGCTTGTGCGACTTGAGCGGCGGTGATCCTTAGCGGTACTGACACCCTTAATTGATAAGGTTTGAGGCGAAAGTTGATATTTTTGACATGCTTTGGAGTAATTTGTAAGGTGATGCCGGCTTGAGCAAGACATTGCACGGCACTTTCTAATAAGGGATGAACATACTTTTGTGGCAGGCTCAAGGGTTCCATAGATTATTCGCTACCTTTATCATTACGCTCTCACTATAAAGCTTGTAAGTGATTGTCAAAGGACATTATATGTAACTTGCTGTCTTTGGTCACACGCTGGTTCGACTGTTTTTCGCTATCTAAAGCAGTTGTCTTTAACCCAGTTCCTTTTAAGCCAGACACTTGCAAAGTAGTCAATTGACCTAGACCATCACTAATAATAAAACCAGCTTGCTTACCACTATCTGTATTTTTACCAGTTTCAATGTTGTCAAAGTTAAGGTCTTTATTTTTAGGATCACTATTTTTATTGTGATTGGCTTTATTGTAATTGGCTTGAGTATTATAACTCTCACTACTGCGTAACACAGATGCCCCTGCACAATCCGGCAAACTCACATCGCTAATCAATTTGCGAGTATTCAAGTCATAGACTGCCGCACAGCCCCCAAAGGGTGTGGTCACACACAATAAGTTGTGTTGGCTATCAACGACGACACTGGCAATATACTGATGAAAGCGTTGCCATTGATTGTCTGGCATGATTAAAGGACTAAAGTCGATATCACCACGATTATGGGTCAGTACTAAAGGGACATTGATATGCTTCTCGCCTTGAAATTGGATTCCAATCATCACTGTTCCGTCACTATGGACGGCTAAATGACGCACGCTCATTTGATTGTGCTCAGGAAAAATTTGTTCAACAAGCTGGCCATCTTGACGATTAATATAAACCAATGATGGATGCATAGTATCTAAGTTCAGCTCCTCGCGTGAGGCTCGTTCAGTCTTAATACCACCATTAGCAATAATTAATGTCTCACCATCGGGATGCATAATAAGCTCATGTGGCCCAATACCATGCGAGCCAAATTCAGCGACTTTTTGGTAGTCACAACTGACATCATAGATACCAATTTTACCTGCTAAACTTACGGTATCATTTTCAGTCACATAGAGTAATTGACCGTCTAGGCTATAGCAGGCATGACCATAAAAATGTCTATCAGTAGCTGATTTAATAGCATGCTTTACTTGTCCTGTAGCCGTATCTAATACCCAAAACCCTTCACTTGGACGTCGACCCATGACCACTACATCGCGGCGTGTGGTTTTATTATTGCTATCACTGACCTGATTACCAGTATTATTAACATCGGGCTGCACGACAATATCATGAACGCGCTCTGGCATAGTCGTCTGCCAAACAATCTGGCGATCGGCATCAATCCCCACTACACCAAAATTATTATCGCTACCATTACCATCTGTAGTCGCAGCCGCTTGCGGCATGGACGCTACCCCGCTGACCCAACATACTGGACGTGTCAACACGGTGGTAGTATGTATTGCTAACAGCTTAGCTGTAGCCTCATCAGCATCATTTTTATCCTTATAATAGTTAGGATAACTTTTATTAGAATAGCTGCCATTCGGATAGCTTTGATAAGCCTGTACAGCTTGCTGACAAACATACTTTAAGCGGTCAAGATTCTCAGAACGCGATAAATCATTCAGCTGTGCATTAATATCAGAATGCGCTTGATTCAACCCAGTCAAATAATCTTGCAAACGCGCATCTGGTTGCTGCTGCTTACGATAGCGATGATGTAGCCCAACTAAAGCCGCTGTGCCTATCAAGGTTCCTAAAGTGGTGCCAAGCGCAGTTGACGCTGAAGCGGTCAGCAGCTCATATGTAGTACGCTTATGCGTAGTGCACTTATCCATGGTATTAAGACCTTTAGTTGCTATAGCTTTTGTCTGCTTGTCGATCACTTAATAGTCATCATTCGATTTCGGTCATTCAGTACCAGCCGTTTAGTCACCATCTGTGCTATTGAAGCCCACACGAACGCCTAATGTCGGAATCAATTGACGCTTAATTAGCCGCGTGACGGTCGTTAGATGATCATACAACGCTTGCTGTGCTTCCTTGTCTGCGGTTACTAAATCTTCCGGCATCTGTGCTAGCAAGGTTGTCGTTTCAGCAAGTGCAGTCGATAGATTATTACCCAGTTCACTCTCGTTATTACTACTAAGCATGGCCGTTAGTACCGGATCAGTAAGTGCTCTATTTAAGGTGGCTAATTTAGCATTGATAATGGCGCGACTTTGTCCAGCAGTTGTTGCTGGCAGATGACCTTTCGCTTTGGCAGTCAGACCTAGCGGCTGATCTATCGCAATATTTTTCATATTCTCAATCGATGACAGCAGGGAATTAAACCATTGATTCAAGCCTTTATCGCTATCTGCGGTTTGATTGATAACCAATAAATCTGTCGCATTCTCTTGCCAATTACTTTCAATATCTTTTAGGCGTGTGCTTAGTGCGCTACTGGCGCTAATAACATAGGCACATTGACCAGCGTCTAGACTATCATTAGCATATAACGCTTCTTCTAAGCCGGGTACACCTTGAACGATAGCGCTTTCGTTGGCCAGTTGCTTAGGCGTCAATGTGGGATTGGCAGCGATGAGCTCAGCGACACCGCTATGCACCAAGCCGCGCTCGTCTGGATAGTAGTTAATATATAGATTGCTCATGCTGGCGGTCGCTGGACCAAAATCAATCATCTCTGCGCTGGCCCATGCTTGGGCTAAAACTAACCACTGATCGCGTAATGCTTGTAACTCATCACCGCTAACGGGCGCTTTCTGACAGTGTTTTTGTGCTAAATCATGTAACACTTCACTTTGTTTCGCTGCGTCCGCATAAGCTGGAATGATCATAGTATCGGCAACGTGAGTCAGATATTTTTTTTCAGTATCAGCGCTAATGTCTACCGGAGTGATAACAATATTTTGCTCACTATTATTGCTTTCATTAGCGGCTGCATTGTTACTGACCTTGGTCGCTGTAGACTCTTGCGCAACCGTTTGGCTGTCATTATCAGCCGCTTTATTGTCATCAGCAGGTTTAACGCAGCTGATCAATAGACCAGCACTCAGTGCAGATAACACCATAGCTAAAGCGTGGTTCTTTTTCATAAATTTCTCGGTATTGTCTCAATGTTTGTATCAATTAGTAAATGAGGCGGCCAATCTCATTAATGTATTTGACGATATATTTATCGATTAATCATGAATCTGTCTTAAGAGTAAGTCTGTCTCGCTATTACAATGATTTTAAAAAGGCATTGAGTTCAGTCCGACCTTGCTTATCCAGTTTTAGCACTTTTTGTTGCTGCTTAGCGGCTTCCCCACCATGCCACAATACTGCTTCCATCAAAGTACGAGCGCGTCCATCATGCAAAAAGGTAGCTTGAGGATCAACGGTTTGCGCCAAGCCAATCCCCCATAGTGCTGGCGTACGCCATTCATAAGAGTTGGCTAAAAATTCCACTTGTGCGTCTTTTGGCGGTAGCTTGCCCGCGATAGTACGATCCGCTAAATCATCGCCCATATCATGTAGCAGCAAATCAGTATAAGGATAAATCACTTGTCCGTGCTGCTCAAGATTATCGTCGTTAGTCTTTGGCAGCTGATATCTTGGGGTATGGCAACTTTGGCAACCCATATCATAAAAACGCTTTTTACCGGCTAATACCATTGCATCATCAGCATCACGTCGATTTGGAACTGCTAAATTACGAGTATAAAACTCTACAAACTTAGCGATTTCATCATTCACTTCAACAGGTGGCTTACCGTTGCCTTGTTCATCGGCTCCAGTGGTCGCATTAAGACAAGCGGTTTGCGCAGGCATACAAGATTCATGAGGCCGAATATTTGAGGTCAGACCCATGTCTTCACTAAAGGCGCTTTGGTTTTGAGTAATCAGCTTCGTTTGGCCCGCTTTCCAGCCAAAACGGCCCAATGCGTGCTTGCCTGTTTGTGGGTCCATGACCCAGTTAAACTTACCGCGGATGCTGTTTGCATTTTTATTGTTACTGACGGCCTGTTTTTTGATATCTTCATCAGGAATTTGCTCCAGTAAACCAAGTCCAATCATCGGTAGTGCAATGCGCGGTGACACCATCAGCTCATCATCAAAGGCGCCATAGCCAGGTTTGGTCAAGTTAAAAGTCGGGGCGCGCAAAGTCTCGATATGACCATCTGCAAAAGTGACCGGCTTATCTGTCCACTGCACTACAATACGCGCTTCCGCTGGTACGCCCTGAATGCCACGATCTTGCAATTGACCACCATAGACTGGATGGGCGACTTTTTCTATCAGAGAGTTCTGCAACTGTTGCTGCTGCTCATCGGTAGTCGCTGGCATAGCAAGACGGACCAATAAACTATCCGCATCATCTTCAGTAGTCATTGGAGCATGACCACGTCCGTCTTTCACATGACAAGACTGACAAGCCGCAACGTTAAATAGCCCCCCGAGTCCATCACGGCTATCAGTGCTGGCAGGGGCCAACACCCACGGTTGGCTAAAGAAGGCATTGCCAATAAAGAAATCTCCCTTTCGCGAGGCAGTCAGATTTGAGGACGGTTTAGAGTAACTCTCAGCGCTGGTAACGGTAACGCCGGTATCGCCGCCCTGCTTAATCTCTTGCGGATCAAAGGTAGCTAGCTGTTGCATCGGTACGCCAGCCAGTGCTTCAATGGTTTGCGTGCGCTCAGCTGATGTTGCTTGAATTTGTTTGGTATCAGTCACACTATCTGACGGTTGACAGGCACTTACGGATAACGCACATAGCACGCTTAGCGCAAGCTTGGATGGCGCCATACGTAGTGCTGAAAAGGGATAAAAAGAAACAGCTAGTATCGCTTTTGTGGCGTTCATAGCTTTCATGGTGTTCATAAAGAATTACCTTAGCTCTAATATAGAACTATTAAAATCGCATGCTATAAAGTTTTTCACTTTTAGTCGATATATCAGAACTGTCTATGTATCGGAACTGTCTATGCCCTGAGCTATCAGGCTATTTTAATATGGTATAAAAAACACGCTGCCAACCATTATTGACAACGTGCATATTATACCTAAGTTTTACTGACATAAAAATCATTCTCATTAGACTGATGTGACTCATTAGCCATTCAAAAGGCATTCAAATTTAGTACAGACTAAGACTATAGAACCGATCTTATACCGCCAAGCCTGTAGTTGTTAGATAACAAATAGTCGCTAGACAACAAACAGTCGTTAAATAACAAACAGTCGCTAAATAATAAAGACCAGCTTAAGACTGTTAGCCAGCATCAGCATCTAGATTGTCAATGCCGACCGCTTTTGCCGCATTCTCAATCCCAGAAGTCAGCATCTTCAAGCTAGTGATGCCGTTCTCGATCCAGCCACGACGAATATTTTGTTCTTCAGCAGAGATACCTTGCTTACTCACTTGTCCGACGGTAGCGATCATTTGATCGACCTTGATATTTTCTTTTTCGCCTTTGGCTACGATTACATTAAAAGCATCTTCTACTTTTTTAAAGTCCGCGGTAAGCTTGTCGGCAGCATCTTTATGGTCAGTATCTATCAAATAATTCTTGATACCATAGCCGCCAACTGATTCACCAGCGACCGTTTTATAGCTGCCATTAAAGACGTTTTGAATACCAAGAGCATTATTAGCATAACTTAAATGTGTCAAATCACTAAAGCACTCATGCTCATCTTCTGTTGAACCTGTAACAAAGGCGACCTGCATACGCTGAGAAGCCAACTCTCCTAATGCTAAACTACCCATTTGATACATGATTTGGCGCAGGCCGTTATTATCTTTACGCGCCAACATATCGCTACGCAAGGTGTTTTTACTTTCAGGCTGCCACTCAGCTTCCATCGCGGCTAAATCATCAACCAACAATTGGGTAACTGCTTTTAGATACTGACCGCGACGATTACAAACGCTGGCATCTGTATTTACGGTCTCACCGCTGGTACATTGACCGACCTCATCGGTAGAGTCAGTCATATAGTCGCTGACTGGACGATTACCAGCGCCTTCAGCAACGCCATTGGTGTCTTGACCCCATAATAAAAACTCAATGGCATGATAACCTGTAGTGACATTGGATTCGCTGCCACCGATTTCATTCATTTCTGCCAACAGATCAGGAGTAATGGTTTTGGTATCTTGCTTTGAGCTACTAACGGTGATGCTATCACTATTGATAATATTATCTTTGCTATTGTACTCGCCAGCGTAGCTGTCATCGACGTAATCGATTAATGCCTCGTCAAGTGGCCATGCATTCACCTGTGCTTCCCAAGCATCAATACTGCTAATAGCACGTTTGTCATCAGCGGTGACAAAACCTTCATCGAAACGAAAAGTTTCAGTTTGCGAATACGGCTGTCGCGCTGTTTTATAAGCCGCTTTTGCCGCATCAAGGTTCGCTTGTGTGGGCGTATCTACATAAGTATTAACCGCCGTTTGTAACAGCTTAGCGGTATCTAGTGAGTCTTTATAAGCGGCGTGTACGATGTCTATATGGCTTAAAACCAATCTATCGATACTCGCCTGTTCAGCAGTTGACTTTTGCACACTATCGCCAGCTTTGTCAGTTTGAACGGCTGTTTGCTTATCGGCGGCGGCGGTATCGTCATTAGTCTGCTTGGTACAACCCGTAACCATTAATAATCCTGCAAGTGCAGCAGCTAAAGTGGTAGGTAGAATCTTGCGGCTCGTCACGGTGTTAATAGTCATACGCGTCCTCAGAGGAATTATCGAACAAAAAAGAGCAAAAAAGCAGTCAATAGCTATATAATATTTAGGCCGATGCAAATTATAATGGTATTGATAACTATTATCAATAGATAGATTAACTCTCTTCTATTAAATTACTAAGTATTTAATCTGATTTATTATTAGTACTAGCTGAATTGCTCTATGTTTTCACTTTGCTATTATTTTGCTTATTACCACTTTCATAAAACCATAAAAAAAAGGCCAGCTTATCGCCGACCCTCTTAATATTTATAATTTTATAGTACTGTTTTTTCGTTAATTAACGAACGCTGTTGGGCGCATTAATAGTTAACTCAACACGACGGTTTTGCTGACGACCATAATCAGTGTTGTTGTCAGCGACTGGACGTGATTCACCATAGGCCACTACATTAATACGGCTAGATGGTACACCGCGAGCGCTTAAGTAGTTTGCGACAGCATAAGCACGATCACGTGATAGACCTTGGTTATAAGACGCTGAACCTTTGCTATCAGTATGACCAGCAATAGTGATTGAGTTTTGATTGTACTCGCTCATAGTCGCTGCCAATTTATCAAGTGTTGGCTTGAAACCTGAGCTTAATGTTGCATCATCAAACGAGAACGTAATATTGGCTGGCATAACTAAATCAATGTTACCATTAGCATTCGGGGTAACAGTGACACCACTGCCAGCCATTTGTTGCTCAAGCTGCTTAGCCTGACGCTCCATGTAATAACCAACACCAGCACCTAGTGCTGCGCCAATAGCGGCGTCACGACCAGTTTTATCCCCGCCAGTTGCTTTTGAGATAACAGCGCCACCAGCAGCGCCAGCTAAAGTACCAATGGCTGTTTTGTTCAAACGTTGCTGTCCAGTGTTGGGATCAGTAGTACAACCGCTCAGTGCTAGACCTGATGCTACTGCTACAATCATTAATTGGTTACGCATGATGTTTTCCTCTGAAGTTAAAAATTATAAACAAAGTATGCTTTTAGATTTTACGTTTTTTGTGAAACTTATCGATTAGATCTTATTGACTAATATTTTATAAGGTGTCACTAATACTCACCATTATTATGTCAAGAGCAACCTAACTATGTGTAATATTTTGTCACATCTATGTATAGGAAGTGCATGATGCTTTGCGCTCAGTTTTGCGATAGGTAACAGCGACCCCTTTTATGTTTCATAGAATTTTTATATGAAACAAAGTAGATATTATAGTACTTCGCTTAAGGTACACTATTGTTAATAAAAAATAAAATAGATACGCTGGAGATGGATACACTGATAGTCACGTTAACACTCGTACACTGTTATTGATTTCTGCTAAAATCATGCCCTAGTCGTAGTTAAATGGTATGCCTATTGCGCTACTACTAACTACTATCGCTATAAAAATAGCTATCCCAAAAAAAGATAACTTAGAAACTAATAATATCGAAACTAATAATATCGAAACTCAAGGATTGAACATGAAATTGACATCTGCCATACAGAAATTACATGACCGCGCGCCTAAAGTGGGCAAAGCGGTTTCTCTGGTCACGGCTACTAGTGCTATCACTGCCACCAGTCTCGCCGCAGGTCTACCCATATGGCTAATGGGTGCAACCAAAATGATTACAGGCGCGGCTATTGCCGATAAGACGGTGATCCAAGTTACCAATGCTTGGATCAACAGCAATAACGCCTTAATTGATAATATTTTGCCACACAAAGACTGGCGCATCAGCCTACCTGAGGATGTGGATACCCAGGGTAAATACTTACTTATCAGTAATCATCAGTCGTGGGTAGATACCAGTATCGTGCAATATATCAGTGAAAAACGTTTGCCATTGACACGATTTTTTACCAAATTTGAGCTGATCTATATTCCTGTAATAGGACAAGCCTTTTATTTTTTAGACTTTCCAATGATGCGTCGGCATTCTAAAGACGCAATCGCTAAAAACCCTGCGCTGCAAGGCAAAGATATCGAAGAGGCAAAACGCGCCTGCGCCCTACTAAAAAACAAGCCTTTTACCCTCCTCAATTATTTGGAAGGTACGCGTTTTACGCCAGCCAAACGCGATAAGCAGCAATCGCCTTATCAGCATTTGCTCAAGCCACGCGCTGGTGGATTGGCCCTAGCCATTAGTGCCTTAGGCGAGGAAGTCGATGCTATCTTAGACATGACTATTGTCTATCCTGATGGCATACCGACTTATAGTGATTTATGGAAAGGCAATATTAAGCGCTTGAGCGTTGATGTTCGACATATCAAGATGCCAGACGCTTTATTTACTGCTATTCAAAATGGCGGTTACGAGAGTGATGAGGCTATCAAGGCGCAAATGTTCGAATGGGTGGAGCAAGTATGGCATCAAAAAGATCAGCTGATTACTGAAATGCTTGCCGAATTTGATGCCGTCTAATACCTTATGATAATACGACCCTAAGGCCAAAAATCGCTTGATTGACGGATTAAGATAAAGAGTTAGATGATAGTAGTGACTGCTATGGCATTAAGTCAAAATGGTGATAATATCGCCTTGTGCTGTTTTTATTTATAATGTCCGATTATAATGGCTGACGGGTTGTTTTTAGGTATTATTCATTGATAATGTTAGTGAATATTAAAGCTTACCGTTTACTTAATAGCCACTCACTATATATATAAGGTATGACTGTGTCCGCCTCTCCTGCTGCTAACCCGCCTACAAACTCAAAGCCATTGCCCAACCAGTCTACAAATCCTCTAGATACTCGGTCGCAACAACCTCAGCGTCCCATGCGTCCAAAGCCAAACCGTCTAAAGCTCACCTATGATATTGTGATGATTATCGCTATCAGTATTGATTTATTACTGATCAGTGTTGATGCTATTTTGATGAGTAACTTCAGTAGCAATGTCGCAGGGTGGCTGGCGCTCAGCGATGGACTGAGCTGGTATCAAAGCACCTTACACGATCCATTACGTACGGCTGGTGGGTTTTTTACCCTATTCTTGATTGGTGAGCTAATATTACGCTGGGCTATTGCCATTAAAGAGCAAGTCTATTATCGCTGGTTCTTCTTTCCCTTTGTGCATTGGTATGAAGTGCTGGGCTGTTTTCCGCAGCTACGTGCATTACGGTTGTTTCGAGCAGTAGTCATCGGTCGGCGTCTATATCAGCTGGGTTATCAAGTTCTACCGCAGCCGTGGCTCAACCGTATTAAGTTTTATATTAACTTAGTTTTAGAAGAGCTGTCCGATCGCGTTATTCTGACCACCATTCATAATTATCGGCAACAGCTCACCGATCCTGAAATGCAACAGTCATTGATTGAATCAACCATTGGCCGTAATCGTAAAGAAATTGAGTCAGTACTGCTGTCTTTATTACGTAAAGAGCTGGCGCCGCAACTGCAAAAACTAACTGACACCTCAGAGGGCGGCAATCTAATAGCGAGCGAAGTCGGTAACGCGATCCAAAACGGGCTGGCCAACACCCCCGAGCTGCGTCGCTATCTACGTCTAATACCGATCGCTGGTAGCTTGATTGAGTCACAACTACAGCATGTCGGACAGAATATTGGTGAAAATGTCGTCCATGCGCTTAATGAGCGTCTCTTAGATGCCGAGCGTATTGACGCCTTAATGGTTGCGATTGCCCACGGTGTTGCTCATATTGATACCAATAATACGGCGCTTGATGGCCTAATAGCGCGTATCATCGCTGACAGTTTGTCAGAATTTGAAGCACAAATAAAAGTCCAACAATGGAAGCACCAGGATATGCTTAATTTTTAGCTATTTTATGAATTGATGCCTACCAATAAATTGTAGTTATAATAGGAGTTATAATTATAAGTATATTAGGCGCTGGATTATATTCTCTAGGCTAATGGGCTTGTTAAGCCCTAGTCTTCCTTAGTACACTGACCCCAATAAGAACGCTGCCTAATAGTGTGCTGATAACTTACCTATAATAACAACTGCGCCGTGATCGCAGCGATATGACTATCTCTTGAGGATTAACAGTATGACGATTTCAGATACCGACAACCAAGCCCTCTCTCCCGCCGCGCCTGCTATGACTTTTTATGGCAAGATGCTGACCTTTTCGCGCTTGCAATTGAGTACTGATGATCTGTCTGCTATTGAGACTCAGCTTGCTGGTATGCTGAGTAATAAGACCAGCAATATTCCAGTCATCATTGATAGTGATATTGAACAAGATTTAGCGGCTTTAGTAAACCTACTGTGGTCATGGGGCCTACAGCCTATCGGTGTAATTACCGGTCTGCTTGACACACAAGCACGCGCTCAACAATTAGCGATATTCCCAGCAGAGGGCAAGCGTATTGAGCGCATTTTACCCAGCAAAAAATCTGTACCCCCCGTCAACCAAGCAGCTGTTGATAACCGTGCAGAAAAGCCATCTGATAATAGCATTAGCGCCGCAGCAAACAACGAAACTGTTGAATCGACTACAGCTACCAAACAATCAGCAGAGGCCCTACTCAGCGCCGAGCATATTACCAGCCTAATCTATGATCAAATGCTACGCTCAGGACAAACCCTTAACCATGTCGGTGGTGATTTGATTTTGACCAATAGCGTTAATAGTGGTGCTGAAGCGATTACCGATAATAGCTTACACGTATATGGCCGTGCACAAGGGCGCTTAGTCGCAGGAGCTACAGGTGATCGAGATGCGCGTATTTTCTGTCAAGTCTTTAATCCCTCGTTGGTGTCGGTTGCTGGCACTTATTGCTTACGAGATAATTTACCTGAGAATGTAATTGATAAACCGGTACAAGTACGCTTTGTAGAAGGTCAAGGCTTAGTATTTACCATTATGGATAATGCCTGAGTGTTTGTATAATCTAGTGCTTGGATAAGCTATAGGGACTATATCTTTATTGCTTTTGATACTTGCTTTGTTAATTGACTGTTGGTTAATCAACAAAGCAATTGTCCAAAGCGTGCAGTTAATATTTGGTTGAGCCGTTACTCAATACTGTAATAGGTTAAAAAAGGTTGAGCACTAGAGTAAGTTTATTTAACAAAATTGCGCTACCATAAATCTTTAATTCAGCCACTATCTAGACTATTAGTAGGCGCTGCTGTAATGTAGCAACAAGGTAGCACTTATTTTGTAGGTTTCTGTCCTTTCATACGGACTTGCTATAAGTTTTTGTTTATTTATGCTAGGCTTACGCTCGCACGTAGCACATATATTAAAAGTAAATGCGCTATTTTAGCTATTAGACATCCCATTGATTCATAGGAGTGTGCCATTGTGGCAAAGATTGTTGTAATCACTTCAGGCAAAGGCGGTGTGGGTAAAACCACGACCAGCGCCTCTTTTGCTGCCGGTTTGGCATTACGTGGCTATAAGACAGTGGTCATCGATTTTGATGTGGGCCTCCGTAATCTAGACTTGATTATGGGCTGTGAGAACCGTATCGTTTATGACTTTGTTGATGTCATCAGTGGTAATGCTCGTCTGTCGCAAGCACTCGTCAAAGACAAACGGTTAGAGAACTTATATATCCTACCTGCCAGTCAAACGCGTGATAAAGACGCGCTCACAGACGAAGGTGTGGCAGAGATTATGGCTGAGCTGTCCAAGCAATTCGACTATATTATTTGCGATTCGCCAGCGGGTATTGAGCGTGGCGCTCAGCTAGCTATGTATCATGCAGATGAGGCAATTATTGTCACCAATCCTGAGATATCTTCAGTACGTGACTCAGATCGTATCATCGGTATTTTGCAAAGCCGAACTAAAAAGGTTGAAGAAGACCAAGGCTCTATCCGTGAGCATTTAATTATTACTCGCTATAATGCGGAACGTGCTGCAGCCAGTGAAATGATGAGTATTGAAACCATCTCTAATGATATCCTAAAGGTGCCGTTATTAGGGGTCATCCCTGAAAGTCATTCTGTACTTGAAGCATCTAACCACGGTGAGCCAGTCATTCACTATACTGACTCTGTTGCTGGTCAATGCTATGACGATATCGTCGCCCGCTTTTTAGGGGAAGAACGTCCATTACGTCATATTGATGTGAAGAAAAAGAGTCTACTACAGCGCTGGTTTGGAGGTCAATAATGAATAAGAAAAAAGGATTTTGGAGTAATTTGTTTGGTTCAGATGATAATAATGTCTCTGGTAGTGCCAATATGGCGACTGAGCGTTTAAAAGTTATTGTTGCGAGTGAAAATCGCCTGAATAATCGTCTGACTGCCGACCGTATTGAGAAGATGAAACGCGAAATACTTGAAGTGGTCAATAAATATGTTAATGGTGTACAGATTGACGATGTGAACATTAATCATCGTCATGAAGATACCCTTGATGTGCTTGAGATGAATATCAGCTTACCTGAGCACAAGAAATAAAATTTTTGAGTATCTACGTGTTATAAGGTAGACGCGTTAGCAATTTAATAACATAGAAATCCAAATAAAAAAACCTCAGCATCGTACTGAGGTTTTTTTTATTCAATTTGTTACGGCTAAACCATTACTTCATCCGATTGATTAGCTTATCTTTTAAGATAAACTGATGATATAAGGCCGCGCTGATGTGCAATAAAGTAAAGGCTATAATCATCGGCCAGATAATATCAGTATGTACGTCATTATAAAAACGTGCCGCACTACGATCAGGGGTCACAAAAACCGGAATTTGAAACAAACCAAATATATCAACTGGCCTACCCCCATAAACGGTCATTAATAATCCCGCCATTGGCATAGCAATAAGTAATGCATACAAGCCAAAATGAGACAATTTCGATATGACCCGTTGCCATTTTGGCATCGGCGGAGCGGGCGGCGCTTTAGTAAACACACGATTGATTACTCGCGCTATCATCCAACACAATATACTGATACCGAAGGCTTTATGTAGACCGATATAAGCCTTGTCATCTGTATTCTGGTACAGCAGCATTAATATCCAAGTAACCAATAATAAAATGGCGCTTACCCAGTGAAATAGACGACTGCTAAGTGGCCATTTTGTTGCGTTTGGATTGACATTATTCATATATTATCCTGCTAATCAGCTCTCTAGCTGATATGACGCAACGGTTATTGATAGCAATTAATCTTGATAGATTGGTAGAGTAGTTACCGGGTAGGCGATTGTGACTTCGTAACCATACTCCACCTCAGCCTTAACGCATTAGCTATCCGAATTAACCAACTGGTGCGCAATTTTATCCAAATCCGGTACCAGATAAGGAGTGTCCTCAATAATGACCGTTTGAAATAGATAGGATAGCACGTCATTTTCTCTAAAGTGTTCTTCAATGTCATCGATCTTGTTATCAGTTCTATTGTCAATAGTACTAAAATTGTTTTGCTGATAAATACTATTATCGTCTTTGGCTTTATTGTCGTCGATATTGCTAGCAGCAACGTCAACGAAATGCTCAGGTAATTGGCCATCTTTAACTTCAGAGATGCGAACTTTTATTTGACGCAACTCGCCTGTAGTCTGTAAAGCAACGCGGTGCAACGCGGTATTTCCTTCTATTACTACTATTTTATCTGGAACCTGATCGCGCGATAGCATATGAAATACGGCAACCTCTTGCTGTTGCCACAGATAAGTCCAAATATACTCATGATAGTCATCCACACTCAAAATCAAACTGCTGGGGATAATCCAGTCAGGTTGATTGAGCGCTGGGACGATAGTAACATCAAGCATGCCATTGTCAGTGGTCAGCAAGCTTACTGCTTCAAACGAATGTTTTAGAATTTTTTTCATACGTTGCTCACAATGAATTAAGCCGAAGGGGCAGTAGCCATCATTTCACCAATGTAGTCGGTGAGTTTTTGTGCCAAAACTTCAGGACTACCTATAAACTGACAGTGACCTGAATCAATAATGGCTTGAGGTTGGCTAGGACAGGTACTCGAACTGGGATCTTGCGCCCATAGTTGGCTATGATTGTCTTGAATTGAATCCACATACTGGGTGCCATCGTTGCCCATACCAGAGAATATGATACTCACCAAATCAGTGCCGTAGACATCGCTAGTATTTTTGAGCAGCTGACCGATATCAGGCTTATACTCTCCATCCCAAGCATGTTCTGATAGAATCACCCTGCCCGTCGAATCACAGACAATCTGTCGGTCAATAGGTGCAATTAGGCATTGACCTGTCTGTAGCCGCTGCGAGGTGGTAATTACTTGACAGCGCCATTTATTATGGCGATTAAGTATCCGTGGTAACGTTCCAATCATAGCTTGGTTAAAGTGTTGTGCCAATAGAATACAAATCGGTAGCGTGGGCGATAAATTATCCAAAAATGCTTTTATTGCATTAGGTCCGCCCATAGAAGCACCCAAAAAAACCACATAACGCCAAGAACTAGGAATACCTATGTAAGCAGAGCTATCTAACAGCGTTGGCAACCCAAGCATTTTCGACAACTTCCGCTTTAACTGGCGTTGCCATTTAGCATAATGCTGTGCTTCATTTAAATAAGGTGCTTGACTAAAGCCTACTAACACCGCACTTGACTTGGACGCGGTAATAGCAGCGGCAACATTGTCATCATAGTCGCTGTCAATCAACCAAATATCGATAGTAACTTTATAGGGTTTAAGCTTACCTTTTAACTGTGCTCGTGACACGCAATCAACGAGAGTGAAGCCACAACTACGCACAGTATCACAAAACGCCACACGCTGATGATGACTTTCCGCCACCACCATCACTTGGATCTGATCATTAGTTTTATTTATAAGCGCTGAGGCACACGCTTTATCCCTCATAAGTCAGACTAACTTGTTTACCCAATAAGCGCTGTATTTTATTGAGAAGTTCTTTCTCCTGGAATGGCTTACCCATATAGTCGTTCACGCCAATCTCAAGCGCACGTTCACGATGTTTTTCACCCGTACGTGAGGTAATCATGATAATCGGAATATGCTGTAAGCGTTTATTATGACGTACTTGAATGGCCACCTCGAAGCCATCCATCCGCGGCATCTCAATATCCAATAATATCAAGTCTGGTGTGGTCTCTTGTAATATCTCAATCGCATCGATACCGTCTTTGGCTAGAGCAACATTAATTCCTTGACGCTCTAAGAAGCGAGAGGTTACTTTGCGGACGGTGACCGAGTCATCAACCACTAAAATAGTAGGCTGAGATTTTGAACGACTGCGCTCAGGTTTGGTGGATTGCGGGATATCTTTGAGCGCCGGAGTATTACGCATCAAGGTGATAAGATCCAAAATTAGCATCACCGAACCGTCACCCATAATGGTAGCCGCTGAAATACCAGCTAGATGTGCCAGCTGTCGGCCTAGAGGTTTAACCACCACCTCAATACGTGATCCGGCAATTTGATCGACTTGGAGAGCGATATTTTGTCCGGTACGATTTTTAATAAGGATAAGGGGTAAGCTGGTATTAGTATTGACCATCAGCTCATTGAGCTTGTTACCAGACAAAATCTCGTTTAAATAACGCACACGATAATTAGCGCCTTCAAGACGTAGAGTCCCCTCACCTGATTGATAGTAGTCATAAAGTTTTTCTGGGTTGATACGTACCACACGTTCAATCTGCACCAAAGGAATAGCATAATAACGATCGGCAGCGCGCACAACCAAAGCATCAGATACTGCTACAGTAAGTGGTACCCGTATGGTAAAGCGTGACCCTTGTTCAGGTTTTGACATTACCGAAACCAAGCCACCCAATTGACGAATTTCACTGATCACGACATCCATACCCACACCGCGTCCCGAGATTTGGGTCACTTGCTTGGTAGTGGACAAGCCAGCGTTAAAGATATATTGCATGATATCAATATCCGTTAAACTGGTATCTTCTGCATCAATCAAACCTTGAGAAATGGCTTTATCACGTACGGCTTCAACATCAATGCCACGGCCATCGTCCGATAAATTAATGACGATTTCACTACCTTCGCGCAGTACCTCTAGGGTAATACGTCCGCTACGATCTTTACCTGCTTTTAAACGTGTGGCAGTGTTTTCAATACCGTGATCTACCGCGTTACGTAGCATGTGCTCAAGCGGCGAGGTAATACGCTCTAGGATGGTTCTGTCCATCTCATCGTCAGCATTGATGATCGTCAGCTCGACTGATTTATTGAGCTCATTAGCGGTTTGCCTCACAACCCGCTCAAGGCGCGGTGTTAAGTGCGTAAAAGGCACCATTCGCGAGTTCATTAGCCCATCTTGTAGCTCAGTTTGCGTCCGTGACAGTTGTAGCAATAGACTTTCACTATCACGTGTTTTTTCAAGTAAAGTACTATTAATATCAATCAAGTCGGAAGCGGACTCTGTCAAAGATTTTGATAATTGGTTTAAAGAAGAATATTGATCCATCTCTAAAGGGTCAAAACCTTCATGACTAATCAGCTCATCATCAATTTGCGATAAAATCTGCGCTTCAAGCTCAATCTCCATCCGGCGCAGCTGATCTGCCAAACGTTGTACTGTAGTTCCCATATCCTCAATGCTATTGGTTAAGCTACTCATGCCCATATCAATACGCGCACGGTTAATCGCCGACTCGCCGGATAGGTTAATCATATGCTCAATCAGACCGCCTGAGATACGGATCATCTCATTACTACTTGCACTCTGTTCCTGCTCAGTGAAATTGCCAGTCAGAGGCGGCATCTCACTAATGTCTTCTTCTATATATTCTGACTCTTGCTTGGCTTTAGCCGTCAAAATTGTCGTCCGCTGCGCTTGGAGTGACTCGTTAGGTATCTGCTTTAAACTATCAGGATTTTTAACAAATTGCTCGAGCGCCTCTATTAGTAACGTAGGCGTTGGTGGATTCACTTGCTGTTCGAGAATAAACACCGCGTCTGCGAGCCAATCATGACAAGTTACCAGTAACTCTAATATCTTTTTGGTGGCGGGACGGCGTCGACTGGCAAGATCTTCATAAACAGTCTCCATTTCATGCGCTAAATCAGCAATACCATTGGCTGCGACCATCCGCGCGCCACCTTTTATCGTATGTAAGTCACGCTGTAGAGATTGTAGTGCGACCGTATCGCTGACATTATTCAAAAATTGCTGCAAATACTTGTTACGGTTGGTAAGCTCTTGTGCTTCTTCTAAGAACACCTCTAAAATATCAGGATCAGGCAACCCATTTGACCACGATTCCTTGATCAATCTATCCAAACTAAGGCTGTCTGGGGCTTTATCTATTCCGCGATCACTTTCATCTGCAACGGATTGAGGTTCAGTACCCACACGCTTGTGTGGCGCTGGTAAGATAAGGGTAACAGTTGCCGGTAGCGTATCTGTTTGCTCAAACTGCCGTAATTGCTCAATGAGTTCATGGGCAAAAAACGAGGTTTGATGATTTAGAATATGTGTAATCTGTAGCGACAAAGTATCCTGTACTATTTGCATAATAGCCAACCACTGCGCTGTTGGCACCCGTCTATCTTCTACAAAGGCTTCGTAAATACTTTCAGCTTCATGAGTCATATCTCCAATACTACGAATACCTGCCATTCGTGCGCCACCTTTGATGGTATGAAGATGACGTTGTAATATTTTTAAAGTCTTAGTGTTGGTGATATCTGCTCGCCATTTACTAAAACTTTCGGCGATGGCAGTATCGAGTTCTTGCGCTTCTTCTAAGAAGATTTCTAATAGCTCAGCGTCGGTATCAATCGACTCAAGCTGTAACTTGGGGGCTGAGGTACTTTGCACAGTATCTGAGGCACTATCAGTAGCGACGTCATGGCTACTATTATCGTCATAGGAATCATTGTTATGAGATAAGCTTTGCAAACTTTCAATAACTTGCTCATTGACTTTTAATGACATGCTACCAGCTAGCGCATCAAACAAGCCAACCAGCTGGGCGTGGCCAGCAAGCATTATGGTTTGAATATCAGCATCTCTTGCCTGTTGAGGATGCTTGTTCAGGTAAGCATAAGCGCCACCTAACGCACCAAGTATCGAAGTAAATTTTGGCGACTCTACAACTTTAGCAGCTAAGTACTTTATTTGTAGGATTTGCTGCTGTATATAGGTTTGAACGTGTTCAAGATCAGAATAACTAAGCGCGGCATTTAATTGCCATTCAGCATCTAACAACTCATCGATATTTTCATCTAATAGCTGCGAGATACTTAGCTGGCTATCAGCTGCGTTGACAGTATCGTCTGACTCTCCGAGCATCGCTTGTAGTGAGGCTAAATCTTGCTGGCTTTGGTTGTCTTCTCCTGACAAATTTTGCTGCTGGAGATTTTGTTTATAATTACTTAGATAGCCATCAATAAGCTCAACGGATTGAGTTAGCGCTTGGAGATGCTGAGCACTCATCAGCGTATCTTGCTGTTGTAATTGCTCTAAGCTTTGCTCTATTGTTGCGCTAACGTCACTGATAGCAGCTAAGGCCTTAGAGCCGGAAGCCGCTCGCAAAGTATGAAAGGCACGAACAATTTCATCACTGACTTCAATATGAGACTGGTCTTGGTGCGCACCGACAAAGTCATTAATATCTTGTAATAACTCCTCTGCCTCTTCAATAAAGATTTCACAAAACGCTTGTTCTTCTTCACTTTGCGGGGTGAGAACGACTGGCGCCTCTGCCATGATTTCGTTAACAGAATAAATCGTTTGTAGCATGCTATCAACATGATCATTGTTGTTAACATCAGTACTATCAGGGTCACTATTATCCGAAGCACTACTACCAAGAGCACTGCTATTACCACGATTAATGCTATGAGCATTCATATCACCATCAGACGATATCGCCAAGTGATCAATAGGTTGCTGTTCAGGCGTGTTTAGTAATTTATCACGTAAAGCGGAGTAGCTGAACTCATCCCCATATTGCTTACTATACGCATCGGCACAGGCTATCCATAGCGGCACAACAGCCGGATAGTCATGGCCGTCACTTTCAAACGTTGCCACTAACGCTGGATACGCTGTTAAGACATCAGCGATAAGCTGTCTTATATCTGCTGAGACCGTAATACTATGATCTAAAATACGATTGAGCATGTTCTCTATAGACCATGCCAGCCCAGCCGTATAATTAGCGCCAACCATACGGCCTGAGCCTTTTAGGGTGTGGAAGCCGCGGCGAATATCTGCCAGATTGCTTAAGTCAGCAGCTGTCTGTTGCCACTGTTCATATAAGGGTACAATCTCGGCTAATACTTCATAGGCCTCTTCTATAAATATCTCTTTGATATCAGGATCTGCATCATTAGCATCAGTTGGGAGTTGCGACGTCTCTTGCATAAAGGGCACAAGTACCACCGGTATTTCTAGACCAGAGATAGAGACAGGCAAGCCCTGCTCATTACTAACACCGTCATTGCTAGCATTCTCACTAGTATCATCATTGACATCGCTACTATTATTTATAGACCGATAAGCGTCATCTATAGAGTCTACTAGATCAAGGTGATCGGGAGTTGCTCTCTGCTCTTCTAAGCTCAGATCGTTTTCGTTTTCGTTTTCTGATATAGACTTCTCTATATCAGCTTCAGTTTGTATAAATACAGACGTCGCTAAACCAGCATTCAGCGGTTGATTGGTTCGCAGATTATTACTTTGTAAGATAGTGATAGCAGGGTCAACACTTGGCGCTTGTAAAGACTCAAAGTCCGTTACCAATAACGATAAGCGCTTTGTGGTCTGTATTACTAGCGCGACAACATCTTCAGAGACCGGCATCGTTTTATTTAAGAGATGATTAAGCAGATCTTCAATAGACCATGCCATCTCGCTAATGCTAAAAGCACCAACCATACGACCCGAGCCTTTTAGAGTATGAAAACCGCGCCTTACTTCAGTTAACGGCGTTAAATCCTGTGCATCTTGCTCCCAAATGGGTAAAAAGTCTCCTAAATCAGCGATAACTTCCGTCGCCTCTTCGATAAAGATGTCACGAATCTCTTCATCCATATCAAAATTATCAGGCTTGACTTGAGCGCGAGCGCTTAATAAGGCTTCGCTGTCGGTTTCATCTATAACATCATGAGCGTTAGGCTTTAATGTAGTATCACCGTCTGAGGTTGACGAGATGGTGGTTTCATTAATAAGCGTTTGGTCAACAGGAGGCTGATTAATACTAGGAGCAATCTCACCACTATCGTCGTAGCGAATCACATCAGTAGCAGCTACTTTTTTGCTAAGGTACGTATCATTATCATTGGCCGTATCAGAAGTTTGCAAGCGTGCAATGAGTAGTTCGGTAGCTTGTTCAATGTGTCTATTTGCCTGAGCTAATAATTGCTGGTCAAAAATCTGCTGCGCCAAACAGTCTAATAAAAGCTCGATAGCAGTTAAGCTCTCAGCCAACGCTTGGGTAAGCTCCCAGTTAAGCGTACTAATATCATGCGCTACCAGTTGCGCAAATACAGTTCCGATGCTATCGGTAGCTTGGCCAACTGATGGTAAGCCCATATCCTTAAAAGCACTGCTAATCCTAATAAAGTCTTTAGCATCTGGTAGCAAATGAGTCTGCTGACGCTGTATATACTCATTGAAATGCTGCTTTACCTCTTCAACAGCAATTCGCAATTCACGTAAACGCTTATCAGAAGGAATCACATCCGTAATAGCGTCTGTCTGTAAATTTTCAATATCAGGCGTTGTAGGTTTTGAAAACAGGGAAGCGGTGTCCCCTATTTTAATATGGATAGCCTGTTCTGTATTATAAATGGCGTTATATAACTCTTGGAGTTGCTGCTCAACCTGAATCCGCGCAAATTCGGTCTCAGATGAGATGCTTTGCTCTACATCCGTCATGATGAGTTTAATTTGAGACGCAAATAACGTCCAACCTCGGCGCTCAAGTTGGGTTTTTATCTGTTGCAAAAGCTTTAGAAGGCTATGAGGTTTATCAAGAGCAAGGATTACGGTCTCAAGCTCACTCAATATGCGCGGTAAAAAACGCAACACGGTGTCGGCGCTGTCATTACTATCATCGTTATCAGTGCTTTGCGATAAACGGTCGGATCTTGATTGAGTGTGCTCGTTACTCTGAGCAAGAGCGTTTAACTCAACATAGATGTCTGTCACCAAGTTTTTGATGATGTCTGGTGATAATGCTGCTAAATAACCGTCCGTATCAGCATTTGTCTCAGTGGGCGACTGCCCATCTTCGACCTGAGTGTGATGTGCGCAAGCTTCTATGACTTGATCAAGCTGCGCCAGTAACGGTGCATAGTGCTTAGGTAACGGCTTTTCATTAGACGCAAGTTCATTTAACCATCGTTCAGCTAAGTACCAAAGACGCTGCTGAACATTTATGCTAGAAGTTTGCCACAAATACTGGCTGACTTTTTCTAACACCGTTAATACAGGCGGTTGGTTAGCATTAGCCACCAGCAATTGTTGCACTTGCTGACGCCAGACTATTAATAGTTGTTGATATTGCTGAGAGGTTAAAGCCCCTATCGTTATGCTATTCGGTAATGCCTTATTGATGTCATAGACAGTATTATCTCTAGCTATTGAGGTCGAATCTTTAGTTGATTCCGTTACTATACCTAGCTGTGACAACGTTTGGGTAAGTTCATCAACAGCTTTCTTTACTAACGCTACGTAGTAGGTGCCTGTTCGCACATATTGCGCCAACTCGTGCTGCAATAGCTGGTGAGAAAACTGAGCCGTTCGACAGTGGTCAGCACTAATATCAGTACTAATATTAGTACTAAGCTTCTCGCTATTGCCTACGCCTGCTAATAAACTCAGTTTAGTAGCTAAGCTTGCCAACAAAGGCAGATTGATCATGATTAGTGCACCACTAACCTGATGATAATGCGGTGCCATATGTTCATAATCAGGACTGCTAGAGCCTACTTGCCAGCCATCAGCTACCTGTGATAATTGCTGATTAAGTAGTGGTAGTAGCCGCTCAAGCGTCACCATTTCATTGGGCTGGTTTTTCATAGGTTTATCCTGACTCTTGTAGGCACTAATTTAGGCACTAATCTTTTGCCACGCATTAATCTGTGGGTGCGCGATACGGCGCATGTTCGAAGGACGCCAAAACAACGCCTCACCTGGAGCTAACACAATATAACCACCTAACGCACACTGAGCTGCCAATCGGGTCAAAATATCACGTTGATCAAATTTGCGAAAATATAACAGCACGTTTTGGCAGATAATCACCTGTTGTAGATAAGGTGTGGACAACTCTTGAGTGAAAATATTGTGCCAAACAAAACTGACATGCTGACGTAACGTCGCCGCGATTTGCCAGTCCGCCTGGATGGCTGTTCGTGGTTGATTAATCATAGACAAATCATAAGGATTTGGTCTGCAAGTTACATGTTCAGGCACTAAGGGTTGAATAAACTGCTGGCAGTCTTGCGGGATTAAGTGCCGCTGCTGCTCATCGTAACGCCCTAATTGCGCCTTGGTCAGAGCTTGCTTACTGACATCAGTACCTAATATGGCATAATTTGTCATCCGCTGCGCCGCTAAACTCATAGCAAGCGTCCAAACCTCCTGACCGTGAGCGCAACCAACGCTCCAAATACGAAATAAATTATCAGTATTGAGACCGTTCAAATGGGCTTGCTGCTGATATTGTAAGGCGTGTTCCGTGATGAACCGTATTGAAGGTATATGCCGAAAAAAACGACTTTCGGGAATGAGTACGGCATCCAATAACTTCTGACGCAACTCACTGTTAAACGGTAATGCAGTCCATAGTTGCTCAACTGTCAACTGATGTGCCGCTGCTGTGTGATCAACGGCATTCACTAACCACTTTAATTGTATGTCTGGTAAGACAAAGCCAATCTCTTGCTCTATATAACTTCGCCACTGTTGCGCATTTAAGATTGCATTTTTTACTAAAACATTTATCGCTATAGATCTAGTTTTAGCCTGGTCGACCGCTCTACTATCTCGCTGAGTAAGATTATTCACATGACCTGCTATTGTTATTACAATCGCACGCTAGAATGACTAGCGCCGCGTTTTAAGTAGTAGCTCAATATAAGAAATAGTAGTTCAATATAAAAAACTACGCTTTGTTAATAACGATTGAGTAAAAGTAAACGATAGAATTCAAGGTCGCTCGTTTATTTTTACTCAATTTTTATTACTAGCACTGGTGTTAAGTACTCGATACATTTGACGGACTTTTCATCTCAAAACTATCATGATCACTATCCAAATCATAATCACTATTTAAATCATGATCATTGTTTAAGTCATAATCACTATTTAAGTCATAATCACTATTTAAGTCATGATCATTGTTTAGGTCATGATCTAATTGTTCATCATCATTAGATACCTTAAAGCCCGTTACCGATTCTTGTAGGGCTGCTGCCATTTCGCTCAGCTCACCAATAGAACGCGCCGTTGCCATCGTACCGGACGAAGTTTGCGAAGTAATATCTTGAATAATATTCATAGTATGAGAGATGTGCCCGGCAGAGTCAGCTTGCTGCTGCGCGGCGTTTGAGATGCTTTGAATCAAATCGGCCAAGGTGTTAGAAACACTTTGCACTTCCTCTAGTGCTTCACCAGCATCTTTTGCTAAGCGCGCACCGCGGACAACCTCAGAAGTAGTGGACTCCATCGACATAACCGCTTCATTAGTATCTGCCTGAATGGTTTTTACCAAAGTTTCGATCTGCTTGGTCGCATTGGCTGAACGCTCAGCGAGACGCTGAACCTCATCAGCAACTACAGCAAATCCTCGGCCCGCCTCGCCTGCCATCGACGCCTGAATAGCGGCGTTCAATGCCAAAACGTTGGTCTGATCAGCAATATCATTAATCAAGCCAACGATATCACCAATCTCTTGAGAGGATTCACCAAGGCGTTTGATACGCTTTGAAGTTTCTTGAATTTGATCGCGAATGACGTTCATACCTTCAATCGAGCGCTGTACGACTTCTGCCCCATTATAAGAGATAGCAACTGAGCGCTGAGCAACCGTTGCGGACTCCGTGGCGTTATTCGAAACTTGATCAATCGATACCGTCATCTCATTAATCGCCGCTGACACACCAGCGATTTCTTGCGCTTGGTGCTCAGATGCTTCAGCAAGCTCAATGGCGTTCATCTGCGTTTGCTCTGAGGATTGTGAGACGCGGTCAGCAGTACTGTTAATAACCAATACCAGTTGACGTAATTGGTCAATCGCAAAGTTCACTGAGTCAGCAATTGCCCCAGTGAAATCTTCTGATACCGTCGCGTTAACGGTCAAGTCACCTTCTGCCAAATCTCCTAGCTCATCAAGTAAGCGTAAAATCGCTATCTGGTTACGTTCGTTTTCTTCCTGAATCTGGCGAGCACGTTCAGACTCTGCATCTGCTTCTTGCCGGCGGCGCAAGGTTTCTTTTTCAATAAGTAAGCGTTCCTTTCCACCGCGATTTTTTAGTAGCTGGTATAAGGCCAATAAGGTACCCAATACCCCTAACACGAATGCAATCATTGGCAATACTATTGATTGATTGAAATCGTTCAAGTATTGACTCAATGATGATAATGAATTGATTAACCAAACCAAGCAGGCCACGCTCACTAAGGCAAAAAACCCTAATAAAACCTTCCATTTATTATTGGAATCTTTAACATCTGGCGTTTTTTTAACCGTGCCAGCTACAGGGTTTTTCATAACTTCACTCATCGTGCATATTCCTTCCAAACAGTCGTCCAAGTCGTCTCTTGACTGACTTTATCAATCACTGTCATACCAATAACAGCCATCAGCAAAGCCTGTATGAATACTGACATACAGCAGTATCATGTCAGTCGTTACTACTTTGTCATTGTTCTAGCAGACAAATTTTTTATTATGGTTTATTACAGATAGTTATATCGCAGCATCAATATATCGCGAGTCTTGCGCCAGCAAACTGGGCATAAAAACAAACCAATCTTGCTCATCTTTAAAGAACTTACCATGATTATAAGGGGCAAATGGTGACTTACTATCAATAGCTTCTGATCGGTACTGACTACGATTGAAATGCTCAATACCCAGCACTTGATCTACGAGTATTCCTGAAAACACGCTATCATGATCGATAACAATCACTTTGCGCTGACTCATTTGCGACAAATGACTAGGAACATGCAAAAACTGAGACAGATCTGTCAACGGTAATAGACGTCCGCGAATATTAGCAATACCTAGAATCCATGGCTGGACTAGGGGCATACTGGTATATTCAGGCATCATCAGCACCTCTGACACTTCACCCATTGGGGCAACCAGTCGCTGTCCGCCAATCTCAAATACCACACCTTGCCAGTCGGATTCTTGCCCGCCTTGGCGACCACTTTTGCGCGCGCGTGCCATGTCCGCTAAGCGCAGAAGCTCAATAAATCCTCTGGAAGCCACAAGTTACTCCATTACTTTACGAATAATGTTAATCAACCCTATCTCGTCAACCGGCTTAGACACATACTCTTTAGCGCCTTGACGCTTACCCCAAACCCGATCAGTTTCTTGATTCTTGGTACTGATCATGATGACTGGAATATGAGCGGTGGTCTTGCCACGTGTTATTTTACGAGTGGCCTGAAAACCATTCATCTCTGGCATAACCACATCCATCAAAATGATGTCTGGCAAATGTTCAGCTGCCATCTGACAACCTTGTTCACCATTGATCGCCTCTAACACTTTATAATTATTTTTCGCAAGCATGTCACGAAATTTCGCCATCTCAGATGGCGAGTCGTCAATGACTAAAACAGTAGTCATGGGTATTTCCTTTATTTTTAAAGATATCCGTCAGGATGTGTAATTTAAACCATCTAATGAGTACTCATACCTTAAGCTTTAATGACAAGTTTATGGTCATAATACGAAGTGTTAAGTGATATGCACTAATTAACTGGCTAATTTATAACTGTGGCAACTATACTTTACATACTTGTATAATTACTTTTTACAGTTGTTTTTTTGGTATGACATAACGATTTGTATGACGAAATAACCGACAAACTATGCCAACTTCCATATCTAAACTGGTCTGTCTAAACCTGGTATTTATATCTATTAGCGGTATTGGTTAATAGCTTCAAACAACTCATCTTTGCTAAATGGCTTGGTCAAATACTCATCAGAACCGACAATACGTCCACGCGCTTTATCAAACAAACCATCTTTTGATGACAACATAATCACAGGCTTGCCGGCATAATCAGGATTGTTTTTGATCAATGCGCATGTCTGATAGCCGTCTAGACGTGGCATCATGATGTCGACAAAGATAATGTCTGGGTTATTATCAACAATCTTAGCCAACGCATCAAAACCATCAATAGCCGTAACCACTTCGCAGCCGGCTTTTTGCAATAAGGTCTCTGCTGTACGACGAATGGTTTTTGAGTCATCGATAACCATGACTTTTAAGCCATCAAAATTATTTTCCATTATAATTGTCCTATGAACGACTGTTTATTCGTATCGCTATTTTTCAATGTAAACTTTTGGCTGCTATTTTGTTTCATGAAATAGCTTATATTTAAGTTTATAGCGATTACCAACTTTACATTATTAGCTTGATAACGATTAACTTTATCTACAGCTATTATCTATGGTGCTAACCGCCTATTAAATATCGCGCTATCATAAGCTAATATACGTACTTTATCATTAATTATCTGAGTAAATTCAGCTATTAATATAACAAGGGTACTCAACAACAGTATGGAATGAAAGCTAAGCAGCAAATTTCTAAGCATTGCTTTAATCTTTATTATGTATAAAATTGCTACATAACTTACCCGATAATCTTAGTTTGTGATAAAAGTGTATCAATTGATTCTACTGTGCCTGTTTTAGCATAATTGGTTGCACTTTCCCAGTTATTTAATTGACTGGCGGTTACTTTAGCTACATTAATTACATTTACTATCCTACTGAACCAGTGCTTATAGTATTGCTCTTTGTAGCAGCTAGTAGCTCTTTGATAGTTAACTAGGGCGCACTAGTTCCCCCTCGTTTGATTTCACTATATAATAAAACGACGTTTATGATGGTGGTTGGTATGACGTTCTTTATGTGCTTCGAATCTGTATGCTTCAAGAATAGCGCTTGCTTATTGATCGCTTTACTTCTTGTCGCGTGCCAACCGCCGGCACCTAATGATGAACTTCGTGCTAGCGATAAAAGTGAGATCGTAGATACACCACTCATTATCGGTGCAGATAGTGTCACTATGACGCCTAAACATATTCTGAATATAAAATCATCACGTTACCAGCCAAGCCTCGGACTACAAGGCAACATTGAACCCACTAAGCAGACACAGCTCATTTCAGCCTATGCGCTTAGGGTAGAAAAAGTACTGGTTACCACAGGTCAATGGGTAGAAAAAGGCACGCCATTATTGATTGTCCGGCGTCAAGTTGATACCAGCAAACAAACAAATCTATCCAATGAGACAGACGCCGAAAATTCAGGTTCTACAAACTTAAACCCCATTAATTTAGGCAGTGCTGCGACTGCTAATAATGAAGCCAGAAACCAAAACGCTATAAGTAGTGCTACAAATAAGGACACCTCATTAGAGCCGTTGTTGCCCAGCAATCAGCAAGACAGTAAGGAAGCCAATGACCTTGAAACCAAAAGTCAACTATCCCCAAATGATGATGCCAGCAATAGCGGTGTAAATAGCAGTCAAGGTCCTGTAAACTCCGAAAAATCCTCTCAGCTGATTACCATACGTGCCAGTTTTTCAGGGCGCGTGGATGCTTTATATGTTCAACCTAAAGAACAAATTGCCGCTCGTAAGCCACTGTTACACCTCAGTGATGAGACTGATCTACGCTTTATCGCCACCTTGCCCATTCAAGCCAAGCCTCAATTATCAGTGGGACAAACGGTGAACTTCACTACTCAAGGTCTGTCAGAAAAATTTACGGGTCAAGTCAGTAACTTAGTTGCCAGTGACCAACCTAATCAGCTACTGGTCTATGTTCATGTGGTCAAAAACGACGCCAGCCGCAGTACCCTCAAGCCAGGTATGTTCGTTACCGGCCGAGTCGATTATGGTCAAATAGAGGTGGGTACAGTCGTCCCTAAGCGCGCGCTTCACGATGTTGACTTGAAAGCTCTAGAAACACCGCCATACCAGTCTCTTACGCCATTGACCGCTAATGTATGGACTATTAAACAAGATCAACTTCTGACCCGTCAGCCTGTTGAGGTTATCAAGTATGATCCAAGTACGGGACAATATCTGATCGCAGGTATCAGCAATGATAGCTTAATTTGTTTGGCTGACTTGCCGGTAGAGTCAGCTGGCAAAAAAGTGGTTATTTCATAGTCGGTTAAGATGTACATTACCTTAATATAAGTTACATGGTATATAAACATTAACAAAGCATGTCTTGTTTAATAACGTCTTACTTAGGCAATATAGTCGTATCGTCTAATCGTCGACTGATTTATTAACCGTAGTTTTAATCGTTGTGATTTAATGATTGAAAATGAATAATTTAAAATGACGATGACACTATTAGCTGGCTTTTATAAAAACAACTAGAGGATAACCCATGAGTAAGCAGATCTTATTAATTGAAGATGATCCAGATTTGGCAGAATTAATTAGCGATTATCTGACTATGAATTATTACGATGTCCATCATGCAGGACTCGGTCAGGAAGGTCTTGATACGTTAGATACCAAAGAACGCGATATTGACTTAGTAGTGCTTGATTTAATGCTCCCCGATATGGATGGAATGCAGGTTTGCCAAAAAATTCGTGGCAATAAAAACAATATGACCAATAAAGTTCCGATTATTATGCTGACGGCTAAAGGCGATACTACCGATCGCGTATTGGGGTTGGAAATGGGCGCTGATGATTATATCTCAAAGCCTTTTGAGCCACGAGAACTATTGGCACGTATTCGATCAGTTATTCGTCGTCACGAGCAACCCAATCAAGCGGATAGTCAATCGGATAGTTTGACTTTTGGGCGTTTAAGTGTCTTTCCCGACAGTCATGAAGTGACTATTGATGAGCAGTCAGTACGCTTAACAACCCATCAGTTCCAACTGCTGCATTACTTTGCCACTCATTCCGGTAAAGTGCTCAACCGTGAGCAGCTGTGGCAAGCGATGCCAAACGATGACAGTTCAGACAATATAGACCGTGCTATTGATGTCCATATTTCACGTTTGCGTGCCTTAATTGAGGACAATCCGCGGCAACCAAAACGTATCATTACGGTACGCGGTGTGGGTTATCAATTCGCCACTGATCAGGTTTGATCGTGAACAAACTACTAATCAACAAGGGTTATAGTAAATATGATTGCCACTTTTGCAACTAATAACTATAACCAATATTTACTAGTATCAGCATGAATAGATATGAGCTTATGATAATAGAGACTGTTTAATGCAGCAGCTGGGTTTTCGCTCCGTATTTGCTAAGTTATTTGCCAGTGTGATGCTGGCACTTATCTTATTTGCGGTTGCGATGGTGCTATTGACGCAATTGGTCCACGATAAGGATGCTGGCATACGCTCAGAGGTAGTCGCGACTCAGATTTTGGGGCAGATAGACCCTTTTTTATATGAGCTCAATATATCTGTCAGCGAAGACAATCGCTTACAATCACGTTTTATGCTGGCAGTCGTCAAAAAAAGCTTTGATATCTTTGATGAGTCATTGCAAGCAAAAATGGGCTTGTATGACAGTCATGGTCGCTTATTGATGCAGACGGACAGCAGCGATCTACCATTGGAGTTGCCAGCAACCCCGTCTTTATTATCACACGTTTTCCCCTCATTTTCAGACACCCCGCCTACCCAGCAAGCACAAGTGTATAGTAGTACCGGCTACACACTGCTTTATGAATCACGCTTGCCACCCAAAAAGCCAGTACTCTCTGCTGCGCTGAATTTATTTACTGGTACTTTACTGTTACTTATGATTATGGCAGGCGCGCTATGGTGGATCGCTCGTACCATGACATGGCGGATCAATCAGCTGAGCCAGCAAATGACTCAGCTTGGGGATGGCGACTTTACAGTACGTGTGAATGCGCGCGGTAATGATGAAATTGCTTCGCTATCACGAGGATTTAACCAAGCGGCTAAAAAGATTGAACAGCTTATTAACGCTAATAACTTGCTGTTGGCACATGCCTCTCACGAGCTGCGCACTCCCATCACTCGCATTCGCTTGCAAATCGAGATGATGGACATGCTGGCCGGAGCCATGCCTATAGATACTAAAGCCAAGTTTGATAAACGTGCCCAAGCCATCAATCGCGACTTGTCAGGACTCAATGATCTGGTTGAAAGTATCTTGCTGGTCAGTCGTTTAGATGCCGGTCATGTTATGCAGCAAGTTGAACGATTAGATTTATACGATTTGGTCAATCAAGAGCGTCAACATTATTCTGAGGCGACCTTAATTGGTGAGCATATGGTCATTGATGGTCAGCCATCCATGTTGACCCATTTAATTCGTAATTTATTAAATAACGCGATGTTACATGGCAGACCGCCTGTGACTGTATTACTCTATGGCGTACAAACTATCGATGAGGCAGATATTGTGCCTGACTATCTGTTGCAATCCGTACTATGCAGCAGCTTTGCCGATCACAGTGACTCAGATTATAATTATTATGCTGAACAGTTTGACGATAGCGAGTACCCTCTTAATGATAGCAATCAGGATGAAATAAATAAAAATGGCCAGCGTATCAATGTACAATCTGACCGCAAATCGGATCGTTCGAGCACTGCTAGTTCAGAAAATTCAGATGAAATAGCCGCCCCACCTGCGCCCATTATTTATCGAAATGGTGAGACGCTGGCCCCTGTTGATAGCACAAATGAGGATAAGCAAGAGAATGCATATTCCAGAAAGGCTGATGAAAAGTCTGCTGAGACAGATAAGCGACAACCAGCAGCGACTGAATTAGTCAGTACCAGACAATCAGCTGCTACGTCGCCCAATAGTGAAAGAGATATTTCACTGAGCAACGATGCCAATAAACTGACCATAGATCTAATGGACAAGATTAAAAAAGTTATTTGGAATATAGTACCGGATGCGCCAGCCGATGCTGGTCAGAATAGTAACATTGCTAAGAACGACAAGGTTCATCTTGAGCCTCAAGATCCTAATACCATCAACGCTACTAACAAACACACAGATGACAGCCTTGATAGTAATGAGCCCATTAGTAAAACCAATAATAAAAAAGACAGTAAGGATAAAAACGAGACGCCTACTTCCCCGCGTAAAGAAAACCTATTTACCAAGCATTTAAAAAAATCTAAAGCCGAGCCGACGCGTCCCCTACCAAAATATGCTGTGCTCGCTGTCATTGATGAAGGCGACGGTATACCTGAAAACAAACGCGAAGAAATCTTTAGTCCATTTGTACGTTTGCAGCAAAAAAATAAAGGCTCGGGGTTAGGCTTATCGTTGGTAGCACAAATTGTCACTGCTCATCAAGGTCATATTATTACTGATACCATCAATGGTCATACTCGATTTTTGGTAGTGATTCCAGTCAAACACGACCCTCATCATAGCTATAAAGACCTTAATGAGTAGCATATCATTGGACTATATTTCAACTTTTAAATCTTTTTATCGTGCTCAGTTAAAGCCATTTAGACACGCCCTATAATGGCTCTCCTACCTCAATATTGGTTTTTATTACAGCAATAATGACTCTCTACTGTTTGCCGCTTTATGGCGTCATCTTATTCATATCCGCACTATGATACTTATTGCAGCTAATGGCTATATTGTCATAAGCCAAATACGGATGTGCATATCCAAAGCGCTCAATAATATGCTATATTACTGCCCCTTAATTACATTGTTATTGACAGTGCTTATTGACTGCGATGCCGTCATCACGCAGTAGCATGCTGACTTTTATAACCGTTACTATATCTATTATTATTTTGAGCATTCCATGAGTGACATGATCGTCCTAAATGATGTGACGAAGAGCTTTTTAAGCGACCGATCGATAAAGAACAAAGACGGCAAACCGCATTGGTTTACTGCCGTTGAGCCGACGTCGCTATCTATACAGCAAGGTGAAATCTTCGGTCTAATGGGCTATTCGGGAGCAGGAAAGTCTACCTTGCTGCGGTTGATTAATCTGCTTGAGCGTCCTGATAGCGGACAAGTTATTATCGATGGCACTGATTTGACCCAGTTGTCTGCCAGTGATTTGCGTATCGCACGCCATAATATGGGTATGATTTTTCAACAATTTAATCTCATGTCGAATCGCACGGTATTTGATAACGTCGCTTTTAATTTGACGGTTTCAGGCTATCCCAGCCGTGATATTCATAAGCGGGTAATGGACTGTCTGAACATTGTTGATCTGACCGATCGCGCCAGTCATTATCCCGCGCAACTTTCAGGCGGACAAATGCAGCGAGTAGGTATTGCCCGCGCTATTGCACCGAGCCCCAAAGTTTTGCTCGCTGATGAGCCGACCAGTGCTCTTGATCCTGCCACTACCCGCAGTTTGTTGACTTGTCTGCGTGATATTAATGAACAGCTCGGGGTGACTATTGTTATTGTGACCCATGAGATGAGTGTTATTCGTAGGCTGTGTCACCGCGCCGCATTGCTACATCAAGGGCAACTGCTCGAGGTCGCCGATATTCGCGATGGCTTGATTCAGGCTACCACCCCTATTGGCCAAGGCTTAGTGCACGAAGACTAATGAGGCAGGAGAGATAAATATGTTGACTGGTGCTGAATTATCCGCCTCAATAGACAAGCTGTTTGAACTGCGCAAAGAGATTTTGAAATCGTTCGTCGATACCTTTATTATGCTGGGCATTTCCACCACGGTAGCGATACTTATCGGCGGACTGTTTGGCATATTCTTATTCTTATCTAGCGATCGGCAGTTTTTGCAAAATAAAACTTTGTATGGCGTGTTGGGTGGTATCACCAACTTTATGCGTGCTTTCCCGTTTGTCATTTTGATGATTGCCATGAGTCCCTTTACCAAAGCCATTGTCGGCACAGGTATCGGCCCGATCGCCGCCTCTTTAGTGCTGGCCATTGCAGGCTCATTCTATTTTGCACGCTTGGTGGAACAAAATCTACGAGAAGTGCCGCGCGGTATCATTGAAGCTACCGAATCTATGGGCGCCAGTCCCTTTACTATTATTAAAGTACTGCTTAACGAAGCACGTTCAGGGTTGGTGCTGTCCGTAACTATTCTTAGTATCAGCTTACTGTCCTACTCAGCAGCGGCAGGTATGATTGGTGGTGGCGGGCTTGGTGATTTGGCCATTCGTTATGGTTACTATCGCTATCAGACTGAGGTAATGGTATTTATTGTGATTATGCTATCGATCATGGTTATCTCCATTCAAGGCCTTGGTAATTTGCTAGCAACTCGGCTGGATAAACGTTAGGATTGCTCAGAGTATTCATCGGTTTATTCCTAGTTATAAATTATATTCGGAATTTAGTGTCCATACCTTCTAGGTACAATGCTTGACTTTGTAACTGAGCAAGTTTAATTTTGATGCTAATTTAGCACCAATTGATATCGCATTACATAACATAGCAGCATGACTCATGTTGCTTTTTTGATGACTACGTTGAACCTAACGCGTTTATTATTTTTATTATTGAGGAAATCCCATGAAATTAACAGATATCAGCCGTCAATTAGCGACCGCCTTTGCCGCCGTTGGTGTATCAAGCTTGGTCTTAGTCGGTTGTAGCAACTCATCAGCCCCAGAAGCCACGCAAGAGCCAGTCACTGAAAACGCTGCCAATAGCGATATTGACCCTGACCATACCAAAATCGTTATCGGTACCACCGAAGGCGACTTTGCAGATATGGTACGTAACCAAGTCAAAAGCTCACTTGAAGCTCAAGGCTATGAAGTTGAACTGATTCCTTTCACTGACTACGTACGCCCGAACCTCGCATTGGCCGATGGCGATTTAGACATCAACATCTTTCAGCACAAGCCTTATCTAGATACCTTCAAATCAGAAAACGACCTTGATTTGATAGAAGTGTTCCAAGTCCCAACCGCACCACTTGGTATCTATTCAGGCAAAAAAACCGACCTTAATGATGTTTATAAAGGCATGAGTGTCTCTGCGCCTAATGACCCAAGTAACTTTGCCCGTGCTTTGGTAATGATGAATGATCTGGGTTGGATCACCTTAAAAGACGATATCGATCCATTAACGGCCTCAAAAACAGATATCGCTGACAACAGCAAATACGATATCGAAATCGTTGAGCTAGAAGCGGCCCAACTACCACGTGCACGTGATGAAGTGGACTTTGCGGTCATTAATGGTAACTACGCGACTGACGCTGGCATCAAGCTGACCGAAGCGCTATTCCAAGAGCCAAGCTTTAACTATATCAACTGGTCGGCAATCAAATCTGCTGATGTCGGCAAAAAATGGGTCCAAGACGTTACTAACGCTTATAACTCAGAAGCCTTTAAAAAGTATGCGCATGATACTTTCCCAGGTTATAAATATCCAAAAATCTGGGCCGCTGATGGTAGTGCAGCGACTACCAATGCGACCCCTACTGCACCGGTCGTAGAAGAAACTGCCCAATAGCTTATACGGTATAATCGGTACACTTTAAAAAAGATATAGTGTGGCTGGTAGAAATTTTTGCAGCCTCTGTCTGGCGAAGCGCGCAGTAAGTTAGAAACTTTCTACCAGCTACATACATTTATCTATGTATTGCTTTTATTTAGCATTGACTATATAAGTATCCAAAACGTCCATTATCCTCTGATAATGGACGTTTTTTATTGTCTCCCTTTTATGACGAGCATTTATCCTCGTTACTAAAAATGACGTTAAAGCCTGTGTACCCTTTGTAAGAAAGCGTCACCTCCCCTTACACTTAGGGTTAAATGCTCTTATAGTGAGTGAAGTAAATTGATACTGATGGCTGTAGAAACATAAGCCATATTATTAATAAAGACCAATTAATAACTTACAAACTAATAATAAGGACAATGCTATGAGTTCAAAAAAATATAACATTCGAACAGCTGGGAAAGCTAATATTCCTGTACTTGGACTGGGTACATGGCAATCCACAGGTCAGGACTGTGTTGATGTCGTGAGCCAAGGTTTAAAGATGGGCTATGAGCACATTGATACTGCCCAAGCTTATGGTAATGAAAAAGAAGTAGGTAAAGGAATCAAAGAATCAGGAGTGGCTCGTGATAAGTTTTTTCTTACGACCAAAATATTTCCTGATGACTTAAAGTTCCAGCCAGAGAAGTTAATGGCAGCAGCTAAGCGCTCTTTAGAAGATTTAGATACCGATTACGTTGATCTGTTGCTATTACACTGGCCTGATGATCGTGTTCCTTTGTCTGAAACCATTCCTGCGCTGTGCGAGCTACAGAAACAAGGTTTGACGCGTCATATCGGGGTGTCGAACTTTAATATCGCGAATTTAACTGAAGCAGAAAAATACGCTGATGTACCTATTGTGGTTAACCAAGTTGAGTTCCATCCGTTCATCAAACAACATACTTTACAGACCTTCTTAAACAATCATCATATCTTGTTAGAGGCCTACTCGCCGTTAGCGCGTGGTGACGTGTTTGATAATGAAATTATTAAAAACATTGCTGAAAAGCATGGTATTACCCCCGCCCAAGTATCGCTTGCATGGATTCTGTCGGACAAAGACCGCGTTGCTATTCCAAAGACCTCTAACCCTGATCATTTGCAAGGGAATTTAGACGCTATCGATATCCAGTTGAGCGCGGACGAACTAGAACAGATCGGTAGCTTAGCCCGTAGCGATGGTCGTAAGATTGAGCATCCAGACTATACCCCTGAATGGGATGATTGATTTTCGAAAGCTGATAAAAAAAGTTGCTTAGAATATTAATTGCAACGTTGCTTAGAAAGTACAATATCTCAAAAATCGTCACCTTAAACACAAAAAAATCCACTGATATATTCAGTGGATTTTTTACTGCTCTTGCTTATCACGTTAAAGACCAGGAATCGTTGTTAACAATAACCATTATTGTTGCAGCGTTTGAGTCTCATTAATAGGTTCAGCAGGATTATACTGCTCGGATGATGGAGTTGTACCAAGACGGTTGTTTTCTTTTAACGACTTTGCAACTTCTGGTGGCATGTAGTTTTCATCGTGCTTGGCCAATACTTCACCAGCGACAAAGGTTTCACCTTGCATTTTACCCGTAGCCACGATGCCTGAGTTTTCAGCGAACAAGTCCGGCAATATACCTTGGTAAGTCACGGGAACCGACGATTTAAAGTCAGTAATAGCAAACTCAATGCTGAGCGGATCGTCTGGCGCACGCTGTATACTACCAGCAACCACCATACCACCAGCACGTATGCGTTTGTCTTGCGGGGCTTCACCTTGAGCAATGGCAGTAGGGTCAAAATAATAGTCAGTCTTTTGCCCAATAGCATAGACGACCAGCACCACCGCTACCGCTGCGCCTGCCAGCGTAAACAACACCCACATCAGTTTTTTGCGACGAACTGCGTTCATACCACTACCTCATTATCGAGTGACTGCTGTACAAAATAGAGAAAATATCGAAGGACACCCTTGTCGTCATGAATCAGACAGGATAATTTTATAACACCTATATGGTAGCACTGTTCGCACAAATCAATAAGCCATTTAGATATGAGAAAACTGATGGGTACTGGCATTAAAAAACATCCTGCTACCGCAAAGGATCAATACTATAGTGATTTTAAAGTAAAGCTATCTACGACGTGTAGGATTTATTAGCGTTAGGATTGCGCTGAGCTTGCCGCACCTGCTGAATGATGAGCTGCTTTATCAATGCTTGTCTTTGCCGGCGGCTATAAATAACAAAAACCAGCATCATACCAAACGTAATCGCCCAGCATGACCAGACGAAAACACCATGATCACCCATGGCAACAAACTCAGATACGCTATAAAAGTAAGGCTGCATGGTCTTCTCCTCTCTAAATGGTATCTTCTTAGCCGTTATTTATGTTGTCCACGAATATATTCTTTCACCCAAGCTTTGCCTTGATCTCGGTACAAGATCAAAGTATTGGTACGATAAATCGCTAATGTCGCCACTAATAAGTAACTACCAATAATCATCATTAATAATGGCATCCACATATCAGCAGACATTTTGGGTGCTTCGGTCAAGCTAAAGGTCGCGCCTTGATGCAAGGTATTCCACCACTGCACAGAATATTTAATAATCGGCAGGTTTACTGCACCGATAATGGACAAAATAGCGGCAGCTTTTCCGCGATTGGCAGTATGTTCAAAGGCGGCAAACAGCGCCATCACTCCAGCATACAAAAACGCCAAAATCAGCATCGAGGTCAGTCGCGCATCCCAAACCCAGTAAGTGCCCCACGTTGGTTTTGCCCAGATAGAGCCAGTCAACAGGCTAATCACACACAGCAAAAATCCAATAGGGGCAAGCGCTTGCGCCACAAGGTTGGCTGTCTTTATTTTCCATACCAGATAAATCACACCCAATATAGCAAGCGCAAAATAAATCGAAATGGCAAGACTGGCAGCCGGCACGTGGATAAAGATGATGCGATAGCTGTTGCCTTGTAGATAATCAGGCGGCGCAAAGGCCAAACCCCAGACACTACCAATCAGCAGGAAAATACCGGCTAATATCGCAAGCCACTTGACCCATGGCGCAAAGATACGGAAGAACTGCTTGGTACCCACCGTGGCTAAGAAGCCTTGCCAAATGCGCTGCCACAGGCTGGGAGATGAGACGTTATTCAGGTTGGGCATGGGAATAAACCTATTGCTCAGCATATTGATTATGGCTGATAGGCGCACGATTATATTATTTGCGAGCGCTACTATCTGCTAACCTGTTAGTGTTAAACACTGGACAGAATCTACAAGTGACTTTTCATTCAATTAATTGACTATTATAGCAAAATTGCAGCATCTCACCACGATGTTAATTCAAAAGGGCTACGCGGTACGGTTACACGAAACCTAAAAGCAAAATGCCGTTTGTTTAAATTTTTCATTCAAACTATTAGTTGAGCCATGCCATTCTTAAGGTCAGTGAAATGACCCAAGGCATGACCAATACAGAGACAATACTACCCGCTAGCAGTAACGCTAAAATAGGCAGACCATTGAGACCTGAAGCAAACAAATCAACGGCCCCGGTCGCAAAAATCAACACGGGCAATTGCATCGGTAGTGCAATCAAAGGCACGAGTACTGCACCATTTTTAAGCGATAGCGTCAAACTACTGGCGACTGCTGACAACATCAGCAGCATCGGACTACCAGTGACGATTGACGCCATTAATATGCCTGCCTCAAACCAGCTCAACTGGAATAACGGTACCGCAAGCAAACTAAGCACCGCCACAATACCACTGCTAAATACCCAGTGAATAATCAAACGAATAAGCACCCACAGCGGCAGCGAGACCCTTGCCACCACCAATTGCGCCAAGGTCCCATTATCAAGCGCAGGCTTAAACAAGCCATCCACACCCATTACCAACGACAATAAAGCAGCAATCCACACCGCTGACACCCCAAGCCGTTGTAGCAATTGAGGTTCACTACCAACGGCTAAGGGAAACAAGGTGATAATGACTAAAAACAGTACCAAGGGATATAGCCATTGTATCGCCCCCTGCTGCTTAACCTGCCATTCGCGGCGCCATAATTGACTAAAGGTAATGCTGGGCATAGCAAGGTTCTCTGCAGAATACACGTTAGCAATGTTATTAGCACTCTTGTTAGCACTGGTAGAGTTACCACTTGCTGCTTGCACTCGGTTGTCGGTCATTGTCTGCCCCCTATACCATATAATCTGATAAATCGAGCACTTGATTGGCGACGCCTACGGGCTGATGGCTGGTCATCACTATCGCCCCGCCCATGCCTACAAACTCACGCAATCGAGTCTCCATCCGCGCCATCATATCCACATCCAACGCCGTGAATGGTTCATCAAGTAACCACAATGGCGTCACCTGAGGGGTTAATAAATACAGGCGAGCAAGCGTAATTCGCCGCGTTTGTCCAGCAGATAGATGGCTTGAGCTAATAGTCTCAAAACCTTGTAGCCCTACCCATGCCAACGCTTCATCAATATCGGTACTACTTGGCGTAATGCCATACAAATTCAGTAAAAACGTTAGGTTTTGCGCCACGGTCAGACTCGGATGTATGCCCAATTGATGTGATACATATAACGGCTGTACGGGTACGCCAGCTGTCCCTTGGTAATGAATCTCGCCCGTTATTATTGGCAATAATCCAGCAAGCTGCATAAGTAACGTGGTCTTACCCGTACCATTAGCACCAATCAAATGGCAAATACTACCAGCAGATAAGCTCAGAGTCACCCTCTCACACAAAGGTATTTCGCCGCGCTGAACGGTCAGATCGTCAAGTTTAAGCATAGGTGTAGGTATAGATAAAGGTGGCGCAGTCATCAAAACCTCTTATTATGATTTGAGCGGGCGATAAATATTCACCACAAACAGATATTGCGTTCATGGCATAATACGTTATGCTCACTACCACATCACAGTATATCAAATTGTCGATTGTCATTATCTTAAAACAGAAGTAGACTTCAAAAAATATGCAGAATTCGAAAGACAGCCAAAACCTAGCACTTGATTCAGATACTACTAATGCTGATGTGCCAAATTCTCCTTTGAACGCCGCGTTCACAACAGATGGCCTAGTCGATGCGCAAGTGGCATTCATCCAGCAATGGCTACGGCAAAAGGCGGAACCGCTTGCTAATGAGGCGTGGCAATGGTTAGGGGCGCAGCCGCTCAGTCAATACGTCAGCGTAGAGGACTTACAACGCTTAATCAATGACTGGTTACTTAGCCAACCGATGAGGGAGGTCATGCGCGCAGACATTCGCGCTATTCTGCATACGCTGATTTATCATCCGGCCAATGACACGGTACCCCTTTCTGAGCTCTTTGATGACGCTCAAGTTGAGACCCTTGCAACCTATATTGGCAGTCACGAGCAGCAGCGCAACATGCTGATCCATGCGCTCATTGGTAACGATACTTTCGCCAATCTGCTGACCCAAACACTGTACCACGCTATTAACGACTTTATGGAAAGTACGCTCGATAAAGCAGGTGGCGTGGGTAAATTAATGAAACTGGGGCGCAGCTCTTTTGAAAAAGCCACTAATAAAAACCTTGATGAAAAGCTGCAAACTTACTTACATCGCAATATCAAAGATCTGACCCAACGTGCAGAAACCAACGCTAAGGCGCACTTGTCTAACGAAGAAGTCTCGCGTCTGTTAGTGACTGGCTGGGCAGGTATCAAAGATCAACCAATTAGCCATCTACAAATGTACTTAAATGATGAGCCTGATGACAGCAGCATTGACCATATCGAAGCCAGTATGCAAAACAGCTACAACCGGTTACGACTTTCCCCTTACGTCCATAGTTTAGTCACAGCTGCAGTAGAGACTTGGTATGCCAATCATCAGTCTGATACGATTGCTACTGTGGCGGAAAGCTTAGCCATTGATGAACAGGCGATGAAAAAATTAAGCATTGCCCTACTTCCTATTGCTAGTGATGCTATCAATAGTCAGTGGTTAGCCGCTCATATTCGAGAGATGCTAGAAGCTTTTTATGACCAGAATAATATTAAAGACCGTTTGGCATTTAATAGCGTCTAACTATGATAAACCAGCTATAATTTTCACTGGTCTTTGTTGTATCGGACGCATATTTAATTCATTATAGTGACAGGTTTATGTATTTATCCTTATTCTTTCAACCTTATCCCTTTATCAGTTAGCATAATATCTATGAGTCACAATAATAAACGTAGTCTATGGCAAAAAATTAAGCAGCTGCTGAATAAATCAGCGCCAGATTCTACTGATGCCATAAAAACACCGCAAGCTGATCATGATATGAACAATTCTAATATTAAGAGTGCTGATACTGATACTACTGTTGATACTGATGAAAACAGCTCTCAGGATGACAATACTAAAACGTCTATTGTTAAAGCGAACCCTAACAATAATGGCGACACATCCATTACCGATTATCTCAAACAGTATTTTCATGATAAGCAATGGCATTATACCTATTACCGCCCAATAACGAACGATAGCCAGCGATCACATCATTTATCCTTACGTATGAGGAATAAAAAACTGGACTGTGGCTACCTGTTTCGCATTCAAGAAGACAATAGCTTACTGGCGGTCTATGGTATTTTACCGTTTTTGATACCAGAAAGTCATCAAAGCGCTGCGATGCTGCTCATCACCCAAATTAACTATGACATGCTTATTGGTAATTTGGAGATGGATGTCAACGATGGCGAAATACGCTATAAAAACGCCATCGATGTTGAGGCATTCGGAATAGATGACGATATTATCGAACACTTACTGCAAAGTGTCGTTGCGATGACCACCGTTGCCTATGAGATATTTAGTGATCTAATAAAAACCCAAGATCCTGCCCAAGATATGCCGACCTTACTCGGCGAGCTACGTCAGCGATTCGATGACCGAACATTTTTTTTACCGACCCAGCTCGTTCAATAAATGCCATATCAAAAGATAAGCAAACCGTTCTCAAGACATTTACTCACACCCTCTTAGAAGCCGTTAAAATAGAAGCCGTTAAAACTATGCTAAAAATTGCCTACTCTGAGATTTTTCGTTACTCAGTGCCCGAAAAACACCGCTTTCCCATGCAAAAGTACACCATGATTCCTGAAAGGCTATTGGCTGAAGGTATAATTAGCGAAGCCAATTTTTTTGCGCCATCACAACTAACCGAAGATGAGATTTTAACCACTCATACCGTGGACTATTGGCATAAGCTCAAGACTCAAACTTTAACGACAAGAGAAGCTCGACCGATTGGCTTTGAGATGACCCCAGCTTTGGTTGAGCGCGGTCGTCACATTGCTCATGCAACATACGAATGTGCTTTGTATGCACAGCAATATGGGGTGGCGATGAATGTTGCCGGAGGTACGCATCATTCTTTTGCCGATCATGGCGAAGGTTTTTGCGTGTTTAATGATGTCTGTATCGCCAGCAATCTATTATTAGCACGCGGACAGGCACAAAAAGTCTTAGTGGTTGATTTAGATGTGCATCAAGGTAATGGCAATGCCAGTATTATGGAGGATGAGCCACGGGTCTTTATATTTAGTATGCACGGCGCAAAGAACTACCCTTTTCGTAAGCAAGTATCTGATCTTGATATTGAGCTGGCTAATGATACGGGTGACGAAGAGTATTTACGAATTTTAGCAGAGACCTTACCGCGGTTAATAACTGAGGTTGCACCTGACATTATTTTCTATCAGTCCGCCGTGGACGTATTAGCGACTGATAAATTGGGCAAGCTAGCATTGACGCAAGAAGGCTGTAAGGCGCGTGATGAGTATGTATTACGGCAAGCAAAAGAGGCAAATATTCCAGTGGCCATTGTGATGGGTGGCGGCTATTCGGAGAATATCGAAGATGTGGTTGAGGCACACTGTAATACTTTTCGTCTTGCCCAGCAGATATTTTTTGCTAAATCTAATTGATTAGCAGTTACAGATATTATTGTTTATAACGCTAATAACGCTGTAATTCCTTGCCAACCAACACGTATACCAAGTAGCGTCAAAATCAGTAGAATCAGCTGACGAAAGCGCGCTTGCGGTAAATAGCGACGTAGGCGGATACCAATAAATAAGGCAACAACAGACAGCCCACTTAATAACGCAATCAACTGCCACTCACTACCACTCAGCGCCATGATAGGCTCGCGTAACACGATAATTTGTGCCACTTTTCCTAAGAAATAACACATATTACCGACCTTAGCGATGGTATTTTTATCGTCACTGGCTGACAATAGATACATCATTAAAATCGTTGACATGGCATTGGTCGCACCGCCAATAACACCAGCGCTAAACCCTACCATAATCAGTACAGGTTTGGTATTTTGTAGACGAAGTTGCTTACCCAGTAGCGCGCTTATGACATAAAATCCAATCACCACTGCCAGTACTAATAGAATATAAGCGCTATCTACCCACAGCAATAGCTTGGCACCCAAAATACTACCCAGCAGACTGGTCAAGGCCAATAACCAATAGCGTCGGCCATAATAACTGAAGTTCTGCCAAATACTACGCTCACCACCGTTCAACCAAGTCATGGCATTGAGTAATAATGAGGGGAAAATCACCAATACAATGGCGTGCGGTAGTGGATATATACTTGCTAAAGCGGTAGTAGTAACTAAAGTTACCCCTAGCCCACTAATACCGTGCAATAGTGAGGCCAGCGCAAAGATTACTAGCAGTATCACTGTCTGAGTGGTGTCATTATCTGTCATGACATTTGCAGCTTAACCCTTAGTATTTCATATTTGTTATGCATTGCTTGCTCTTACTGCTAGCATTATTGTCACTATTAAATCTCTTAATGTTGCCATAACATCTCGCCAATAATCGCTGCTAACTGCTTTGCAATCTTATCTTTGCTGGTCTTCTCAAGCGTGACCGTATCCTGTTCATAATCCTTAGCGAAAAACACCTGCATGGCATTATCATCACTGGCAAAGCCAATATCAGCGCGTGAAACATCATTACAAGCAATCATATCTAAATCTTTTGCGACCAACTTACCGCGGGCATAATGCTCAACATCTTGCGTTTCTGCGGCAAAGCCAACAACGAACAATTCTGGATGCGCAAGAGAGACTGTTGCTAAGATATCAGGGTTTTTAACCAAATCAAGGCTCATAGTATCTTGGGTTTTTTTGATTTTTTGCGGTGCGGCCTGCTCAGTACGATAGTCAGCGACCGCAGCAGTGGCAATAAATATATCAGCTGGACGTGCGCTGCTATGGCTAGCATCTATATCCGAGTTATCATCTTCTGAATGATCGTGCGGCTCGCTATGATCATCACTACAATCGCAGTCGCCATGTTCATGTTCGTGAGAAGAGAAGTGCTCATGCTCAACAGCAGGCATAGATTGCATAGCGACGTGCGTACCCGCCACACATTGCTGGGCGGCGATTAGCATCTCTTTAGCAGACAATACATCGATACGAGTAACGTTCAGCGGGGTCGGCAATGCCACTTTTCCGCCAGCAATCAAGATCACTTCTGCTCCTGCTTCAACGCAGGCACGCGCTAAAGCAAAGCCCATTTTTCCTGAAGAATGGTTGGATAAATAGCGTACTGGATCAATCGCTTCAATAGTCGGTCCTGCAGTGATAACCACTCGTTTTCCAGTCAATAGCTGCGGAATCGTTTGCTGAGCGCTGAATAAACTTACCTCAGCCAATAACTGCTCAGGCTCAGGAAGGCGCCCTGCTCCCACATCACCGCAAGCCTGTTCACCACTTGCCGGCATGATAATTTGATAATTCATATCTCGCAAGGTTTGCACATTGAGATTAACTGCAGGATGCGCCCACATTTGCTGATTCATCGCTGGTGCAATGATCACCGGAGCTGTGGTTGCCAGACAAACCGTTGTTAATAGATCATCTGCCATCCCCATCGCCAGCCGTGCTAAAGTATTGGCTGATGCCGGCGCAATGACAACCAAGTTTGCCCACTTGGCAAGTTCAATGTGACCCATACCCGCCTCGGCATGTTCATCAAGTAAAGAGGTATGTACCTCATTACCTGTCAAGGCTTGCAGCGTTAACGGCGTGATGAATGCTTGTGCGCCTGTGGTCATAATGACCCGCACCTCAAACCCAGCCTTGATCAAAAGACGGGCAAAAATAGCAGATTTATAAGCGGCGATACCGCCAGTTATAGCAAGCACAACATTTGACATAAGCAGGACATCATTAACAGAAGAAGTTGAAAGATAAAAATTGCGCTTATAGTAACAATTATGAGATAAGTTAGGTAAAGTTTTCCGTACTTATATAGGGTTGATCCGTAACTGACCCATTATCAAGGAATAATAATGGCCATTAAAGACTGGCACGAAGATGACAGACCACGCGAAAAACTGCTGAAATTTGGAGCGGCTTCTCTTACTGACCCTGAAATATTAGCTATATTTTTGCGTACTGGCACCCAATCGCAATCAGCTATTGAGCTTGCACGTCATTTAATTGACCAATTCGGCAGTCTGGCTGAGCTATTAGCCGCCCCCAAAGAGATTGTTCTTGCCTGCCACGGTATCGGCCCTGCCAAATATGCGCAGATGTTGGCCTCACTTGAGATGGGTACTCGCTATCTCGACAGTGAACTCAAAACCGGTCAGGCCCTTGGACGCTCACAAGTGGTCAAAGATTATATCAGTACTCAATTGCGCGGTGAGCACCGTGAGGTCTTTGCCGTACTCTGTTTGGATAATGCGCTGAACCTGCTTAACTTTGAGATATTATTTACTGGGGGCATCTCATCGTGCTCAGTCTGTATCAAGCATGTGCTACGCCATGCCATCAGCCACGCTGCCAGTCAGTTGATTGTCGCTCATAATCATCCGCATACTGATTCGCAGCCATCAACGGCAGACAATCTATTGACCTACGAGCTAAGAAAAGCTTGTGATTTGCTAGATTTATCGCTGGTTGATCATATTATTGTCGGACGTAACGATACCTTATCTTATGCTGAAAACGGTCTAGCTCCTTTTAGCTAATGGCGTGTAATTAACGGTGTACGTTATAATAGCTGATACATATCCTCGACACAGCGTAGCATTTTCGCTCTTGATACTTATTGAGACACATTCCATATTAATAGATAGTTTTATGTCTATGATTTATAGTAAAATTTAAGCTGTAGTTACCTATTCTTACTGTCGCTTAACTTATTATTCTTTAATAAATTACAGTCTCAGTTTTTTGAAATTTATTTATTCAACTTAAAATTCATTCTTTTACATTTTGCTAAGGAGACAGCCATGGCGATTGGCTTATTTATTTTGGCAGTACTCATTCAGTTAGCTGTCGTCTTGGCCATCTTTTTAATGTCGTTATCACGGGTCAGTGGTAGCATCGTTGCTATCATCACCGTAATAGTAACTGCCATTATAAGTCCATGGTCGTTGATTTTAGGTATCCCAATAGCTCTGTTATGCCTAGTGCTGCTCATTGCACCTATTCGTCAAGCGCTGCTTACCAAACCAGTATACAAAGCTTTAGGCGATGCGATGCCCAGTATGAGTGATACTGAACGTGAAGCGCTCGATGCTGGTACTAGCTGGTGGGAAAAAGAGCTGTTCATGGGCGCGCCGAACTGGAAGACCTTTGCTGATTACCCCTATCCGCAGCTATCAGAAGAAGAACAGAGCTTTATTGATAATGAAGTTGAGCAACTGTGCGCTATGCTCGATGAATGGAAAATTCATCATGAAGAAAAAGATCTATCACCTAAAGCATGGCAATTTATCAAAGACAAGGGCATTTTGGGTTTAATTATTCCAAAAGAATACGGCGGTCTGCAATTTACTTCTTATGCTCAAAGTCGTGTTATGAGTAAGATTGCATCGCGTTCACCGACCGCAGCAGTCAGCTGTATGGTGCCAAACTCGCTCGGTCCTGGCGAATTACTTATGCATTACGGTACGGACGCGCAAAAAGAGCGCTGGTTGCCGGGGCTTGCCAAAGGTGACGAGATTCCCTGCTTTGGTCTGACTGGCCCTGAAGCCGGCTCGGATGCTGGTGCGATTCCTGATACTGGAGTAGTGTGCTACGGCATCCATGATGGCGAGCAGATGCTTGGTCTACGTATGAATTTCTCTAAGCGTTGGATTACTCTGGCCCCTATCGCTACGGTAGTCGGTTTGGCATTTAAAATGCATGACCCAGAAGGGCTGCTTGGGGATGCTAGTAAAGTTGATTACGGCATTACTTGCGCCTTGGTTCCTGCCAATCACAAGGGCGTTGTCATAGGCCCACGGCATTATCCAAGTGGCTCGCCGTTTATGAACGGTACGGTTGATGGCAAGGATGTTTTCATTCCTCTAGATTATATCATTGGTGGCGTTGAGAACGCGGGTCGCGGTTGGCGCATGCTGATGGAATGCCTTGGCGTTGGTCGCGGTATTTCATTACCAGCGCTATCAACATCAGCTAGCGGGATGACTTACTTATCGGTTGGCGCGTTTGCCAAAGTCCGTGAGCAATTCAAAATCTCAGTTGGTAAATTCGAAGGCGTGCAAGATGCTACTAGTCGTATTGCCAGCCAAACCTATATGCTGGAGGCCTTCCGCCACTTAGTCAACTGCGGATTGAACCAAGGTGGCACGCCATCGGTAATGACCGCAATGGCAAAATATTACGCCACTGAAACCATGCGTGAAGTCGTAAACGATGGTATGGATGTGGTTGGTGGTCGTGCTATTCAAATGGGCCCACGCAACTTTTTAGCGATTCCTTATCAAGCCATTCCGGTTTCCATTACTGTTGAAGGCGCAAATATTCTAACCCGCTCTTTGATGATCTTTGGTCAAGGCGCGATGCGTTGCCATCCATATTTATTCGATGAGCTGCAACTACTGCAAAGCGAAGATAAAACTAGTGCATTGAAGGAATTTGATGTTTTATTCTTTAAACATCTGGGTTATACCTTCAATCGCGGTGCCAAAGCCTTTATCGCAGGGTATGTCGGTGGTAGCAACAACGCCCCAAGCTTTGCTGATAAATTTACTCGTCCTTACTATAAACATATCAACCGCTTAAGTGCCAGTTTTGCCCTTACGGCCGATATGGCATTGGGCTTACTGGCGGGTGATTTGAAGCGTAAAGAGATGCTCTCTGGCCGCTTAGCTGATATTCATAGCCATCTATTTATCGCTACGGCTATCTTGCAGTTTTATGAGCATGGCAGCAAATCAGAAGCCGAACGCTTGCATGCTAAAGTTGCACTACAAAGCAGTCTTTATACTATTCAAGAAGCGTTTGTGTCGTTCTTTGCCAATTTCCCCAATCGCATGGCGGCCAATGTGGTCAGCTTTGTGACCTTCCCTAGTGGTCGTATCTTTACCCCAGCCAGTGATGAGCTTAAACGCCAACTGGGTGATACTTTTATGGATGATTTTGCAGCCAATCCATTCCGCGATTATCTCAAAACTATGGTGTACTACAATACCGAGCCTGAAGATGTTACTGGACGCATGGAGCACGCTTATCAAACGCTGCTCGAAGTTGAACCTTTGTGGCAGAAGTTTAAAAAGGCCGAGCATAAAGGGAGTTTTGCAGGGTTAACCTTTGAAGATCATGTGGTGCAGGCCAGCCAAGGTGGTGATATCACCGAGGAAGAAGCTGAACAACTGATTCGCTATAATGCGCTACGTTTTGATTCATTATTGACCGATGTTTTTGATGAGCATTTATTGGAGGCTCAAGAGCGTATCAATCCGCATAGTTTAGAGAATGCCGTTCATAAATTGACTGACTACGCTCAGCTTAAAAATGATGCGCAGGTTAAGAACGGCACGCCAGCAGAAGACGGCGCGATAACTGACAATGTAGAAGCAACCACAAATATCCATGAACAAACTGGCGATGCCAATCCTGACCATGGTTATGAAACGGATGGCGACGTCAAAATGGTAGACGAGCAAGACACCGCGCAAGAGACTAAGGCACAAACTAACTTTGGCGAGGTCAATCCTGATGCAGAAGCGCTAAATCCTCGCCATCGTGACGCTGAGTCAACTCTGAGTGAACGTATGAGCTACAACCACAGTAAAGCTAAGGCTGACTCTGATAGACTGAATAACTTAGAGTCAAACTCTACAGAGTCTAAAACAGATGTCTTCGAGGATGACAAAATAGACCAAGATATGTCTGACAATTCTAAATGGCATGACGGATTAAGCCGTGAAAAAGATGACAAAGCATAAGATTTAAACCATCTTGTAGGCTCAAAATCTACCAGCGTAAAAGCGACAAGAACCAAAACGACGACTATAAAATAACAAGCAAGATTGCCGACGTTGGCAATCTTGCTTTTTTATGGCTGATTTTTTCTCTTTTATGGGGTAAAATTTCTTAATTGATAAAAAAATCTTGCAGCATCCCTAACAATTATTTTATATTGTCTGCGAAAATGTGACACTAAGTGAAAGACTAAAGAATTCTATAAACGTAACAAGAGCAGTAGTACCGCTAATGCTCATAATCGCATTGATTTTAGCACCGCGCCTACTACTGAGAGTGACGTACACCAAGGAAATATGTTATGTGGAAAAATATGGGACTGACGGGCAAGATTATTGTTGCCATGGTGCTCGGTATCATACTGGGTTTATTTTTAAACTACTCTGGATTGAATGGCGAAGGCAGCTTCGTTAACACCTATATAACCAATGGTTTTTTTGCCATTATTGGCAAGTTGTTTGTCAATTCCCTCAAAATGCTAGTCGTACCCTTAGTACTGGTCTCGCTGATTTGCGGGGTTTGCGGTATCGGGGATATTCGCTTACTTGGCCGTATTGGCGGCAAGACTTTTTTAATTTATATGATGACTACCGCCTTAGCAATTGCGACCGCGATTGGCCTTGGGATACTATTTGGTATCGGTAAAGGTATGAATATCGAAACCGAAGCGGCATTCGAAGCAGCATCAGCGCCACCCCTTCTTGATGTATTTTCGAACATTATTCCATCCAACCCCATCAGTGCGATGGCGAACGGCGATATGCTGTCCATTATCTTCTTCGCAATCTTAATCGGCGTTAGTATTTTAATGGTTGGCAAACCTGCCAAAGGTTTGGTTCAAAGCATGGAATTAATAAATGAAGTCATCTTAAAGATGGTGACTATCATTATGAACCTTGCGCCCTATGGCGTATTTGCACTGTTAACTAAAGCGATGGCAGAGCTGGGTTTGGATTTAATCTGGTCACTGCTGGGTTATGTGGCCGTACTAGTTGGCTCATTGGCATTCCATTTTTTCATTACCATGATGATTGTTCTTAAGCTGTTTTCAGGCTTGGGCATCAAGACCTTTTTGACCAAAATGCGCGAAGTACAGATTTTTGCTTTTAGTACGTCAAGCTCGAACGCGACGATTCCTATCACCTTGCGCACCGTCACTAAGCGTATGGGTGTAAATAACTCAGTAGCTTCGTTTACCGTTCCTTTTGGCGCAACCATTAACATGGATGGTACGGCCATCATGCAAGGGACAGCGACTATTTTCATTGCCAATATTTATGGTATTGATTTGGGCGTTACCGAATACTTAACCGTTATCTTAATGTCGGTGCTCGCCTCTGTCGGTACAGCGGGCGTTCCTGGTGTGGGTCTAATTATGCTGTCTATGGTATTTGCCCAAGTCGGCCTACCCATCGAAGGTATCGGTCTTATCTTAGGTGTCGACCGTATTCTTGATATGTTACGTACCGCAGTAAACGTCGGCGGTGATGCAGCCGTTACCGCTATTGTGGCAAAATCAGAAGGTAAAATGGATTTGGCAATTTATAACGATCCAGATGCTGGTTCAAAAGAAGTATTCGATGGTCATATTGATGAAGATAACGAGCGTGAGTTCTCGAAAGTCTTTAGCGATGGTGTTATGGGCAGTGAATACGATGATATTGATCGACATAAATAGGTAACGCTCAATACCTATTTGTCAGAAATCAAACAAAACCCCCAGTCCTAGCGGCTAGGGGTTTTGTTTGGGATAGGGTTTTATAGAGGGTGTTTTACTTACTAATAATTTTATTGTCTTAACCAAAGACGTATTTCGTCACCATCGCTAGGCACACCAATACGATCATAGGACGAATCAGCTTACTGCCGCCTTTCACCACCATATGTGAGCCAAAGTACGCGCCTATCGTCTGACCAACCATCATGGCCAAACCCACTTTCCAGAGTACATTACCGCCTAAAATAAAAAATATCAGCGAGCCAACGTTAGTGGATAAGTTCAGCACCTTTGCCGCACCCGTGGCTTCAATAATCTGCCGACCACGTAAAGCCACATTGCCCAGCGCAAAGAACATACCTGTGCCTGGACCCATATAGCCATCATAAAAACCGATTAAAGGCGCAGCAACCTTTTGCCACACGCCTTCACTGATACGAGGCTCGGCTTCTACTTCGCCAAGTTTGGGCGCAAATAAAGTATAAATACCGATAGCCACAATCAAAAATGGAATCAGCTTTTCCAAAAAATCAGGGGGCGATAATTGCACTGCGATGGAGCCGATAATAGAACCAATAAAAGCAGCGATGATGGCCATTTTAATGCGTTTAGGCTTGACGACGCCTTTTCTAATCATGGTAATGGACGCCGCCAATGCCCCTGATGCGGCTTGTAGCTTATTGGTACCCAAAGTCAAAACTGGCGGAATATTAGCCAGCAGCATCGCCGGAATGGTAAGCAGTCCGCCACCACCAGCAATGGCGTCGATAAAACCAGCGAGCGCTGCCACCGCGGTAAGCATTAAAATAATCTCTAAAGAGAGCGATACATCCATGAAACTGGCCTTAAAAAAATTTTGAGGATAATAATCTTAACAAACAGTGCAAAGATGCCGTAGAATATAGTCAATCAACACGTCTCAATAGCAATGATACTCGTAAAAATAATGTCATCTTACGAACACTCAGAGACTCTAGTTAATCCAATTCGGAAACGGTCAGTGCTACTGAGATACTACTGTAACAAACGTTTTGTAGCCTCTGGCCCGCTTGAGAACAGCATGCAAGAAAAATTTATACCAGTAGCACTTTGCCATAAGTGACTCTTACTTTAAGTGACTCTCTTTTATTTTTACTCGACTATATGTGCTAAAAGAAGTGATAGACAAAATAACAAACCAAATGAAAGACAAAAGTGGTCAATTATAAAGATAAAATCGTAAAAACAACCAAAAATCTAATAAAGTCTGCTAAATTTGTCGTATCGTTACTTTAATATAAAAGTGCTATAAGCATATCGAGTGTAAGCTATACCATAGCAAGTTCAAATGACACCTTAGTGTAAATAAAGAATGATAACTATAGATTTTTTATACTGTTCTTGGGCATCATCATGCAATCGCTCTGTGTTCCATAATGAGGGTCATTGGCTATCTTTCCAAACGTACCAGCAGACGCTATCGGCTTTTACCTTATTAGATCGCTTGGCGATAGCCATATAGCTTGCAGAAAAGAAGAGATGGAGATCAGGGGTGTTAAATAGGTTATAACCTTTCTACTCCTCATTTTGTCTTCGTAATAACGCCATTTTTAGCAAGACGCAGTGCGCAGCTTACAGTGCCGGTTGAACGTATTTTATTGTCTATATTGATAATACTATGAGAAACTGAGACAAATATTTGGCGACGTTGCAAAACGTTAGTAGAAGATCGCTTGAGTTTACAGTATATATTTAACCAATGAGGATGACATGGCAATACGAAGAGTTAAGGCATTTTTTGAATTTGAGTCGGCAGGCGGAATAGTCTTAGCATTGGCTGCCGTTGCCGCCATGATCATTGCCAATAGCCCCCTCAGTGTGTGGTACGAGTCCTTCATTCATGCACCAGTCGCCATTCAGATTGGCAATTTTGCGATTGCCAAAGACGCCAGTCACTGGATTAACGATGGTTTAATGGCAATTTTCTTTTTTTTGGTGGGACTTGAGCTTAAGCGGGAAGTCTTAATCGGTGAGCTGTCTAACGTCAAACAGATTATCCTACCCGCAGGAGCTGCCATTGGCGGTATGATCGTACCTGCGATCGTCTACATACTCTTTAACTATAATAATCCTGAATACTGGAAGGGCTGGGCGATTCCAGCAGCGACTGACATTGCCTTCGCGATAGGTATTCTAAGCTTACTTGGCAACCGCGTACCGAACTCGTTAAAAGTATTCTTAGTCTCGATTGCGATTTTTGATGATATTGGTGCGATTTTAATTATCGCTTTGTTTTATACCAATGACTTATCCTTGGGCTCACTTGCCCTTGCCGGTCTATGTCTGCCGTTTTTATACCTACTCAATCGCCGCAACGTCACCAGCATCGCCCCTTACCTGCTTATTGGCGTCATCATGTGGATTGCGGTACTCAAATCCGGCATTCATGCGACTTTAGCAGGCGTGGTGTTGGCATTATTTATCCCTATGTTTGATCGTACCGATCCTGAGCACTCACCGCTTGAGGAGCTGGAACATGACCTACAGAACACCGTATCTTTTGGAATTCTGCCGCTGTTTGCTTTTGCCAACTCTGGTATTTCATTAAAAGGTGCAGGCGTCGCTGAGTTGTTCCATTCCGTACCGCTGGGTATTGCCGCCGGTCTATTCCTCGGTAAGCAAATAGGGGTGATGCTGATGTGCTGGCTCATCTTTAAGCTTGGTATCTCAAAAATGCCCAATGGTATGAACTTTAAGCAAATCTATGGTGCCGCATTATTATGCGGTGTTGGCTTTACCATGAGCTTGTTCATTGGCGGCTTGGCATTTGGCGGTGATACTCCACTATTTGATGAACGTCTGGGTATCATTATGGGCTCAATCGTGTCTGGTATTGCTGGCTACATTATGCTCAAAGTGACACTAAAAGATAATGTCACGAATACCTCAGTAGACTTAACGCGTCACTAATAGCGATTCGTCATTTTTGTTTTAATACTTTTCGACTTAGCGTTATTAGCTTAGGACATTTAAATTGTTTGGATTGTTATAAGGGACGATTATGTGGTCATTTGCGCGACTATCTACATTGAGCTTATCTACCCTTGGCAGTATTCTTCTACTCTCAGGCTGTGCAACCTTATCTAAACAAGAGTGCGTGGTCGGTGACTGGCAAGCGATCGGTTATAACGATGGCGTGGCAGGCTACTATGCAGATCGACTAGCGTCACATGCTAAGGCTTGCGCAAAAGCCAGCGTTGTACCGGACTATCAAGCATGGGAGCGTGGTCGTCAGCTAGGCCTCAAACAATACTGTACGGTCAGTAGTGCCTATAATATAGGTCGGCGTGGTCGTGAGCTAAACAGTGTCTGTCCAGCAGCAATGACCAGCACCCTACAAAAAGTAAACCAGCAGGGCCGAGAATACTACACATTAAACAGTCAGTTGAATGAAGATAGAAGTCTTTTAGAAAAATATCAAACCGAATATATCAAGCTTCGTGATGGTGAGATGCTAAATTTCGACAATGAAAAACAAGCACGCGCGCGCTTATTGTCTCTACCGACAGAGCTTCGAAGAGTCAGATATCGAATCGCTAATACCGAGGCACAATTAAAATTATTGAGCCAAAGAAAATCGTTGAGCCGGATGAATAAATACTGATGTTATGCTGGAAATACAATATTAAAAATACAGTTATGAGGATGCTTGATAAACATGAATAAAAAGACTTCAAATGTCTTGAACAGCAGTGACCCTCTTCTAATAGCCTCATCATACCAACGTCACGGGCGCACTACTGACATCAACGATCACAGTGACTTACAAGTCCTACGTCGTATCAAGCGCTATTTATTACCAAAAGACTTTACCATCTCACCGACGTTATTAGCTGAGATGGTAGAGGGCTACGATATTGGTGACCCACTTGCAGATGCGCTCGCTGATGATGGTTTGCGTTTTGCAAAACCTTTGCAGCAGGCGATTATTCATGATGATATTGACAACAATCTAACTAACAATTCATCATTTATAGCATTAACTGAGCAATTTGGCAGCCATCCGGATTGGTTCGACCCCAAGCTTGCGCAAGTTGGGGCTATCGCCTACCGTCGTTATCCGTTGATGTTAATTTGGCTACTACGTAATGTCGCGCTTATGGCAGGCTACAGTATCCCAGCGCTATCACTGCCACTTATCCAAACTGGCGCGTTGATGCATGATGCCTTGCCGCGTTTGATGCGTACTTATGCTTATATTCTAGCGGTATCTGAACACCCACAGCTTGACGGCAGCGCCTATCATCAGCGTCAACCCCTCTCTCAAGTATTAGAGATCGGCTCTGAAGGCTGGCGGCAGTCTATCAAAGTACGCCAAGTTCATACGCTAGTGCGCAAAAACTTGCTAAAAGGTAAATTGTCTGCGGCAGATGGCGTCATAGCGCCAACTGATCAACATCATAATCCGGATGGCAGCTGGAACACCGCCTACTGGGGTCTCCCCATCAACCAGACCGATATGATCGCCACTCATTTACAGTTTTCATTACTGATTATGCGCGGGCTACGACTGCTCGGCGCGCGTATCAGTAGCGAGGAAGCTGAAGGCATCCTGCATCTATGGAATCTTGCCAGCTATTGGATGGGGGTTGATTTACAGCGTTTACCTAAAGATGAAACCGCCTGTTGGGAGTGGCTCTATACTTACTTATCTATCCAGCAACTCGATTTTAGGATGGGGCGACCACTAGCAAAAGCCTTACATGACTTACCGCGCCAACTGATGGGTGAGGATAATCGTCGTGGACGCTTTGTAGAGATGGTCAATGCCAGCGTCACACGCACCTTAGTGGGCGATGATATTGGCGATGGTTTAGAACTGCCTAAGTCAAAGATACGCTTTGGGGTATTGTCTTCAGTACCTATCTTGTTTGCGCTCGATACAGCGCGTCAGCACAACAGTACCGTTGCCGATAAGCTGGAAGCCTTCCGTGCTAAACGCCAAGATAATATGAATTGGTGGCTTAAGAAAAACGATGACTATTATAAATAGCATCTGTGAATAAGCCCAACTATCAGTAAGTGTGGCTGGTAATAAGTGCGACTATCAATAAGTCTGACTATGATAAGTAGTAAACGAAATACTATAAGGGATTATCAACTATCCTAAAAATTACTATAATCAATATCATTAAAGACGTTCTAAAAAATGGTCTTGTTTTGTAAATTACCAAATAATTAAATTACCAAACGACAGATATCAACGTTCTAGGTTTTGGATGGGCGCGTTTTGGTCATGCGCGTTTTGGATACGATAGTACCATTCAAGCTGCCGGTCAAACCCAGTTTGTAGCAAGCTGGCAAGTACCTTCCCTGTCAAACCCCAAACGGTCTCACCATCAATCTGCCAACTGGGGGTTAATAAGGTCACCATCTGCTCTTGTAGAGCGTCTTGCATATTATATTTTATAGAATATTCTACGGTAGGTTGAGTGATTAAGGTCTCAAAATCTGCCCAAAAAATACGTGATATCTCCCCAAGCTCAGGCACTAATATGAGATCCGGTGCAATCAATGCCACAATTGGACGCACACTCATGCCGCTTTTTGAGGTTTGGATAGGTAGCTGGCCGAGTAGCTGAACTTTATTGGGTGGGAGCGCGGTCTCCTCAAGGGCTTCACGTAAGGCGGTGAACACATTATTGCCATCCCCTTCTTCATATTTGCCACCAGCACAGGATACCTCGCCGGCGTGACTGTTTAAGTGCACGGCGCGCCGAGTCAGTAGCAGTTTAGGACGTGGCTCATTGGTAATAGCCACTAATACTGAGGCATCAGCAATCGGGGTTTGATATAAGCTATCTAAAATGCGTGCGCTGTGGGAAACCTCATCAAAGTTGCCTAAGTTATCAAGGTTGGAAATGAGTGGGGATTTTATTGCGTCCAACAGTAATTCATTCTGCATCCGTTCAGCCAACTGCCTAAGCATTGGCTGATGAATATAAGACGGCAATGCGACTCTCAATTGGTCAAAATGTTCAAAGTGCCATGGTCTTGTCATTATAATCATCCTATATTTTGGTCGGTGCTAATTTTCTCAGTACTAAACATCAGTGTTAAACAACAGTGCTGAAAGTTACCCCTACAATAAAAACATCAATATAAAAATTAACAACAGAGAAAGACAGTTATCGTTAAGCAAATATATAGTCATGCTCGGTGGCATAAAATGGCACTTCTGATTCACACCAACCTTAATGAATAGGCGCTATCGCATTGGTAGTGGCCTTAATTTATAATGATGTCGGCAGAGGGCGGCACTATCCTAGGTATAATTGATGTTGTGAGTAATCTCGCTAAAACCTACATTTTTTTATCATAACCTAGGTTAGCTCAATCTAGCCGTGGCTGCATGTTCTTTATGTGACTGCTTATTACTTGATAGGGGCATTACCTCTTCCTGAGTAGGGTTGCTGCTTAATAACGGTGTTATATTAAAAAAGACTAGGTGGCTAGCATTTTTTAAACTCACTAGCGTGTACTTTGTTGCTAATAAATGACGTGTTCATGTTATCAATGCTTAGTCCTGCGCAAATTTATGCTATCTTAAAGTACTTATTTTAAGGTATATGTATTTTTGCGGTGGTCTTAGACCTTACCTTTTTATAAAGTCATATTTTCTAATAAAATATATATTAGGGTTTATAAATAAATCTTATAAAAACAATACCTTCAAAAACAATATTTTTCACAACATCCAAATAGCTTCTATTTATTTATTCCTTCCAACTAAACAAGGCAGTCAATATGCGCTATTGCTTACAATGCGGTCACGAAGCTGAACGTAAAATCCCAGCTACTGATAATATGCCGCGCTTGGTATGCCCAAATTGTAACTATATTCATTACGAAAACCCAAAAGTGATTTGCGGATCGTTAGTGGTGTATAAAGACAGAGTGCTGCTGTGCCGCCGCGCTATTGAGCCACAGTATGGTCTATGGACTGTGCCAGCGGGCTTTATGGAAAACGGTGAGACTATCGCTGAAGGTGCTGCGCGTGAGAGCTTTGAAGAGGCGGATGCCGTTGTCATTAACCCGCATTTATACTGCGTTTACGACATTCCCGATATTGGGCAAATTTATGTGATTTATTTAGCTGATCTCAAAGATGGTACTTATGGTATAGGGTCTGAAAGTCTTGATTGTGCCTTATTTAGTGAAGAAGATATCCCGTGGGATAAAATTGCTTTTGAAGCGGTACGACGTACGCTGACCAATTATTTTGCGGATCGTAAACAGTTCGACAGTCATGATAAATTTCCAATTCATCAAGACCAGATTAATAAAGATCAAAGTATTAAGCGCTATTAAGCTGAGCAGTAGACACAAAAAAGCCAGGCATCACGCCTGGCTTTTTTTGCATTATAAACGGTCTTGCTGTTTATAATGCTTAGCTGACAAGTCTTTAAATACTTAGCTTTTGACTTTACACACGGCAAAGCCAAGATTCTTGACCTCATCTTCTTTGTCATAAGGCGCCAGCACAGCACGCACATGTGACTGACCTTGCAAGTATTGCTTGGTCACCCGCTGCAAGTCATCAACAGTGACCGCCAAAATCGCGGCACGCATTTTGCGCTGCCATGTGGCGCCGCGATGATGCAAGTTCGTAAAGCAAGCTTTGATTGCCTCGCCAGCGGGAGAGCCCGGTTTATCCATACCTGAGATAATCCCTAAGATGGCTTCCTCTAACTGCTCATCAGTTTGCGGCTCATTAAGTAGCCATTCAATACTGGCATCAAAGTGCTCAAAGGTCTCAGCACAGTGCGGATCACGGTAGCTAAAGAACTTAAAGGCACAAGCATTGGCATCGTAACCGGCTCCGCCACCATAAGCACCGCCGCGCTCACGGATTGCGCTATGCAGATAACCGTTGCGTAAATAAGGCGCTAGCACCATCAGCGGTGCCGTGTCAGGATGATCAGCAGCAGGAACTGTGTAAGCACTAGCGTTATGATAAACGTTGGTCGCAACCAACCACGCTAAATCTTCAACCTCAATCGTCGCCCCGCTTTCAATAGCTGTAGTGGCACTTTCTTCACCGTTTAAGGCGGGGTTTAGCGTTAAATCAGCAAACTCACTAGGGACATTTTTTTCAATACTGGCTTCAGTATTTATCGCTTTTTCAGCCAGCTCTGGTGTACGGCTGTCTTTCCAACTATCAACAATCAAATTACTCAAGCGCTCGGTTTGCTCCGCTTCACAGATAATAACCGCATGTTTCGGCAAGCTGATCAGACGTTGATGCAAGTCCATTAGACTGGTCGCCAATTGGTCCCACAGCGCATCATTAGTACTAGCATGAGTCAAAAAGTCTTTGAGCGCATTCAGGGCCGGTAAGCCGCTACGCACATATTCAAGCTGCGATTGGCGACTCATACCACGACTGGCGGTTTGCATCGCATAAGCATGCCCTGAACCAGCAAGATTTGATTGCCATCCTGACTGACGCTGCTGCAATATCTCTTTGATACGGTCATGCTCAGTAAAGACGCTATGCTCCATCACTTCTTTGACTAAGTCGATAGCTTCAGGTTTACGATTGAGTGCGCGCGTTGCGACCACAAAGTAGCTGCTGATTGCTTGGCTGTCATCAATATTGGTACGTTGGCTGACACGTGCGGTCACACCAGATGAGTGAGCCGCTTGCTTGGCCTGCAATTCGTGCGCGCTTAGAGAGTCCGTACCCAGCTCAGACAGCAAGCTCAAATAGATAGGCAATAGCGGATGATTAATGACGTCGTTGGCTGGCAGATCCTTGGTACTTGTATCACCAATTGCGTCAGTTAATGGCACAACCACTTGATAATAATATAGGCCATTGGTACCCGCTTCGTATTCAAATAGCGTGCTGTCTTGACCACTTAAACGTACTTGCTTTTGTGATCCTTGCTTAAAGCTAATATCAGTAGGCACATCTTCTAAACCCACTTTTGGCAATAAGCTGACATCATCAGGGGCCGTTTGGCGCGCGGCCAAATCTAGTGCTTGCTTATGCAAAATATCTTTATCATCAGCGGTCATGTCCATCGCAATGGTATCGAGACGGGTCTGTTCGGCAGCAACCAAACGCGCTGATTTTTCACTATCAGGCGTTAGGGTCACACGCACACGGTGGTTGTTATCCAGCAGATGAATTTTGATTAAGTTGGGCAGCCACTGCGGGTCTTTTACCTGCTCACGTAGCCATACGAGATGCTCGTCGACTTCCCAAATATCAATAGGATTGCCATCGTGAATGGCCGTACTAAAGCCCTCTAACATCAAGTTAAGACCATAAGGAATACTATCGCCACCGATATGACGTTGGTCAATCTCTATCTGATGCAAAATGGTCTCAATAGTTTCATCAGCAATTGGCTGACTGGCAACTTCGGCAAGCAAATCCATAATGCCCTGCTCTACAGCCTCGGCATGCTCAGGCTCTGAACCGCGCAGACCTGTATAGAACACCATTTCATAATGACTGTCATCAAGGCCTAGTAATGGACTTGGCGCTTTACCCAACGGATGGCTGTCTAGATAGGCACGTAATGGCGAGCCAGCATGCTCAACCAATACGCCTTCTAGTAGACGTAGGGCAAGACGCTGCTTAGGATCGGTAATAGTCGGTAATAACCAAGCAATTACATGATGGGTTTGATCCGGACCTTCCTCATCAGCGGTATAGGTATCAGTCGCACTAATCGGTGCAGACAAACGTTGCTCTGGACGCGACACGTGCTTTTTACCAGTCTCAAAACGCGTGAGCGCATCGTCATGTATCTTCGCTTGGGTCTCTGCTATCGGAATATTACCGAAGCTCATAATGACACTGTTGGACGGGTGATAATGGCTTTTCTGAAACGCTACCAGCTCAGTATGAGTCAAATCAGGGATATCTGCAGGATCGCCACCTGAATTATAATGATAAGTAGTAGTCGGGAATACATGATGAGCAACCGCATGATACAGCTGATCAATCTCGCCACTCATCGCGCCTTTCATCTCGTTAAAGACAATGCCCTTAAACTGCGGCTTATCATCAGCATCTAACTCAACACGAATGCCTTCTTGAGCAAAATCGAGCGGATGAATACTAGGAAAAAATGATGCATCAAGATAAACGGATAACAAGTTAAAGTAATCATTTTTATTTTGGGTCGCATACGGAAAGGCGGTCCAATCGGCCGCAGTCATCGCATTCATAAAGGTATTAAGTGAGCGCTTAATCATTGAAAAGAATGGATCACGTACCGGAAACTTCTCAGAACCGCACAGTGCCACGTGCTCTAAAATATGAGCTTCACCTTTTGAATCCATTGGCTGAGTACGAAAGCCAACTAAAAAAGCATTTTCATCGCTAGGATGGGCTAAATGATAATGCATTGCTCCAGTTTTGACATGCTGGCTGATCAGCACATCCATCGATAACGCCTCAATATGGCGATGCTCAATCAGCTCAAATGCGGAATGCAACGTTAAGTCAGCGGTAAATGGTGTGTCAGTCATAGTTGTCCTTACAGAATGCCCTTAATATAAGGGTAATTAATAAATAGCAGAAATTATGCTTATAAAGCCAGTTGTTTTATAACAAAAATAGTGAAGAAACCTTATGGATGGCCTTCGTATTTAATGGCATGTTCAGTGCATTAAAAAACTTTCCTAACGGTGATAGATGGGGCTAGCATTCCGATAAGTCAAGGTAACAGGTTCTGAATTCAACCCCATTAAAGCCCCTAATTACTATAAATAAGACGATACTTCTTATAGATATAGGACTTACGCAACCAACAACCCAGGCGAGCGCAGCTGCTCGCAGAGGTAGTTATCAAGTAAGCCATGTTTTAATTGATATACCGTTCTCTTTGTTTGTCTGGCAAGACGGGTTAAACAGATCCAAACCAATATAGAACAACAAATATGATTGCGTTGAATACGTGCTTTGCGACACTGATTAGACTCTATACCTGTTAATTGCTTAATCTCTCTATGAAACTGCTCAATCTTCCAGCGTATGGCGCACACCTGTTGTACGTCATTACGATTAGCTTGAGTGGTATCGTTGGTGACGACCCAATCCGTGCGGTGAGTACTCACCACGACCCGAAACAATTCCACGA
>NZ_CAJHBI010000016.1 GCF_904846605.1 Psychrobacter sp. 72-O-c
AACTAAAAAATCAGACCAATGCCATAGGCGCGATACATAACAATCAGCTCTTTGCTGTTGGTTTATATGACAGCAGTATTGACAGTGGTATCTTTCATAGCTGGGTAGTACAGCTCTTATTACCACAATTACCTAGCAACAGCGTCATCGTTATGGACAATGCCACTTTCCATAAAAGACAGGATATACAGCAAGCTATTGAAGAAGCAGGCCATGATATTCTATGGTTGCCACCCTATAGCCCTGACTTAAACCCTATCGAGCAGACATGGGCATGGATTAAACAAAAGCGTAAAGAGTGGCGTTTAGATTGTATTGATACGTTGTTCTTCTTATGGTTCTTTATCTGTGATAGTTGTTAGGTTCTTTGACTATAGGTTGTAATCTAGGCCTTGATGATCGGTTTGAGTCGCTGTTTGGAATTTTTATTTTAGTTTTCGCTCTTAATTCTGTGTCTTGAGTTTCCAGCTTTTTATTTTGGTTTTAAGCAGGGTTGATATACACTGAGTTATTCTTCTATTTCCAATATTCTTAATGAGTCTTCTAGCATAGTCCTTAACATAGGTTTTCGTCCATGTCTGCATCTTTAACGTCTAATCCTGATAGTCCTAATAGCGAAGCCAGCCTAACCGAATGGCTGGACTATATGCAGCAGATACATGTGTCTGCTATAGACATGGGGCTATCACGAGTACTACCAGTCGCAGAGTATTTAGGAGTAGTGCAGTCGGCCAAAGATGATGCTTATGTATTCACCGTGGCAGGCACCAATGGTAAAGGGTCGACTACAGCCGTTATTAGTGAAATATGTCAAGCGGCAGGTTATAAGACAGCGCTATATCAATCACCGCATCTAAGTCGTTTTAATGAGCGTGTACGTATTAATGGCGAGATGGTTAGTGACCAGACTTTGATTGCAGCGTTTACTAAAGTAGAAGCGGCTCGACTACAATGCGAGTTAACATTGTCGTTTTTTGAGATGACCACTCTGGCAGCGCTACTCATATTCTCTGAAGCTGACTGTGATGTTTGGGTGTTAGAAGTGGGGCTAGGCGGTCGCTTAGATGTGGTTAATATTATTGACCCTGATATGGCAGTGATTACTAATATCAGTATCGATCATGTCGATTGGCTGGGTGACAATGTCGAGGATATTGGCGCTGAAAAGGCGGGTATCTTACGTGATGATATGACTTTAATTTATGGCGCTACTGAGATGCCTAACAGTGTACAGCAGCTTATCAATACCCATAAGGTCACCTGTTATCAAGCGCAGAAAGACTTCAGCTACCGCATGCTTGACGTGCAAACGTGGCAGTATAGCAATGCAGCCGTCACGCTACAGCTACCGCGCCCAGCACTGTCACTGATGAATACAGCCAATGCGCTATCAGCAGTGCTGGCAAGTTCACTCAATGTAAGTATTTCCGCTACTGAGCAAGCGTTACAGACGGTAAAGCTAGCAGGGCGCTTCGATTATCGTGAGATTAAAGATCGGCATTGGTTGTTTGATGTGGCGCATAATGAACAAGGGGTTGAGTTTTTATTAGCGCAGTTATTGCCATTGTGGCAAGAGCATCTTGTCATTCAATCAAACCGGCAATTAAACCGAGAATCAAACAGTCAACCAAGCACAGCACCTGCGACTATTAAAATGTTATTCTCAATGTTAGGAGATAAAGCTATTGATAAGGTCGTGCAGCGTTTAACTGAAGCTAACTTACCAATTAGTGACTGGTTTGTCGCAGAAATCGACTATCCCCGTGCGGCTAGCACTGAGCAATTACAGAAGATCTTGTCCGGTTATGTTGATAAGGCTCATATCCATGAATTTAGCGGTTTATCAGAGGCAACATACGCGGTGATAAGCGCCAGTCAGCCGCAAGACTTAATCGTAGTTTGCGGTTCTTTTCATACCATTGGTGAAGCGCTTGCATCACTTGAGAGACAATAATTTGTCTTAAAGGAGAGACGATTAAACGTTAATGTTCGCAACAGCGCGATAGCAGACAGCATTAAAAATATGCTTTATAATCAAAGCACTTTTATAAAAACCGCATAATTGTAAAAATGGCACAACCTTTGACAACTGATCGCGATAACGGGTGGCTGGCAAATGCCATTGCGCCGACCAATCAGCCTTATTACCAACTAAGAGACGTAAACGGATGAATTTTTCGAGACAAGCCTTATTGGGCATTGGGATGATTATAGGTGGCAGCGTGATGTTATACGCCATGGTGCAGCAAATCGGTGCTGGGAATGATCCAGAGCCAACACCGGCTATGGTAGATAAACCGCGTACTGAGCAGGCATCGTCGCAGCCGTTGACTATAGATATTGAGACTGAAAAACGTATTTTGGCACAAAAACAAAAGGAACGTGCCGCCCGCGTGGCAGAGCAAGAAAAACGCGCGCAGCAGTTTTTGATCGAGCAAGAGACTGCCGAGGCGCAAGCTCTAGCCAAAGCACGTGCTGAAAACCAGCAGTATGTGGAAAACAGTACCTCAACTGGCGGCGATAGTGACAGTCCGGAAGCGGCACAAAATACTAATGATGGGTCGCAAGTGAAATCTAGCACTGATAATACGGCTACCAATGTGAGCCCAAATGACAGTGATAAGAGCGACACACAAGAAGAGGCACAAGCACTGGCTCAGCAAAAAGAAGTCAAAAGGCAAGCAGAGCTTAAAAAACAAGCCGAAGCCAAAAAATTAGCAGAGAGCAAAAAACAGGCTGAGGCTAAAGAACAAGCGGACGCTAAGAGACAGGCTGAAGCGCAAGCAACAGCCAAGCAAAAGAAGCAAGCTGAAGAAAAGGCGGCCATTGAAGCGTCTAAACTAGAAGCCACTAAATCAGAACCGCCTAAATCGCCAACAGATTATACCGTCAAAAGCGGTGATGGTCTGATAAAGCTCGCGCGACAATATAACATGCCTGTTGAGGCGCTAGCACAAGCTAATAATATTGCGTCTACTACCTCTCTGCAGGTTGGGCAGGCGTTGACCATTCCCTCTCGCAAGCAGGTTCAACGTCTAGAGCGTGACGCGGCGAATGCCCAGCAAGCACGTGAAGACAAGCGTGATGCCCAAGAAAAACTACGTGAGGCACGTAAAGAAGTCAAAGAAACCGATGCTAAAGGCAGCTTTGGGGTGCAAGTTGCCTTGGCTAACAATCAGGCCGCTGCGGATGAAATGGCAAAAAAGTTTAAATCAGCGGGTTATAAGGTTAAGACTAGCGCGACCAGCCGCGGCGTAAGAGTCATCGTTGGCCCTGAGCGCGGTAAAGTTGCTGCGTTAGCGTTAAAAGATAAGATTAATAGCGACTCTAAGGTTGATACCAGTAGTGCTTGGGTGCTTTACTGGCGTTAGGGCTGCTGTAGTGGCAAGAGTGCTATTTTTAAAACACGACATTTAATGTCGTGTTTTGTGGTTTATAGGTTGCCGATTATGGCAAGCTTATATAAGATAAGCGCCATTTTTCTCTATTTCTTTCTGTATGACATGTCAGCCTAAAAGGGTTGCTGTGTCGTGACTGGCTATTTGATGACTGCAATTTAGTCATAAGAGATGTTTAGTCGCTCTAATATTGTATAAGGTAAAACTATGTCATTTGGCATTATATTTTTAATCTTGGCTGTTGGGTTTTTAGGTTTGATTGCCTTACCCAAACTAACTGCAAAGCGTCAGCCAGCTTCTAAAACCTCTGAGCCTGACCCGAAACCCGTTCGTGGTGATGAGCTGGCTATTTGGCCCTTTGCGCTCATGCCTATCATGACCGATACCGAAGTAATATTTTTTCACAAATTGAAAAACGCCCTACCGGAATATCATATTTTTGTCCAAGTTCAGCTGTCACGTATTATCGAGGCCAATAGTGATGAGACCTCTGAGCGTAGTTTTTGGTTTAATCGCATCTGCCGCCAAAGCGTAGATTATGTAATTGTCGATCTCGATGCGCAGACCACCTTGATTGCCATTGAGCTTGATGACTGGACACACAGTAGTAAATCTCGCCAAAAAGCGGATGATAAAAAAGACAAAGCCCTTGCTAGTGCCGGTATTCCAATCGTGCGCTTTCACGCTGAGCGCATGCCTAGTGCTGACATGCTTAGGTATGAGCTGATGCAGGTTATTGAGACTTACTAGGTAAGATTATCTGACTTAATCAAGCAAAATATTTTGGCTAGCGTTAACATTAACATCAGTGTGCAAAATGACGAGGGGCTCATAGCTTTCTTGACCAGACATTTGGATAAAGTATAGTCCTCGCGGCAAAGTCGCTAAATTAGATGGCACTTTAATAATATTCTTGTTTTTATTATAAAAACTGCGCTGGGTAAACCACTCAATATAATGAGCGCGACGTATATTTGTATTATCGGTAAAGGGTTCTGTCATGGTTTCAATGTTGCTTACTGGGTCTTTAGTTGGGTCTTCAATTTTATTTTTATCCTGATTAGGAGCTTCCGGCGTAATATTAGAATTTTGGTTATCAGGGACAGCTAGCCAGCGATGCATAGGAAAGCTAGGCTCAAGCCAATCAGGATAATTAAAGTCAGCTACTGTCGTTGGCAAAAAAAACCGTCCTTTAATTACTCCATAACGCTTATCAATTTTAACTCGCCCATGATCTTTGGTGTCCACCCACACGGTGCGAAACTGCTTGGTTTGCATGTGAGTTATCTTGCGTTGTAAGTTATCATTGGAATTGATACCGACCCAATTGACGGGTGCAAATGGCGCTGAGCCCATAAAAAACTTAATGGCTAATTCCCAATGCTCGGTTATTCCCTCCCGATGATTGTATAAAATTAAATCCAATTCACCAGAGGTTTGCTTACCGCAGAACAACTGGACGTTACTCGCCAGCATTTCATACGGATGCAACTTACGCACAAAACCATCTTCCAACCAAAATGACAATAACCCTTCAAAGTGAAAGCCCAAACGATTGGGACTTGGCCTAGCCAGCAAATAGCGGGTCAGCTCTTGATAGGCATTGGTAGTATCAAGTTCATTTAAACGTTCGCGATAGGCTTCAAATTGTGTTTGCCAAAAATTCGGGCTATGAACCGCAATCGTTGGGTTATTCTGATGGGGAGCAAAATCTAGCCACTCAGTTAAGACATTGGGGCAGGCCAGTACGTAAGCCAAATCACGCACGTAAGGACGTTGATATTCCTCCCACAGTACATTACTTACGAGAGTAGGAGAGGGCTGAAAGGTAGGCTCGGACATAGGTTGAACCAAAGTGAGTCGTAGAGGATTTACCCTAACGACTCACTTGAGAAAAGTCTAGCTATAGTAGGTATCAGCTTAAAGATATATAAAATAGTTAGCGTTCAGATGTCTAACCCTAGCATTGCTTAGTCTTAATTTTTGTTCTAATAGTCGATTAAGTTTATCTTACATATCCTACATTACCACATCTAAACCCACCAAATTTAACGCAAAAAAAAGCCAGCCATTGAGAACAATGACTGACTCTTTAAATTTGGTCGGAACGGCAGGATTTGAACCTGCGACCCCTACACCCCCAGTGTAGTGCGCTACCAGACTGCGCTACGCCCCGAATGACTGACTATTTTACGCAAAATATTATATATTGCAAGGGTTAATTATTTCTCGAATTTGCAAATAGATTTTACTGACAATAATCAGTCCAGTCTACTACCCATTAACCTTAGCCCAATAACTCTTTTAGGACTTGGTTGACCTGTTGTGGATTGGCGCTGCCACGACTGGCTTTCATCACTTGCCCGACCAGACCGTTAAAGGCTTTTTCCTTACCACCGCGATACTCTTCAACCATCGCTTGATTCTTAGCAATGACCTCTTCAACGATGGCTTTAATCGCGCCAGTATCGGTTTCTTGCTTAAGACCTTTGGCTTCAATGATTTGATCAGCGGCATCCTCGGCATCGCCAAATTCGCGTTCATATAACGCGCTAAAGGCTTTTTTGGCCAGCTTCCCTGATAGCGTGTCATCGAAGATACGTTTAAGCATACCAGCCAATTGTATGGCGCTGATAGGGGTAGTGGTGATGTCTTTATCGTCTTTATTCAGTGCGCCTAGCAACTCACCCATGACCCAGTTGGCGGCAATCTTAGCGTGCTTTTGACCGACCTCATCAACCACAGCTTCAAAATAATCCGCAAGCTGACGGCTGTCTGTCAAGATACGAGCATCATATTCTGATAGTTCAAGCTCATTCTCTAACCGTGCGCGGCGAGCAACCGGTAGCTCAGGCATGGCGGCTCTAATCGTATCAACCGTATGCTGCTCAATGCGCACAGGCAGCAAGTCAGGGTCAGGGAAATAACGATAGTCATTAGCGTCTTCTTTAGTACGCATAACGCGGGTTTCGTCTTTATCAGGATCATAAAGCATCGTCGCTTGCACGACTTGACCGCCTTCTTCGACTATATCAATTTGACGTTCGATTTCACGGTTGATTGCACGTTCAATACTACGGAATGAGTTCAGGTTCTTGAGCTCAGTACGCGTACCTAAAGCGGCGCCAGGCTTACGCACTGAGACGTTACAATCACAGCGGAATGAGCCTTCTGCCATGATGGCATCTGAGATACCAAGCCAAGTGACCAATTGATGAATAGCTTTAATATAGGCTAGCGCTTCAAACGCTGAGCTCATATCAGGCTCAGAGACAATCTCAATCAGCGGCGTGCCGGCACGGTTAAGGTCGACGCCCGTCATACCATCAACGGCATCGTGTACCGACTTACCTGCATCTTCTTCTAAATGAGCGCGAGTGATACCCATACGCTTAGGATATTCGTTGTTCTCACCTTCATTGACCACCACATCGATATGACCACGGCCAACGATAGGGTTGGCCATTTGCGTGATTTGATAGCCTTTAGGCAAGTCAGGATAGAAGTAGTTTTTACGGTCAAAGGTATTAAATAAACCCAGCTCGGCATCGACACCGATACCGAATTTTAGTGCGCGTTCTACAACGCCACTATTGAGGACAGGCAAGACACCGGGCAGGCCTAAGTCAACGATACTGGCTTGGGTATTCGGCTCATGGCCGAAGTCAGTCGGAGCGCTGGAAAAGATCTTACTGTCGGTATTGAGCTGACAGTGAATCTCAATACCGATGACCACTTCATAGCCGTCGACCAATAGCTCTGAACGCAAAGCCTCTTTACGGACGGTGTCTTGATGGACGGTGCTGTTATCAGTTGTTGAGTTCATTATACCGTCTCCTTAGCGATGGCAGAGTGTTGCAGGTGATGATCAGTATGCTGCTGGAACAGATGCGCGGTGGTAAGCAACTGGCTCTCTTGCCAATGCTGTCCGATCAACTGTAAACCAACGGGCAGACCCTCAGAGGTTAAGCCAACTGGTTGACTCAGTGCAGGCAAACCAGCAAGGTTGACTCCAATGGTATAAACGTCGCCCAGATACATCGTGGCAGGGTCTAAATTTTCGCTAAGCTTATAAGCGGCTGTTGGTGCCGTTGGACTGGCAATCACGTCACAATTGGCAAAGGCATCATCGAAGTCTTTGATGATTAAGCGGCGCACCTTTTGGGCTTTGATATAATAAGCATCAAAATACCCAGCTGATAAGGCATAAGTCCCCATCAAGATACGGCGCTGGACTTCAGGGCCAAAGCCTTCAGAGCGTGAGCGCGTGTATAAGTCGATCAAGTCTTTTGGATTTTCACAGCGATAACCGAAACGCACGCCATCGAAGCGCGAAAGGTTAGAAGAAGCTTCAGCAGGTGCTAGCATATAGTAAGTAGCAAGAGTGATTTCGGGGTCAGTGATATTTACTTCGACAATCGTCGCACCAAGTTCCTCATACTTCTGTAATGCTGCGCGTGTTAATTTATCGACTTCAGCATCAAGACCCGCACCGAAGTATTCTTTCGCCACACCAATACGCAGACCAGCGAATGGCTTATCGCCTGCTTGCGCTTCGGCATCATTGATATCTTGCACATAGTCAGGCATATCATGTTTGATAGAAGTGGCATCGCGTGGGTCATGACCGACCATAGGCTGTAATAGATAAGCGCAATCTTTGGCGCTGCGACCTAAGCTGCCGGCTTGATCCAAACTTGAGGCGTAGGCAATCATACCAAAACGCGATACTCGACCATAAGTGGGCTTAATACCTGTCAAACCACAAAAGGATGCGGGTTGACGAATAGAGCCGCCAGTATCACTACCCGTTGCTACTGGTACAAATCCTGCTGCGATGGCTGATGCGCTACCACCTGATGAGCCGCCAGGGACGCGCTCAAGATTCCACGGATTTTGCACTGTGCCATAATAAGAGCTGCTATTGTCCGAGCCCATCGCGAACTCATCCATATTGAGTTTGCCAAGGCTAATCATGCCGGCTTTAGCAATATTGGTCACGATAGTAGCGTCATAAGGTGAAACAAAATTATGCAGCATTTTTGAGCCACAAGTGGTCAGAACTCCTTGAGTACAAAAGATATCTTTGTGTGCCATAGGAACGCCAAGTAGCGGACGCTGATCGCCTTGTGCGCGCATCTCGTCTGCCGCTTGTGCTTGTGCGCGTGCGGTATCAGAGGTATGAGTAATAAAGCTATTAATCTTGCTATCTAAAGCGTCAATACGCTTAATAAAATGTTCGGTTAGCTCAAGACTGCTAAATTGTTTGTCTTGCAAGCCCGTAACCAACTGCTGGGTACTTAAGAGATGAAGTTCAGACATAAGGGGTCGTCCGTCAAAATGTTAACTGCGTAAAATAAAATGGGGCTAAATTAAATCGGCTTGCCAGTCGAAGCTTTTAATAAAAATCTATTGAATAGAAAGCTATTAAGCAACAAGATAACTAACAAAAGGCTATTCAATGACTTGTGGTACCAGATATAAGCCTTGCTCAACGGCTGGCGCGATCGATTGATTGCGTTCGCGATTGATATCGTGCTTGGCAACATCAGCGCGCAAGTCTTGGCAAGCTTCGTGAATGTTGGCTAAAGGCGTCAAATCTGTGGTATCCACAGCAGCTAAGGTACTCATTAATTTTAAAACCTTGCTGATGTCATTGGCATAGCTATCGGCCGTATCTTCATCAACACCCAACCGCGCTAGGTTGGCAACTTCTAGGATTTCGTGGCGGCTGACGCTGCTTTCAGTCGTTGACGGTTGCTGGGACATATTTGACATTGTTTCTCCAGTGAATGACAGTGTTTGTTAAAATAAGCGCCTATCGCTACTGATAAAACACGCTTATAGATTTAATAGTAAATACAATTAGGGTTTTGAGCTTGTCTTATTAATGAGGTACAGAATTTTTTATGAACAATATAAATCGTTATTGCGGTCTACTTGATGAGCGCTATTCTTGTTGAGGCGATAATTCTACGTCTATACGTCTAAATGATTTCACGTCTAATTTTACGTCTACTAATAGGAGCTAAACTGACAATCAGTGACTGATTATCATAATTAGTCACTTATTATAAAGCATCTTAATCAAGTTTACAGAGGATGACGCTTGATTGCAGCACAATCTTAGTCAGGATTGGCGACTTTGCCATAATGACGGAGCAGTTATTGATTTATTATCAATCGCTTACCCATTAAGTCACAAAATACGTTACAGTAAGCGCACGCTGCTGAGCAAAAAACCATACCAATGTAGAGCATTGTTGTTTATTGATTCAAATAGTATTTAACGCTATTTCAAAATTTGTAACAATTTCTCTCATATAAGTCCAAGTTACTGGCTTAATGATGTAAATAGCTATGTTTTTTTTGTGCTAAATCGGTATAATTTAGCCCAATTTTCATCATTTCATTATTATCTTTTAGCTTTAACTGTTGTGATGCTAAAATCAAGCCACAGTTAATGCCCAACGACGACCTACTCAACATTGATGAGTAACGCCTCAGTCATCTCATTCGCCTTATTTGTAAGACGCTGGATATATTAGTCATGAACCTATTTGGATTTTTATCAAATAATATCGCAATCGACCTTGGTACTGCTAACACCTTAATTTTTATTCCTAATAAAGGCGTGGTGCTTGACGAGCCTACTGTGGTCGCTCTACGAAGTAATCGCACACAAAACCCTACGGTTGCCGCTGTTGGTATTGATGCCAAGCAGATGCTTGGTCGTACCCCTTCCAATATTACGGCTATTCGTCCCTTAAAAGACGGCGTGATTGCTGACTTTGAAGTGACGCAAAAGATGCTCAAGCATTTTATTGGCAAAGTAAAAGCCAAACGCTTTATGGCACAGCCTAATGTGGTGGTTTGTGTGCCTTGTAAATCGACCTTGGTTGAGCGTAAAGCCATTCGTGAAGCCGTATCCTCAGCAGGCGCGAGCAAAGTTCTGCTATTAGAAGAGCCAATGGCAGCAGCAATTGGGGCGGGCATGCCCGTTCACGAGGCCAGTGGTTCAATGGTCGTTGATATTGGCGGTGGCACGACAGAGATTGCTGTTATCGCACTGTCAGGCTGTGTCTATGCAGAGTCAATTCGTATCGGTGGTGACATGTTTGATGAAGCGATTATCACTCATGTCCGTCGTACCCATGGTTGTGTGATTGGGGAAACTACTGCTGAGCGCATCAAAAAAGAAGTCGGCTCTGCGCTCAACGAAGATAGCGAGCTAGAAGTTGAAGTCCGTGGCCGTAGTATGGCTGAAGGCGTTCCCAAGACCTTTACTGTTAGATCAGAAGAGATTCAAAAAGCGCTGAGTGACCCATTAAGTGGCATTGTTAGTGCCGTAAAAGCGGCGCTTGAGGAGACCCCACCTGAGTTATCATCTGATATTGCTGAGCGCGGTATTGTTTTGACTGGTGGCGGCGCATTGCTACGAGACCTAGACAAGCTGATCTCAAAAGAGACTGGTTTGCCAGTGACTGTCGCTGAAGATCCACTCACTTGCGTCAGTCGTGGCGGCGGTATAGCGCTGGACTTTATCAATAACAAAAGTCTAAATATGATTTTTGTGTAAGCATTTTTGATTGCTAGTTTCAAAATAAGCAATGTTTATTGACTTAATTTGGCTGAATTAAAGCCAGTATTGACAGAGACAGTGTTAAAGGTGGCCTATGAGGCTGCCTTTTATAGCATTAACAAATGGTAATCATAAGCTTTGTTGGTTAATGCTGCCAACGTTTGATATTTTAACCCCAGCGCTGGAGATGGATCAAATTAGACCCCTAAATTAGAACCCTTATGACTACAAGTATTTTCGCCCGCCAGCCGTTATCACTTCATAAGACTGCTATTGTATTAATAGCGGCACTGATATTGATGTGGTTTGACAGCAAAAATCCAGAATGGTTTAATCCCATTCGCAACACCAGTCATGCAGCCATGCAGCCTATTTATGAGCTGTCTTTATTACCGAGCTATGCTGAGCATTGGGTAAGTGGTAGCGCGCAATCAAAAGAAGCGCTACGCCGCGAAAATGTACAATTAAAATCGCAATTGATTCACGCACAAGCCAAGCTACAGCAACAAGATTATATCTTGGCACAAAATGCGCGCTTGCAAGGTATTTTATCGACTACCAAGCCTGAGCAATTTGAGCTTAATTTGGCCCAAGTTATTGGTACCGATACCAATCTGCTCAAGCAAATCGTCGTGCTTAATAAAGGTGCGCAAGATGGGGTACAAGTCGGGCAAACGGTTATCGATGAAGATGGTATCTTGGGGCAAATTATCAATGTTTATCCTAATACCAGTCGCTTATTATTGATTACTGACAAGCAACAGTCGGTTGCAGTAACCGTTAAGCGTACGGGTCAACGCGCTATTGCCACCGGCGAAGGGATACCTACGTCACTGCGTCTTAACTATGTGTTTAAAACCTCAGATGTGCGGGTTGGTGATGAATTGATTTCCTCAGGTATGGGTGGTCGTATTCCAGCAGGCTATCAGGTTGGGCGTATCGCTCAAATCAAAGACAATGAAGAAACTCAAGCGGATAATTTTAGAAGCATTAAAGTCACGCCTGCTGCTAATTTTGTTGATAATGCCTACGTATTAATTTTACAAGACAAGAGGGTAGACGCTGGGAGTAAGCCGTCATCATTAGCCTTCACTGGTAAGACGAATAGCAATATTAATACTGATATGAATACTGATCTGACTAGTACTGATAGTGATGCCGTAGCGCCCGTACCGATTCAATGAGCTGTTCACTGAGACTTTATCAGCAGTAACTTTATCAGCCACCCCTTATCCTACTCATCGCTAAATAAACGTTAAAGTAGTAGCCGCTATATACTCGTTAAGGCAAGCATCTATGGCGCATCCCAACTCTGAGCACGCAACTGGCCTGTTGTTGATCGCGATTATCCTAAGCTTTGTGGTTGCCTCATCGCTCAATGTTTATCCACTAAGTCCAAATATGGCAACCCTGCGCCCGATGGCACTGATCATGGTGCTGATTTTTTGGTTGCTGTTTCAGCCGCGCTATGTGGGTATCTTTACCGCTTTTACCATTGGTCTTATTGCAGACTTACTTATGGACACGCGATTGGGTCAGCAGGCCTTTGCTGCCGTGGTGGTCGCGTTAATTATCAAAATAACTAGCATATATATCAGAGAATTAAACACGGCTAGCGCTTGGCTAATAGCAACGCTAGGATTAGTGGTGTTTCAGCTGATCCTATGGATATTACAGCTGATTACTCAAAATATATTTGTGGCACAATCTGGCCTATCCTTATTAATGAGCATCATAAGCTGGCCTTTAGTGCTATTGGCCTTACACAAATTTGTCCACTGATGATTTTTATTGCTACTTCAATAATTGCTACTTTAATAATGATTGGCTTAAATGGCTACCTTAATAGGTATCTTAGGGATCGTAAGTGTGTTACTAGTCGTTAAAGTATCTGCCATGACAAACTCTACAAAACGTACCCCTATAATAAACGTATCAATATAAGAGAATAGCGATGGATATCATTTTAGCTTCTGGTTCGCCGCGTCGTCGCGAGCTGCTAGCAATCGCACAGCAAAATTTTAGGGTCATGAGTGTTGATGTCGATGAAACGCCGTATGATGCCGAGCCACCAAAAGACTATATTGAACGTATGATCGCCACCAAAGCCAATTCAGCTATTGAGCAGCTTAATACCGATTTGGAAAGTGACAAAACTGAGTTATCTACACTTTCTATCCCTCCTAACAAGCCATTTATAATTCTAACCGCTGATACCATCGGCGTATTACCGGATGGTCGGACGGTGTTGATCAAACCTACAGATCGTAATCATGCGTACAGTATGTGGCAGCAGATGTCTGATAATACCCATCAAATATGGACCGCCGTCCAAGCCACGCTAGTAATGCTAACCCCTACAAATAATACTAATATGTTTAAAACATTGTGGCAGCAACAAATTATTGAGCGCACTGAAGTGACTTTTGTGCCATTAACGTCAGATATGATGGCGGGATATTGGAATAGCGGGGAGCCTGCTGACAAAGCGGGTGGTTATGCTATTCAAGGGTTGGCTGCTGCATGGGTCACCCGTATTAATGGTAGTTATACGAATGTGGTAGGGCTGCCACTGGCGCAAACGCTGGCGTTAATTAATGAAGCCAATGAAGTACCCATAAATTAGGTAGGTTTATATGGTTGTCTGCACATATTGATACGCTAGGGTAATGGGCAAGGTCGAGTCGCATTTGCTACACTGTAAGGCTAAATAACTATTAACTCCTAATAAGAAAATTGAGAGATAAGAGAAGAAACCCTATGTCTGAAGAGCTGCTGATCAATGTCAGTCCAATGGAATCCCGCGTAGCAGTCTTAGATAATGGTGTGCTGGGCGAGATTTATATTGAGCGCCATCATAAGCTGGGCTTAGTCGGCAATATTTATTTGGGCACAGTGGTACGCGTCCTGCCAGGAATGCAAGCTGCCTTTGTCGATATTGGTCAGTCACGGACGGCGTTTTTGCATGTTAATGATATGCAGCGAGAACCTCGTCCAGCAGTGAAAGCTAAGGCTAAATCTGATGAAGATTCAATCGCCCCTACCGATGCAGAGGCTATAGCAACGTCTGCTGATAATTTGGCAGTCACGCCGCCCGTAGTTAGCGCCCAAAACACTGAAACTATACCGGTCGCCAGTAAAACCTTGATTCAACATCGCTTGCACGAGAGTCAACGTATCTTGGTGCAAGTGACTAAAGACCAATTAGGCAGTAAAGGCGCACGTCTGACCACTAACGTCTCTTTGCCTTCGCGCTATTTGGTTTATTTGCCTTCTAGTGCTCATATCGGTATCTCTCAACGTATTGATGGTGAAGAGGAGCGCACGCGTCTAAAGACTGAACTTAATAGCCTGATGCAAACCGTTAATCTGCAAGGTGGTCTGATTGCTCGCACTGCTGCTGAGCGTGTACCAGTAGATAAGTTAGAGGAAGATATCTACTACTTGTTACAACTTTGGCGCACTATTTGCGCGCGCCAAAAAGAGATGAACCATCATCAAAGCTCAGAGCTAATTTATCAAGAGCTGTCCTTACCATTACGGTCTATTCGTGACTTAGTACATGAAGAGACCGGGAAGGTCATTATCGATAATGAACAAATTTATGAACAAGTCAGGACTTTTGCCAAAGAGTTCGTGCCTTTTGTTTACGACCGTATCATCCACTATACTGCTGAGCAGGCGTTGTTTGATGTGCACCGCGTTGAAGAAGACTTGCGGGATGCACTAAAACGTCGCGTCGATCTAAAGTCTGGTGGCTATCTGATTATCGATCAAACCGAAGCTATGACTACTATTGATGTCAATACCGGCTCTTTCGTCGGCGGCCGTTCCTTAGAAGATACTGTTTATAAAACCAACTTAGAAGCCACTCATGCTATTGCTCGGCAGCTGCGCCTACGTAATCTAGGCGGCATTATTATCTTAGATTTTATCGATATGCTGGAGCAACAGCATAAAGACGATGTACTCGAGAGCTTACAATCTCAGTTAACGCAGGATTATGCCAAAAGCAATATTACTCAAGTTAGTGAGCTAGGTTTGGTTGAGATGACTCGCAAACGTACTCGCGAGTCGCTAGGGCAGCAATTGTGCGAACCGTGCTCAACCTGTCAAGGTCGCGGTTTTGTGAAAACTGCCGAGACCGTCTGCTTTGAGATATTCCGCGAAATTATGCGCTGTGCTCGTACTTATAACTCACCGAAGAAATTTACGGTAGTCGCTCATGCTGCCGTCATAGATCTGTTATTGACCACAGAGGCGGATACGGTTGCTGACCTTGAATATCTATTAGGTCGGGTAATCACTTTTGATGTAGAGAATCTCTACACCCAAGAACAATACGATATTGTGCTAGATTGATTTTTATATAGAAATGGACCAGACGGTCTGTGTTTTATGCTTCTATTTAATAGGGCCCGATAGTATGAAGTAAGTACCAATTAAATATAAATATTAGCAGTAAAATAAGAGCACATAGTTCTTGTTTGGCGAAAGCTTTCAAAGGTCCCTAACAATACCCTTGCAATCAAGGAAATACTCTGTATAATATATACCACTGATTTATATGCGCGCGGCCAATCAAACAGCTGGCGCCATGACAGCTAGAGCATCGTTTCTAGCACTATTTCATTATGCCTTTGCTGACTCCCAATAAATGGGAAGGTCGGCGGGGCTTTAAACTATTTTGCTTTTAGCGTATTACTAATTCTATAAAAGAATAGATTCTGATTAAGAACAGTGAACCGCTCGGAGTGAATCTTTAACCAAACGGCTTTTGCTCATCCACTTGCAACGCAAGAATGATCAAGGCACATATTAGGAGCTTGCTGGCATGGCTAACCAGAGAATCCGTATCCGTCTCAAGTCTTTTGATCATCGTCTGATTGATCAATCTGCACAAGAGATCGTTGATACTGCAAAGCGCACCGGTGCGCAAGTTTGTGGTCCTGTACCGTTGCCGACTCGCATTGAGCGCTTCAACGTTCTAACCTCGCCACACGTCAATAAAGATGCTCGTGACCAGTACGAAATCCGTACTCACAAGCGCATGGTTGATATTGTTCAGCCTACTGACAAAACTGTGGACGCGTTAATGAAGCTAGACTTAGCGGCGGGCGTTGACGTTCAAATTGCTTTGGGTTAATGCACATTAAACGCCCAATCCATTAATAGAAGATATAAAGAGGTTTAAAATGGCGATTGGTTTAGTCGGTAAAAAATGCGGCATGACCCGTGTCTTCACTGCAACAGGTGATTCTATCCCTGTAACAGTGGTTGAGATCGATGCAAACCGCATCACTCAAGTAAAAAATACTGATATAGATGGCTATCAAGCCATTCAAATTACCACAGGTACTCGTCGTGACAGCCGCGTAACAGCCGCTCAAAAAGGTCACTTCGCGAAAGCTGGCGTTAAAGCTGGTCGTGGTGTTTGGGAATTTCGTGTCAATGAAAGCGATCTTGAAGGTCGTGAAATTGGTGGTGAGATCCAAGCTGACCTATTTGAAGAAGGTCAAATGGTTGATGTCACAGGAAATAGTAAAGGTAAAGGCTTTCAAGGCGGCGTAAAGCGTCACAACTTTAGCATGCAAGATGCTACTCATGGTAACTCAGTCTCTCACCGTGCCATTGGTTCAACTGGTCAAAACCAGTCACCAGGTAAAGTATTTAAAGGTAAGAAGATGCCAGGTCAAATGGGTAACAAGCGTGTTACCGTTCAAGGCCTAGAAGTGGTTTCGGTTGATGCCGAAAAAGGATTACTTGTCATCAAGGGTGCTATCCCAGGTGCCACCGGTGGCGATGTCATCGTACGTCCGTCAGTCAAAGCCTAAGCAAGGGGATTAACGTGGATTTAAAAACAGTTACAGGTGCGGCGGTTGAGCTTTCTGATACGGCCTTTGGTCGTGAATTCAACGAAGCATTAGTGCATCAAGTCGTCACCGCATATCTTGCTGGTGCTCGTCAAGGTACACGTGCACAAAAAACCCGTGCCGAAGTTTCTGGCGGTGGCATTAAGCCATGGCGCCAAAAAGGTACTGGTCGCGCTCGTGCAGGCTCTATTCGTAGCCCAATCTGGCGTGGTGGTGGTCGTACATTTGCTGCGAAACCACAAGATTGGTCACAGAAAGTTAACCGCAAAATGTATCGCGGTGCTATGCAGTGCATCCTAGCCGAATTAATACGTCAAGAGCGTTTAATTTTGGTTGAAGAGCTGAGCGTTTCTGGGCCTAAGACCAAAGAGCTGATTGCAAAGTTAAATGAGTTGAATGCATCTCGTGCATTGATCGTCACAAAAGACGTCGACGAAAACTTGTACTTAGCAGCTCGCAATATTCCAAACGTCAATGTACTAGGTACAAACGAAGTGGACCCAGTGAGCTTGATCGCTTATGATAAAGTGATCATGACAGTCGAAGCTGCGAAACAATTTGAGGAAGCACTAGCATGAATAACGCAAGACTTTATCAGGTCTTAAGAGGACCTGTATTCTCAGAAAAATCTCAAATGCTTGGCGACTCATTTGGCGTGCAGGTGTTCAAGATTGACTCTAATGCTACTAAGCTGGAAGTCAAAAAAGCAGTTGAGTTAATGTTCGAAGGTGTTGAAGTCACTAAAGTAAACACTTTGAATGTTAAAGGTAAGACAAAGCGTTTTGGTAAAAGTATAGGTCGTCGTAACGATTATAAAAAAGCCTATGTTACCCTAAAAGCTGGTCACGATGTACAAATGGCTGATGCTGGTGAGGACGTAGCGAATACTGCTGCCTCTACTAGTGAAACAGCTAACAACGAATAAGGATACCACTCATGCCTATCGTAAAAGCAAAGCCAACATCACCAGGCCGTCGTTTTGTTGAAAAAGTAGTGCATCCACACCTTTACAAAGGTCGTCCGTTTGCAGCACTTCTAGAATCAAAAAGTAAGTCAGGTGGTCGTAACAATAATGGTCGTATTACCACTCGTCACATTGGCGGCGGTCATAAGCAACATTATCGTATTATCGACTTCAAACGTACCAAAGACAATATTCCAGCAACGGTAGAGCGTATTGAATACGATCCCAACCGTACTGCACATATCGCCTTACTTAAGTATGCTGATGGTGAGCGTCGTTACATTATCGCTCCTAAAAAGCTAGCTGCTGGTGATACAGTATATTCAGGTGAAACGTCTCCAATTCGTCCAGGTAACTGTTTACCGCTTAAAAATATCCCTTTGGGTACTGTGATCCATAATATCGAGCTTAAAATCGGTAAAGGCGCACAGATGGCTCGTTCAGCGGGTACAAGCGTTCAGCTACTAGGTCGTGACGGTATTTATGCGATTCTTCGTATGCGTTCAGGTGAAACACGTCGTGTTCACGTTAACTGTCGTGCCGTTATTGGTGAAGTCTCTAACACTGAAAACAACTTGAAATCACTTGGTAAAGCTGGTGCTTCACGTTGGCGCGGTATTCGTCCTTCCGTTCGCGGTGTGGCGATGAACCCTGTTGATCACCCACATGGTGGTGGTGAAGGTCGTAACAAAGGTCGCCATCCAACCAGCCCTTGGGGTCAGAAGTCTAAAGGACTTAAAACGCGTCATAATAAGCGTACTGACAGTATGATCATCCGTCGCGCCAAGAAGAAATAAAGGAAGAATTTCATGCCTCGTTCATTGAAAAAAGGTCCATTCATAGACGCGCACTTGTTTGCTAAAGTTGAGAATGCAATAGAAAACAACTCACGCAAGCCAATTAAAACTTGGTCGCGCCGCTCGATGATTCTGCCACAAATGGTTGGCCTAACTATGTCTGTTCACAACGGCCGTACTCATGTACCGGTTATTGTGAGCGAACAGATGGTTGGTCATAAACTAGGTGAATTTGCCCCGACTCGTACGTATCGTGGTCATGGCATTGACAGAAAAGCTAAGAAATAAGGTGCTTACCATGGAAGTAACTGCAAAATTACGCGGTGCCGCCATTTCGGCACAAAAAGTTAGACTCGTTGCTGATGAAGTTCGTGGCAAATCTATCGAACGTGCTTTGGATATCCTAACGTATAGCAACAAAAAAGGCGCTGTATTTGTTAAGAAATGTCTTAACTCAGCCATCGCCAATGCCGAACATAATCACGGCTTAGACATTGACGACCTAAAAGTCGGCACTATCTACGTTGATGAAGGCATTACGCTAAAGCGTATCCTACCACGTGCTAAAGGTCGTGCTGATCGTATCAGTAAACGTACCTGTCACATCACTATAAAGGTAGGAGAATAAGTTATGGGTCAAAAAGTACATCCAATCGGAATTCGTCTTGGTGTTGTAAAAAAGCATAACGCAAACTGGTATGCTAGCCCTAAACAATACTCAGAATACCTAATCAACGACATACAAGTTCGTGAATATCTACGCAAAAAACTAGATAAGGCTATGATCAGTAACATCATGATCGAGCGTCCTACTGGTGCTGCTAAGATTACCATCGCCACTGCGCGCCCTGGTATTGTTATCGGTAAAAAAGGCGAAGATATAGAAAGACTTCAAAAAGAATTGACCAAAATTATGGGCGTACCTGCTCAGGTCAATATTGAAGAAATCACGTCACCTGACCTTGATGCTCGTCTGGTAGCAGACGGTATTGGTAGCCAGCTTGAGCGTCGTGTTATGTTCCGTCGTGCGATGAAGCGCGCCGTGCAAAACAGCATGCGTTCTGGTGCCAAAGGTATTAAAGTTGAGCTGTCTGGCCGTCTCGGCGGTGCTGAGATTGCTCGTACTGAATGGTATCGTGAAGGTCGTGTGCCATTGCATACGCTACGCGCCGATATTGACTACTCGTCAGTACGTGCGGAAACCACTTACGGCACCATCGGTGTAAAAGTTTGGATTTTCCGCGGCGAAATCCTTGACGGTATGAACAGTGTATATAATCCCGTCAACGAAGAGAAGCCTCGTGCGCCAAAACGCCGTGGTCGTGGTGGAAACCGTCGAAACACAGACAGAGGTTAAACTATGTTACAGCCAAAACGTACCAAGTTTCGCAAAATGCATAAAGGTCGTAACACTGGGCTAGCTCATCGTGGAAGCACCGTTGCATTCGGACAAATTGGTCTAAAATCTTTGACTCGCGGTCGTATGACAGCTCGTCAAATCGAAGCGGCACGCCGTACCATCACTCGTAAAATTAAGCGTGGTGGTAAGATTTGGATTCGTGTCTTTCCAGACAAGCCTATTACTAATAAACCATTAGAAGTACGTATGGGTAAAGGTAAAGGTCCTGTAGAATATTGGGTATGCGAAGTCAAACCTGGTAAAATACTATATGAACTCGAAGGGGTTTCAGAAGAGCTTGCTCGTGAAGCTTTTACGCTTGCTGCAGCGAAACTGCCCTTTAAAACTACCATTGTTAAGCGGACGATAATGTAATGAAGATCAGTGAATTACGTGATAAATCATTAGAAGAACTGACTCAGTTACTTGATGAAAAGCAGCTTGATGCTTTCCGTATTCGTATGGCTAAAGCAACGGGTCAGTTGGGGAATACCCATGAAGTTCGTGGCAATCGTCGTACGATTGCTCAGCTTCAGACTTTGATTAACGAGAAACAGCGAGGCAACTCATGAGCGATAACGATCAAGCCATCCCAACCAATGCTAGCGTATTAACAGGGCGAGTTGTTAGCGACAAGATGGACAAGTCCATCACGGTTTTGATTGAGCGTCTGGTTCGTCATCCTTTGTATGGCAAGCAGCTTCGTCGTTCGACTAAAATTAAAGCCCATGATGAGAACAACGTTTGCCAACAAGGCGACCTTGTCCAAATCAAAGAAACGCGTCCAATCTCAAAAACTAAGTCTTGGACTTTAGTAGATGTGATTGAAAAAGTAGAAAAAATCTAAGTAAATTGCATTAAAAGCCAGAAGCTGTTAAAATAGCCGCCTTTTTAAGGATGCTGATTGCGCCGAGCGTATATCACTGACATTAAGAGTAAGGTGCGGTTATTTATATTAAAATGCCGTCTACTCATAGTGTGCTAGCGGCAGCAACTGGCTTTTATTGCTCATACGTGTGGAGTAACGCTATGATTCAGGTTGAGTCAATGCTGGAAGTTGCAGACAATAGCGGTGCAAGGCGAGTTCAGTGCATTAAAGTACTGGGTGGCTCTCATCGTCGTTATGCATCGGTCGGCGACATCATTAAAGTAACGGTTAAAGAAGCCATTCCTCGCGGTCGTGTTAAAAAAGGCGACGTGATGAATGCGGTAGTTGTACGTACCAAAAAAGGCGTTCGTCGCCCTGATGGTTCAGTGCTACGTTTTGACGACAATGCTGCGGTATTGTTGAACCAAAATAAAGCGCCGATTGCAACTCGTATTTTTGGACCGGTAACTCGTGAACTACGTGGTGATCAGTTTATGAAAATTGTATCCCTAGCACCAGAAGTATTGTGAGGTAATCCATGGCTAAATTACGAAAAGGCGATACAGTTATTGTTATTGCTGGTAAAGACAAAGGCAAGCAAGGTACTGTTCAAATCGTAAAAAACGATCGTATTAAAATTGAAGGCATTAATATTGTCACTAAACATCAGAAGCCAAATCAGGCGACTGGCGTTGAAGGCGGCATTCTTAAGCAAGAAGCTTTTCTACATATCTCAAACGTCGCAATCTTAAATGCGCAAACCCAAAAAGCAGACCGTATTGCTTACCAATTTAACGAAGACGGCAAAAAACAGCGCGTTTATCGTTCAAATGGTGAAGTAGTGGCGACTGCGTAAGACACTAAGGGTGTAATGGTAATGGCAAGATTAAAATCTTTATATAATGATGAACTAAAGCAGCAAATCAAAGAAGTGCTTGGTTTAGACAATGTGATGCAAGTGCCTAAAATCACTAAAATCACACTTAACATGGGTGTAGGCGGCGCGTCTCAAGACAAGAAATTGCTTGAAGGTGCAGTAGCTGATATGACCGCAATTGCCGGTCAGAAACCTGTAGTCACCAAAGCGCGTAAATCAATTGCTGGTTTTAAAATCCGTGAAGAATGGCCAATTGGTTGCAAAGTAACGCTACGCGGTGAGCAAATGTACGAATTTTTAGATCGTCTCATTGCCATTGCAATTCCTCGTGTTCGTGACTTCCGCGGTTTTTCACCTAAAGCATTTGATGGACGTGGCAACTACTCATTGGGTATCAAAGAACAAATCGTATTCCCAGAAGTAAACTTTGACAGGATTGATCGTATCCGTGGTATGGATGTGACTATCACTACGTCAGCTGCTACTGATGATGAAGGTCGTGCGTTACTTAAAGCATTCGGCTTCCCATTTAAATAAGGTAAAGACGTTATGGCAAAAAAGAGCATGATTAACCGCGAATTAAAGCGCGAAAAAATGGTAGCTAAATATGCTGATAAGCGTATCAAGCTAAAAGAAACCATCGGTGATATGAATGCAAGTGATGAACAGCGTATGGAAGCGATGCTAGAGCTACAAGCTCTACCACGTAATTCATCGCCAGTCCGTCTGCGCAATCGTTGTGCTATCACAGGTCGTCCTCATGGTTACTTCCGTAAGTTTGGCTTATCACGCAATATGCTGCGTGAGCGAGTCATGCAAGGTGATGTACCTGGTGTTCGTAAAGCAAGCTGGTAAGGAGTAACTACATGAGTATGCAAGATACCGTTGGGGATATGCTAACCCGTATTCGTAACGCACAAATGGCCAATAAAGTATCCGTAGCTATGCCGAGCTCAAAACTACGTAAATCAATCGCTGACCTATTAGTTAGCGAAGGTTACGTAGCTAATGCTGTTGTTACTGCAGAAGACAACAACAAAGCAACGCTATCTATCGAATTAAAGTATTTCGAAGGCAAAGCTGTCATCGAAACTATCCAGCGCTTTAGTCGTCCTGGTTTACGCCAGCATCGCGGCAAAGACGCTATCCCTACTGTTAAGCAAGGTATGGGTGTTGCTATCGTATCTACCAGCCGAGGTATCATGAGCGATCGTGCTGCTCGCGCTGCTGGCATCGGTGGTGAAATCGTTGCATTCGTTGCTTAAGGCAATGTGACGATAAGTCTATTTGTACCCTATTAAGTTTATGAAGACTTTCTTTAAGATCATCATAAGCTCATGATTATATGAACGCCTTGCAATTTTATAAGATTGGTTGGTGTTTAATGGGGACAATTATGCTAAACTAGCAGGCTTTTTAGCCTGTTAGTTTTTTCGCTATTATTTATTGCTAACAGAAGTTGTTAATTTTTTTAAGGAATACTCCTATGTCTCGTGTGGCTAAAGCCCCAGTAACGCTGCCTAACGGCGTAAGCGTTACTTTGAACGATCGGCAGGTCGAAGTGAAAGGCAAGAACGGTAATTTGTCTTTACGCCTGCATGAATTGGTCGAGCTGAAACAGGAAGATGATGTTGTTACTCTCTCACCTACAGTCGATTCAAAAGAAGCCATGATGCACACTGGCACCATCCGCGCTCTATTAAACAACTATGTTTTAGGCGTGACCGAAGGCTTTGAAAAACGTCTTCAATTAATTGGTGTTGGTTATCGCGCTCAAGCTACTGGTAATAAAGTAACCCTAAACGTTGGTTATTCACATCCAGTAGAATATACGCTACCTGAAGGTGTGTCAGCTGAAACTCCTACGCAAACTGAAATTGTTTTAAAATCAAACAATAAGCAGCAGCTTGGTCAAGCAGCGGCTAATATCCGTAGTTTCCGTCCACCAGAGCCTTATAAAGGCAAAGGTATTCGTTATAGCGACGAACGTGTGGTTCGCAAAGAAGCTAAGAAAAAATAAGGTGAGTTGAAATGTTTGATAAAAAAGCAGCTCGTCTGCGTCGAGCTAAGAAAACCCGCGCGCATATCCGTTTTTTAGGCGCTCATCGTCTAACGGTTAATCGCACGCCAAAGCACATCTATGCCCAGATTATCTCTCCGAACGGTGGTGAAGTGATTGCTCAGGCATCTACCTTAGACGGCAGTTTGCGCTCAGGTGCGACTGGTAACGTTGATGCAGCGACGTCTGTAGGCCAAATGATCGCAGAACGCGCAAAAGCAGCTGGTATCACTAAAGTTGCCTTTGACCGTAGTGGTTTTAAATATCATGGTCGAGTTAAAGCTTTAGCTGAAGCAGCTCGCGGAAATGGATTGGAGTTTTAATCATGGCTAGAAATGATAAAAATGATAAAAATGACCAAACAGACGGTCTAGTAGAACGCCTTGTTACCGTTGATCGCGTTGCGAAAGTGGTGAAGGGTGGTCGTATTTTCTCTTTCACTGCGTTAACCGTAGTGGGAGATGGTAATGGCCGTGTTGGTTTTGGTCGCGGTAAAGCACGTGAAGTGCCAGCTGCTATTCAAAAAGCTTTAGAAGCTGCTAAACGTAATATGATTACGGTTGAGCTTAATGAAGCAACTTTGTATCATCCGATCAAAGCACGTCATGGTGCAAGCAAAGTCTACATGCAGCCTGCATCTGAAGGTACTGGCGTAATTGCTGGTGGCGCAATGCGTGCTGTGTTAGAAGTTGCTGGTGTCAAAGATGTTTTGACTAAATGTTATGGTTCTACCAATACTGCTAACGTTGTACGTGCAACGTTTAACGGTTTACGTGATATGTCAACTCCAGAAAAGATGGCAGCTAAACGTGGTAAATCTGTAGACGAAATTTTGGGCTAACTTAGACTAGGCGAGTTACGATGAAAACAATGAAAGTCACTCAATTAAAATCAGGTGCCCATCGCCTCAAGAGCCACAAAGCGAGCTTGAAAGGATTGGGTTTACGCCGTATTAATCATACTGTTGAAGTTGAAGATACTCCATCAACTCGTGGTATGGTAAATCGCGTCAACTACATGGTAAAAGTGGAGGAAGCGTAATGGGACTCAGATTAAATGAATTATCTCCAGGTGTTGGGGCGAAAAAAAATGCCCAACGTCGTGGTCGTGGTATGGGTTCAGGCCTTGGTAAAACTGGTGGTCGAGGCGTAAAAGGCCAAAAATCACGTTCAGGTTCTGGTATTCGCAGAGGGTTTGAAGGTGGTCAAATGCCACTATTCCGCCGTCTGCCAAAATTTGGCTTTACCAGTAAAATGGCAATGACGACTGCAGAAGTCCGTTTGTCTGAACTGAATAAAGTTGAAGGCGACGTGGTTAGCGTTGAAACTTTAAAAGCCGCTAACATTATCCGTCATGATATGAGGCGTGCCCGTATTATCTTGTCAGGCGACGTTACTAAAGCTTATACCTTTAAAGGTGTAAAAGTAACTAAAGGCGCTAAGCAAGCAATCGAAGCTGCTGGTGGTAGCATCGAGGAGTAGTAACGTGTCAAAGCAATCAATGTCATCGGCTGGTATACCGCTCAATCCTTTTGCCTTTATACGTAAGTATGATGAGCTGTGGACGCGTTTACTGTTTTTAATCGGCGCATTGATTGTTTATCGTTTAGGGTCACATATTCCTGTACCCGGTATTAATCCGGTTAACTTGGCAGACTTGTTTTCGCGCAATGAAAACACCATTTTGAGCATGTTTAATATGTTCTCAGGTGGTGCGCTCGAGCGTATGTCTATCATGGCGCTTGGCATCATGCCGTATATTTCAGCGTCGATTATCGTACAGATGATGTCAGCGGTACTGCCGTCACTTGAAGCACTTAAAAAAGAAGGTGAAGCAGGACGGCGTAAGCTAAACAAATATACCCGTCAAGGGACATTAGGTTTAGCTCTCGTGCAGTCATTAGGAATGTGTGCAGGCCTGATCAGTCAGAATTTGACTTTGTCTAGCGGTCTTACCTTTTATATCCCAGCCGTTACCTCCTTGGTAGCTGGTGCTATGTTCTTAATGTGGCTTGGTGAGCAGATTACAGAGCGTGGCGTGGGTAATGGTATTTCAATGCTGATTTTTGCCAGTATTGTTGCCGGTATGCCAGGCATGATTTCGCAATCTATCGAACAGGTCAGTCAAGGTCAGATGAACTTGATTGTACTATTTATCTTTATCATACTAGGGGTCGCGGTGACGGCTGGTATCGTTTATATTGAACGAGCCCAGCGCCGTGTTCCCGTAAACTACGCTCAAAAGCAACAACAAGGCCGTAAAATATATGCTCAGCAGCAGTCACATTTGCCGTTGAAAATTAATATGGCAGGGGTTATTCCTGCTATTTTTGCCAGTTCGTTGTTGTTATTTCCAGCAAGTTTAGGGCAGTGGGTCGGTCATTCAACTGATCCCACCTTTGTACAAAAGATATTGCAGAATATGGCTTTGGTGCTGTCTCCTGGACAGCCGCTGTATTTAGTTCTGTTCGGTGCGATGATTATTTTCTTTTGCTATTTTTATACGGCATTGGTTTTTAGTCCTCGTGAAGTTGCCGAAAACCTTAAACGTAGTGGTGCGTATATTCCAGGCATCCGCCCCGGACAACAAACTCAGCGTTACCTTGACCATGTATTGAACCGACTGACCTTTATTGGCGCGATATACATGACGGTTATTTGTTTAATGCCGATGGTCATCCAGTCAGCATTCGGTGTGCCGTTCAATCTCGGTGGTACGTCGTTACTGATTATGGTGGTTGTGGTAATGGACTTCATCTCGCAGATCCAAGCGCATTTGATGACCCATCAATATCATGATCAGACGTTAATTCAGTCGCCCACTCAATCTTAAATGAGCGGTGCGATATCTTAAGGAGTATGCTATGAAAGTTCAAGCATCAGTTAAAAAGATTTGCGGTAGCTGTAAAGTTGTACGCCGTAAAGGCCGTGTGCATATTATTTGCACATCAGAACCTCGCCACAAACAACGTCAAGGTTAATTGATACTTAGTATAAGGCAATACGCTTATACTATAAATTTAATTAATACTTGAAAAATAACGGCGGATGCGCTATCATCCGCCACTTGCCGTAGTTTGTACTTATGTTTTTTATAGTTTGACTTCATTAGCCAGCTTGCTAAGCAAGTTAGTACGATGAAATAAGCTACTAACGAACAAGTATCGACAGCAATGAATCTGAAAAATAACGCGTTCTTTTTAAGAGTATCGCTTATTTTTCTTTAATGGAGAGAAATCAATGGCTCGTATTGCCGGTGTTAACATTCCGGATAATAAGCATGCTGTTATTTCACTAACTTACATCTTTGGTGTAGGTCGTACTACTGCTAAGAAAATTTTAGAAGCAGTTAGTATTGCCCCTACCACTAAAATCAGTCAGTTAGATGATACACAGTTAGATGCTATCCGTGCACAAATTGCAAATTACATGACCGAAGGTGACCTTCGCCGTGAAGTTTCAATTAATATCAAGCGTTTGGTTGATTTAGGCTGTTATCGTGGTATTCGCCATCGTCGTAACCTGCCTGTAAATGGTCAACGTACGAAAACGAATGCGCGTACTCGTAAGGGTCCACGTAGAGCAATCAAAAGATAATTAACTTAGGAAGCTAAAAGATGGCAAAAGACACTCGTAGTCGCAAGAAGGTGACTCGTCGTTCAGTATCGGAGGGCGTAGCCCATATCCATGCGTCTTTTAATAACACCATTGTTACGATTACCGATCGTCAAGGTAATGCTTTGGCTTGGGCCACCTCAGGTGGACAAGGCTTCCGTGGTTCACGTAAATCTACACCATTTGCAGCCCAGGTTGCAGCTGAAGTCGCTGGTAAAGCGGCTCAAGAATATGGTGTTAAGAATATCGATGTTTTGGTCAAAGGACCAGGACCGGGTCGTGAGTCTGCGGTAAGAGCACTAGGTGCGTTGGGTTATAAAGTTAACAGTATTTCTGATGTAACCCCAATCCCACACAATGGTTGCCGTGCGCCGAAAAAGCGCCGCGTCTAATATTAAAGACGAAGCTTTTTATCCCAAAAGCTTACAGGAGACATGAATATGGCCCGCTATATTGGACCAAAACTTAAATTATCACGTCGCGAAGGGACAGACTTAGGACTTAAGTCTGGCGTTAAACCTTATGACGTAAAAACGAAGAAAGCTGGTCGTCCACCTGGTCAACACGGCGTTAGCCGTAATAAGACCTCAGAATATGCTTTACAGCTGCGTGAAAAGCAGAAAGTTAAGCGTATTTATGGTGTACTAGAGCGCCAGTTTGCAAACTACTATAAAGAAGCTGCTCGTAAGCGTGGCGCTACCGGTGAAAACCTACTAGCCATGTTAGAGCGCCGTTTAGATAACGTGGTTTATCGCATGGGCTTTGGCTCAACTCGCGCCGAAGCACGTCAGCTAGTCAGCCATCGTACTGTTATGGTAAAAAGAGCTGGCCGTGAAGAGTTTGTTCGTGTGAACATTCCTTCAATCCAGCTGCAAGATGGTGATGTCATCGCTATCCAAGAGAAGTCTCGCGAACAACTGCGTATTAAAAACGCTATTGAACTGGCTACCCAACGTGGTATCCCAGAGTGGCTAGATGTTGATCACAGCAAACTACAAGGCACGTTTAAACAAGCGCCTGATCGTATTGATCTACCTGCTGAAATCAACGAAAGCTTAATCGTTGAGCTATACTCTAAGTAACTGACGTTATGACTGATTTTAATACTGATATCAATGAACATTGATGTCAGTAAATAATACCAGTAAATATAAATAACGTTAATTAAACCAGTTTAATAAATCGAGGTGACATCATGATGCTAAATGCAACTGAGTTTCTAACGCCAAACGCCATTAACGTGGATACGGTTAACGAAACAATTGCGAAAGTCACGCTCGAACCGTTAGAACGCGGCTTTGGGCATACCTTAGGGAATGCCTTACGTCGTATTTTGTTATCTTCATTACCTGGCGCTGCCGTTATTGAAGCTGAGATTGATGGTGTTGACCATGAATACTCAACTCTTGAGGGTTTGCAAGAAGACGTACTTGACCTGCTTTTGAATTTAAAAGGCTTGGCTATTACTCTTCATGACCAAAATGAAGTATTTTTGACCTTGGATAAACAAGGTCCAGGCACCATCACTGCCGCAGACATCACTTTGCCGCATAATGTCGATATTATCAATCCAGAATTGGTATTGGGTACATTAAGCGATCGTGGTCATCTTAAGATGCGTTTGCGTGTAGTTATGGGTCGTGGATACGAGCCAGCAAATCAGCGCCGTGAAGATGGCGACACCAAAGCAATTGGCCGCTTAAAGCTTGATGCAAGCTTTAGCCCTGTGCTACGAGTCGCTTATCAGGTCGAGAACGCACGTGTAGAACAACGTACCGATCTTGACCGTCTTATCGTCGAGCTTGAAACTAATGGCACTATTGATCCAGAAGAAGCAATTCGTAAAGCAGCGACTATCTTGCAACAACAGATTTCTATCTTTGTTGACCTAGAAGCTGAAGAAGCGCCTGAGCCTGTGAAAGAAAAAGAAGAGGTTGATCCGGTGCTATTACGCCCTGTGGACGATCTTGAACTAACGGTTCGCTCAGCCAACTGCTTGAAAGCTGAAAACATTTACTATATCGGTGATTTGGTCCAGCGTTCAGAGACTGAACTACTTAAAACCCCAAATCTTGGTAAGAAATCATTAACGGAAATCAAAGACGTGCTAGCATCTAAAGATTTAGAGCTTGGAATGCGCCTTGATAATTGGCCTCCAGCTGATTTACGTGTTGATGATCGCTTTTCTTATCGTAGCCGTTAAACTTTAAGGATATTTGACCATGCGCCATCGTAAGAGTGGAGTCAAGCTGGGTCGTACCGGCAGTCATCGCAAAGCAATGTTCCAGAACATGACCAACTCATTATTTGAGCATGAACTGATTAAAACAACATTACCAAAGGCTAAAGAGTTACGCCGTGTCGCGGAGCCGTTAATTACTATGGCTAAAGACGACAGCGTTGCTAATCGCCGTCTAGCATTCAGCCGTATGCGTAGTAAAGCTATGGTAGGCAAACTATTTGGCACGTTAGGTCCTCGTTACCAAACGCGTCCAGGTGGCTATCTGCGTATCGTAAAATGTGGCCATCGTGATGGTGACAATGCGCCAATGGCTTACGTAGAATTAGTTGATCGTGACTAACTTTACACGCTAACTGTATATTGCATAAAAAAGCTCCAATTTATTGGAGCTTTTTTATGCGCTTGTCTTTTAACTTTTGTATTTAGAATATCTATTTTCGATTACAGTGTTTTTCGTTTATATCCGTCTCTTATCTATAATAACAGTGAACTTACATCGGCAGCACCTTGTCTAATGATTTCTGGTTGGCTGCTAGTCATGTCAACAATAGTAGTCAGTTTGGTAGTTTGTATACCAGCGTTGATCAAACCATCTATCTGATGACCTAATAGTTCTTCGATATCGAATGGATCATCTAATACCCGGTCATGCATGGGTAATATCAGTGAACTGGTTAAAATAGGCTCATCCATCGCTGTCAATAATGCTTGAGCAATCGGATTACTGGGGACACGGATACCAATGGTTTTTTTCTTAGCATGAGCCAGCTTCTTAGGTACGTCTTTAGTGGCGTTTAAAATAAAGGTGATGGGTGCTGGCGTATGGGCTTTAAGCTTTTTAAATTGCACATTGTCGACTGCAGCATAAGTAGCAATCTCACTTAAATCACGACATAGCAAGGTGAACTGATGCTTATCATCAAGTTCGCGAATTTGTTTAAGTTTATCAAGAGCATCTTTAGCCCCTAGACGGCAACCAAACGCATAGCTGGTATCGGTAGGATAGATGAGTAGTTGGTCAGCACGTAATAAGTCAGCGGCTTGCTCAATGAGACGTGGCTGCGGGTTTTCAGAGTGAATGTAGAAGGTTTGCATGACGGCTCCTTATTTAATAATCTTTACAGGTGTTATAATTTTGACTTTGTGCACTTGTGGTTGTTAGTTGAGCATCGCTATTGATCTGATCTGTTTGATTGAAAATGTCTCTTTTCTGATTTTAACTTTTACTTATAATTTCAAAATAGCCATTAGATAGAAATCTTTAGATAAAAATCGCTCATTACTTAGTCAGTATAGCGCTAAAACAAATGTGGGTTATAGGGGCAAGAAGTTACTATTAGTAGGTAATTATTTAGTAAGTAATCATTTGGTAAGTGATTATTTGGTAGATGGCTATTAAATATCACAGACGAGATATAGAATGACAACGAGTACAAAGCGTCGTTGATGGTTTTAAGCTACTAATTTTGAGCTAGTAAGTAGTAGAAACAGTCAACAATGCCCGTAACAGAGTTTTGGCATCGCGAGGGAGGTTTTTAGGCGTTGCAATATACTGAGAGGCTTGTTGATAAACATCTTCAGCAAAAGTACTAGCGCTGGTATCAAAATCAGCAAATAAATTATCTTGTGAAATCCGAAACGGTCGTTTACACGCAAGGGTAAATAAGCACTCTAAAGCTTGTGGCTTAATCTCTAAACGCTCAAAGGCCTGCTGCTGGGCAGCGTTACGACCGTCTGGTGCATACCAGTAGCCAAAGTCAGCCAACTGTCTACGCTTCTCGCCAGCAATACTCCAGTGGCTAAGCTCATGTAAAGCACTGGCAAAAAAACCATGAGCAAATTCAATACGTGCAGGATTGGTATCACAAGCAGGAATATACTCTGGCTCATCATTACCACGAACCAATTGTACCTTTTGGCTGGCAAATAGCGTATCAAATAGCGTTATCAACCAATCAGTAGCGAGTTGTTCGCTGTCCTCAGTATCAGTATCAGTAGTTTGATTCCTATCGTATCGGTCAAAATGGTACAACTGTTGCCCTTGCTGTATTAAATTTTTGAAATATTCCTTTGTATAAGGTTTTATTGGGTCATCAATCTTTTCTATCTCACTTTCCAACTTGACTAATTGTTGCAACAACACCTCAGCATCATTAACGTTCAATAATGTAGAAAAATCAGTATTGGTGTTTTGAGAGATCATAAGTAAACAGTTAACCGAATAAAGAGGCAGATATCAAAAAAACGCGGTTTTTGACTGTGCTTAATAAAAGTATTATCGCGTCAAATGTCAAAAATCGTAACACACTAGCGCTAGCGTCATCTTGAGCTTTCGGTTAGTATGGCAGGCAATATTATACACCGTTTTTGACCAATGAGGCCGTGCATGTCAAGTACTCCAGTAAACAAACCATTAGCGGTTGACACCGATGCTACTCAAGCGCCTATGACAACGCCTATGCCTGAACATATTTCTTTAGACAGGTGGGCTGATAATGGTTTTGAATGGCAAGGTGAGGTGGTGCCGACGACTTTTGAACGTCTGGCTACGCAACTGACCACAGAGCATGAGCAACCAAAATTGCAAATGAAAGCCAATTTATATCGCCAAAACAATGTTCTGCATCTTGCCTTTAAAATAACAGGAGAGATGTGGCTTAACTGTCAACGCTGTTTGCAACCTATAGCAATTGATATCACCGATGATTATGATATTGCATTACTAGATGATGATAGCCAAGTACGCACAGTTGATGATGAGCAAGACTATTTACTATTAAATGAGGTGGTTAGCGATCAGACGCCTGAGCGTTTGTTACCCGTTAAAAAATTAGTTGAAGATGAGATACTGCTCAAAATTCCAATGGCAACAAAGCATGATGATTGTGAGATGGCTGTTGAGCAGGTAGGAGACATACCGGAAGAAGAAAACGAAAATCCATTTGCGGCATTGGCCTCATTAAAAGGTAAGCTATAAGCATAATAGCGCCTCAATGAGCTTAGCTTTTTAGAGCAAACTGTCTCGATTAAAATTAGTTGCCTTGCCTTTTAGCAGTTTTATACATAACAGTGAAAGGCAGGGCTTTATTAATCAGTTAAACATGCGTATAATGTTCCGTTTATTGCATTCTGGCAACACGCTGCTTGCAGGTAGAAACTGATTGAGCGAATTATCTATAGATTTTAGACTCAACCAGTAATTTAATGCACGTGGCAAACTATTTATTAATGATGCGTAAGACTTAGGTTGTTGTGATTATATAGCCTCTGTCAGTATCGATGAAAGCTGAATTTTAAGCTTATCCCTTTAAGTATAGGAGCTATATCATGGCCGTTCAAAAAAGCCGCAAAAGCCGTTCACGTCGTGACATGCGCCGTTCACATCACCGCATGACTGTAGCTGAGCTCAGCGTAGATGCCACCACTGGTGAAAAACATCGTCGTCATCATATGACTAAAGATGGTTTTTATCGTGGTCGTCAGTTGTTCAAAGTCAGTCAAGACGCTTAATCTATTGGTTACATGATAGTTGATGCAGAATTATAGTAGTGGCTATATTAACTAAGATAATTCCTGACAAATATCATTAAGCAATATGCATTGAGTTAACAAAAGCCAAGTTATGTCGCTATCACATATTTTGTGGTCGGATAACTTGGCTTTTTGTTATGTGCTATTTGGCTAACGCCGTATTTTTAGCTCTAATGTTGAGATTGTTCAACCGCTACAAAAATCAGTTATAGCATCAGTAGCGTTTTTCTATACAAATATAAGCTTCGTTTTCTCATCCTCTATAATAATAGTATGCATCAGTGTATAGTTTGCTATTAATCAGCTATGATTGATGACTTGTTAAAATAGCATCTAAGAATAAATTTTCAAAATAGCATCTAATTTTAGAATAACGCCCTTATTCATTTGAGGGATATTTCCAATTACATAAGGAATATTGGCTATGGCATCTGCAACCAATATGACAACAACAAAGTCAACTCGCATCGCGGTTATCTTTCCTGGACAAGGGTCTCAAGTGGTCGGTATGACTACCGAGCTTGCTGAACTCTACCCGCAAATTCAGGATACCTTTACTGAGGCTAGCGCTGCGCTTGGTGAGGACTTGTGGGCAATCTGTCAAAATGAAGAACAGCTGAACCAGACTCAGTATACCCAGCCCGCATTATTGACTGCTAGCATCGCCATTTGGCGTATTTTGCAAGAAAAAATGGATAAAAAACCTTGTTTTTTGGCCGGTCACTCTTTGGGTGAATATAGTGCCCTTTGTGCTGCTGGTGTGATCTCTCTTGCTGATGCGGTACGCTTAGTACATAAGCGTGGTCAGTTGATGCAACAAGCAGTTGAGGGGGTTGATACGGCTATGGCAGCAGTATTAGGTCTAGAAGATCATCGCGTTGAGACTTTGTGTGAGCAGGCGACTGAGCATGTCGATGGGGCAGTTGTTGGTGCGGCAAACTTCAACAGCCCAGGTCAGGTTGTAGTATCGGGTAATGCTGCTGGCGTTACTGCTGTGATTGACAAAGTACAGAATACCGGCAAAAAGGCCATTCCTCTAAAGGTCAGTGTGCCTTCACATTGTGCATTGATGCGTCCAGCAGCTAGCGCATTGGCTGAAGCATTAGCAGCGATTAAATTTGATCAAGCTAATATTCCGGTTATTCAAAACCGCAATGCCCGAGTTGAGACCAGTATTCAAGGTATCAAGCAGGCACTGACCGAGCAGCTAAGCGAGCCTGTGTTATGGTCACAGACCATGCAGGAGCTGGCTGATAAACAAATTAACATCCTAATTGAATGCGGCAGTGGTAATGTACTGAGCAATCTGGCCAAACGTCAAGCGCAACCTATTGCCAGTTACCCGGTAGACAAGCCTGCTCGCCTAGATAAACTAATAGAGGTATTATCATGAGTAGAACGATTACTTTAGTCACTGGCGCCAGCCGTGGTATTGGCAAAGCAGTCGCCAAACGCTTTGCTAAAGAGGGTCATTTCGTCATCGGTACCGCGACCACTGAAAAAGGCGCAACGCTTATCGATGGCTATCTACATGACTCCGGCGGTATTGGTCGTGTTCTAGACGTGCGTGATAGCGCGCAAATTGATAAGCTATTCGAAGAGATTGAAAGTGTTTACGGTGCCGTGCAAGTGTTGGTGAATAATGCGGGTATTACTCAGGATGGTCTGTTGATGCGCATGAAAGATGATGACTGGGAAAATGTTGTCGATACCAATCTGACATCGGTGTATCGGATGAGCAAACGCGCCGTTCGCGGTATGATGAAAGCTCGACGTGGACGTATCATTAATATCAGTTCTGTAGTTGCACAGATGGGTAATGCTGGACAGTCTAATTATGCGGCCACGAAAGCTGGGGTCGAAGGTTTCAGTCGTACGCTTGCGCGCGAAATTGGGTCACGGCAAGTGACCATCAACTGTGTCGCCCCAGGTTTAATCGAAACAGATATGACTGATGATCTTGATGAGCGCCTACTAAATTCTATGCTAGATGCCGTCCCTATTAACCGTCTTGGTCAGCCAGAAGACATTGCTGCTGCGGTACTGTTCTTGGCGAGTGATGAGGCCAGCTATATCACTGGAGCTGTTCTTCCCGTCAATGGTGGAATATATATGTAATTCAAAAAAAGTCATTACATACTTATAATAAAACTTTGTGTGAACGAGTGTAAACTCTAATAAATGGTGCTATAATAACGGATACTTTTATGTCAAAGCCCTGTATGATAGTAGGGCTTTATCGAACATTAGACAAAACGTATAACGTGTTATAGGGTACTAAATCGGCAACACTGATTTGATGAGTGCCATCTTATATAATGCCGTAAGCGTAAAAAATAGCATTATTACAATTTTTTAAAAAATGATAGATGAAAAAGGAGAAGTCTATATGAGTAATGATACCGAGTTAAGAGTAAAATCTGCAGTAGCTGAGCAATTGGGCATGAATGTTGAAGACATTAACAACGAAGCTTCATTTATGGAAGATCTAGGTGCTGATTCATTAGACCTAGTTGAACTGGTTATGTCATTTGAAAGTGATTTTGGCATTACTATTCCTGACGAAGATTCAGCAGAATTGACCACTGTGCAAAAAGCAATTGATTATGTACAAGCTCAGCTATAAGTAGCTGTTGTTTTAGCAGATTCTGCTAAACCGCCTACCCGTCAGGGTAAGCGGTTTTTTTGTGCCTGTCTGTAGGAAAGTTCTGTAAGACTGTCTTTAGCTACGAATACTATAGAGCTAGCTTCAGATATGAATAACTTTATCCGAATTCTATTTACACAAGCCATGTGAATTTAACATTATTCAACATACTCTTACTATGCAAAACTATGCAAGCAGGGGGTCTTTGTTATACTTATGCTCGGTAGCAATGAAGCTGTTATTGAAAATATTTTCAAAAATATCTGATTGTTATTCTGATAAATAATAGACATTGATAACTAATAACAATACTTCAAGGAATTTACACATGGGAATGTTCAGTTTTGCAAAAGACATTGGTGACAAGATTTTTAATCGTGATGATGAAAAACATGATGCTAAAGCAGAAACAAAAGCAGATGCAAATACGCAAGTAAAAGACAATGAACCTTCTGCTCAGTCGGTTGCTAGCCTTCTTCTACGTCGTATTCAACAGCAAAATCTTAACATTAGTAACTTGAAAGTTAAATATAACGGTTCAACAGATACTGCAGAAATCAGCGGTAGTGCTAAAACTCAGGCCGACCGTGAAAAAGCCATTATCGCTATCGGTAACGTGCAGAACGTTGCCAAAGTAATCGATAATATCGATATTGAAGAAGATGCTCCTGAATCCACTATGTACACTGTAAAATCGGGCGATAGCTTGTCTAAAATTGCCAAAGACGTTTATGGTTCATCTAGTGATTATATGAGTATATTCGAAGCCAATAAACCTATGCTTTCTGATCCAGATAAAATCTATCCTGGTCAAGTGTTACGTATCCCTAAGCCGTAATATTATTAAAGCGTTGGCTTTAATGAGCTATATTTTCCATAGTTATTCTACTTAGTGTAGAACGGTTTAGTGTAGAACGATAAATTAGCATAAAACGATAAACATAAAAAACGCCTTTTATAATCTAAAAGGCGTTTTTTTATTGTCCATATTTTCATTTAGTAAATGGGTATTACGTAGGTTTATTCAACTTTTCTTGCTGCTCATTAATTGCCCAATCAATATGTTCATCAAGCATGTCGCTATGAATACCCAATTTAGACTGTAATTGCGTAATGATATCGGTACTGGCATTGGCGTTACCCAAACCAATAGTGATATTGCGCAAAAAGTTGACGTAACCTGTACGTCTGAGTGGACTACCTTGGGTATTTTGTAAGAAATCTGCCTCCTGCCATTGCCATAATTCAAGCAAGCTGCTGTTATCAAGTTGATGCCTAGGTGCAAAGTCATCTACTACCGTCAGTTGGGCATAGCGGTTCCATGGGCAAATAAGCTGACAGTCATCACAGCCAAATACGCGATTACCAATGGCGCGGCGATATTTAGTATCAATTGAACCTTCATGTTCTATAGTAAGATAAGAGATACAGGCGGCGGCATTAAGCTCATGGGGCGCGACAATCGCTTGGGTAGGGCAAATATCAATACAAGCGCTACAACTGCCACAGTGCGCCTCTACCGGCTGATCATCGGGCAGCTCAAGACTCATAAATAGCTCGCCTAGCACAAAGAATGAGCCGGCTTGTTTGTTAAGCAATAAGGTATGTTTGCCTGTCCAGCCAAGTCCTGCCGCGTCGGCTATGGGTCGCTCAAAGATAGGAGCAGAGTCGCTAAACGGTCGGAAAATAAAATCTGTCTCAGCACCAATATCTAAATGCTGCCACTCAGGTAGCATGGCTTCAATCTGTAGCGCTAATTTTTTTAGACGCCCCCGCATAGTTTTATGATAATCACGCCCGCGTGCATAACGGGCAATGATGCCATGGTTGGGACGAGCATTGTCGGCGACTGTTCGCGGTGTCGGTGCTTGAGTGAGATAATCCATGCGGACACTTATGATGGTTTTTGCACCTTCTACCAACTTTTCAGGGTGAGCACGTAGATCATGATTGTTATGCATGAACTGTAATTGCCCTTCATAACCTTTACCTAGCCAGCGTTGTAGCTGTTCCATTTGCTTAATAAACAAAGGATGATGCACCGATAAAAAGCCGCAATCAGCGAATCCTAAGGCTTGCGCTTGGGTTTTAATCCAACGTTTTACCTCTGTTGTCGTCGCAAAGGTCGGCGTATTATTGACCGTGATATTTTCTTTTGATGCGTTACTAAGCGTTGATGAAGGCTGTTTGGCTTTGTTAGATGACATAGCTACTCGAGGTTTAGTATTTATATATAACAGTAAATGATGGCGTGAATATCATTATGATAAGCCAGTTGGCCAATAGCGCAAGCTTAAAAGAAAATAAATAAGCATTGTCCTTGCTAGATAGGGTGATATATAAGATTGATACATAAGGCTAGGTAAGGTTTTGCTAAGCTTATATGAGTTAATAAAGTGTAAGTTAACAGAAATTAACTTATAAATCAGTAGCGGAACAATCGAGGATCAACCATGCAAGCGCAATCTACTTTACTTTTGTCAGAGACAACGAGGCCTATCGCACTATATAGCAGCGAGCAGCTATATGCGATGGAGCAAGCATGGTTTGCACAAGGTCATGATAGCTTTGGGCTAATGCAGCAAGTCGCTTGGCAGATGGCACAGTATATCGAACAGCTGCATGCTCGAAAATATCGTTTCTCTCATTTATCAGGTACGAGCCCGACTCAGCAGAGTAATAATCGACAGCGGCGAGTTAGCATTTGGGTAGGACAAGGTAATAATGGCGGTGACGGTTGGCTAATTGCTTATTATTTGCAGCAAGCAGGCTGGCAGGTACAAGTCATAACGGTCGGCTTCGATAAAGATGATTTTAATAAAAGTAGCTTTGATAAAAACAATAAAACTGAGCAAGCCTCTGTATCTGACGCGAAAAAGGCTCAGCAGTTAGCGCTATCTGCCAATTGTCCTTATCAGCGTTTTGAAGATAGTAATTACAATCAAAATGATCATAAGGATGCCGCCTTGCAAGCTGACGTTTATGTTGATGCGCTGTTTGGTATTGGCCTAGATCGTGCGCTAGAAGGCGTTTATGAGCAAGCAATCAATACTTTTAATTGTGTTACTAAGCAAGATAAGTCATCTGAGACACTGGTGGTCGCCGTTGACATTCCAAGTGGTCTCGTCGCCTCCACAGGTCAAGTATTCGAGCAGATAGCGATACAGGCTGATGTGACCCTATGTTTGATTGCACGTAAATTTGGTCTACATACCAAAGACGGCATGGACTATAGCGGAGAAGTTCTCGATATACCGTTGATACCTTATCAAACGACTAATCAAGCGTTGATGCCAGTTGCTACGTTACTTAACACTGCACATAAACTATCTGCGCGCCGACAAAACAGCTATAAAGGTAGCTATGGCCATGTGTTAATCATTGGAGGAAATCGGATTGATGGATCACAAGGTATGGGTGGAGCTGCAATATTATCTGCCTCCAGTGCGATGGCGACAGGAGCGGGCAAGATTACTGTTGCTTGTCATGAAGCCTTTCATGGGGCGTTATTGACTTCGCTACCGGACGCTATGACTATTAATTTGCATGATGAGGATGGGGTTAAACAGTTAATTGAAGACGCTAGTATCGTTGCTATTGGCATGGGGCTGGGTCGGGATAAAAAAGCAAAAGCTTTATTTGTCAGCTATATTCAAGCTGCGATAGTACAAGGTAAGCCTCTAGTCATAGATGCCGATGGTCTTTACCATTTAGCATCGTTACAAGTTGAGAATCATGAACTGGTTACTCAGCTGCGAAAATACAGTACTGAGCATCAAGTTTGTTTGACGCCTCATAGTGGTGAGGCCGCTAGATTGCTTGATAAAAAGATAAGTGAAGTAGAAGACGATAGATTAGCAGCTATCAAAAAATGCGCGACGACGTATGGCGGCGATTGGGTGTTAAAAGGGGCGGGCTCTTTAGTACTAGAACAAGTATTAGAGCAACCGCAAGTATACATCTGTAGTACTGGTAACGCCGGCATGGCAACGGCTGGCATGGGCGATGTATTATCGGGTGTGACTGCTGGTTTATTAGCACAGCAAGATTTGAAAGATGAATCGCATGGTTTACACCAAGCGGTCCTTATTCATGGACTGGCAGGAGATGCGCTGGTCAATCAGCCGATTCGTCACGGTGATGACCACGTATCGCTATTGATTGGACAGCGAGGCTTGCAAGCACAAGACATGCCTGCGGCCATCCGCCATGTAATGCAATTAATTACTGATTAGAACTAGCCAAGCCAAAATAACTCTAATCTTAAGTGATAAAAAGACTAGGTAGCTGCATTGCCACAGTATTGACTAATCGCTTGCTGGACACGCTCACGTTTAAGCTCAATTTCACGGCTATCAAGATATTCACGTTTACCGCTGGCATCCATCTCATAGATACGGCCACCAACATTGAGGTTGGTTAAGTTATTACGTAGCGATTGACAACGCTGAGCATTCGCTTGTGCTTCTTGATCCTCAATGCGCGCCTCTAATTGTGCGACTCGCTGTTCTTCTGCACTCTGGGTATTATCCTCTTGGTTGATATCCGTTTTGCCCGCCAATTGTCCTACATTGGTTTGCCTGCCATCGCTACGAAACTCAATGACTTCGATATTTTTACCGTTTTGTGGTGCATGTTGGCTGTACTTAACCTCACCATGCGCTCCAATTGACTTATAAACTTGAATAGCGTGACTCGCATTCATAGATAGCATTAGCATACACGCGGCAACGATACTAACAAGCAGCTTGGTCGTGGTATTTATCATAGACGCAGACGCCATAGTAGCAATCCTTTTAATGGATAAAAAATAAGTGTGCGTGTTTATATAAAAACATCATATCGGTCTGTTAATGCGCTTACCCATACAGTGGCATTTGATTTTAGCAAAAAAATCTTATTAATGTATATTATTTAATAACCAATAGTTAGGGGTGGGTGTTAGAAGTTTTTCTTGACAATAGAGCTCAAACCATCGAATATAATAGCAGTTGATTGGTCAGTGAGCGGCATTTATGATATTGCCGTGGCACTTGAAAATAATGACTACGGGTTGCTTATCGGTAGCTTAGGTAGTTTTATTTACTTTGTGACAATGGTACAGCACGTATAGTAGTTATAATAATAGCTATTAGTGACTGTGTTTATTGTCTCCGGACTTATCTGTCTACAATGACTAAGATAAACTTATTATTTTAAATGTGTTAAATATAATATCTGTTGTTATATTACGCTAATAGAAAGCACAATATAACGTGCTGACGTCTGGTCACTTCTTGATAAGCGTGCCGTATGGTTTGGCATTAGCTTTGACATTTGTCCTATCATTCTATACCACCGCGTTTATAAGCAACGATAGCTCGCATTTCTAGCAAATAATAAGCTTCTTTTATAGATGCATTTGCGTCTTGTCATAGTATATCGATAACCTCCTGTCACAAAGCTGACCTTAAAAATTGCTATGTTCAAGCAGTCTGCTGTTTATTTTATCGAGCAGCTGTACTTTGGCATAGTGGGCAAACATTCTTGTTATGGACAAGGGCTAGAGATTGTTTTTATAAGTAGTAAACAGCAACGCTTTAGTGTATCTGTTTTATACTATAAAATGATATCAGTCTGCGCCGCAAAATAAAGGTGATGACAGTGACACAGACTACACAAAGTCCGAACATGACCGGACATACCCAAACGGCCAATGCCGCCAAAAATTTCCCTGAAAAGCAGCAAAAGCTCGCTGAAAATAGTGATCAGCCAGTAATGCTATCAGGTGCTGAGATGCTGGTGCAAGCGTTGACTGATGAAGGGGTCAAGTACATTTTTGGCTACCCAGGCGGTGCTGTCCTTCATATCTATGATGCTTTGTTTCAGCAGGATCAAATTGAGCATATCTTAGTGCGTCATGAACAAGCAGCCGGTCATATGGCAGATGCTTACTCACGGGTTACCGGTGATACCGGCGTGGTGCTAGCGACTTCTGGCCCTGGCGCGACTAATACGGTCACTGCTATTGCCACTGCCTTTATGGATTCAGTGCCGATGGTCGTAATCGCAGGTCAGGTACCAAGTAGCTTAATCGGCGAAGATGCTTTCCAAGAAACCGATATGATTGGGGTATCTCGTCCGATCGTTAAACACAGTTTTCAAGTACGTCATGCCAGCGAAATTCCGATGATTGTCAAAAAAGCCTTCTATATTGCCAAGGCTGGTCGTCCCGGTCCTGTGGTTATCGACGTTCCTAAAGACATGACCGCGCCTAGCGAAAAATACGCTTATGAATATCCAAAAGAGGTGTTCGTACGCTCTTATCAGCCTTCGATTAAAGGCCATAGCGGTCAAATCAAAAAAGCAGTTGAGACCTTACTCGCCGCGAAACGCCCGGTAGTTTATGCGGGTGGTGGTGTCATTTGGAGTAAAGCTCACAAAGAGTTGACTGAGCTTGGTCACCGCTTAAATTTACCTGTGACTAATACTTTGATGGGACTGGGTACTTTTCCTGGTTCTGACCCTCAGTTCTTGGGTATGCTGGGTATGCATGGCACCTATGAGGCCAATATGAGTATGCATCATGCGGACGTCATTTTGGCAGTCGGCGCACGTTTTGATGATCGTGTGACCAACAATGTCAAAAAATTCTGTCCTGACGCGACCATTATTCATATCGATATTGATCCCACCTCTATCTCTAAAACTATCTTTGCTCATATTCCTATCGTTGGTGATATAAAGTCGGTACTGACAGATATGTTAGAGATTATCGGTGAAGATAAAAAACTAGAGCAGCATGCCTTATTAGATTGGTGGTCACAAATTGATGAATGGCGTAAGCGTCATGGTTTGCGTTATGACACTAGTACCGACAATGGCATCAAGCCGCAAAGTGCCGTACAAACCCTATGCAAAGTAACCAATGGCGATGCTATTATCACCAGTGACGTCGGTCAACATCAAATGTTTGCTGCACTTTATTACACCTATAAAGAACCAGGACAATGGCTTAACTCGGGCGGGCTTGGTACTATGGGCGTCGGTTTGCCGTATGCAATGGCGGCTAAGCTTGCCAACCCTGATCGCGATGTGGTTTGTATCACTGGGGAAGGCTCTATTCAGATGAATATTCAAGAGCTGTCAACTTGCTTACAATACAATCTACCAGTCAAGATCTTAAACATAAACAATGCGCAGTTGGGTATGGTTAAGCAATGGCAGGACATGCTGTATGAAGGCCGTCACGCGCAGTCTTATATGGATTCGCTACCAGACTTTGTGAAATTAGCCGAAAGTTATGGTCACGTTGGGATCAAAATCACTGATCCTGAGACTATGGAAGCACAGATTGCTGAAGCGATGGCAATGAAAGACAAGCTAGTATTTATTGACGTTTATGTTGATCGTAATGAGCATGTGTATCCGATGCAAATCGCTGGGCAAACGATGCGTGACATGTGGTTATCAAAAGGGGAGCGTACTTAATGCAACAACAACAGCATCTGATTTCGGTCTTGATGGAAAACGAAGCGGGGTCGTTGTCGCGGTTAGTCGGCTTGTTCTCCCAGCGCGGTTATAATATTGAAACACTAAACGTCGCACCAACAGACGATCCGACGATTTCACGCTTGACGCTGACCACCATCACGTCACCTGAAAAGATTGAGCAAATCACTAAGCAATTGCATAAGTTGATTGAAGTGGTCAAAGTGCTGAACTTATCTGATACCGTACACGTCGAGCGCGAATTAATGCTGATCAAAGTTCGCGCTACGGGCAACGTACGTGAAGAGATTAAGCGTAGCGCTGATATCTTTCGTGCGCAAATTGTGGACGTCAATGCCAATATATACACTATCCAAATAGTCGGTGACACGGCCAAGCTTGACGGCTTTATTGATGTCATTGGTCGTGAACGTACCTTAGAAGTGGTACGCTCAGGTGTGATCGGTATTGCTCGCGGTGAAAAAACGCTAAGCGTATAATATTTGCGGTTGTCTCTATCATTTGAGAAATTGAAAGTATTTAGACAATTGCCAGCATTTAAGAGATCAAAAGTATCTAAGCCATTGAGATTAACCCTATATAAAGCTTATTTATTTAAAACTTAACATCATGCTTATACATCAAACTATTTTAATATAATGGTTGTGATATAAGCGTTTACTGCCCATGGCTATCCATGATTGAGGAAAAGGACTCTACTTATGAACGTTTTTTATGACAAAGACTGTGATCTATCTATCATCCAAGGCAAGAAAGTTGCCATTATTGGTTACGGCTCACAAGGTCATGCACACGCACTAAATCTACAAGAATCTGGCGTTGATGTGATTGTTGGCCTACGTGCTAACTCAACCTCATGGAAAAAAGCTGAAAATGCGGGCCTAAAAGTTGCTGAAGCAAAAGATGCAGTAAAAGCGGCTGACGTGGTCATGATTCTGACCCCTGATGAATTCCAAAAAGAGCTTTATAATGACGTGATTGAGCCTAATATTAAAGAAGGTGCGACGCTTGCTTTTGCTCATGGTTTTGCGATCCATTATAATCAAGTAGTACCGCGCTCAGATCTTGACGTGATTATGATTGCTCCTAAAGCACCGGGTCATACTGTTCGCTCAGAATTTGTTAAAGGTGGCGGTATTCCTGATCTTATCGCAATCTATCAAGACGCCTCAGGTCAAGCCAAGCAGTTGGCGCTATCTTATGCTGCCGGTGTTGGTGGTGGTCGTTCAGGTATTATTGAAACGACTTTTAAAGATGAAACAGAAACCGATCTTTTCGGTGAGCAAGCGGTACTTTGTGGCGGCGCTGTTGAGCTAGTTAAAATGGGTTTTGAAACCTTAACAGAAGCCGGTTATGCACCAGAAATGGCCTACTTTGAGTGCTTACATGAGCTAAAGCTTATCGTTGACTTGATGTATGAAGGCGGTATCGCTGATATGAACTACTCAATCAGCAACAACGCTGAGTATGGCGAGTATGTTACTGGTCCTGAAATTATCAATGAGCAATCACGTGAAGCCATGCGTAACGCGCTCAAGCGTATCCAGTCTGGCGAATACGCTAAAATGTTCATTACTGAAGGTGCGACTAACTATCCATCAATGACTGCTCGTCGTCGTAACAACGCTGAGCATGAGATTGAACTTACAGGCGCTAAACTACGCGGTATGATGCCTTGGATCGGTGGCAACAAAATTATCGATAAAGAAAAGAACTAAATCGTTATTTATTAGCTTTTGAGCTGTTATAAAGTATTAATTAATGACGCTAAAGAATATTTATTACTCATGTTATCGATTTGATGGCATGGGTTTTTTTATAATTAAATATTCTGTGGGTCGGTCGGGGGAATGGATTTTGGTCCATATTTAGTATTTGGCTTGAAAAGCGGTGTCAACTGCCTAATATATAAATGCGGCATAGCACTTGATTGGCTGGCTGATGCTACATTTATTTTTTCTTATTCTTAGATTACAGGTTGTGTGTTGTGCAAATACCTTTTCCAGACTGGCTGACGCCGCAGTTCGCATATATTGTCCTCAGCGCTATAGTTGCCGTCCTCATCTGGATAGAAGGAGAAATGCTCAAGCGCACTGATGGCAAGCTACCCAAATCGCCATTCTTTCAAATTAGCTCCTTATTAGATACAGCTTGGTTCTTCGTCTCTGTAATGATGTTGTATGTGATTGACTTAACGCCATTAGCCACTGCCGTTCCTGCCGCATACGGAATCTATACTATCTTTGGTTGGGTCTACGGTACACGTTTGCTCAAGCGTAAAGGTATTCCAGACTCTCCCAAAGATTTGGTTATACCGTCTAAATACATTGCTTATAGCCAGTCGTTCTCATTGATATTTTTTGCACTGTGTCTATTAGTGTTGGGCTCTCCGTGGTTACCTTTAACTAACTAAATGTTTACAAAAACATATAATTTAATCTGCCGTTGAGAATAAAAGCTGCTATAATAAATTTGTACTCGTAGGATTTGAGACAAATAATGTGAATATACTATAAACGTAAACAACTTATTTGTTCTGAGTTTCCGCTCACAAATTTGACGAGTATATATCAATTAATCGGTGATGACACACGTCTCACCAACAGTTAAAGAGTTAGGAAAATTTATGTCAGATAAAGTTGAAGGCACTGTAAAGTGGTTTAATGAAGCTAAAGGTTTTGGTTTTATCGCTCAAGACAATGGCGGACAAGACGTATTCGCTCACTACAGCGCTATCCAAGGTGGCGGTTTTAAAACCCTAGCTGAAGGCCAAAAAGTGTCTTTCATCTTAGGTGATGGCAAAAAAGGCCCACAAGCTGAGCAAATCGAAGCTATCTAATCTTAACCGCTGCTAAGGGTGACTGATTATTAGTCGACCTTACTGCTAAAAGATACATAGATACTTAGATTAGTATGTTGTTAACGCAACGAAAATATTGTTTAGATTGTATATTAAAAGCAGCCTCTTATCGGGTTGCTTTTTTTTGTCAAGAAATAAGTTTACAATTCTTAGCTAGTTCTTAATTAAATGGCTGAATATCTCATTCAGTAATAAACGCCAATTTAGTAATTATAAAGAACACGATTACAAACAACACAATGCAATAAGGTAATACTATGAAGTGGGAATCGTGGTTTGCAATAGACTGGCAACAAGTTCTTGGTATCTCTTTATCCGTTATAGGATTCTACTTTTGCTTGATACTATTTACCCGTATTGTGGGTCTCCGCAGTTTCTCAAAGCTTTCAAGTTATGACTTTGCGATGACCATAGCTATCGGTAGTATCTTAGCATCAACGGTAACATCCGACTCCCCGTCACTGCTCCAAGGTCTGCTTGCGGTTGGTCTGTTATTTATGTTGCAAGCACTAATCTCAATGATCAGACGTAGAGTCAAACCTATAAAAGCCTTACTTGATAACCGACCTATTATCTTGATGGCACATGGTGAATACTTTTGGGACAATCTAAAAGAAGCCAATCTAAGTACTAGCGATGTACAAGAAGTGTTGCGGAAGAACGGCTTAAAATCGAAGACTGAAGTGTTTGCGGTTATCATGGAAACCACTGGTGATATGAGTGTGATCAAAAATAATGAAGCCACGCCAGATTGGACCTTATTTGATGATATTCGCGATAGCGGTCTTTTAATTAGACCTATCAAAGATTCATCATAAGATGAATAAGTATAATAAATAATAACAAAGCGTTAAGTAAATAAAGACCTAACAATGCTATAAAGATGGGAAGGTTAGAGTAATAAATCAAAGAAAGTGATGAGTTTGTAAGCTGAGATGTCATTTTTTAAAGAAGGGTGACAAATTTATGACGCATTATTCACGGCGTTGTCTTGACCTTATCGGTGTGCTCGCGCAAGATAGATAAGTCTAATAAATAATGGTGGGCTTGGATTTAGCAGGATCAATTAGCGTCTATTGTTATAAAAGTATAATTTGTTCTGCTATTGACTGTTTGGTATTGGTTGATAGTACTTTACAAACAATTCTCTGTTAAACAAGTTACAATCTTCAAGTGGTGACCTACAAGTAAAATTTTGAACGACAATGAACCAAGGGTTCTTAGTTTATAACTTTTTAATTCATAACATTAACAAACGAGGAACGTATGAAAGCATTAGTAGCGGTCAAGCGTGTCATTGATTATAACGTCAAAGTTCGTGTAAAAGCTGATAACTCTGGTGTGGATTTATCCAATACCAAAATGTCAATTAACCCTTTCGATGAAATTGCGGTAGAAGAAGCGGTGCGTCTAAAAGAAGCGGGTGTGATTGATGAGATTATTGTAGCCTCAATTGGTCCAAAAGAATCACAAGAGCAAATCCGTGCAGCCTTAGCATTGGGTGCTGACCGCGGTATTTTAGTAAAAACTGACGATAAGCCATATCCGTTACAAGTAGCCAAAATCCTAAAAAGTATCGCTGAGCAAGAAAGTGCTGATATTGTGTTATTGGGTAAACAAGCTATCGATGATGACAACAACCAAACTGGTCAGATGCTGGCAGCGTTAATGGGTGTCGGTCAAGGTACCTTTGCTTCAGAAGTTAAGGTCGAAGGCGATAAGGTAAATGTTACTCGTGAAGTTGATGGCGGTTTGCAAACGCTTGCCTTGACTCTACCTGCGATCATTACTACTGACTTACGTTTAAATGAGCCACGTTACGCTAAATTGCCTAACATCATGAAAGCCAAGAAAAAACAGCTTGATGAAAAAGCGCCGTCAGATTTTGGTGTTGATATGGCCTCTAAGCAAGAGATTGTCAAAGTCGTGCCACCTGCTGAGCGTAAAGCGGGTATCAAAGTGGGTTCAGTTGATGAGTTGGTCGACAAGCTAAGAAATGAAGCAAAAGTAATCTAGTTTTTTGCTCGGGTTTGCAGGGGTTTATCAAACCCTCAAGCCTACATTTTAAAAGCTATTCGCATACATAGTTACGTAAATATTAGTTGCGTAAATATTAGTTATGCGAATAAATGACCACACGAATCGATGATACGAATAAATAAAGGATAAAAACCATGGCAATTTTGGTATATGCAGAACATGACAATGCCAGTCTAAAAAAGGCAACTTTAAATACTATCGCTGCCGCCAAGCAAATGGGCGATGATATTCATGTATTAGTTGCTGGTAGTGGTAACCAAGCGGTTGCTGATGAAGCAGCTAAAGCAGAAGGTGTCACCAAAGTATTACTAGCAGACAATGCCGTCTATGAGCACCAAATGGCAGAAAACATCGCGCTGTTAGTTGCTGATATCGCTGGTGGTTCAACTGATTACAGCCATATTATTGCGCCAGGTACAACAACGGGCAAAAACTTTATGCCCCGTGCGGCTGCGTTACTTGACGTGAGCATGTTGTCAGAAATTACAGCAGTAATCGATGCTCAAACGTTCGACCGTCCTATCTATGCCGGTAACGCTACCGCGACGGTTAAGACTACAGAAGATAAAATCGTCTTAACCGTACGTACTACTGCCTTTGATCCAGTGGCAGCTGAGGGCGGCTCAGCCTCTATTGAGACTATCGATAATGTACAAGATTCTGGCAAATCAAGTTTTGTTAATGAAGAAATGGCAAAATCTGACCGTCCTGAATTGACTTCAGCCGGTATTGTTGTTTCTGGTGGCCGCGCCTTAGCCAACGGTGAAAACTTCACTAAATATATCGAGCCATTAGCCGATAAACTTGGTGCAGCTGTTGGTGCATCACGTGCTGCCGTTGATGCAGGCTATGTACCAAATGATATGCAGGTCGGTCAAACGGGTAAAATCGTTGCACCAGACTTATATATTGCAGCCGGCATCTCAGGCGCTATTCAGCATTTAGCAGGTATGAAAGACTCTAAAGTGATCGTTGCTATCAATAACGATCCAGAAGCGCCAATTGCAAGTGTGGCTGATTACTTCTTAGAAGCTGACTTGTTTGATGCGTTACCTGAGTTAACTAGCAAGATTTAATTATCATTAAGTCGATGATTAAAAAAATTCCGCTATCGATGATGGCGGGATTTTTTTATGTCTAAAAGGTGCGTGTACTTTAACTGTAATGGCGCTGACGCAATGTCTCATACAGACAAAGTGACCCGGCAATCGCGACATTAAGGCTTTCTTGACCATTAGGTTGGGGAAGGGCGATAGGGGTAGCGCATTGCATGAGCTCCTCGCAAACGCCTTGACCTTCATGACCCATAATCCAAGCGACAGGCGAGCGCAAATTATACTCATAAATCAAAGTGTCCGTATGTGAACTGGTTGCCAATAACGGTACTTCAACACAATCGAGGACAGCTGTTACGCTGAGATTTTCATAAATATTCAGCGCAAATTGTGCACCCATGCCAGCGCGTAAAGTCTTTGGTGACCATGCCTGTGCCGTAGCACTGGTACATAATACCGTGCTGATGCCGACGGCTGCTGCGGTTCGCAATAGTGTTCCAACATTACCGCTGTCTTGTACATCATTGAGAATGAGGCAGTCGCTGTTAATCGCTGATAAGTGTGGCATGGGTATATGAATAATCGCCATGATATCAATACCCGTACCTAAGCTACGGATACTTTGATATAGCGCGTCAGACAAGACTAAAACGGAAGTATAAGTGGGCAGACGGGTTAAAATTTGCTGTACTTCGACATGCGTATGCGCTGATTCCGCTAATAATATTTGAAGGAACGGATAGTCGCTACGTAGGGCGGCATCAATTAGGTGGGCTCCTTCAAGTATCGTTTGGCCTTGTTTCTTACGCTGGCGAGCTTGGGTCAATAAAGCTTTCGCCAGCTTTACCGTTTGGTTTTTATCTGAGGTGATCAGTTCGGTAGTGTTTGATGTCATAGTAGACTGCTTCAAAGTAAAGATAGAGTTAAAATACAGACAAGCTTAAAAGCCAGAACACATTATTAAAAGCCAATCTTAATGATCAGCATGCTGTAAGTGTAAGTCTTTCACATAATTGACTTCGTTTTTACTACCGAGTACCACAGGAACGCGCTGATGAATGTCCGTTGGCTCGATATCAAGGATACGATTAACAGCGTCAGTGGCCGATCCGCCAGCACGCTCAATCAGCAAACTCATAGGATTGGCTTCATACATCAAACGTAATTTACCGGCTTTATTGGCGTGTTTAGTATCAAAAGGATAAGTGAATAAACCACCGCGACACAAGATGCGATGCACATCACCCACCATTGCCGCCACCCAGCGGGTATTAAAGTCGCGACCGCGCACACCACCTTTACCAGCAATTAGCTCATCAATATATTGTTGCATAGGCGCGCGCCAGTAACGATAGTTTGAGCCATTAATAGCGTATTCGCTGGTATCAGCATCAATTTGAACGTTTTCTTCTATCAACACATAGTCGCCGCTGTCTGGATCTAAGCTAAACATGACCACATTATCAGCTATCGTCAATGCCAGCATGGTAGAGGTGCCGTATAATAAATAACCTGCTGCCAGCTGTTGATTACCAGCCTGTAAAAAATCATCATTTTCGCTATCGTGACCTTGACGCTGATAAGGTAGAATAGAGAATATGGTTCCTACTGCCATATTAATATCAATATTTGATGAGCCGTCGAGTGGATCGAATAGTACTAATAGACTGCCATCAGCATTGGCAGAGGTAGCATTATCCAGCTCTTCTGAGGCAACACCTGCGCAATGTGAATTTTGTGCCAAAGCATCTAAAAGTAAATCGTTGGCAAGGACATCAAGCTTTTTTTGTTCTTCGCCTTGAACGTTTTGATTGCCTGCTTCACCTAAGATATCAGCCAATGCGCCTTTTCTAAGTAATTGTGAAATCGTTTTGCCAACATCAGTAATCGTAGTAATCACGTCGCTGACTGCAGGATTGGTTGCATGGTCTTTTAAGTAGTGTGCTAAGGTCGTCATGAGGCTTCCTAATAAAAAATGGGATCAAAAGTTAAAGAGAGGGTTGAGGTCAAAAGGACGATTAACGTCAAAAAAAATACTTAATAAATGAAACCAAACGCGCAAAAAACACAGAATAAAGCGCAATAAACGACTAAATTGGCAAATATTTAAATGGCTTGTACGGCGTCTTTGTCCTAGTCATAAAATCAGCTACACTATATTTGTTGTTATTCATAGCTTGATAACGCTTATTGCTCATTATAGTTAATATAGTTAATATAGTTAATATCTAACTTATAATAGCTAACAAGGCTGCTAAGTCTATTTATACCACGGGTGCTATTGCGGTAAAGTGTAGCAAATAAGCGTCAAAATGTCCCTGTATCTTGTGCTCATGGTTATAAATGAATGAACAATTATGATTGATGTAATATAAATCAACTTAATATAAACCAACAATAAAGACGTGCCATTATGTCAAATTCTATAAATAGCCGTTCAACAAATACGGTCTCGCCGTCTGAATATGCCAAATTCGATCCTGAGACCATTCATCAAAAGTTAAATACCTCGCTAAGCCGTCCGCAGCTAAATAGCGACGGAAGTATCCGTCATTTTTTAGGCGTAGAAGGGCTTAATAAGGCTCAGCTGCAAGCTATAATTGCTAAGGCAGAGACTTTTTTTGATGATAATGGTCAATTGATTAACAGTCCAGAGCTTGATGGTTGTACGGTGATGAACCTGTTTTTTGAGCCTTCAACCCGCACTCGTACTACTTTTGAGGTGGCGGAAAAGCGCTTAGGAGCTAATGTACTCAACATTGATATTGAGCGCTCTAGTGCCAAAAAAGGTGAGAGCCTACGCGATACGCTATGGAATTTGCAAGCGATGACTGCTGATATCTTTGTGGTAAGGCACTCTGCTTCAGGCGCAGCGCATTTTATGGCCACTGAGGTGACACCAAACATAGCTATTATCAATGGTGGTGATGGCTGGCATGCCCACCCGACCCAAGCGATGCTCGATATGTTGACTATTCACCGTGAAGCACCGCGCCCGTTTGAGGAGTTATCGGTCGCTATTATAGGTGATATTAAGCATTCACGGGTAGCGCGTTCAGACATTAGCGCTCTCCAAACACTAGGAGTAAAGGACATTCGCGTTGTCGCTCCACGTACCTTACTGCCCAAAGGTATTGAACGTTTTGGGGTACAAGTCTATGAAGATATGAACAGCTGTGTGACCGACTGTGATGTCATTATGGGATTAAGAATACAAAATGAGCGTATCGGCTCGCCACTGCTGGCCTCATCCAGTGAGTATTATAAGCATTATGGGATTACCCCTGAGCGGGTAGCTCTGGCTAAGCCTGATGCGTTGGTTATGCATCCAGGGCCGATGAACCGGGGCGTTGAGATTGCTTCAAGCGTTGCTGATGGCGCGCAGTCAGTGATCTTAAAGCAGGTAAATAACGGTATCGCTATTCGTATGGCGGTGTTGGCACTGGCGATGCAAGGGCAACGTGCGCATCAAGCGTCTGGAAAATAACAATCAATCAAGACAAAAGCTAACCTCTTGTAGCTTGTCTTAAACCTATCCTATCTTGGTGTCTTATTTAATTCTTATTAATACGGTAATAAAGCTCATGACCAATGTTAAAACCTCTGATGCGCAGATGATCGATTTACTTCCCAAAATTTTTCAAGACTCACTGCCAAGCGCTGCAGCAAATAAGCTGCTAAACCTTGAAGCTGGACGCGAAACGTGGCTGTTACCCCCACTGGTTGATTTGTGTGCGCGTCTTCGCGAACCGGGGCAGCAGCAGCATGGAACCCTCGCTTCAGAAGGTCATGCTGCGCGTGCTAATGGTTTTTTACATGTGGTTATTCCACCCGATACCAGTCCTGTTCTAGAGAATGGCTCACTACTTAAAGGCTTACGTGAGCGCGCCCTTGAGGATGGGGGTATTTATTTGCATATTCTTGGTGCACTGACTGCCGGGTTAGAGGGTGAACGCCCCTCTAATATTGCTGGGTTGAAAAAAGGCGGCTGTATTGCGGTCTCTAACGCTCGCCGGCCTTTTAGTAATGATTTGGTACTACTACGGACCTTAGAATATGCCGCAACCTTTGGTATGAAAGTATTCTTTTATCCTGATGAGCCTAGCCTATCTAATGATGGGGTGGCGCATGAAGGCTATATTGCCTCATATCATGGCTTGCCAGGTATTCCGTGGATTGCTGAGACGGTAGCCTTATCAACTCAGCTCTTGATGGTTGAGGAGACGGGTATAGCTGCGCACTTCAGTCAGCTGTCCTGCAAGTCTTCGGTGGAATTGATGCGTTGGGCCAAGGACAAAGGTCTGCCGGTCACTTGCGATGTGGCCATGCATCAGTTGTATTTAACCGATGATAATTTAGAAGGCTTTAACGCCCAAGCGTATGTGCTACCACCACTGCGTAGTAATACTGATCAGCAGGCACTACGCCGCGGGCTTAAAGATGGCACCATTGACGCGATTTGTAGTCACCATGAACCGCTAAATAGCACCGCAAAAAAAGCACCGTTTTCTGAGAGTACGCCGGGTATTTCGAACTTTGATACTTTTATGGCGTTGGCCTGTCAATTGGTACGCGATGAGGTGATTACTTTGGAGCAGCTGGTAGATAAAATTTGTCTCAATCCTGCACAAATTGCAGGTATCAGCATCCAATATGAAGATATTGGCGGCGCGATATTGGTGGATCCCAATCTCGAATGGCAAGTGACTACCGAAACTATGCTGTCTAATGGCAAAAATACGCCATTTTTCAACCAGCAAGTGCAAGGTCGGGTGGTGGAGACTTTCTTTGCCTAACTTGCCCTGTCAGGATGATGATCAGCAACCGTCTTCGGTGAGCCAAGACCCTGATATTATCCGCCGTGATGACACGCTGCGCCCTGACAAGCATAAGTCTAGCGAGTCAATCAAAGCAGTCGCGATTTATGAGGTTGTCAAAGGCGTAGGCGCGCTGTTAGGAGCGTGCGCGTTATGGTTATGGCATGCTGATATTGATAATTGGCTTACGCGCGCAACAGACTCTTGGCGACAGAATTTTGGTCATTTTTTAGCACCGCAAATTGAAAGCTCGGTACGGATTGCGCAGCAAGCAAGCAAAAACTGGCCGCTGTTTTTATTATTAATTTTTGCTTATGCCAGTTTGCGCTTTATTGAAGCTTACGGATTATGGCAAGATAAAACCTGGGCATACTGGTTTGGTGTGGTGGGCTATGGCATATTTATTCCCATTGAGCTGTACTACCTGATTGCGAGCCCATTTGATTGGTTTAAGCTGGGAATTCTGATAACAAATATTATTATTATTATTGTGGTTTATCGCAATATGAAACGCAAAGGTTTGCTATAGAAGAAACTTCCATGAAGAATTTTAATAAGCAATACAGACTTTAACAACAAAAAGCCAGCATAAAGAGGATATCTCTAGTGCTGGCTTTTTATTGTTTTAAACTAGGTTTTTTATTTTTGGCTTAGAGCACACTATTCTAGTTGGTCTAAACCTTTAATTGCTTTTCCTCAATAGGGCGAATTGATTGGGCCACTTTGCCCACACTCAAACCCTGAATCAAAATAGAGAACACTACCACCGCATAGGTCAACGCCAATAAAATATCACGTTCCGCTCCTATAGGTAACTGTAAAACTAGCGCTACGGAAATACCTCCTCGCAGACCGCCCCATGTTAAGACTTTCCATGCGCCAGAGGGCAAAGCGAGCTGCTTACTAAAGGTCTTGGTAGTCATTCCCACTACGATAAAACGAGCCAGTAGCGCGATGATAATGGTTAGGCCGCCAGCAATAAATAAATTACCTGAAAAAGCAATTATCACCACCTCTAAACCGATTAAAACAAACAAAATCGCGTTTAGAATCTCATCAATCAATTCCCAAAATAAATCAATGTAGTGGCGAGTCTTATCGCTCATCGCCAGCTCCCGCCCGCGGTTACCGACCATTAGCCCCATCATGACCATGGCCAGCGGGCCTGACAAATGCCAATGACTGGCCAGCGCGTAACCTCCTATCACGCCAGCTAGGGTTAATAGCACCTCTTCTTGATAACTATCAATGCTTTTAATTAAGTAATATAAAATTGCCCCCAGCACCAAGCCAAAGACGATACCGCCACCAGCCTCGACTGCTAGCGTATGCGCCACATAGTTGACGGTTGGAATATCACCGCTAGATAAAATCCCGAGAAGTATCACAAAGATAACGACGCCGATACCATCATTAAATAGAGACTCGCCAGCGATGACAGTCTCGATACTCTTCGGCGCGCCTGCTGACGCTAAGATACCCATCACCGCAATGGGATCGGTAGGTGATATCAAAGCACCAAATAACAAACACCAAATGAATGGCAGACCGAAGCCTAACAGCGGTAACATAAAATAAATAGCAGTGGCAATGAGCACAGCTGATATGACCGTACCCAGACAAGCAAGAATACCAATGGGCAGTTTATAGCGCTTTAAGTCCCCAATATTGACATGCAATGCACCCGCAAATAGCAGCATGGAGAGCATGCCATCAAGTAATACTTCGGTAAAATCAAGTTGGTCTAATAAGCTGACCTCATAATCAATCAGCTGATCGAAGCCTAAAAAACCTAAAAATATCGCGACAATAGATAAGAGGATAGAGATAACCATCACACCGATAGTCGTTGGTAGACCAATAAAGCGATGATTAACATAGGCCAGCGAGGCAGTAATTGATAAAAAGATGGCGCTGATTTCAAGTATGGTCAGGCTGGTTGCAGATGCCATGAAAGAAGTCTCAAATTAATATAAAGAGTTGCCATAACCCTAAAGGTTGGTATGGCGATGTGCCGTGCTTGTTTTGTTATTTTACTCGTACTCGTTTGTGTTTTCATGTGTATATATATAAATACTATACTTGTCATATGAAAAGTTAGCTTGTCTTTGTCTGTAATGCTTTATGAATGTGTGCTGAAAACTCGCTAACATATTCAAAGTGTTGGTGCTTGGCATCCTCATTATGAATGAACTGCCGCGCCTGACTACACATCGCCATCAGGTCAACTATTAGCTCGCTATAGCTAAGGTTTTCTTCGCCTGCACGCCCGATTAAGCTCAGCTCGTGTAGTAGTGTTTGCCGTTGAGCACTGTTCACGCGTGCATAATTGAGATCGGTCATAGACCGACATAGCGCTTTTAACACCATCAGATCAGTCGCGGCATAACGGCGTATCTCCCCAAGAGAGATGTCGATAAAGTCAGATATCTTGGGCGTTTTAGTAATGACTGCCAATATCGCCACGCGCGGCTGGTTTACTGTGATGTCAGAAGTATCCTTATCATAGGGCGGTGTATAAAAGTGATAGGGGCTAGGCGGTTGGCTGCGCATCATGATACTCAAGCATGCGGTCAATGACTGCAAACAGTTGACCGCCGTTTTAGGATCGTTAATACCAGGTGATAGTGCGCGTATCGCAATCTCAGTCACTTGTCCTAAGCTATAGGCAATATCATTAGAGTGAGTTGGTCTGCGATCAAGACGAATACAGGTCGCAAAACGCTGCCAGAACACTCCATCAGGCTTACGCGGCATGACAGCTAGATGTGAGGTTTTGGTTTTTTGTAGGTAATTTAGGTGGTCTGCTGGACGCTGGTAAAAATACCCCATGACGTTCTTGTCGGTAACAAAGTTCCCCAGATTGGTACACATCTGCAGCACGCCACCGTAGTCTTGCGCCAATGTAACCAGTGATTCAATATATATCTGCTGAAGATAACCTGAGCTTGGCGCATAAATAGCAGTTGCTGGCCAGTTAGAAAATTGCGCAACATCTTCACTTGCCACGTCGCGCTGATGCTGAATATCACAGTTATCATTGTACCAATAATGAATATTTTTAATAGCATCATCACTGGCATCTTTAATAACATGGGATGCTTGAATAGCATGTACCATATGCTGCACAAAATAGACCAATAATAAGGCGCAAATAATCGCCATGATAATTGCGAAGGTCACCGCTAACTGCGGCACACCAAATTGAACGTCGTACTTATGAATAGATTTTAACACCAACAAGCTATAACTAAAGGTACCAATAAATGCACCGAGTACAAACTGGTTGGGGGTGTCGGTCAAGAAGTTACGTAGCAGCCGAGGTCCAAACTGCGATGAGGCCATAGACAGTACGGCAATAGTAATCGAAAACGTCGTTCCTGCTACGCCAAGTACTGCTCCTGCAATCGCGGTCATGATCGCACGCGCCGCCTGATCGTCACCCGTAAAAGCAAAAGTGAGTTCCTTGACGGTTTCACGATCAAAGTGCTCATCGATAGAGACTAGTATTGGGGCTAAAAAAATACCTACTAATACACAAGCTGTTGGAATAAACCAGTAAGAGCCAATCAGCTGTTGCCATATGTTTTTTAGACGATCAGGCAAACTGGTTAGTGTCTGCAACGACCATAAGTGCACGAATTGCTTAAGCCATTGTAGGCTTGCCGCTAAGGTACGTTTGGGCAGGCTGTTTCCAGGGTTTTTATTCAACGTTGTTAGCTCCAGAATTCATACCAGTTTTTTTAATTTTTATAGTAGATGTCTCATACTGCTCAGTAGTGACACTGTTTACTTATGACGTTTACTTATGACTTTCTGGATTATCCGCTTCAGTAATTATATAGCCTTTGCTATTATTATTAGCGGCTTGCTGTTGGTCGCCATTAGTCTTAGGAATTAAAACTTCACGCTGATGATTGTCGCATTCCACCTCACTGTCTTTATCATAAGCTGCGGGATCAAAGTCTGGCGTAGCACTGCTAACTGAATCGCTATCTAAATTGCCTTTGGGAAATCCACTAGACTTTTTATCCGTAGAATCTTTCAATCTCTTATGATTACTATGTGCAACACTTTCATCAGCAGGCGATTTTTTGCGCGGCTGACTGTGAGCAAAGATAGTAGCTAATGGCAAGTCAAGTTGGTCGCGCGCGCATGTTTCCGTATTCTCAAACCGCTGCACCAACAAGCCTAACCATGGCTTCTGATCTTCTTGCTTCATCTCATCCAGCTCGTCTTTGATCGGTAGCGGATAAGGTAAGGTACGATAAAAATCCCATAGCGACATATTGCTAAGATCTTTTTTGAGCACATATTCGTCATGTTCGGTCGTGGTAATCAGATTGCAGTCTTTAAGGTAGTTAATATAGGTGTACCATTTTGGCAGCTCTTTACGTCCCAGTACATCACGTAGCTCTTGCTCACTGACTGCGTCGCCTCTTAGATGATGGGTATAGACCAGATTAAGCATATCTAATAAGCTCAGTAAAGGATGGCGCGGATAAACTTCCTCGGTCTCAAAAATCGTTAGGGTATAGCTAATCTCAACCCCTAGTAGAATTAAATTCCACGATAAAAAAATCCATAATAAAAAAATCGGTACTGCCGCAAAGGCCCCATAAATCGCTTCATAGCTGGTAAAGTTAGTCATCACAGTACCGAAGATGTGCTTGAGCAGCTCAAATACGATGGCGACAAAAATGCCAGCAATAGCAGCATTCTTAGCTGGCACGCGTGCTTTTGGGATGAACCAATACATGCCAATGAAGCCGGCTACCGTTATCCCAATCGAGACTGCCTGCACCCAAAATGACCAGTCAATACCATAACCGCCGATTTGACGGTTTAAAAAGCTGAGACTCTGCACGGTGCTAGAAACGATAAATGCCGTGCCCAGTACCAATGGACCCAAGGTGACAATGGTCCAATAACGCAGCATACTCTTCATACCACCAGAACGGTCTTCTACTCGCCAAATCTGATTAAAGGCACGCTCAATGGTAGTTAAGGTCAGGATAGTAGTAATAAACAGTATCATCGCCCCAATAGCGGTCAAATTCGAGGATTTTTCAGCGAAACTATTAATGTATTTGCTGACTTGTAAGCCCGATTGCGGTAGCAAATTACTATAAATCACTTCATAAATCTGTGCTCTAACCGAAGCGAGCGCTGGTACCGAAGATAGAATCATCAACAACACCGTCAATATAGGAACAATTGACAGCATGGTGGTGTAAGTAAGAGAGGCAGCTTTTTGTTGGCAGTTATCCTCGAAAAAATGCCGAGTCAAGAATCGTAAAAATAGAAACCAGCGTTGTTGTAAAAAAGGCAGCTTTTTTAATAAGTTTTCCATGACGACCATTTAAGAGGGGTAAAAGTAGCAATAGTGTAACAAAAATGTGCCACCAGCATCTGCTCCTTATTTGTGTCAAAATGCATAGTGCTACTAATAACAAGGCAGAATAATAGTACCGGACGTTACGTTTGCATATGAGCTGACGAGTCGGGCATAATGTGAGCATATACTCATAACAGCGACTGGTTAAATCGTACATTCATAGCTCACAGCACGATATAAAGGCTACTCTAAATGCTTTTATTAATGAGGTGCTGCTATCGGTGATCTTATAAGAATAATCAAATAGTTTAAAACTAAATTTTTAAAAGGAAGCTTTGCTAATGAGTCAGACCACCCCTTGTGTTTTGATACTTTATTATTCCCGTTATGGCACCACTAAGACTTTGGCCTACTCCATTGCTCAAGGTGTTGAAGAGGCGGGCATGACTGCGCGTATTCGTACTGTGCCAGTGGTCGCGCCTGAGACCACATCAAGTAAGCCTGCTATTCCTGAAGAAGGCGATCTCTACTGTACGATGGATGATCTAAAAGACTGTACGGGTTTAGCACTAGGCAGCCCAACCCATTTTGGCAATATGGCTGCGCCAATGAAGTACTTTTGGGACAATACCGTTACCATTTGGCTGGCAGGCAATCTACAAAACAAGCCGGCGTCAGTATTTACCGCAACCGGCTCGATGCATGGCGGGCAAGAAACGACTCTGCTGACTATGATGTTGCCGCTAATTCATCATGGCATGATGATTGTCGGTATACCCTATGCAGAGCCTGCGCTTAATCGTACCAATCGTGGCGGCACGCCTTATGGCGTGAGTCATGTTAGCGGTGCTGCCCATGATCAACCTGTATCCGATGATGAGCGTGAATTAGCTGTAGCCCAAGGTCGTCGTTTGGCGATTAGTGCTAAAGCTCTGGCGCAAGCTGATTGGAGTCGTTAAACTTGCTTATTATAATGGCCTGTCTTAATGGTTTATTCTAATGGTGTGGCCTGCTGGTTTTAACGATGTATCAAGGGTTTAATGATGTATTATTGATACTAATGGGTAGTAGCTGCTCAAGAAACATTACTCTGCTTAAGAGTAGTGTCATCAACTGGGAAATAAACATATCTAATGTCGAACACTTCCAATCCTCCTAATGGTCAAACGCCGACGAAAAATTTGGCTAAGGCTGCCAAGCCTAAAAATCCTATTGCCCCAATGCAGCAGCGCTTAATGCTGACGTGGTTGGTATGGCTGATTTATCGGCTGCTAGGACTGCCTATTTTAATCAGTATTTTTAACCCGATGAATCCTGATATTATCGGTGGTATTGCCTGGCAAGCATTATGGTTGGTACCAGCCTTGATTTTAACGCCGTCGATACTACGCGGACGCTCGCCTTATGCGCTATTGGTAGATAGTATGGTTACCTTAGTTTATTTAGGGGCTAGTGGGGTCGTGCTGTTCGCCCGCGTTTATGGCAGCAGCTGGGCAGAGTTGGTAGTCTATTTGCTTGATTTTGTCTTAATATTTTTGATTAACACCTGGTTATTCTTGCTATTAAAACGCCTACCCTCAATGAATAATGTAGAAAAAACCCCCAGAAAACCCTAGTCTTGTTAAAGGTTCTAGGTTTAAAGTTATGAAATAAAATCGTAAAAGAAAGCCACAAAAAAGCGGCGCTCTAATAATTAGAGCGCCGCTTTTTTATATAATGATTAGCTGGATACTAATCTAAAGTTAAAGTACTTAAAGCTAAAGCACTCATTAATTTACTTTGGTCAATTCTAGGTCCATTTTTTTACCATCATTTATCTGGCTAACTTTCACTGGTAGGTAATCCAAGCTTGGCGCTAACCAAAAGCTGGTAGAGCGACTACTATCATCATGAATGCGATCAACGCGCACGGTATCAAAGCTACCAGCAGGAACGGTTATTTTAGTATTGCCAGACTTTTTAAAGGGTGTTTTCTCAATTTTATCTTTTTTGGCCATGTAGTAATTACCAGAGAACTTACCATTGAGTAAGTCTTGGCGAATCTGCACCTCAAGGCTTAAATCATCAAAAGCTTGCTGAGCCATGCTTAGATTGATGGTTTTGCCTTTATACGTACTGGCCACTTGTTTTTTGCTCGGATTAAATTTGAGATTATGGGTGCGCCCAAAGCCTAGCAACTTATAAGTAGTGCTGGCTTGCGTAGGGCTAACATTGTTACCTACTATGGTGAAGGCGCTACTTTGTGAGGCGCTAGCAATACCGGCAACGCGTGCCTTAACATCATATTTCCAGAGGTTACCTGATTTACTTATATTTCGGGTTGCTGTCCCTTTATATTTATCTTCTACGGTAAAGCTATAATCAGCAGTTGATGGCTGTATATTTTTTGCGCTGGCAAGGGTGGGGGCAGTCATACTTAACGCTCCAATGGTCGCGATACTGGCTCCAGTGGTAAATAGAGATAGGAGTTTGTGTTTACCACGTTTTGTGTGATTAGAATGGGGTGCTGTAGATGGCTCGTTTATTGACGAAAAACTCATGGATGTCCCTTAATTGGTTGTCGTGCTGCTACTTCGATGCCTATTTGATACCGTGCAGTCTTTTTGATAGCTATTATTTATTGCTTGAGGACTATAATGGTCATATGCTGTTACATTTTCAAGAGTAGCAAGCATAGTAGACGTTTGGCTCTTGTAGTTAATGTTGCCACAATCGCCTATGCCATCATTATAAGTAACGCTTTGTCAGTAAAGTTACTGATAAGCATGAATCAATAACTCATTTTACGAAATCTTCTTGTAAATTTTTTAGCTTTACACTTGAAGCTATCTCCTCCTGTCCCCATTTTTTGGAACAAGCTCAATGCTTATCTTTGAGATTGCTTTAAGATTGGCCATTGAGACATTTAGATAAAACAATTCCTTAATTCAAACAACCAACCTTTTGGAGTCATATCGATGAATATTCGTCCTTTGCATGACCGTATTGTCGTCCGCCGCATAGAAGAAGAAACAAAAACTGCTGGTGGTATTTTATTACCGGGTTCAGCACAAGAAAAACCCTCACAAGGTGAAGTCTTAGCAACGGGCAATGGCCAGATTCGTGATAACGGCGAAACTCGTGCGTTAGATGTAAAAGTTGGTGATAAAGTATTGTTCGGTCAATACGCAGGCCAAACCGTTAAATTTGACGGTGAAGAGCTATTAATTATGAAAGAAGCTGATGTATTGGGTGTATTAGAAGGCTAATTATAAATAAGGCTGTGTTATCTGTAGATAAATACTTTTACAGAGACGTAGTAAGGGTTTAAAACTAAAGCAACGCCCTTATAACAATAGCTAACTTATTTAAAAACATTCTTGATAATCTCATCAGATTATTCAACCAAATTATTGGAGTTATTTAACATGGCAAAAGACGTAAAGTTTGGCAGTGATGCCCGCAAACAAATGATGGATGGCGTAAACATCCTAGCAAACGCCGTTAAAGTCACTTTAGGCCCTAAAGGTCGTAACGTGGTTATCGATAAGTCATTTGGTGCCCCAACAATCACCAAAGATGGTGTATCTGTAGCGAAAGAAATCGAGCTTGAAAACAAGTTTGAGAACATGGGCGCACAATTGGTACGTGAAGTAGCAAGCCGCACTAATGATGTTGCTGGTGATGGTACAACGACTGCTACCGTATTGGCACAATCAATCTTGCAAGAAGGCATGAAATCAGTTGCCGCTGGCATGAACCCAATGGATCTTAAGCGCGGTATCGATAAAGCCGTACGCGAAGCCGTTAAGCAAATTCATCTGCTAGCCACCCCAGCGGATGATCAAAAAGCGATTGCCCAAGTGGGTTCTATCTCTGCTAATTCAGACACCAAAATCGGTGAATTGATTTCGCAAGCTATGGACAAAGTCGGCAAGCAAGGCGTTATCACGGTTGAAGAAGGGTCAAGCTTTGAAGACACTTTAGAAGTCGTCGAAGGCATGCAGTTTGACCGTGGTTATATCAGCCCATATTTTGCTAATAAGCAAGATAGCTTAACTGCTGAATTTGAAAACCCATATATCTTGCTCGTTGATAAAAAAATCAGCAATATTCGCGAAATCGTGCCATTACTTGAGCAAGTAATGCAGCAAAGCAAACCTTTGCTAATCATTGCTGAAGACGTTGAAAATGAAGCATTGGCAACTCTAGTAGTTAACAACATGCGTGGCGGCTTAAAAACTTGTGCTGTAAAAGCACCCGGTTTTGGCGATCGTCGCAAAGCAATGCTACAAGATATCGCAACCTTGACAGGCGGCACGGTCATCTCAGAAGAGATTGGTCTGACCCTTGAGACTGCTACCCTTGAGCAGCTTGGTACCGCCAAAAAAGTTACTGTCGGTAAAGAAAACACCGTTATCGTCAATGGTGCCGGCAACACAGCTGATATCAATGAGCGTGTAGACTCTATCCGTCGTCAAGCTGATGAATCAACGTCTGATTACGACAAAGAAAAGCTACAAGAGCGCATGGCAAAACTATCAGGCGGCGTTGCAGTCATCAAAGTTGGTGCGGCAACCGAAACTGAAATGAAAGAGAAGAAAGACCGCGTTGATGATGCGCTACATGCCACTCGTGCTGCGGTTGAAGAAGGCGTTGTTCCTGGCGGCGGTGTCGCATTAGTTCGTGCCATGAATGCATTGGCTGAGCTTAAAGGCGATAACGACGACCAAGACGCAGGTATCAATATCCTACGCCGTGCAATGGAATCTCCATTACGTCAAATCGTGACCAACTCAGGTGAAGAAGCCTCAGTTGTTGTTAACGAAGTGAAAAACGGTACGGGTAACTACGGTTACAACGCTGCTACTGGCGTTTATGGCGATATGCTTGAAATGGGTATTCTTGATCCAGCGAAAGTGGCGCGTTCAGCACTAGAAAACGCTGCTTCTATCGCCGGCCTGATGCTTACAACCGAAGCTATGATTACTGACTTACCAGAAAGCGATGACGGCATGGCTGGCATGGGCGGCGGTGCTGGTGGTGGAATGGGCGGTATGGGCGGCATGATGTAAGCTGCGCTAACACCGATATTCCTATCTACTAAAAATCATTAATGATAACTATTGGTGATTATAGCTAAGAGAAAGCCCCGACTCATTGAGTTGGGGCTTTTTTTATTCATTTAGCATTATTAGCTTCAATCTCTACTGATCCACAGCATCCCGCCTAAACGTCCACGTCTTATCATCAGAAGCCTCCGCACAATAATAATATCCAGCTAGGTTAAAGGCTTTGAGCTGTTCTGCGTTGGTAAGTCTATTATCAGCGGCGTACTTTACCATCAGTCCACGTGCTTTTTTTGCATAGAAGCTAATGACTTTATACTGTCCATTTTTCTCGTCTTCAAAACGTGGCGTGATGATTGCTGCATCCAATGCCTTTTTCTTTACCGCTTTGAAGTATTCATTCGATGCTAAGTTAATTAACACTGGCGGCTCATTCGCTGATTGTACATCCCTGATACGCATGTTCAGTAGCTCGGTAATTTGCTCGCCCCAAAACTCATATAAATTGGCGCCTTGCTCATTCTCAAGCTTAGTACCCATCTCTAACCGGTACGGCTGGATTAGGTCCAATGGTTTTAGCACCCCATATAAGCCTGACAATATTCCCAAATGTTCATTTAAATATATGATTGTCTCTTTATCCATGCCATAACTGTCTAATCCCGTATAGACATCGCCTGCGAATAAGTAGCTAGCCGCTTTGGCATTGTCAGTGGTAAAGGGCAGCTGCCAGTTGTGATTGCGCGTCGCATTAAGGGTAGCAAGATCAGATGAGATACCCATAAGCTCTTGCAAATCCACCGGATCTTTGGTTTTAAGTTGCTGAATGAGCTGTGCTGATCGGTTAATGAGTGCAGGCTGACTGTAACAACTGTCAAGGCTTACGGGTACAGCATCCGTTTCGTTCAATGATTTAGCAGGGGAGAGTACAAAATACATAATCATTCCTTATTTAGTAGACCAATGACAAATCTGTTACGGCATCAGATTCGCTCAACGTATCACATTTAAAGTTTGCATCTATCTTTCTCGTAGACGTATTATATGGGTTTCATGATAGATTACAGCACGCTGGAAAAATAAAAATTTCAAATATAACAATAAAATTTATGGAAATGGTGTAAGCACCTAACTTTTTATTATACTTATGAGTCATGAATAAGCAATGAAAGTTGGTAAACGAAGTCTCTATAATAAAAAGGCGTGATGGTAAATTAACTATCATTTATTAAATTGATAATCTTTGGTTAGATTTGTAATTTAAACAAGGTGCTTTGAGAGGTATCAAAGACAGAAATTCGACGTACAGTAATTAGAGGTGAGGAGACGGTATGAAAATCGGTGTAATCAGTGCAGATGTTGCCCATGAAAACCGCGTGGCGCTAACCCCAGACGCGGTCAAAAAACTGCGTAAGCTTGGGTTTGAAGTGGTCATACAGTCCGGTGCAGGTCAAGCAGCCTATTATTCTGATGACAGTTATCAAGCTGCGGGCGCTAATATTGCAAATAGTAGCAGCGATGTCATTGCTGATGCGCGTATCATCACCACGGTGAATGACTTGCCAGCGACTATAGTTGATAGTTTGGCGTCTGGTCAAATTGTCATCGGCATGCTCGATCCTTACCGTAATACTCAGCTTGACACTTATGCAGCAAAAGGCGTGTCTGCTTTTGCGATGGAGCTGCTTCCGCGCACATTGTCACGGGCGCAGAATATGGATGTTTTGTCATCGCAGGCCAACCTTGCCGGCTACAAAGCCGTAGTGCTTGCTGCTAATGAATACTCGCGTCCTTTCCCGATGTTTATGACTTCAGCTGGGACGGTCAAGCCAGCTAAAGTAGTTATTTTGGGTGTGGGGGTTGCAGGCTTACAAGCGATTGCAACTGCCAAGCGTCTAGGGGCGGTGGTTGAAGCCAGTGACTTACGTCCTACTGCTAGAGAGCAAGTTGAATCGCTCGGCGGAAAATGGCTTGATGTACCGATGAGTGAAGAAGAAGCGCAAAAAGCCAAATCGACTGGCGGTTATGCGTGGACACCATCAGAGCAATACATGAAAGATCAATCAGCTGTCGTAGACAAAGCGCTAAGTGGTGCTGACATCGTCATTACGACTGCGCAAATACCCGGTCGTCAAGCACCGCGTTTGGTACATAAAGCCACGCTCGATAAAATGAAAGCGGGCTCAGTACTGATAGATATGGCTGCTGGAACGGGCGGTAACGTCGAAGGTAGTGTCGCTGACCAAACCATCACTACAGACAATGGTGTGCGTATTGTCGGTGCTGCTAACATTCCATCACAGCTCGCAGCGCAGTCATCAGATCTGTATGCTAATAACCTCGTCAATTTTATCACCACCTTAATTGCCCCCGCAGCAACCACAGAAGCCACAGATAATGCTTCATCCAATAAATTGACACTTCACCTAGATATGGAAGATGAGATTCAAGGTGCATTAGCAGTCACACATGAGGGTCAAGTACGCCTCGCTAAACGTTAAATCTTTTACATATCAGGTTTTACCTGTCTCGTTTTATATATTGTCAGTAATGAATAAATTTTTAGGAGGATAAGATGATTGCCACTGTTTTAGCGGCGGCACCAGCTGGTGCGGCCATGGGTAGCACCCCATTTGTAGCAATTTTTACCGTATTTGTACTTGCTATTTTTGTCGGATATTACGTCGTTTGGGGTGTCACGCCAGCACTCCATACGCCATTGATGGCAGTAACCAATGCGCTATCAAGTATTGTCATTGTAGGTGCGATGCTTCAGACCGTCACTATTGATGGCGATATGTTTACCGCGACCAGCTTACTCGGTGCTTTTGCCGTATTTTTAGCCAGTGTCAATATCTTCGGTGGTTTTGCGGTGACTGAGCGTATGCTGGCCATGTTTAGGCCCAAACCTAAAAAAGCGCCCGTTGTTACTACTAACAGCACTACTGAGAGCGGAGGCAACGTATGAATGATTTAAGCACTATGATTGCTGCCAATGCAGACTGGTTTTATTTAGTCGGTGCCATCTTATTTATCTTGACCTTACGTGGTTTATCTAGTCCCAAAACGGCTATTCGTGGTAACCGTTTCGGTATGGCAGCGATGGCCATTGCTATTGTCACCACCTTCTTCTTAGCCGAAGGGCCTATCCTATGGATGATTATTGGCGCTATGGTACTGGGGGCGGTCGTCGGTTTGTGGAAGGCTAGAACGGTCGCGATGACCCAAATGCCAGAAACTGTCGCTTTGATGCATTCGTTCGTTGGTCTTGCAGCGGTGGCCATTGCCCTAGCAACGGTGCTACATACTGAGGAAGCGTACAGCACCATTACCCGTCTAGAATTGTTTATCGGTTGCTTTATTGGCGCTATTACCTTTTCAGCCTCGTTTTTTGCCTTTGGTAAATTGGCTGCTAAAAGTTGGGCAAAAACACTCGTTGGTGGTTGGGTTAAACCAGTCCAAGCCATTCTATTCATAGCAATGGTTGGTTTTGGTGCGGTCTACTTTATGACTGATTCGCTACCAGCCTTCTATGTGATGACCGTATTGGCTATTGTCTTTGGTTGGATGTGGATTGCGCCGATCGGTGGTGGTGATATGCCAGTAGTGGTATCTTTACTTAACTCATTCTCAGGTTGGGCAGCAGCAGGGATTGGCTTCACGCTTGGCAACTCGATGTTGATTATTGCAGGCTCGTTGGTGGGTTCATCCGGCGCAATCTTATCTTATATTATGTGTAAAGCTATGAATCGCTCATTACTCAACGTCTTATTTGGCGGTATGGGTACCTCGGCCGTTGCAGCAGGCGATGATGACGGCGCACCAAAGAATTATAAATCAGGCTCAGCAGAGGATGCTGGATTCTTGATGGCTAATTCCAGCGACGTGATTATCGTTCCTGGGTATGGTATGGCGCAAGGGCGTGCACAAAACGCAGTCAAAGAGCTGTACGAGTTACTAAAGGAAGAAGGGGTCAGAGTACGCTTTGCTATTCATCCAGTAGCTGGTCGTATGCCAGGTCACATGAACGTTCTACTGGCTGAAGCTGACGTACCTTATGACGATATTATTGAGATGGATGAGATTAACTCTGACTTTGCTGGTACCGATGTGGTGCTGGTAATCGGTGCTAATGACGTCGTCAATCCTTCGGCTAAAGAAGACCCTACTTCGCCAATATTTGGTATGCCAATATTGGAGGTGACCAAAGCGCAAACGGTTATGGTCATCAAGCGTTCTATGAATACAGGTTATGCTGGTTTAGATAACAGCTTGTTCTATATGGACAAAACCATGATGATATTTGGTGATGCCAAAAAGATGGTAGAAGAAATGGTACGTAGTATCAATGGCGCCGGTCATTAAGTTGGTATTAGATTAAGAATCCATTAAACTAACAGGCCACTAGATTAATCAACTAACCACTATCAAACTGATTTTGCAACAACCGTCAGCGTCTAAGTTGCTCACTGTCAAAAGTGAGCAGTGATGTTAAAATAGATAGAATGAGTTAGCCGCTATTTTTGTGGTCTTAATGGCCTTAAGAACTACTGAAAATCGCTAAAAGTCACTGAGGTGGCTTTTTTTGCGTTGAGTCAATTTACTTTTTTCCGATGCTAGCCATTAGCAGTCGATGTACTTAATAAGAGAGTCATTCATGAACATGTTGCTGCGTTTCTTTATCATGATTAGTTTGCTTAAGCAGCAACTTAAACAGCAGTCAGTTGATGGCGAGCTTAGTATAGAGATGCTTACCAAACCTGTTGTGCGTCGTTATCGGATATTACCGCATGACATGGGTTTTCGCGATCATTTGCCCAATTATCGCTATTTATCCTTCATTGAGCTAAATATTACCCGTTGGCTACTGGCTTGTTGTCATCAAAAAAATATTGAGCCATTGCAATGGATTATCGCCATGCAGGAGATGGTTTATCTCAAAGAGATTAAGTTTTTGGATAAAATGATGGTCAGTAGTGTACTGGCAGGCTGGGATCATAAATATGTTTATTTTGAGAGCCGATTTTTTGTAAAAAACCAGTTGATGGGCGTAGGCATGACTAAGTTTGTGTTGATGAATAAGCAAGGTAAATGCGAACCCAATAGCCTCAATATGGTAGGGGAGCAGCTCAACGATGTCATCACTTCGTGGAATAAGCATCAGATAGCAGTGAAGTCTGCTCCAACGGCATAAATAGAGGGTTATTAATTTAGACAGTTACTAATAATTATGTGGCTTGGCTATACATCATCAGGCGAAGTTTGCTAGGATAGTGCACATTAACGTGATCATATTACTATTTAATTTTAAGGAGCAGTTATGATACCGCAGCCATTAAAATGGACAGACAGCTTAGACATTGCTATTGAGCTTTATGAGAAATTTCCTGAGACCGATCCACAGCAAATACGTTTTACCGATTTGCACCGCTGGGTGACAGAGCTTGAAGGATTTGATGACGATCCAAAAAAATCAAACGAAGGCATATTAGAATCTATTCAAATGAACTGGATTGATGAAGCCGCCGACTAGCTCGATTCTTCTACTTTAAATATGACCTCAAATAACCATGCTCTTAAACAAAAGAACAGGACAGGCAGCACCATGACTTCACCAATTAAAGAGCTAACCGAAGCGGTAGCTTGTAAAGGTATCAGCATTCGTACGACCAATATCGCTGAAATCAGCCATGAAACTGCCAAATTAGGTAGATTATGGCAAAAGTTCTATCAAGATCATGCTAGTCATCTTGAAGAAGGTGAGGATATCTATGGTATTTATCACAACTATGAGAGCGATGACGTCGGCGCTTTTGATGTAGTGGCCAGTTGGAAGACAGACAGTCAGCAAGGTGACCAAGATCAGTCAGGCAAAGGCGATACGCTTAATGCTGGCAATACTAATAATTTAGTGACGGTGACCATTCCTACAGGAAAGTATATGATATTTTCTGAACAAGGTAACATGCCTAATACGGTGATGAATGCTTGGGAGAGGGCTTGGGCATACTTTAATGACCCAAGCTGTGAGCACACACGACTCTATGGTGTTGATTTTGAGCAATATATAGATGGCAATCTAGTATACGGTCAAGTTGATCTCTATATCGGTATCGAGTAAAGCTATCAAGACCATAAAAAGTTAACCCTAAATAGATAGTCTGTGACGACGCATCAAGTGAGCTATCAGATCAATAGCTCAATAAAAAAGCCTCATCTATCATTGTAGATGGGGCTTTTTATATTATGAATAACCATGCTAAGTATGACTATCCAAGATCATTTTAAGTCTACTTAAAACGTTTTAGTGACGCCAAGGGTAAAGGTACGCGGCAGATTTGGTCTAGCACCGTACGGTGTACGGCTCACAATCACCTGTTTATCTGCGATATTCTCCACTTTACCAAATAGTTTTGCACCATAGCCGATAGGGTAGTGGGTGATGGCATCAATAGTGAATAGTGACTCGGTTTCGCTACGCGGGGCATTGGTACGACTGCAGCCGACCTCTTCACAAATACCGCCGGTATATATGGCCGTCACATACGTATCCCATCCCGAATCCATCTCAATACCTGCGCGCAAGCTGGCTTGATTTTTGGGCACTAGAGTGAGGCGGTCACCTTTGAGCGTGTTCTCATAATCTTCAGTCAGCTCAGATTGGGTGTGAGTATAAGTGGCATTAAGTGGGATACGGTAGCCTGACATCTCAAAGCTCGTTCCTGCTGACAGCTCAAGTCCGGAGATAACTGCCGAGCCGCTTTCTTTTTCTATACCTGAGGTTCTTGGGCCACAAGGCGCATTTTCCGTGCAGTTTTTTAGTACCGAGTCAAAGTCGCTATAGAATCCGACCGCTTCGACATAATTATTGCCAGCAATATAGCGCGTGCCGAGCTCATAGTTGATACTGACTTCAGGATCGGTGTTATCACTTTCAGACACGCCAGCCCCTAGTGGACTAAAGCCTTTATGAACACCAGCGATTAACTGCACGCTGTCGTTAAGCTGATAGCTGCCGGACAAACCGGGTAAAAAGATAGATTGGGTGTTACTGACTCGTGCTTGCTTATCGGTATTAAGACCGCGGGTCTCCTCTGTATCTATGTGCTCGTAGCGCATAGCTAGATTTAAGGTTAATGGGTCAGTAACCTGCCATGTATCGGTCAGCCAAAGACTGGTCGCATCTGCTTTTTCTTCGCGGTTATTACTGCCACTAGGTGCTTTGGTACTTTGATAAATCAAATCGCCATCAACCTGATTAAAAATATCACTGGGCTGATAGCGCTCGACCTTATCACGGTGGTAGCGCGCGCCGACATCGATATTGTGGTCGCCATAGCGGGTTAAAACATCGGTATTAAAGTTAGTTTGAATACCAGTGCTGTCATAGTCACGATCATTGGCTTTGATCTCAATACCGGCAAGGTCCTCGGTACCCTCTAATTGTCCTTGAGTGACATTCCCTTTATAAAACTCCTTGACCATATTGCCATTGAGCTTGTACCAGTTACGATGGGTTTTATTATAATAAGCAGTCGTACGCAGCTCAGCGTTATTGTCCAGCAGCCAGTTATGGGTCAAATTTAAACCGGTATGTTCATTCTGCATATTATCAAGACGCGACATAGGGTAGCGTCTATTGGGGTCTTTATTGAAGTCATCATCCGTCAAGCCTAAATAAGTCTCATCACTGGATTTTTCTGAATATTGAGCTTTAGCAAATAGACTATGAGCAGGATTGAGCTGATAGCGACCTTTTAGTACATAATCTTGGTTATCATAGTCGCCTGTGTCTTGACCATTGATTTGCTTAAAGCCTTTACCTTGCTGTTGCACCGTCTCAATAGAACCTGCAAAGTCACCTGAGCGCCCGCCCGCATAAGCATGGACATCAACGCCGCCACGGTCATTAACAGCTGTGGTCACTTGTCCACCGTTTTGATTGGGAATAGGGGTTGATAGATAGTTAATCACGCCGCCGGTCGTTTGCGGGCCATAACGTAGTAGCGGGCCACCTTTGATAATCTCAACCCCTGACATCCGTATGGCAGACGGATGGTAATAGGCGGCAGGTGCAGCATAAGGAGCTGGCGCGATGGGCACACCGTCTTCCATCAAATGAACCTTGCTACTACGCTCGCCAATACCAGCACGGATACTAATGTTTGGACGCAGACCTAAGCCATCTTCTTCAGAAACGTAAACCCCAGGTACGGTTTGCAAGACTTGATGAATGTCTGTGATTTGCTCATTTTCTAGTTGTTCTTTATCCACATAATAGTTTGATCCCGTCATTAACGGCACATTATCTTTACTACCGATAATGGTGATTTTATCCAAGGTCACCGCAACTTCTTCTGCTACCGTGGTAGTGTTTTGCTGATTGTCCGGGTTTTGTGCATAAGCGGCCTGCATTGATAAAGCTAAGGTTGAAAGCAAAAACACAGTAAAAGACTGATAGGGATGAGACATCTTGTGGGCTCCGTTGCCAAGATATTTAGAAGTAACTTATTTGAAAGCAAAGCGTTTAAAAATAAGTTTGATTTAAGATTGAAAAGTAACAGGACAGTTAAAAAAAATGACGTTATTACGACAATTTAAAACGGCAAATTTCAATAGCGTATGTTTGTGGAAACAGACAATATCAATAATGATTATCGTTTGCAACTAAATTCTCATTTATTAAACGGATTATTATTATTTATTTTTATTTGGGCCATCTATTCTAGAGGTGGTCTTTACTGCTTTGTTAAGATATAAGTACTCATTGTGCTAAGCTATTATCCAATGAGGATATAGGCAGTAAATATCAGCTTATACAATTTGGAATACTTAATATTGAGGATGGCATCATGTGGCAGTTACCTATCAAATCAATACAGCTATTAGCCCTGAGCAATTCGTTGGGTTGCTTGGTAAATGTAGTTTAGGTGCGCGCCGACCGTTAGACAATTACTATGTGATGAAAGGCATGCTCGATAATGCTGATTTATTAATCACCGCATGGGCTGGCTGATAAGCAGTTAGATAATAATGAAAAAGAGCTGATAGGGGTTGCACGTTGTGTCAGTGACTTTAGTTATTGCTGTTATTTGTCGGAATTAGCAGTAGCTGAAAATTACCAGCGTCAAGGTATCGGTAAATTAATGATTAAAAAGATTGAGCAGCAATTACCGCCAAGCTGTAAGATTATTCTTTTATCTGCACCGCAAGCCAGTGATGCCGTTAATAAAATAAGTTATCCTAAGATTGGTTTTACTAAGCATGAGAATGCGTGGGTGAAAATGGTGGGGTGATAACACGTTGGAATTCTTGCCACTGTTAACGATGATTTAAAGTTAACAACCAACGCTAGATCAAAAAAAAGCACCATTTGTAAGATAAATGGTGCTCTTTTATTGGCAGAATGAAACTTATTTATTATCGATCTTAATCAAGCAGTAAATTCTCTAAAATACCTTCATATATTTGTGCCAATTTTCCTAAGTCATCTACTTCCACTTTTTCATCCACTTGATGAATGGTGGCATTACGCACACCAAGCTCAACGACTTGCGCACCCGTTGGGGCAATAAAGCGACCGTCTGAGGTACCACCAGAAGTTGATAAACTAGTATCAATGCTAGTAACAGCTTTGACAGCCTTTTGACAAGCTGAAACCAACTTACCTTCAGGGGTTAAAAACGGCTGACCGGATAACTTCCAATGAATGTCATAATTAGCTTTGCTATCGGCAAATTGTTTATCAAAAATAGCGTGAGTTTTTGCTTTTAACTCATCTTCGGTAGTTTCAGTTGAAAAGCGAAAGTTAAAGACCGCCTCTAACGTTTCCGGAATGACATTAGTCGCACCAGTACCGCTATTGATATTGGAGATTTGCAGTGAGGTAGCGGGGAAGTACTCATTACCAGCGTCCCAAGTCGCATTGGTTAACTCAGCCATTGCTGGCAAGACCGCATGAATAGGGTTGCTCGCCAAATGAGGATAGGCAACATGGCCTTGTTTGCCAGTAACGGTTAACACCGCACCCAGTGAGCCCCGGCGACCATTCTTGATAATATCGCCTAAATCATCGGTACTCGATGGCTCACCGACCAAGCAATAAGTTATCTTTTCATTTCGTGCTTCTAGCGCTTCGATTACTTTGACTGTGCCATTAATTGACGGGCCTTCTTCATCAGAAGTAATTAAGAACGCAATAGAACCTTTATGTTCTGGATGATTGCGTACAAAGCGTTCGGCGGCAACGGTAAAAGCGGCAATGCCGGTTTTCATATCAGCCGCACCGCGTCCCCATAGATAACCATTAGCAAGCGTTGGGGTAAATGGCGGATAGGTCCAATTGTTTTCATCCCCTGTAGGCACGACATCGGTATGACCCGCAAAGCAAATCACTGGCTCAGTCGTTCCGCGCCGCGCCCATAAGTTTTTGACTTCAGCGTGTTCACCGCTTTTGGCTTTGTCACCGAAGTACATAAACTCGCAGTCAAATCCTGCTTGTTCCAAACGCGTTGACAAGATATCTTGGCAACCGGTATCGTCAGGTGTCACTGAAGGGCGTTCCATCAATGCCATGCTTAAGGCTAAAGTCGCTTGCTGATGAGTATCTGTTGCAGAGTTTTTAATACCTTCGATGTTATTGTTGGCAGTCTTTGGGGTTAAGCCATGATTTGACATTGGGAACCTTGTTAAAGTTAAAAGTAATTAATGATAAAACGATAGAGAATGGTCACGTTAATGGTTTACTGTTTGAATGCTCTCTAACATTAGGTGTTTTCAATATTGAAGGGTTTCGAAGCTAAGGGTTTTCAATAAAAGGCACTAAGCCATCGCGTCGCATCCAAGTTGCAATAGAGTAGCGTTGCCGATGGGCGATTTGTACTTGATGTTGTAAGTCACTATCAAATATTATCAAGCGATTGGCAACCGGCATGACGTTATGATGTTTACCATGATTATCAATCACTTCTAACGCACCGCCGTCACTTGCTTCCCAGTCATCATTGAGATAAAAAACTGCTGAGATAACGCGCTCATTACGGTCAGAAGGATTATCGCTATGCCATTGATAGCCAAAACCGACCGGATAGCAGGCATAATGTGCCTCACTATGGCGAATGCCTGCGAACAAGCTACGGTTGAGGGTTAAGGCTAAGGCATTGATACTTTGTAAATAATAATATCCTGCAAAGAAGTCTTGGGTAATCCAGCGAATTTTATCACCGCGAATATCACTGATGCGAATACCGGCAGTAAGCTGTGCATCACGATATTCAATAAAACCACTTTCAGCTTGTAGTGCTAATAGAGCTTTGCCCTCAAACACCTCATCAATAACAATCCAGCCATCAGTGACCAGCTGATCAAGCTGCGCATTAGTAAGCCTATTTTCCCAGTTAGCTTCAAAATCGGAAATCTGAAGGATCTGTTGAGTAAGCGGTGTATCGTTAGCATTACTATCGACAGTGGTGTCCATAGCTTCACTGACATTGGGAGTAAGCAGGGGCGGATTATTATCACCTATCGGATCATTGATGCCCAACTCTGTTGAGCTTGAACCTACTAAGTGAAGGTTGCTAATAATCTCTGTCATTTTATTCCTTATTAATATCTGCCCTTACCAACCAGTAATTAATCAACGCCTATTTACCAAAACCTTCGTTATATTTTACGCCACCTATGCTACCATAGATGCAATTTTTCTTATTTAAACTTTTAAACTTATGAATTATAAACACGCCTATCACGCCGGTAACTTTGCTGATGTGGTCAAACACATTTTATTGGTACAACTGCTTAATCAACTAAGCCAAAAAGACAAACCTTTTTATGTGCTTGACGCTTATGGCGGCCGTGGCCTGTATTCGCTTAGCAGCGAAGAGGCCCGTAAGACGGGTGAATCTAGAGGTGGTATTCAAGCCTTGATGAAAGCTGACACCGAAAAGGCACCAGCAGCTATCAAAGATTATGTGGAAGGTATCAAGCAAGCCCGATTCACTTATGACAAAAAAGTCTATCCTGGTTCGCCCTGGTGGATTGCTCATCATGTCGAAAAAAATCCTGATGGTGGTGTTCGCGGCGAAGCGTTTGAAGCAAAAGCCACTGAATACGACGCTCTTAACTATCAGCTACATAAGTTGCCTATTGGTATTCATCATCGCAATTCGTTTGAAGGGATTGCTGCTGTTATTCCACCAAAAGAGAAGCGTGGTCTAGTTTTACTTGATCCTCCTTATGAGCAGGAACATAAAGACTTTACCCGTCTGATTAATTTGTTAGTAGCTTCGTATAATAAATGGCCACAAGGCACTTATGCGTTATGGTTCCCAATTAAGAACATTGAAGCGGTAGAGTTGTTTTATAAAAAACTGAAACGTACCGATATGAGACGTCAGCTGGTTTGTGAGCTAAATATCTATCCTAATGACATTGCTGTGGGTCTTAATGGGACGGGCATGCTTATTATTAATCCACCATGGCAGTTTGACAATCATGCACGTGAAATATTGCGTTTCTTACAACCTATATTCAAAGTTGCTGATGCGCCAGATCTAACCCCTGATAGCGCGACCAACGTACGCTGGCTAGTGGGCGAATAAGGATACTGTTATGACTACTGAGCAATCACCCAATGACACTCGTTCAAATGATGGCTTACAGGATGGACTGTTACAGGACGGCTTATCACGTGACAGTGCAGCTACCCAGCCACCGTTTATCGATGAGCATGATTTTAATATCCGCTTAGCGGACAATGACAATTATGATGGTCTGACCTTTGAGGTGATTGAATCAGAAGTTGCTGAGGGTAAGCAAGTGGTGAGTCGCGGTGTTTATTTAGCACCTAATCTGATTACTACTTTATCGCTGCTATCTGGTTTTTACTCAATTTTGGCCAGTACTGATGGTAAGTTTTATCAAGCATCCTTAGCGATTTTCTTATCAGCTATTCTGGATGGTGCGGATGGTCGAGTGGCACGGATGCTTAATGCACAAAGCCCATTTGGGGAGCAGTATGACTCTTTAGCGGATTTGCTCGCTTTTGGTATTGCTCCTGCGATTCTAATTTATAGCTTTGCCCTAGAGCCATTAGGTCGCATTGGTCTCGGTTGTGCGTTTGTCTTTACTGCTTGCGGGGCATTCCGTTTGGCCCGTTTTAACGTACAGGTCGGTACAGTCGATAAGAAGTACTTTGTCGGTCTAGCAAGTCCGCTTGCGGCTATCTTGGTAACGGCTGCTGTCATGGTCGCCGTTGATCATAACGATTGGGTCGGACAATATGATAGCTTAGTCATGGCCTTGTTTGCTGCTTGGGTAGTTATATGTGGTTTACTAATGGTCAGTAATGTTAAGTATTATAGCTTTAAAGAGTTCGACAAAAAGAAAGTTCCGTTTGTTGTTCTTATTGTAGGCGTACTGGTAATGAGCATAGCAATATATGACATACCGGTTGGCATCCTAGCTATTGGTATCATTTACGCTTTATCAGGTATTGTTACTACCTTAAAGAGCAAGATATAAAGCTAGGACTTACGCAAAACCGAATAAGTATTGCTAACCTCAAGAATAACGTAGTAGCATAAAGTCATGAAAAAGCCCAAAGTAACCCGACTAGATTATTGCCAATATCTCATGGTGAGTCAAATAAACT
>NZ_CAJHBI010000017.1 GCF_904846605.1 Psychrobacter sp. 72-O-c
GTGACGAGATTGAAATCGTCGGCATCAAAAACACTCAAAAGACCACTTGTACTGGTGTAGAGATGTTCCGTAAACTGCTTGACGAAGGTCGTGCAGGCGAAAACTGTGGCGTTCTATTACGTGGTACTAAACGTGAAGACGTACAGCGCGGACAAGTATTGGCCAAACCAGGTTCAATCACCCCGCATACCAAGTTTGACGCTGAAGTATACGTACTAAGCAAAGAAGAAGGCGGTCGTCATACCCCGTTCCTAAACGGCTATCGTCCCCAGTTCTACTTCCGTACCACTGACGTAACTGGCGCAATCCAATTACAAGACGGTACTGAAATGGTTATGCCTGGTGATAACGTTGAGATGGGCGTAGAGCTTATCCACCCAATCGCTATGGACAAAGGTCTTCGCTTCGCTATTCGTGAAGGCGGCCGTACAGTAGGCGCTGGTGTGGTTGCTACTGTTAAGGACTAATACTTAGTTACTGATTGCAGTACTTAAGTGTTTGACTAAAAAGCCGTTCTCTTTATTGAGGGCGGCTTTTTTTATGGAAGTTCGACCAAGTAGAATATTACTAAAGATGATTAAAATATAGCACGAATGTATTTGCTTAATTTTTACAAGATTTTATCGATTTTAATCTGTTAATTAGATTAATATGACTAAATAGTACCTTATAACTTGCATTCTAACTAAAAGCTTGTATAATTGTCAGCCTTAACACCCATAGGCGATTGGCTCAATTGGTAGAGCATCGGTCTCCAAAACCGAGGGTTGTAGGTTCGAGTCCTACATCGCCTGCCATCTTTTTGTTATATCTTTGCTGTATTTCACCATCTCCAAAGCGAGTCCTTTATGAGCAACAATCAAGATAACCTCGATTCTAAGTTATCTGATGCCAAGGCGACGGCTAGTGGAATGTTGTCTAAAGACAAGCACATATCAGCGACCAATACGTCAGCTGTTGAAGTAGCTAAAACTGGTTCAGCGAAAGATATAATGTTATGGCTACTGGCCATTGCGCTTTTAATTGGCGCGACATTTGTCAATCAGTATCTACCGGGTTATTGGCAGCCTGCTAATGATGTCTGGACACGTATTGGCCTTATTGTTACTCTTTTTGTGTTCGCGCTAGTATGCTTAGCATTAACTCATCAAGGTCGAGCTTTTAAAACTTTGTTAAAAGACGCTGCTGTAGAACTACGCCGCGTTACTTGGCCTGGTAAAGATGAAACCTTTCAATACACATGGCAAACGATTGTCGTGATTGGGATTGTTGGGTTTTTTATTTGGTTATTGGATAACTTTTTTAATTGGTTCGTTGGCTTATTCATTGGTTAAACAGCATAAACTTGAGCGCCAACTCGCATATTGCGAGCCGTCTCAATTGCTACCATTTAACTCAAATTTTACTTATAACGACTTATTTATAAAGATCAGGAGCGTGATATGCGTTGGTATATTGTCCAAGCGTTTTCAGGATATGAAAAACAAGTACAACGTTCATTAACTGATCGTATTAACCGTAGTGACTTTGCTGAGTCGTTCGGTGACGTGTTAGTTCCTACTGAAGAAGTCGTCGAAATGAAAGACGGCAAAAAGCGTAAAAGCGAGCGTAAGTTCTTTCCAGGATATGTATTGATCCAAATGGATATGAACGATGACACTTGGCACATTGTCAAAGAATGCCCTCGTATTATGGGCTTCATTGGCGGTACGCCTGAGACTCCTGCGCCCATTACTGAAGTAGAAGCAGATCGTATTTTAAACCGTTTAAATCAGACTGAAGCTGATCCACGTCCGAAAACATTATTTGAGCCGGGTGAAGAGCTATTGGTTATCGATGGTCCCTTTACCGACTTTAAAGGCTTGGTAGAAAAAGTGGATTACGAAAAGTCTAAACTACATTTAACCGTAAACGTATTTAACCGACCCACTCAGGTCGAACTTGAGTTTAGTAAAGTTGAAAAACTAGACTAAACATTCATAAACCGGGGAGCTATTAATCAGTACCGTGTTATTTTTATAGTGTTTAATATATAGCATAGAATATTGGTTTAGCGCTATCACCCATTTAGGAGACAGTTATGGCTAAGAAGATTGATGGCTATATCAAACTACAAGTGCCTGCGGGCAAAGCAAATCCTTCACCACCGATTGGTCCAGCCTTGGGTCAAAAAGGCGTGAACATCATGGCGTTTTGTAAAGAATTTAACGCTGCGACCTCAAGCCAAGAGCCAGGTCTACCGATCCCAACTGTGATCACGGTATATAGCGATAAGTCTTTTACTTTCATCATGAAATCACCACCAGCTGCGTTCTTACTACGTAAAGCCGCTGGCGTTACTAAAGGTTCTGGTACACCAAATACTGCTAAAGTCGGTAAAGTGAACCGTGAACAACTTGAAGAGATCGTTAAGACCAAGAATGCAGACTTAACTGCTGCCGATCTTGATGCTGCTGTTCGTACCGTTGCTGGTACTGCCCGTTCAATGGGTATTACCGTGGAGGGTATATAATGTCTAAGCTAACCAAACGTCAAAAAGAAATTAATAGCCGTATCGAAAATGAAAAACTATACACTATTGAAGAAGCGGTACAGATCTTAAATGATTTACCAGCTTTAAAATTCAAAGAGTCTATCGATATTGCGGTAAACTTGGGTGTTGATCCACGTAAATCGGACCAAGTCGTTCGTGGTGCAACTAACCTTCCTTCGGGTACTGGTAAAACCAAACGCGTTGCTGTATTCGCTCAAGGCGCTGCTGCTGAAGCCGCTAAAGAAGCGGGCGCGGACATCGTTGGTTTTGAAGACCTAGCAGAATCAATCAAAGCCGGTAACATGGACTTTGACGTGGTTATTGCTGCTCCTGACGCTATGCGTGTTGTTGGTCAATTGGGTACGATTTTAGGCCCACGTGGTTTAATGCCTAACCCTAAGGTTGGTACCGTAACGCCTAACGTTGCAGAAGCTGTAACCAATGCTAAAGCCGGTCAAGCACAGTATCGTGTGGACAAAGCGGGTATTATTCATACCACTATTGGTCAAGTTGGCTTTACTGCCGAACAAGTAATGCAAAATGCGCAAGCGCTACTAGCAGATCTAAAACGTGCTAAGCCTGCAACCTCTAAAGGTATTTTCATTAAGAAAATTACTTTGTCTAGCACTATGGGTCCAGGTATCACTATTGACCCTGTTCCTTATCGCGTTGCTAAGTAAGATAAGTAAAAAATATATTTACGTATTATCTTCAGGTTTTTAGATAAAATATCGTAGTGATAGGTACAAAAGAATTTTAAAAGATTAGGTCAGTGTAGCAGTCGCTACGCTGTCTAAGACCGTAGGTAGAGATCAGTTCGTTATATTGTTAGCTCTCTTTCAAAATTTTTTTTAATTTTTAAAGTGGCTTTTAATACCAATAAGCTGGTTTTATTAATCGATAATAGATGAAAATCTTAGTTGGCCTACGCAGACGGTGGCCCACACAGTTTAAGACAAGAGCGGATAGGGCATGCTTTTATTAAGATACTAGCTATCAAAATATCAGTATTAACCTATCACTCAACGTCATTCTGATAACGGTGCCGTAATCAGTCGTTATCAATGAGCACTGTTTTTTTTGGGCTTATTGATAATGTGTCGTATCAAGTCAGTCTTAGCTTATGGTTTAACGGATTGAAAACTTCGGTTTTTAAAAATTTAAATGGTAAGACGATTGATAAGATTAAGGAGTCAACTTATGGCATTAACGCTAGAGCAAAAACAACAAGTTGTGGCTGAAGTGTCTGAAGTTGCTGCTAATGCGTACTCAGCGGTAGCTGCCGAGTATCACGGTATTGGTGTTGCGAAGCTTACTAAGCTTCGCGAACAAGCTCGTGACAAAGGCGTAGTTTTGAAAGTGGTAAAAAATACCCTAGCAAAACGCGCTTTTGAAGGTACTAGCTTTGAGTGCATGTCAGACAGTCTGACTGGTCCATTACTTTTGGCTTTCTCAATGGATGATTTGGGATCTGCAGCTAAAGTCATTTTTGACTTTAGTAAAGATAACAGTGCCCTTGAGACCAAATTAGTATCAGTCAGTGGTAAATTATTTGGTCCAGAAGAGCTAGAACGCGTATCGAAGCTGCCAACTCGCGACGAAGCGCTATCTATCTTGATGGCTACCATGAATGCACCAGTGACCAAACTTGTCCAGACTATGAATGCAGTCCCTGGCAAATTTGTTCGCACCGTAGCAGCAATCAAAGACGCAAAAGAAGCTGCTTAATTGCTTGTTTTAACGTAACTTTAACATTGCCAGTTGCATTTTATTGTCATACCTATTTTAAGATTTGGCAAGCAGCTTAAGCAATATTAGAATCAATTAATTTTATCAGATAACGGAGAGTTCTCATGGCACTATCTAAAGATGATGTGTTAAACGCAATCGCTGAAATGTCAGTAATGGATATCGTTGAGCTTATCAGCGACATGGAAGAAAAATTCGGCGTAACTGCTGCTGTTGCTGCTGCACCTGCTGCTGCTGCTGATGCCGGTCCTGCTGCTGAAGAGCAAGACGAGTTTGACGTTGTTCTTGCCAGCTTTGGCGAGAAGAAAGTTGCGGTCATTAAAGCCGTACGTGAAGCTACTGGCCTTGGTCTAAAAGAAGCGAAAGATTTGGTTGAAAGTGCTCCAACACCAATCAAAGAAGCTGTTTCTAAAGCTGACGGCGAAGAGTTGAAAAAGAAACTTGAAGAAGCTGGTGCAACTGTTGAACTAAAATAAGTTTAACGCTGTACAAAAAAAGCTGGTGATGCCTTGCATTGCCAGCTTTTTTTAATTATAATTGTCAGCTTGACCTTTTGTGTCTGCCAACATACGTATGCATTAACACGGTGGATACCCATCAAAAGGACAGACGATATACATGCACGCAAACCTGTCAGTTTTTAAAAATAGTTTTACATAAGCTAAACATCAATAGATGGATGTTTGGCGTTTTTTTGCGTCTGCATGCTTTCCAACTACTAATAACGTTTGTATTGATTCCGATTTATTTTACTTCTAAATAGTCTAGCATGGTTTTACTGTCAGTACAGAGTTCATAGACGGTAGATATCAGTGACGATACTGTTCATATCATATATATATCTGATACGACTCAAAAATAAAGCGCTTGAAGATAGATTGTTTATTATTGTCACAATCCACTATTGAAATCTTAAGCGAAAGTAGTCATATCCTAATATCAATTTTAGAAAGCTGCAAAGTGTCATAATGATATGACAGTTGAATTCCAGCTAAATTAAAATAAGTATTTGTTTATTATAAACAGGTACAGCACATTATTAAGAATAGTTGTAGTAAGAACCGTTTTTATTATTATCGTTTACGTCGCTAAGTTTGCACAGTATTAATATCAAATAGTATTGATGCACACTGGCCACGCTTTTCATTTGTTTTCACGTTTACTGTAAGGACTCTCGATGGCATATTCTTATACTGAAAAAAAGCGTATTCGCAAAAGTTTTGCTGAATTGCCCACTGTGATGGACATTCCCTATTTATTGTCTATCCAAGTAGATTCCTACGAGCACTTTTTGCAAGAGCACAAAAAGCCAAAAGCTCGTGAGAATACCGGTCTGCAAGCTGCGTATTCCTCTATTTTCCCTATCGAAAGTCACTCTGGTAACGCAGAGCTACAATTCGTTGAATACTATTTAGGTACGCCTGAGTTTGATGAGCGTGAATGTATCCTACGCGGCTCAACTTTCGCAGCACCGATGCGGGTCAAAATTCGCTTAATTATCAAAGATAAAGACAGCAAAGATAAAGACAGCAAAGCGGCCATTAAAGATATTCGCGAGCAAAGCGTTTATATGGGCGAGATGCCATTAATGACCAATAACGGTACCTTTATTATTAATGGTACTGAGCGGGTTATCGTATCGCAATTACATCGCTCACCTGGTGTGTTCTTTGACCATGATAAAGGCAAGTCGCATTCAAGTGGTAAAGTGCTGTATAACGCGCGCATTATTCCTTACCGTGGTTCTTGGTTAGATTTTGAATTTGATGCCAAAGATTTAGTATTTGCTCGTATTGATCGTCGCCGTAAGCTATTGGCTTCTATCATTCTACGCGCACTAGGTCTGAGCACCTCTGAGATCCTAGATCTATTCTTTGAAAAAGTAGCCGTTTATAGAGGCGAAGAGCAGTTTGAGATTGATCTGGTTGCTGATCGCCTACGCGGTGAGATGGCACAGTTTGATATCTTGTCACCTGAAGGTGACGTGGTTGTTGAGCAGGGCAAACGTATTAATGCCCGCCGTATCCGTCAGCTTGAAGAAGCGGGTATGACCAAAATTTCGGTACCTGATGAATACCTATATGAGCGTATCTTAGCAGAAGATATTATCGTTAATGATGAAGTAATCGCTAAAGCTAACACGTTAATTGACCATGAATTATTGGTAAAATTAAGCTCGTTTGAAGCCAGTGAATCTATCAAAGAAATCAGTATCTTGTTCACTAACGATATTGATCAAGGCAGTTATATCGCTGACACGCTACGTGCTGATAGTACGTCAAGCCGTGAAGAAGCTTTGATCGAAATTTACAAAGTCATGCGTCCAGGTGAGCCACCAACGGTTGACACCGCTGAGAAGCTGTTTGACAGTATGTTCTTTAACGCTGATCGTTATGATTTATCGAACGTCGGTCGTATGAAATTTAACCGCCGTTTAGGTTTAGATTTTGACGATACTGCTGATCCTGATATCCAGCGTTCACGTAGTGTTTTAACCAATGGTGATATCGTTAATGTGCTTAAAGAGCTGGTCGAGATTCGTAATGGTCGCGGCGAAGTCGATGATATTGACCACTTGGGTAACCGCCGTATTCGTTCAGTTGGCGAGATGGCAGAAAACCAGTTCCGCGTCGGTCTAGTACGGGTTGAGCGAGCGGTCAAAGAGCGTTTGAGCTCAGCTGAGTCTGATAACTTGTCACCACAAGATTTGATTAACTCGAAGCCTGTAGCGGCTGCGGTAAAAGAATTCTTTGGCTCAAGCCAATTATCACAGTTTATGGATCAGAACAATCCATTGTCTGAAGTGACCCACAAACGTCGTGTGTCAGCACTAGGACCGGGTGGTTTGACTCGTGAACGTGCTGGTTTTGAAGTACGTGACGTTCATGATACTCATTATGGTCGCGTATGCCCTATTGAGACTCCTGAAGGTCCAAACATTGGCCTGATTAACTCATTAGCTATATTTGCAAAGACCAATAGCTTTGGCTTCTTAGAAACGCCTTATCGTCAGGTGGTTAATGGTCAAGTAACTGATAATATTGAATATTTATCAGCGATTGAAGAAGTGGGTACTGTGATTGCACAGGCTGACTCACCCATGACTGAAGATGGTGCACTGAGCGATGAGATGGTCAGCGTCCGTAGCTATGGCGAATTTGTCCGTATGCCGCCTGAAAAAGTGACCCATATGGATGTGTCACCAAGTCAGGTAGTATCGGTAGCAGCAGGCTTGATTCCATTCCTAGAACATGATGATGCTAACCGTGCCTTGATGGGCTCGAACATGCAGCGTCAGGCCGTTCCTACACTACGTGCTGATAAGCCGTTAGTAGGTACTGGTATGGAGCGTTATGTTGCGCGTGACTCTGGTGTCTGTGTGATTGCTAAGCGTGGCGGTGTGATTGAAGACGTTGATGCCTCACGTATCGTTGTACGGGTCAACGAAGATGAGATGACTGCTGGTGAAGCGGGTATCGATATCTACAACTTGGTCAAATACACACGCTCGAACCAAAATACTTGTATCAACCAGCGCATTATTGTCAACCAAGGTGATGAGATTGCCTTAGGTGATATTTTGGCTGATGGTCCTTCAACGGATCTTGGTGAGTTGGCATTGGGTCAGAACATTCGCATCGCATTTATGCCGTGGAATGGTTATAACTTCGAAGATTCAATCTTGTTGTCTGAAAAAGTGGTTAAAGAAGATCGTTTTACCACCATTCATATCCAAGAATTGACTTGTGTGGCACGTGATACCAAGCTTGGTACCGAAGAAATCACTGGCGATATTCCAAACGTTGGTGAAGCTGCTTTATCAAGTCTTGATGAAGCCGGTATCGTCTATATCGGTGCTGAAGTAGATTCTGGTGATATTTTAGTCGGTAAAGTCACGCCAAAAGGTGAGACCCAGCTGACCCCAGAAGAGAAACTACTACGGGCAATCTTTGGTGAAAAAGCTGCTGATGTTAAAGACACGTCTTTACGTGTACCAACATCAAGCAAAGGGACGGTTATTGACGTACAAGTCTTTACCCGTGACGGCGTCGAAAAAGATGCACGTGCCAGAGCGATTGAAAAATCACAGCTCGACAGCTACCGCAAAGATTTAAAAGAAGAGCTGCGTATTTTTGAAGAGGCGGCACGTGGACGTATTGGTACGTTACTTGATGGCCAAAAAGTCAGTGGCGGTTCTGGACTAAAAGCGGGTACCGTCATGGCAGCCGCTGATATGAAAGATATGAGCCTTGAGACTTTACTTGATATCCAGCCGGTCGAAGAAGAAATTTCTGAGCGTCTAACACAAATCGCCGAATACTTAGTTGATAAGCAAAAAGATATCGATAGCAAGTTTGCTGAGAAAAAACGCAAATTGACTTCAGGTGATGACTTACAACATGGCGTGCAAAAGATCGTCAAGGTTTATCTAGCGGTCAAACGTCGTATCCAGCCTGGTGATAAAATGGCCGGTCGTCATGGTAACAAAGGGGTGGTATCACGTATCATGCCAGTCGAAGATATGCCTTATGATGAGCACGGTAACACCGTAGATATCGTACTGAATCCACTTGGCGTACCCTCGCGTATGAACATTGGTCAGGTACTAGAGACCCATTTGGGTATGGCTGCGAAAGGCTTAGGTGAGAAAATCGAAGGTATGCTCAAAGCGAAAGCGGCGATAACTGACCTACGTAATTTCTTAGATCAAATCTACAATAAAGTTGGCGGCGAAAGCGTTGATCTTGATAGCTTAACTGATGATGAAATCATGACCTTATCAGATAATCTGCGTGGTGGTGTGCCAATGGGTACGGCGGTATTTGATGGGGCGCATGAGCATCAAGTCAAAGACTTGCTAGAGCTTGCAGGCCTCGCTAGAAACGGTCAACAAACTTTATATGATGGTCGTACGGGTCAGAAGTTTGACCGTCAAGTAACGGTCGGCTATATGTACATGCTCAAACTTAACCATTTGGTTGATGACAAGATGCATGCACGTTCTACAGGGTCATATTCACTAGTAACGCAGCAGCCACTTGGTGGTAAAGCTCAGTTCGGTGGTCAGCGCTTTGGTGAGATGGAAGTGTGGGCACTAGAAGCTTATGGTGCTACTTACACCTTGCAAGAGATGCTAACGGTGAAATCGGATGACGTTGAAGGTCGTACTCGCATGTACAAAAACATTGTCGATGGCGAGCAGTATATGGATCCTGGTATGCCAGAGTCATTTAACGTACTGACCAAAGAAATCAAATCATTGGGTATCAATATTGAGTTAAAACAAACCCATTAAGAACGACTGGCTGACTGATTTAACATTATTACAGTCAGTTATTACCCTTAGTGGTTAGCTAAAAGCAGCATGCTCGATTGCTGCTGCTTTTAGTGATTTATCTCAACCCTATTCATTGCCTTCATTCATCTTATCCGCGTTAATAGCACGCTGTCAGATGATTATAAAGATAACGGAGAAGCAACTTGAAAGATTTACTCGATATCATGCAAAGCCCTACCAGTAATGGTAACCATGAGTTTGATAGTATTCAAATTACTTTGGCCTCACCTGATGTTATTAAGTCATGGTCGCATGGCGAAGTCAAAAAGCCTGAAACGATTAACTACCGTACGTTCAAACCTGAGCGTGATGGTCTATTTTGTGCCAAAATTTTTGGTCCAGTAAAAGACTTTGAATGTCTTTGTGGTAAATATAAGCGTCGTAAATTCCAAGGCGTTATCTGCGAAAAATGTGGCGTTGAAGTTACGACTGCTAAAGTGCGCCGTGATCGCATGGGTCATATTGATCTTGCCAGTCCAGTTGCGCACATTTGGTTCTTAAAATCATTACCAAGCCGCATTGGTTTGTTGCTTGATATGACCTTGCGTGATATTGAACGTGTTTTATATTTTGAAAGCTACATCGTTACTGAGCCGGGTTTAACCAGCTTAGAGAAGTATCAATTGCTTGATGATGAAGACTATTTCAGAGCGCTGGAAGAATTTGGCGACGAGTTCATTGCTAAGATGGGTGCTGAAGCCGTCCGTGATCTATTAAAAGATATCGACTTAGATCTTGATATTGATGAGCTGCGCGAAGCCATTCCGCAAACCGGCTCTGAGACTAAGCTTAAAAAGATGTCTAAGCGTTTAAAATTATTAGAAGCTTTCCGTGATTCTAATAACAAGCCTGAATGGATGGTCATGACCATCTTGCCAGTATTGCCGCCAGATTTGCGCCCACTAGTACCGCTAGAAGGCGGACGTTTTGCGACTTCAGATCTTAACGATCTCTATCGGCGCGTTATCAACCGTAACAACCGTCTTAAGCGTCTACTTGAGCTGAGCGCCCCTGATATCATCGTGCGTAACGAAAAGCGTATGTTGCAAGAATCAGTTGATGCGTTGCTTGATAACGGTCGTCGTGGTCGCGCGATTACTGGTAGTAATAAGCGTCCGTTGAAATCTTTGGCCGATATGATCAAAGGTAAGCAAGGTCGTTTCCGTCAGAATCTACTGGGTAAACGTGTGGATTACTCTGGCCGTTCGGTCATCGTGGTAGGTCCAACGCTGCGTTTGCATCAGTGTGGTTTGCCTAAGAAAATGGCCCTTGAGCTATTCAAGCCATTTACTTATAACAAGCTATTATCACATGGTTTGGCGACTACGATTAAAGCGGCCAAGAAAATGGTCGAACGTGAAGAGCCACAAGTGTGGGATATGCTGGCCATGGTTATCCGTGAGCATCCAGTACTTCTTAACCGTGCGCCAACGTTGCACCGTCTAGGTCTACAAGCATTTGAACCGGTATTGATCGAAGGTAAAGCCATCCAGCTACATCCGCTCGTCTGTACTGCGTTTAACGCTGATTTTGATGGTGACCAAATGGCGGTACACGTGCCATTGACCTTAGAAGCACAGCTTGAATCACGTGCCTTGATGATGTCAACCAACAACATCTTGTCGCCTGCTAACGGTGATCCAATCATCGTACCGTCACAAGATGTGGTCTTAGGTTTATATTACATCAGTCGCTCATCAATCAATGCGCAAGGCGAGGGCATGATTTTTGCCACCGTCAATGAAGCATTGCGCGCGATTGGCTCTAATGATTTGCATGTGAATGCCAAGATTAAAGTACGGGTTACTGAAACCCATATCGATGACGATGGCAATCACACTGAAGAAACCAGTATCAAAGATACCGTTGCCGGTCGCTTGCTTATCTGGAACATCATGCCGATGGGTATGGCGTTTGAAGAGTGTAATCAAGAGATGACTAAGAAAAACATCTCAGGTTTGATCAACTCCTGCTATCGTAAAGTGGGTGTGAAGGACAGCGTTATGTTCGCTGACCAATTAATGTATCTTGGTTTCGCACAAGCGACGCTATCTGGTGTGTCTATTGGTTTGGATGATATGGTCATTCCGCCAAATAAAAAGCAAATCATTGAAGTTGCGGAAGCCGAAGTTCGCGAAATTGAAGATCAATTTGAGCAAGGTTTTGTGACCGCTGGTGAGCGCTATAACAAAGTAGTCGATATCTGGTCACGTACCAATGACAAAGTCGCCAAAGCGATGATGGATAACTTAGCAACCGATAAAGTTATCAATGCCCAAGGCGTTGAAGAAGAGCAAAAATCGTTCAACTCGATCTTTATCATGTCAGACTCCGGTGCTCGTGGTAGTGCCGCACAGATTCGACAGCTTGCAGGTATGCGTGGTTTGATGGCTAAGCCGGATGGCTCAATTATTGAGACCCCGATTAAAGCCAACTTCCGTGAGGGTTTGACCGTACTTCAGTACTTCATCTCAACGCATGGTGCACGTAAAGGCTTGGCAGATACGGCTCTAAAAACAGCCAACTCAGGTTATCTAACTCGCCGTTTGGTTGATGTCGCACAAGATTTGGTCATTACCGGTGATGATTGTGGTACGGATCAAGGCTTGCTCATGAAGCCGCACATTCAAGGTGGCGAGATCATTGAAAAACTTGGTGATCTAGTGCTTGGCCGTGTGACTGCTCGTGATGTGACCTATAACGATGATGAATCAAAAATCTTGATTCCAGTTGGCACCTTGATTGATGAGCATTGGGTCAATGTTCTTGATGAAAATGCAATTGATGATATTTGGGTACGCTCAGTCATTACTTGTAATGTGGCACATGGTGTTTGTTCACAGTGTTATGGTCGTGACCTTGCCCGTGGTCATAAAGTTAATATCGGTGAGTCAGTCGGTGTTATGGCTGCGCAGTCTATCGGTGAGCCGGGTACTCAGTTGACTATGCGTACTTTCCACGTGGGCGGAGCAGCAAGCTCAGCCTCTGTGGACAATAGCATCTCTGTACGCAATGCCGGTCAAGCGCATTTCGAAAACATGAAAACCGTTGAGCATACTGATGGCCATTTGGTTATCGTATCGCGTTCAGCTGAGATTGCTTTAACCGATGAGCTAGGCCGTGAGCGTGAGCGTTATAAAGTTCCTTACGGTTCAAGCGTCCTCGTGAAACATGAAGATCAGGTCGAAGGTGGTCAGACTATCGCTAAATGGGATCCGCACACGCATCCTATTATTACTGAGTTTGCTGGTAAAGCGCGCTTTAGTGATATCACCGATGGTCTAACAGCGACTGTGAAAGTTGACGATGCTACTGGTATGAGCTCATTTGAGATTCTAGCGACTCGTGACCGTTCAAGCTCGGCCAAAGACTTACGTCCTGCTATTATTTTGAATACCGATGCTGGTAAAGAAGTGGTTTATTTCTTACCTGCTGAAACCATCATTCGTGTTGGCGATGGTGAAGAAGTTGCTGCTGGTTCAATTCTGGGCCGTGTACCACAAGCGTCTTCAGGAACTAAAGATATTACTGGTGGTCTACCACGAGTAGCTGATTTGTTCGAAGCCCGTCGTCCAAAAGATCATGCCATCATGGCAGAGATGACTGGTGTGGTGAGCTTCGGTAAAGAAACCAAAGGTAAAAACCGCTTTATCATTACCAATGAAGAGGGTGAGGTTCATGAAGAGCTGATTCCAAAATGGCGTCAAATCAACGTCTTTGAAAACGAGACGGTAGCGCGCGGAGAAGTGATCGCTGATGGTCCACAGAACCCGCATGATATCTTACGTCTAAAAGGCCAAACGGCACTTGCTGACTATATCGTGAACGAAGTGCAAGATGTTTATCGCTTGCAAGGCGTAAAAATCAACGACAAGCACATCGAAGTTATCATTCGTCAGATGCTGCGCAAAGTTGAGATCACTGATGGCGGCGATTCAAGCCACTTTAAAGGTGATCAGGTTGAGTTTGCAGATATCAAAGCCGTTAACGCTAAGTTGGCTGAAGAAGATAAATTCCCAGTCCAGTATGAGCGTCAATTACTTGGTATTACTAAAGCCAGTCTTGCGACTGAGAGCTTTATCTCAGCGGCCTCGTTCCAAGAAACCACACGTGTCCTAACGGCTGCTGCGGTTACTGGTAAGATTGATGAACTACGCGGTCTCAAAGAAAACGTAGTTGTTGGTCGCTTGATTCCTGCTGGTACTGGGCTTGCTTATCACAAAGCTCGCAAAGATAAAGCAGAGCAAAAAGTTATCGATAAAGATCGTAATGCGGCATTTGATATGACCACTGCCAGTAGCGATAGTAAAGACTTCACTAGCTTTGATGAAGCATTTGCTCAAGAGCTGAATCAAGACAGTCAGTCTTAATAGCGTTTAACGAAACATTATGATTAAAGTAAAAAAGCCAGCCACGTAGCTGGCTTTTTTATGCCTTTAAAAAAGTGAAAAAAAATCGTCACTATAGCCAAGAAAATAGTACACTAAAAAACCAGCTTTATAAGTCGTGGCTGTTTTTGATTAATATGAGTTCGTTATTAATATAAGGATAAAAGGCGTATGGCAGGTAAAACTCGCGTTGCCAAATATCAAGCAGATCGTACCAATCAAAAGTTATATTTTTGTCGTCTGGCCTGTCAAGCTGCGGGTAGCAGTAATGATAAACAGCACTATCAAGCACACTGTGAGACGGCTATCTTTCATTTGCATGGCACTTTTTTGGCATTATTGCAGGAGCTGAGTCATTTTTATGGTTTGACCATGACGGCACCAACGTTGGCAGATATCGAGCAAGCGTTGAACGATCGTACGCAAGTCTCACCAGAAGTACAGCGTCTACAGCAGTTGCAACAACAAGGGTTTTTAGCGAATATCGAGCGCGCTTATCAACGCTGCTTGTATGCCGTACCCTCTGACAACTCAGCTGATGACAGTGTAAGTACTACTGAGACACAATCACGGGACATCATCGTCAATGTGGTTACTTTATCGAATCAATGGTTACCGGATGAAGCGACCATACGTGAATGGCGACAGCAGTTTTTAGAGCTCATCGAGCAATTACGTGCGGGGATGGTAGAATTTTAGACGTGATATCGAAGGTAGCATAAACAGCCAGTTAATAAACATGCATAATATAACTGTTTAAACGATAAAAGTAAGTAGGGTAGGGTTTATTTGCTCTTAGTAGGACCAATAAAAATGCTTGTTCAGCTATTACTGAACAAGCATTTTTTACGCGTTAAACATCAATAGCGGCTTTTTAATCTAAGGAGCTTCTAATCTAAGGAGCTTTTAATAGCTAGGCCTATTGCTTTATTCTGGCAGCGGCGGCATACGCTCAGCGGGTGTTACTGATAGTTGGTTTTGCGGCACACTACCGCTATTACGTTTTGGTGTTGTGGGTTTATCTGATGGGTTATCTGACGGTTCAGTAGGCTCAGGCTCAGGCTCAGGCGTTTTACGCTGCTGAGTTTTGGGCTTAACCGGTTTTGCCACTGTACGGGTATCTACATCCTTACCATCAGGAGCGATAATGCCGTCATCAGACATCTCTATCACTTGCTGCTTTTGTTTCTGGGATTTAGCACGGTTATTAATAGATACCCATTGGGTAGGGGTATCTTCAAGCTGTGCTTTCATAAAGTCCATCCATACCGGTAACGCTGCTACTCCGCCATATTCACGGCGACCTAAAGTTGATGGCTGATCAAAGCCCATCCATACTACGGTAGCATTGGTCGGATGAAATCCTGCAAACCACGCATCTTTGGCCTCGTTGGTGGTTCCGGTCTTACCTCCGATATCGCTACGACCTAAGGCTTTCGCCCGCACTCCTGTACCGCGCTGTATCACATCACGTAAGATATCTGCCATATCATAAGCAACCCGCGACTTTATAATTCGCGGTGCTTGTATAGCACGTAGGTGTTGGACTACTGGCGCTTTTAGACGATCTGCTGCTGGGGTTGCATCATAAACACTTAAATTGAGAGCCGCACTTTTTTGTTGAGTATTATTTTGTTCTATATTCTCATCATTCTCTGAATTTTGCTCTTCAGTAGCTGCTTGCTCGTTATTAGAATCAGTAGCAGCGTCTTTATCTTCAGCCGATTTATTATAATCTTCAATTAGCTTTTTATTGAGCTCATCGACTTGCTCGTTAAAACATAAGGCACAAGCTTGCTGCGGATTGGCTTGAAATAACAGCTTATTCTCATAATTATAGATTTGTTCGATAAAATAAGGTTGTACGCGGTGACCACCATTGGCAAAGGTTGCATAAGCAGTGGCCATTTGTAAAGGCGTTGCTTGTCCTGTACCGAGAGCCAGTGACAAGGTTGTTGGTAGCTTTTCTTTATCTAAACCAAACTGATCTAATAAATCGCGAGTACCTGAAATACCAATAGCTTGTAGCAGGCGGATCGACACTAGATTACGCGATAAGTATAGACCCCGACGCAAAGTAATATCCCCTAAAAAACGATCGTCAGAGTTTTTAGGTTCCCAATCTCCTACTTGAATAGGGCGGTCTGAAACAATACTATCAGGACGATAACCTTTTTCTAAAGCCGCTGTATAAACCAGAGGCTTAATGATTGAACCCGGTTGCCGCCAACCTTGTAGCGCGCGGTTAAATTTACTATGGTTAAAATCAAAACCGCCGACTAAAGCATTGACAGCTCCGGTCTCCGGATCTAAAGATACCAAGCTGCCTTGTATATCAGGTATTTGTGTCAGTTGCCAATTGCCGTTAGCGGTGGGTATTAGTCGGATAATATCATTTTCACTAACGATCTGTTGTGCATTATCAGGAAGATAGCCGATACGGTCCGCTGAAAAATACTTGCGTGCCCAGCTCATCCCATCCCAGTTAACTGTCACAATTTCACCAGAGGGTATTTTTGCCTCAAAACTACGTGAGTTGACTTTAGTCACTTTGGCAGGAGACATACTGCTATAACGGCGGAAATTTTCAAGGGGTTCGTCTTTAGCCTCAGCACCGCGCCAACCATGACGATGCTCATAAGCAATCAGACCGGTTAGGATGGCGGCTTCGGCTTCGACTTGTGCTTCGCTGTCAACTGTTAGTCGCACACGCCAGCCCCCATTTACCACTTGTTCGCCGTAGCGATTGACCAATGCATAGCGGGTCATTTCTGCCAAATACGGCATATTGACATCAAGCTTTTCTTGATACAAATTAAGGCCGACGGGTGAGTTAATAGCGTCGTCATATTGAGCTTTATTGATATAGTCCAGTTCATGCATACGGCCAATGATCCAGTTACGCCGAGTAAGAGCACGGCTAGGATTGGCGACCGGGTTGTACTTAGAAGGCGCTTTTGGTAAACCTGCTAACATTGCCATCTCAGCAATAGTAAGGTTCTCTAATGATTTGCTATAGTATTTTCTGGCAGCGGCGCGGATACCATAAGCCCCTTCGCCTAAATAGATCTTATTGACATAAAGAGTCAAAATATCATTTTTGCTTAGCTCGTCCTCTATCTTACGGGCCAAAAATAGCTCAGTAAGTTTACGGTTTAAGGTACGCTCTGGGCTCAAAAAGTAATTTTTGGCAACCTGCATGGTAATGGTTGAGCCACCGGTTTGAGTGTCGTCATCAGTAACCACTTCGGTAACCGCGCGTCCGAGGCCTGTGATGCTAATACCACTATGTTGGAAGAAAGAGGAATCTTCAGCCGCTAAAAAGGCATGAGTTAGGTCTTCAGGAATGTCTTCAAAAGTGACAGGTAAAGATAGGCGATTGCCATATTGACCAATTAATTTGTCATCGCGGCTGTAAATCTGTAGGGGCATCTCCAAATTCGCGGTCTTAATCTCTTGAATGCTGGGTAGAGTTGGCGATATATACATGGCCATACCATAAAAGCCAATAGGCACAGCAAGTGCTAAGACGACGGCCAATGCCAGACAGGCAATAACTAGCCCCACTAAAGAGCGAATGAGACGAGCGGTAGCATTTTTTTTGGTCATAATAAGACTTATTGGTTAAAATTTGCAACAAATGAAGTATTATACCTTGAACAAAATAGCCAGGTTATACTAAAAGTGTAATTGGGCCTGAATTGTTTTTTAAATACTTGAATCTGTCTATTAAGTAACGTATTGTATTCAATTATTACAAATGTTATATATAATTGTTAGATTTTACATTCCATATAAGGTGTAGAGCTTTTGAGGCTATTTTCTTCCAAGAATCGACATTTGATTGGGGTAGATGTTTGTGCTACTTCAGTAAAGCTAGTTGATATACAGCGCCAGCAAGGAATATTCCACCTAAAATCATATGGTATCGAAAAATTACCCTTAGGCGTAGTGGTTGATAAACTTATTGTAGATACCGAAGCGGTTGGAAATATCATCGCTAGTTTAGCACGTCGCTGTCAGGTAGCTGGCAGCGATGCTGCAACCGCAGTCTCAGGGTCAGCAGTGATTACTAAAGTTATTGATATGGATATGGTGCTTAATGACATTGAACGTGAAGCTCAAATTCGTTTGGATGCCGATCAATATATCCCTTATCCGCTAGAAGATGTCAATTTAGACTTTGAAGTACTAGGTCCGTCTTTAATAGACGATAACATGGTACAAGTCTTGCTGGCGGCCTCGCGCTCAGAAAACGTAGATCAACGGGTCGATGCCCTGACCTTTGGTGGTTTGCAAACTAAAATTATAGATATTGAAACGCATGCTATCGAGCGTGCTTTTGGGCTTATGGTAGACAATTTGCCCAATATGCCAGAGCTGGTTGCTTTAGTCGATATTGGACACAATCAAACCACTTTGTATGTCGCTAAAAACGGTGAATTTGTTTATAGCCGAGAGCAGTTGTTCGGTGGCAGTCAGCTGACAGAGGCAATCCAAAACCGCTATGGCTTATCATCTGAAGAGGCGACCATTAGTAAGCGTGAACGCACTTTGCCTGATGATTACTATCCTGAAGTTTTAACTCCTTTTATGGAAAACGCGATTCAACAAATTACCCGATCTTTACAGTTTTATTTTTCCTCGAGCCAGTACAGTAGCATTGACCATGTAGTGATCGCCGGTGGTAGCAGCTCTATTCCCGGTTTTGCAGGCATGATACAACAGAAGCTTGGCGTAACTGTCAGCGTAGCCAATCCATTTATAAATATGACCATTGATCCGTATGTGGATAGTGAGCAGCTTGCAATTGATGCGCCAATTTTAATGGCCGCTTGCGGTCTGGCGTTAAGGAACTTTGACTAATGGCTCGTATTAACCTATTGCCATGGCGGCAAGAAGAGCGCGAACGCCGCAACAAAGAATTCATTACCTTAGTCGTTGCAGTGACTCTACTCGCGTTATTGGCTGCATTTGCTTCATGGAGCTATTTTAAAAATGAGCTTGATGAACAACGCGATGCCAATGCGCTGATTGTACAAGAGAACAACCGCTTAGATACTGTGCTGACGGACATTGATAGTCTAGAGCAGCGCCGCGAAAATATTATCTCACGTATGCAAGTTATCCAAGATCTACAAGGTCGGCGTCCCGTCCCTGTCCGTTTATGGGATGATCTAGCCAAAGCTATACCCGCAGCGCTCTATCTAAATAATCTCAAGCGTGAAGGTGACCTGCTGACGCTAACCGGTCTTGCAGACAACCCGAACATCGTATCAAGTTTGATTCGTAATCTTGATAGTAGTAAGTGGATGGGTGACTCGGCTGTTCGTAACATTCAGCAAAATATTAGCGCTTATGAGACCGCACCTGCTCTTAATCAGACCACTACTACGGGTGAACAGCCACGTCCAATTTATCCTGAAGACAGTTATGTGCAGTTTGTGGTGACCACAAAAGTGCAGTCAGAAACCGCCGCACCCGCTGAAACTGACAGTAGCACTGGGCTTGGAGGTGAATTATGAAGTTTAGCCGCAAAAAAAGCCTAATCAAAACCAAAAAAGCCGCTGTACGCCCTAAAAAACAGTTCAATCTTAATGAATTTCGGCGTAGCTTTGAGTCATTAGATTCTGAAAACTACGGCAGCTGGCCCTTGCCTGTTAAAGTAACGGTGATTGCATTTATTGTCGCTCTTATTGCTGCTCTATCATGGGCGTTACCGATTAGCAGTAAAATCGATGATATTAAAGCTGCTGAAAGTGAGCAGCAAACTTTGCTCGATAGCTACCGCGAAAAAGAATCGCGTGCCCGCCACTTGGAAGCTTATAAAGCACAAGTTATTCAAATGGAAACTGAGTTTAATACCTTACTCGATCAGCTACCAAAAGACACCCGCGTGTCAGAGCTGGTAGAGGGTATTAATATGACCGGAGTAGGTAGCAACATACGCTTTCAAGACATTTCGGTGGAAGCTGAAATCGAAAACGAGTTCTTTATTGAACAGCCTATTCGTATCGCTGCGTTAGGGGAATACCATCAGTTTGGTAGCTTCATCAGTGGTCTTGCCGCCTTACCGCGCATTATTACTATGCACGATTTTGAAGTCAGTAATCCCCAGCCCAGCTTAGATGTCTTACCGGAGCTTAATTTGGTATTACAGACTAAAACCTATCGCTCAAAAGAAGCGGCGACTGAAGTTGACGAGACCGTCGCTACGGCTGATGACAATGCAGGAGGCAACTGATGATTGTCAAAAAACTGCCTACGCTGCTGATGTTAAGTGTCACCGTCTTATGGCTGACTGGCTGTAGCGATCGTATTGGGATGGCGGAGCAAGCGATGGCTGAGGTACGTAACCAGCCGGCGCAGGCTATTGAGCCGCCGCCAAAAGCTGAGCTGGTAGAGGATTTCGTCTATAGTGCCAATATGCTACGCAGCCCATTCTTGCCACCAAGCTTAGTCAATGTACAAAGCCCTACTGCCCCTATTGATGGTGTGCGACCTGATATCACGCGGACAAAAGAACCACTCGAACAATATGAGCTAACGCAACTGACCTTTAGCGGTATGATAATCTCACCCGAGGGCCAGCAGTATGCGTTGGTACAGCGTCCTGACGGCTCGGTTGCTAGTGTCAAAGTGGGTGATTATCTTGGATTAAATGACGGCCGTATTGTTGAAATCACGCCGACCCAGATTAATTTGATTGAAATTGTGCCAGACAGCCGCGCAGGGTTTGTTGAAAAACCCCAGTCGCTGGTTTCTCCTATAAGTTAAGTCGGCAGATTTTTTGAGGAATAAATAATGACCGTACGCAATAACAAGGTAATGACGATGAGCAACCGCGTATCTTCTGCCTTTGCCATACCTGCATTGGCAATCAGTATGGTGGCGATTAGCAGTAGCGCCTATGCTGATCAGCGCATCAATAACGTCTCTGTGATACAGACAGCACCAGCAGTCACACAGATGCGCTTGGGGTTTTCAAACGTGCCAGTTCTTCCTGCTGCTTACCAGCTTGATGATCCGAGCCGTTTAGTATTAGATTTTGAGCAGGTACAAAATGGACTTGCTAGCCGCTTTAATGATTATAATATCGGTATGATCAATGATGTCACTACCTTAAGTAATGACAGCACTACTCGTCTTATTGTCGGCTTAAAGCAATCTGGCAGTTACACTACTGCTATTGATGGTAATAATCTACTGCTGACCATCACTGACCCTAACAGTCCTATTGTTACCACCAACCGTACTAGCACTAACTCTGTTATATCAGCGCCTATTGTAAGAGCAACCGATAACGCAGCGATAACGACTACGGCAGTTGTCACACCTATTGTTGAGCGTAACAGCGTGGCCGTTGCTCCTATTATCACTAGCTCTACGGGTGTTAAGAATCAAGTACCTGCTGATACTATGGTGGTACGAGTCAATCCTTTATTAGATCCAAGTCTTGCGGCCTCACAAGTGAGTAAGCAGTATAGTTATGATGGTCTGACGGCGCTTAATTTTTCAGCAGGGAGCAATGGCGGCGGTAATGTCAGTATTGCTCTTGCCAACGAAGCTATACCCGTTGATGTCCAGCGCCAAGGTAATAAGCTGGTAGTACGCCTGACGGGCAGTACGGTGCCTAGAAGTTTATTGCGCCGATTGAATATCAATAGTGGTCTGGTCGATAGCGTTGATACCAAAAACCAAGGACAAAATGGGGTTATCACCATTAATATGACCGGTGATTATGAGTATCAAGCCTATCAATCGGGCAACCAACTTAATATTGGTATCAGTAAGCCTGCGCTGCTACGCGAGCCGACCCTAGAAGAAAAAGTCTATAGCGGTGAAGCGCTGTCGATGGAATTCCAAGACGTTGAGGTTCGTAGTGTTTTAGATATTTTAGCCCAGTTCACTAATATGAACATCGTCGCCAGTGATTCGGTAACTGGTAGTATCACCTTGCGCCTTATCAATGTACCTTGGGATCAAGCGCTTGATATTATTCTGAAAAGTAAGAACTTGGGTAAACGTGAGAATGGCAACGTTATTTTAGTCGCGCCAACTGTTGAGCTTGCGCAACAAGAAGCGCAAGAGCTCGAAGCCCAGCAAGTGGTGCAAGCTTTTGAGCCGCTAAGAACAGAGTATATTCGTCTAAGCTACGCTAAGGCGGCAGATGTGCTGAACCTTATCTCTGATGGTAGTGGGCCTACAGGTAATAGTGGTGGTGGTATTACTACCAATCGTGTCGATGACAACAATACGTTACTGTCGAATCGTGGTACGGTAACCATTGACGATCGTACCAACACTTTGATTATTAAAGATGTGGCATCAAGTATCGAGAACATTCATAAGCTCATCAGCAAGATTGATATTCCAGTGCGTCAAGTAATGATTGAGGCACGTATTGTTAGTGCTACTGATACTTTCAGTAAAGAGATCGGCGTACGTTGGGGTATCTTATCTAACGGCGCTGCTACTAATCGTAACTTACTGGTTGGCGGTAGCAATCAGACCTTAGCGGACCTTAAAGACTTTGATGTAGAGACCACTACCGTCAATGGGCAAACGGTCTCCTATCCTTCATACGATATTACGAGTCCTGATAACCTAAACGTGGACCTTGGCGTCGCCAACCCTGCTGGGCGTATCGCTTTTGGTTTGCTTGGCTTGTCAGATTTTATGCTTGATCTTGAGCTATCTGCTATGCAAGCAGACAATCGCGGTGAGGTGATCTCTACGCCTAAGATTTTGACCGCGGATAAACAAACGGCAAAAATCTCATCGGGTACCCAAATTCCGTATCAAGAAGCAGCGGCAAGTGGCGCAACCACCACCAGCTTTAAAGAAGCAGCCCTCAGCTTAGAAGCCACACCGAACATTACTCCTGATGGCAAAATTGGTCTACAACTGAACATTACCAATGGTACACCAACAATTATCAATGGTGATATAGCGATCTCTGAAGACGCTCTCTCAACCAACATCATCGTCGAAGACGGTCAAACCATCGTGCTTGGTGGGGTCTTCAAAAACCGTATCTCTAATGGGGTGGACAAAGTACCCTTCTTAGGAGACTTACCTTATATTGGCCGCGCATTTAGACGTGATGTGCGTAGTAACAATAAAGAGGAGCTGCTAATATTTATAACTACCAAGCTTATAAATGATGGTATTAGCCGGTTAGATTAATATTGCTGTATTGATATCTAACAAAGTAAAAAAGCAAGCCTAAGCGCTTGCTTTTTTATGGGCTGATCTTTACGATTGGTTGGTTTTTATCGATAATAATCGCGGCTCGTTACTAGCCAGAATATCGATGACGTTGTATGATAGCTAATTTAACTGAGTGAGTATTATGGTTGAGGAATTGCCGTCGGTATTTTTAGTGGGACCGATGGGAGCAGGGAAGACCACCATTGGCCGGTTGCTCGCCAAACAATTAGGACGCGCGTTTGTAGATAGTGACTGGTATATCGAGTCGCAAACCGGCGCTGATATTCCTTGGATCTTCGCTAAAGAAGGCGAGGCGGGTTTTCGCGAACGTGAGACCCGGGCAATAGATGAGCTGACGCAGAAAAAGCAAATTGTATTGGCGACTGGCGGCGGCGCAGTGATGTGTGCTGACAACCGTGAGTTCTTGCAGCAACGCGGTATAGTTGTTTATCTCAATGCGCCAGTTGATGTGCAAATGGCACGCACTGCTAAAGATAAGTCGCGGCCGTTGTTACAGCAGCCTAATCCTAGAAAAATATTGCAAGAACTATATAGCGCCCGCGATCCACTATACCGACAGGTGGCGCATATAATCCTGCCTACGGGTCATACCTACCCACGACATATGGTCAATCAGTTATTACAGCAGCTTGAATCGTTTTCTGTGTCTGTCTCTATTGTGAAGGACTCACCAACGTCTGAAGACGAATAATTATAACAAGACGTGAGATTGGATTAATCACAGAATGTATCAATAAAGACGTTTAGAGAAAGTTAACCTATTAAAGATACTTAAGGAGTATTTCATGGCAACGCCACTGTTTCATGATGGCTTAACAGTACATACTCAAAATCATGATTATCCTATTGTCATTACTGAAAAAACGACTACTGAAAAAGATGCCAGCGCAACAATTACTATGGCAGAGCAAGTTGCGCCCTATATTAGTGGTCAACAGGTATTGATTGTAACTAACGAGACGGTTGCTCCTTTATACTTACAACCACTACAAAAGCAGCTGGCAGAGCAATTCACAGTGAGAGTTTGTGTGCTGCCAGATGGCGAACAATACAAAAACCAAGCCAGTATCAACCAGATTTATGACGAGCTGATGGCGCAGCACTTTAACCGTGATGTGACCCTAATCGCATTGGGTGGCGGGGTGGTCGGTGATATGACGGGGTTTGCGGCAGCAAGTTTTATGCGCGGGGTTAATTTTATTCAAATTCCAACCACGTTACTGTCGCAAGTCGACTCGAGCGTTGGTGGCAAAACGGGTATCAATCATCCGCAAGGCAAAAACATGATTGGTGCGTTTTGGCAGCCGCAAATGGTATTGGCTGATATGAGTACCTTACAAACCTTGCCTGCACGTGAGCTATCGGCAGGGCTGGCTGAAGTCATCAAATACGCACTGATTATGGATGTGAATTTTTTAACGTGGCTTGAGCATAATTTACCAGCGATGATGGCACTAGATCTTGCCATATTAGGCGAGGCAGTGAAACGTTGCTGTGAGCATAAAGCCGCTGTTGTGGCGCAAGATGAAAGAGAGGCTGGCTTGCGGGCGCTATTAAACTTTGGTCACACCTTTGGTCATGTGATTGAAACCCATGAAGGCTATGGTAATTGGCTACATGGCGAGGCGATTGCTGCTGGCATGGTACAAGCCGCTGAATTGTCACAGAAAATGGGCTGGTTGAGCGTCAATGAAGTGGTACGTATTAAGCGTGTCTTAGCGTTAGCCAATTTACCCACCACACCGCCACCTATTGCTGTCCAGACTGCCTTGGATTTAATGGGTCATGATAAAAAAGTGAAAAACGGACAAATCCGTCTGATTTTGTTAAAATCACTAGGACAAGCGGTATTAACGAATGACTTCGATGACCAACTACTCACTGACGTATTGTCACAACACACTTCATAAAGCGTCAGAAAGCTGGTTGTGTAAATCAGTTATGTAAATTAAGGGTGTAACATAGATCTATTAGCGATATTAATATCGTTATACCTATCTGCATTTCTTATCAGTGAGTTTAATTATATTTTATCAAGGATACACTCATGGCAGCCTCAAGCTCGACGACTCATCCCGCTCGCCAGTCATATCGCCGTCAAGCCCTGATTTGGCTTGTAATGACTTTGCTATTAGGGGTTATCACTGCCCTAATTTGGATGTTTAGTCAGACTCCAGCGATGGGTGCCAAAATCGAAAATGAACCGATCTCAGCACCACAAACGCTAGGTAGTGAGCTGGAACAGCCTTTATCGATTGAAGCGCTGCATGAGCTTGATACTGATGTACAGCCAATTAATTTTGAAGACACTATACGCGACCTGCGCAGTTATCCTGATGAATTTAAAGACAAGCGCTATCTGCTTGCTAATAAAGGTAAATGGACCGTACAGGTGATGAATGTCGCTGAAAACGATGTTATTGTAAGCTATCTAGAAGGTCGCAAAGATCGTAAAAAGTTCTCTTACTTCCGTTACCTTGATGATGAAAATCAGCTGCGTTATATGCTTACTTATGGATTGATGAGCAGTCCGCAAGAAGCGGTTGGTGCTGCTAAATTGATAGACTTTAGGCTGCCTGACGATGTGCGTGTACTGGCCGAAGAAATCAGCCGCTACGTTAGTATTATAGATAATTATGAACGCCCTGGCTCTATAAAAGACTTAAGTGCTAGACGCGCCCGTTCTGTTAATTTGAGACCGACCAAGCGTGAAGTGCCGGTTCGTCAGCAGGCTCAAGCCGCCACTGAGAATAGCGTCAGTAACTCAGCGACAAACAATAGCGGTAACTCTAGCAGTCAAGAAGCAAATGATAATAGTCGCAATGCTGAAAGTATTCGTCAATCAGAGGATACCTCGGCCACCTTATCGGTTACTGAAGAGCGTACCGTGGTCACTGAAGACCAAAGTTCGTTTGGCTCACCTGCGCAAAATGATGATAACCTGCGCAAATCTGAACCAGAAAGCAAAAGATCAACAGGAACAGGAACTGATAACAGCTCGCTTAAAAAGCCACCAATTGTCACGCCTAAACCGCCCAGTGCTACTAGTAGTAGCTCAAACGCTAGCTCAAATCCTGGTAGTAGGAATGCAAACTCAGGCGCCGCCAAGAACAATAACGACAGTATCAAAGAGCTGATAGAAGAAAAAAAGTGATTAATTTTGGATTATGACAGTCGCTTATCATGAACCCGCCAGATGTTTTGTTTGGTGGGTTTTTTTATGGGTGAATGAGTATTAGATTTTGTTTTTTTTACGAATTACTCGTCGATGATTGTGCTCATATATTATCCTGATTAAGCTATATCATTCTTATACGGTTTGCTCAAAAAAGCCATTACTGTGATTTATCAATTTTTAAACCATTAAAATTAAAAGGTACAGCCATAAAAACTGGCTGGTCAAATGACAGAAAAGACTAGATTTTTCGCTAAGCATTCACTAAGATAATGGTAGTCGACACTCTGTATAGTTATGGTAAACTATCATTTGATCAGAAATCGTATGATACCTTTCACTATAGTTTCATAGCCTCAAGCGCTGCTACTAGTATAATAAGCATGATTTTAAGTGTTATTATTGTCTTGACGATTGCAATCATAGTAATAACGGTTATTTATATCAAGCGTATTGCAAGTAGCACAATCCCTCATATGATCTCCCTTTCCAGGGTTATCAAGGCGCTTGAAAACAGAGCGTCTGATATTCAAACGTAGTCAAGCGCCGTATTATTGGGTACTCAACCAATCGATTATCGTTCGCTGAACGTGTCGTACCATTTTTCATTCGGTGTTACGAATATCGACCATCAGCCCGTTCTGCTTGCGGGACTCAGCTTATAATCCGCATTGGATGCATATGCTGCCCGCTCACTTAAAAGGACTAGCCATGTCAATGATCTCCTCCCAGACGCATCTGGCCACACCAGATGATTTCTCTGATAACTGTGGTTTTGGTTTAATTGCTCATATTGAGGGACAAGCCAGCCACGATTTGGTAAAAACAGCCATTCATAGTCTAAGCTGTATGACTCATCGCGGCGGTGTTGCGGCTGATGGCAAGACCGGAGACGGTTGCGGCCTGCTTCTTGCGATGCCCATTGCATTCTTCAAAGAGATTGCCATCGAGCAACAGTTAGATATTAGTGATAATTTTGCTGTCGGTATGGTGTTCGTCAATCTCGACGATACTAAGGCGCAGCACAGCCAGCAGGTATTGGCTGAAGAAGTCACCGCCCAAGGTTTAGAAGTGGCTGGCTGGCGTGATGTGCCACTTGATTTGAGTATTGTTGGCGAGATTGGCCGTGAGACGCTACCGGACTTTAAGCAGATTTTTGTTAATGGTCCTGCTAGCCTCGAGGCTGATGACTTTAATCGTAAGCTGTTTGTCGCGCGTAAAAAAGCAGAGCAACGTTTGAGTGATGATGAGCTATTTTATGTCTGCTCACTGAATTGCCAAACGATTATTTATAAAGGCTTGGTGATGCCGTCAGATTTACCAGCGTTTTTCTTGGACTTACAAGATGAGCGTTTGGCCTCACACATTGTGGTATTCCACCAACGTTTTTCGACCAACACCTTACCACGTTGGCCACTGGCACAACCGTTCCGTTATCTGGCTCATAATGGTGAGCTCAATACCATTACGGGTAACCGTAACTGGTCTGAGGCGCGTACGCCAAAATTAAAATCAGATAAACTACCGAACTTAAATGAGCTACGTCCGCTAGTCAATAGCACTGGATCAGACTCATCAAGTTTGGATAATATGCTTGAAGTACTCATGTCAGGCGGTATGAACTTGTTCCATGCTATGTCCATCCTTGTGCCGCCAGCGTGGCAGAATGTTGATAGCATGGATGTGGACTTACGGGCGTTTTATGAGTTTTACTCACAGCATATGGAAGCATGGGATGGGCCAGCAGGTCTGGTTCTCCAAGATGGCCGCCATGCAGTATGTATGCTTGACCGCAATGGTCTGCGTCCATCGCGCTGGGTCACGACTACGAACGGCTACATCACCGTCGCCTCTGAAATTGGCGTTTGGGATTATGAGCCAAAAGATGTGCTCGCCAAAGGCCGCGTAGGTCCTGGTCAGATGCTGGTCATTGATACCTTGACCGGACAGATCCTAGACACCCAAGCTATCGCTACCTTGCTCAAAGAAGCCCATCCGTATCGTAAATGGCTGCGCGAAGAGGCCACGCGTATTCGTGATGATGAACGCTTAGAAGAAGAATTGGCAGCGCAATCATGTCGCGGTGATAAGCTCAAAACCCTGCAAAAAATGTATCACATTACCAATGAAGAGCGTACGGAAATCATTCGCCCCAATGCTGAAAATGGTCAAGAGCCGGTCGGTTCAATGGGGGATGATACCCCGATGGCCGTACTGTCACAGCAGATTCGCCATGTAGGTGACTTTTTTCGCCAGCAGTTTGCCCAGGTGACCAATCCACCGATTGATCCGCTGCGTGAGTCCATCGTCATGTCGCTACAAACCTGTTTGGGCGCTGAGACTAATGTATTTTCGCCTTCTGCCAAAGATGCCCATCGTATTATTTTGTCGTCGCCGGTGTTGTCTGCTAGTAAAATGCAGCAAATTGAGACGTTAGATGATCCTGCATTTAAGATATCTCGTATTGATCTAAACTACGATCGTACCTCAGAGCTTTCTGATGCCATTGTGACTATCTGCGAGCAAGTGGCAAGCGAGATTCGTGCGGGAAATACCTTGATTGTATTGTCCGACAAAGATATTGACGCCGACAAAGTACCTGCCAATGCCATTATGGTGACGGGTGCAGTACATCATTATTTGATTGCTGAAGGCATTCGTACTGATGCTAACTTAATTATCGAAACTGGTCTGGCACGTGATTCGCACCAAATAGCAGTACTGATTGGCTTCGGCGCGACCTGTGTTTATCCCTATTTAGCTTATGATGTCATTGATGACTTAGTGGCGACCGGTGAGTTGCTTGGTGATCCTATTCAAGCGCGGGTTAATTTCCGCAAAGGCTTGGACAAAGGCTTACTGAAAATTTTATCAAAAATGGGTATTTCTACCGTTGTTTCTTATCGCGGTGCCCAGTTATTTGAAGCAGTTGGTTTGTCTGAGCCTGTGGTTGATATGTGCTTTAAAGGCGTTCAAAGTCGTATTAAAGGCGCAACCTTTGCTGATTTGGCTGCTGATCAAGCACAACTAGCGGCCAATGCATTTAAGCGCCGTGCACCGCTCGATCAAGGTGGTTTGCTAAAGTTTGTCTTTAATAAAGAATATCACGCCTTCAACCCTGATGTGATTAACAGCTTACATACGGCGGTACGTACTGGTGATTATGACAATTATCGCCACTATGCCGATTTGGTTAATAGTCGTCCGGTCGCCACGTTACGTGACTTATTACAGTTAAAAACGGACAACAGCATTGACGTGAATGAGGTCGAAGACATTGCGAATATTTTAACGCGCTTTGACTCGGCTGGTATGTCGTTAGGGGCATTGTCCCCTGAGGCACATGAGTCGATAGCTATGGCGATGAACACCATCGGCGGTCGCTCAAACTCTGGTGAGGGCGGCGAAGACCCAGTACGTTACGGCACCTTGCGTAACTCAAAAATCAAACAAGTGGCCTCTGGTCGCTTTGGGGTAACACCCGCTTATCTACGCTCCGCAGAAGTCATGCAAATTAAAGTGGCTCAAGGTGCCAAGCCTGGTGAAGGTGGTCAGCTGCCCGGTGGCAAGGTAAATGCCTTGATTGCCCGCTTACGCTATTCTGTACCAGGGGTGACCTTGATTTCACCGCCACCGCATCACGATATTTATTCTATCGAAGATTTGGCACAGCTGATTTTTGATTTAAAACAAGTCAATCCTGATGCTTTAGTTTCGGTTAAACTGGTCTCACGTCCAGGTGTTGGTACCATTGCAACGGGCGTGGCAAAAGCCTTTGCCGATCTGATTACCATCTCAGGCTACGATGGCGGTACCGCAGCCTCTCCGCTGTCTTCTATCCATCATGCAGGCTCTCCGTGGGAGTTGGGGCTCGCTGAGACTCATCAGTCGCTACGGGTCAATGGTCTACGTCATAAAGTGCGTATCCAAACTGATGGCGGTCTTAAGACTGGCCTTGATGTGGTCAAGGCAGCGATACTGGGCGCCGAAAGCTTTGGCTTTGGCACGACTCCGATGATTGCTGTTGGCTGTAAATATCTGCGTATTTGTCACCTTAACAACTGTCCGACTGGGGTTGCCACTCAAAAAGCTGAGCTACGTGACAAGCACTTCATTGGTGAAGCTGAGATGTTAATTAATTTCTTTAAGTTTGTTGCGACTGAAACTCGTGAATGGCTGGCTGCATTAGGCGTACGTAGTATGGAAGAGTTGGTCGGTCGTACCGATTTGCTCGAGATATTAGAAGGCACAACCGATAAGCAGCGCCATCTTGATTTAACACCTTTATTGTATAGTCATCCCGCAAGCGCGGGCGCCCCAGAAACTTGTCAAGTAGCGCGTAACGAGCCGTTTGATAAAGGGTTGCTGGCTGAGCAAATGATTAGCGATATGCTGCTTAATATTCGTCAAGGTAACGGCGGTGATTATAGCTACGAAGTTGGTAACTGTGATCGCTCTATTGGCGCGCGTATCTCAGGTGAGATTGCCCAAGTATGGGGCAATCTGGGCATGAACGATATGCCTATTAAGCTGCACCTTACCGGTTCCGCAGGGCAAAGTTTGGGCGTATGGAATGCAGGTGGCTTGCATATTGAGCTAGAAGGCGACGCCAATGATTATGTGGGTAAAGGTATGGCAGGCGGCGAAATTGTCATCTATCCACCCGAAGGTTCGAGCTTTGTGGCCCAGAACACCGCGATTATTGGTAATACCTGTTTATATGGTGCCACTGGTGGCAAGCTGTACGCTGCTGGTACCGCGGGTGAGCGCTTCGGAGTGCGGAACTCTGGTGCGCATGCGGTCATTGAAGGCACAGGCGATCACTGCTGTGAATATATGACTGGCGGAATAGTGACCATCCTCGGGCGTACCGGTCTCAACTTTGGTGCTGGGATGACAGGTGGTTTCGCTTACGTGCTCGATATGGAAGGCGATTTTTTTGATCGTTGTAACCATGAGCTGATCGATCTCAACCGTGTCTCTAGTGAGCAGACCGAAGGGCATCGTATCTACTTACAACAAGTGATTGAAAACCATGTGGAAAAAACCGGCAGCGTATGGGGTCAAGCTATACTGGCTGACTTTGAGCATTATGCCCGTAAGTTTTACTTGGTTAAGCCCAAAGCGGCGAACATTGCAAGCTTGCTTAAAACCACAATGGCAGACCCACAATAAGGGTCGTAGGCCATAGGTTTTGAGTTAAGTTTTCAGTTCACATGTGTTAAGCAGGCAAGTGACAGCGTTTATTGCGCCGTACCATTTTTATAAAGGCGGCATGTAACCGCTGTCACCGCCCCCTATTAAAGAGAGTTTGATCATGGCAAAACGCTTAGATAATGATTTTCAATTTTTAGATGTGCCGCGGCTTGAGCCGGTTAAAAAAGCTATCGTCACCCGTGCGACAGAGTTTGTTGAGATTTATAAGCCTTCCGAGAGTGAGTCGGTTGCCCAGCAATCACATCGCTGCCTCCAATGCGGTAACCCTTACTGTGAATGGAAATGTCCAGTACATAACTACATCCCTAATTGGCTTAAAATGGCAACAGAAGGGCAGATATTTCAGGCGGCAGAACTGTGCCACAGTACCAATACGCTACCTGAAGTGTGCGGACGTGTGTGCCCCCAAGACCGTTTGTGTGAAGGTGCCTGTACTCTCAATGATGGCTTTGGCGCAGTCACTATCGGTAACGTGGAAAAATACATTAACGATACTGCCTTTGCACTCGGCTGGCGTCCGGATATGTCCGATGTGGTTTGGACGGATAAAAAAGTCGCTATTATCGGCGCAGGGCCTGCTGGTTTAGGCTGTGCCGATATTTTGGTCAGAAATGGCGTGACGCCTGTTGTTTTTGATAAGCGCCCTGAAATTGGTGGTTTACTCACCTTCGGCATTCCTGAGTTTAAAATGGAAAAAGATGTCATGCGTAACCGTCGTGTGATTTTTGAAGGCATGGGCATCGAGTTTCGCTTAGAGACAGAAATCGGTACTGACGTTAGTATCGATGAGCTGCTAACTGATTACGATGCAGTGTTTATGGGTATGGGTACTTATACTTATATGCGTGGCGGTTTCGCTGGTGAAGAGCTAGAGGGCGTCTATGATGCACTAGATTACTTGATCGCCAATGTTAATCGCTGTAATGACTGGGAAACGAATCCAGAAGAGTATATTGATTTAAAGGGTAAAAAAGTCGTGGTGCTGGGCGGCGGAGATACAGCGATGGACTGTAACCGTACTAGTATTCGTCAAGGTGCTGAGCGAGTATTCTGTGCTTATCGCCGTGATGAAGAAAATATGCCCGGCTCACGTCGTGAAGTGGTCAATGCACGTGAAGAAGGGGTTGAGTTCTTATTTAACCGCCAACCGACCGAAATTATTGGCTTAAACGGCAAGGTTAATGCCGTAAAAGTCGTCACTACGCATCTGGGCGCACCAGACAATCGTGGTCGTCAACGTCCTGAACCGATTGCAAACTCTGAAGAGATCATTCCTTGTGACGCGGTGATTATGGCCTTTGGTTTCCGTCCTAGCCCAGCTTACTGGTTTGAAACGCAACAAGTGGCCATGGACAGCTCCGGCCTTGTATTGGCCGCAGAAGAGCAGACCTTTAAGTTCCAAACTAAGAACCCCAAAATCTTTGCTGGTGGTGATATGGTACGTGGTTCTGATTTGGTCGTAACGGCCATTTGGGAAGGTCGTGAAGCGGCCGAGGGGATATTAGACTTCTTGGAAGTTTAGTGTTCTAGCATGTTTTGACCTCTAACGTCTTTTATCTTTTAATAGGTGAAAGGCGTTATTTTTTTGGTAGACGAGATAAGACTGTGCTGTCGGCTGGCAGTGGCCTTTTATTTTAGGCTAATGTCTCACTTAAAAGCGTCTTACTTAAATTTTTTACTTAAAAATCACTTAAAAGAGTATCCCTGCGTGAAATCTATTCTTTGGCAGCGTGTTACTGCCCCGCTTACTGAGCCTTATGCGCGCTATCAGCACGCTGATGTTTTGCATGCCATACGTTTGGGTATAGCCGTTATACTCGCGCTATTGGTCAATAAAGTTACTAACTTCCCGCATGGCGAATGGACGACCATTACTGTTTTTATCATTTTGGGCCTATTACAATATCAAGGTGCCATCTATACCAAGGCGAAAGAGCGCGTACTTGGCACGTTACTAGGTATTGGTGCCGCGCTTGGTATTTTGTGGTTTAGCCAAAATGTGGGCGCATGGTTGTGGGTAGATTATGCGCTCATTGGCCTGATAAGTGGCATCATTGGCTATCTTGCGGTTAAGAATTTAGGTTATACAGGGTTGCTGACCGGTATTACCATGTTAATGATCGTCTCAAATCTAGGCCAAAGCAGTATCGGTCAAGATGGCATTTATCGCGCCCTTAATATCTTACTCGGTACTGGCGTTGCGGTAGCGGCGACCTTAATTTTACCGCTGAAGTCTACTTTGATGTGGCGATTTTTACTGGCCAGTAACTTGGATGCCTGTAGCAGTCTTTATGCTGGGGTGGGTAATCACATCGATGCGGCTGAGGCGTTGGGGGATGAGTCTGTTCAGCACGTAAACCCAGCTGCCTTTGCCGTCGATGGCGTGCCTGTTGATAAAACATTAGTCGCGGAGCTACAACAGATTAATAAGAGGCTGTTAGCCGTGCGCCCGCATATTGCAGCGACCGCTAGTGAATCAGGGATCAAAAAAGTGACGCTTGAGACTATTCAGCGTACGCATCGCAATATTATTGGTACGATTGATTTATTGTTAAGTGCTGCGCCGCGCTTGGCGAATATTGAGATTGATGAAGACAATCATATCTTACTCATGCATTATCAGCATGAGCTGACCCAAGCCATGCAGCATATGGCAGCGGTACTGCGCAGCCCCAGTGATGAAGTGTTTCGCCCTATTACTCGTATTGCAGTGTCGGAGTATCCCAGTGTTCAAAATTTGGCGTTTGAATGGCAAGGATATTTTTGGTTGACGCAAACGTTGCAAACCCAGTTGCAGCAGCTTAGTGACTTACTGCAAGAGACTAAACCACACTGGTATGCGGCCTCCGGTCTGAGTTATCAGCGCCGTGAACAGCGCAGAATAAAAGAGCAGGGCGGTGAGACGGATTTGCATTTATAAATATAAAAAAACGCTGACCGGCAACGATCAGCGTTTTTTATTGGTGAATCTTGATCAATAAGGCTTTAAACAATTACGATTAACGGCCGGTTTTAAGCTTATTCCAGTACTGTTGATAAACTTGTAGCGCATCATCGCCCACATCTTCTTGGAACTCAGCGTTCGCTAACACTTCTTTGCTAGGATAAATAATGGGATTGTTTCTGACATCATCAGTCATTAGTTCACGTGCCGCGAGGTTAGGTGAGGCATAGCCAATCTCCTCACTCACAATTTTAGAGTTCTCTGGGCGTAGCAGATAATCAATAAATTTATGCGCCGCGTCTACCTGTTTGGCGTTTTTAGGGATAACAAAGTTGTCCATCCATAATATCGCACCTTCACTTGGGTATTTATAAACCAAGCTAGTCAGACCTTCGTCATTGGCTATCACGGCTTCACCATTCCAAGTCATACCAAGATTGGTTTCACCTTCGATATAGGGCATGCGCGAGGCATCCGAATTAAAGGTTTTGACATTTGGCATCAAGGTAGTGAGCTTTTCATAAGCGGCTTTGATTTCATCAGGATTTCTGCTATTACCTGAGTAGCCAAGCGTCAGTAGCGACATGCCAAACACTTCGCGCATATCATTCATCAGCATCACCTGACCTTTGTACTCAGGACGCCATAGATCATTCCAGCTATTGACGGTTGCAGGGTCGATCGCATCGCCATTAATGGCTAGACCCGTGCTACCCCACATATACGGAATCGAGTATTTATTCTCAGGGTCAACCTTAGTATTGGTAAATGAGGTGTCCAAATTCTTAAAGTTGCTCAGTTTTGATTTGTCCAGCTCTTGCAGTAAGCCTTCTTTGGCCATTTTTTCGACATAATAAGTTGATGGAATTGCAAGGTCATATTGGCTAGAATCATCGAGCAGTTTTAGCTTGGCATACATCGCCTCATTGGAGTCAAAAGTAGTGTAATTGACATTGATACCAGTCTCTTTTTCAAAGCCATCAAGAATCTCTTGTGGCATATATTCTGACCAGTTATACAGATTGAGTGTGACATCACTGGTGGCCGCGCTATCGGTAGCAGCGTTATCAGAATTGCTACAGCTCGCGAGCGTAAATCCAATAGCTGCGCACAATAGCGCTTTGGGTAGCATTCGAGTAGAGGCGTGAGCAGCGGTGCTAGTGGACCGGTGTGACGATGATAAGTGGGTCAAAATATCTCTCCTAAAGTCAGTCAAATGCACAAAAAATCGAGGCGTAATAAATAGGTAATAGCAATGTAAATAGCTACGGTAATGACCGCGATTTTACTGTTATGGTTATTGAATATAGTGATTTAAAGGGTAACGAGTTGAATTCATTTGGTTTATCTCAGTCGATTATCACAAAAACAACCACAAGATAGCCAAAACAGGGCAGATTGTACCGTATCCGATAACGAGGTGTAAGCATGCTATGATTGGTGCAATTCGGTTGATAACACCGCTAGAATAAATATTAATTTTTATAAATATAACACAATAAAGGATTACACATCATGACTCAGTCCCACGCCACCATACCAGCACTACTAACAGATAAAGTCGCAATCGTCACAGGGAGCAGTCGAGGCCTTGGTGCACAAATCGCGCAGCAAATGGCAGCAGCAGGTGCTATTGTGTGTGTGAATTATCTCAACAGTAGGGACAGTGCAGAGGCAGTAGTTGCTAATATTGTAGCGGCAGGCGGGCGAGCTTTTGCCTATCAAGGTGACGTGACCGATTTAGCACAAATGGAAGCGATGGCAACTGAGGTCATCAAACGTTTCGGACGTATTGATATATTGGTCAATAATGCTTTGCCTAACTATCAGTTCAATCCAAGCGCCGATTACACCAGTATTGAGACCGTCAAATGGGCGCATTTTTCCCAGCAAATAGATGGTATCGTCAAAGGAGCGGTTAATACAGTACAAGCGGTATTGCCACAAATGAAAACCCAGCAGATGGGTAAGATTATCAATATCTCTACCAACTTGGTTTATAATCCGGTGGTAACCTATTACGACTATACTACGGCAAAATCTGCCTTGATAGGTTTGACGCGCAATCTAGCGGCGGAGCTGGGACAATACGGTATTCGGGTCAATTTACTGGCAGGTGGACTACTTAAAACTACCGATGCCAGTAGTCTGACCACTGAAGAAGTCTTTGATTATATCGCTACTACTACGCCACTGCGCCAAGCAACCTCGGTAGCGGACTTTGCCAATTCAGTATTACTAATGTCGTCTGACTTGAGTGCGGCAATCACTGGTCAATCTATCGCTGTTGATGGTGGGTTGACTATGCCTTAGTATTTGTACCATTCGCTAACCAAATTTGATGTAATGGTACAAGAGAGACAAAATGAATAACCGTAAAACTGCTGGCATTATCACTGCTGTGGTAGGCTTATCTGCCATTATTGCCTTCTTCAATGCGGGCATGGGCACATCAGTTCTAAGCTGGCCACTGGAAGCGTATCTTGGCGTGGCTTTTACTATTGGCTGGTTGACCAGCATGCCAACATTTTTGGCTTATTTAATCGCTGCATTGATATTTATTTTGATTGCTATAGCCTGTTATAAGTTGGGCAGTTGGTTTTATGGATTGGTTGCAGGTTGAGGTTTAATTTCAGAAAATAAAAAAATCCTTGCTAGATAGTAGCAGGGGTTTTTTTATGACTTCTGGGCTAATTACTGATTTAAGCTTTCTGGTCTATATGTAAGTGATCGAGCACAGCTTGTATCCCATACTCTTCAATAGTACCGGTGACAAAATCCGCACGCTCTATAAGAGCCGGTTGACTATCACCCATTGCCACGGCAAACCCGACCAAGTCAAACATTTCTAAGTCATTCATACCATCACCAAACGCCATGCAATCGCTAACATCTACGGCGTAATGCTGACATAGATCTTTAATACCTCGTGCTTTTGACGCCTCTGCTGGTAATATATCTGCGCCAATTTGATGCCAATGCACCAGTTTTAAATCATCTTGGGCAAAATTAATATCTTGCATTTTGTCCTCTTGGTTATTGAAAAATACGGAACATTGATAGACAGGATTTGACTTATAATAATCTGGGTCAAGAATAGAGTTTGGCGTTATAGCGTTGTATTCACGCAGTCGCTCGTTTTCATCTGACCATGCAATATGAGTCGCCGAGTCAAATTTGTGAATGAGTTCGCTTTTTTGGCACAGCAGTACAATCTTATTAGTCTGCGCATCTGATAATGGATAATGACTGATCATGCCGTCGTTATTGAAGCTATATTGTCCATTCATACAAATGATGGCATCTAATACATTAGCGTCAAGTAAAGCTAGAATATCAGCAGGCAAAATAGCTTTTGAACGTCCTGTCGAGATTACCAATTTAATATCAGTCTGAGCAAGCTGCTCCAACGTTGCTTTATTATGCTCAGCAATGACACCTTTACGACTTAAAGTATCGTCAATGTCAAAAAATATGATTTTAGGCGTAGGAAATGAGTTATTCATAATCTCTTGGGCAACTTTATCTTTAATAAACATGATGATCCTATTATTTTTTATTCATCCAAATATTACTATAGCAAGTCATGAGAAATACATGGCTATAGAGTAACTGGTGATTGGTAAAATTTTCCTCACTTACTGCGCAATAATTTTCAACTCTTAACAATCTATCTTAGGATTGTTCATTTGTTAAGCTCTAGTATCAAGCTTAGCCAAAAACTGCTCGGCATTAATGAGATGTTGTTGCTGCTGGTCTTTATCCATTTTATCCCACATGGCGAGCAGCATACCAATGCGTGGGTTTTTACTAAAAAAGTCGCGATGGACGTGCATAAAGCGCCAAAATAACCCATCCCATATCTGCGCCCATTCGACAGACTCGCCTTTTGATTTGACCTGATAATTGCTCATTTTATTAATATAATTACTACCACTAATATAAGGCTTAGTCGCTACCAATCCACCATCTGCAAATTGACTCATGCCATAGACGTTCGGCACCATTACCCAATCATAGGCGTCGATAAACAGCTCCATAAACCACTGATGTACCTCATCAGGATCAAATTCACAGAGCAACATAAAGTTGCCAAAGATCATTAAACGCTCAATATGATGCGCGTAGCCCGTTTTGAGTACCTTTTTAATCGTATTATCAATAGGAACAATACCAGTATCGCCCGTATAAAAACTTGGCGGTATCTTGCGGGTAAAACCCCAAAAATTGGTCGTACGTTGTTGATGGCCAACGGATTCATACAGCCCATACATAAACTCGCGCCAACCGATAATTTGACGGATAAAACCCTCACGAGAGTTGATAGGAATTTCATATTCTTCACTAATCTCTAATGTACGTGCAATCACTTGTCTCGGCGTCAATAAGCCCGTATTTAACATCGGCGTAAGTACACTATGATGCAATATATGCTCGCTATCGACCATCGCATCCTCAAACGGCCCAAAGTCTTTAAAGCGATTTGATAAAAAGTTCTCTAGCCATTGTTCCGCCTCTGCATGAGTAGTCGGATAGCGAAAGTCTGGATTTATCTCGCCATAATGATCGCTAAAATGCTTCTCAATATAAGCTATCGTCTCACTATAATATTCGTTCAGTTCGGGAAAAGTTATTGATGGTGGTGTTTTTTTACGCGGATATTTTTTACGGTTATCTTCATCGAATGACCACTGGCCACCGATAGGATTTTTCTCATCATCTAGCAGTATGTTTTCGCGCTTGCGGGCTTCAATATAAAAGTCGTGATGAAACAGACGATTGTTCTTAAAGAAGTCGCAATATACGGGTAAAGGGTTCAAAAACATTGGCGTTGGTGAGCAGTCAAAAGCAATATCTGCGTTTAGTATGGCCTTTTGCATACGCAGTCGTAGCCAGTTATCGACCACATCAATACAATAAATTTTTGCGATGCTATATTCGTTATCAGGTTCATTGTTTGCACTGACAAAGCTGGCAATCAGTTTGCGACAATCGCTGTGCTCATGCGTTGATTCTATGTAATGTACACTTTTACCCGCTGCAAGTAGCTTTTGCTCGTAAGCCTTCATGCTGGCACGATGCAACACCAGCTTTTGCTTGTGAAAAGGATATTGAGTAAAGTATAAATCTTCTTCTATCAGGTAGCAGTCCTCTTGCCAAAGTGAGATATCAGCAAACAGTTGATGCGGAAAGATTAGGCTGATTTTTTTGCTCATTGGGAGGCTCTAATTTTTTAAAGGGAATGGCTATTTAGAGGAATTGGTTGTAGGCTGGGATTTTAGCCCAGTAATACAAAAAATCTAAACCTAGTCCCCAACCTCAACACTAGTCACATTCTGAAACCCTCTTGGGAGCTGACCACCACGACTACCGCGTTTCGCAGTATAATTAGCTAAGTCCATCGGCTTCAACGTCACATGACGTTTACCGGCCGTAATAACCAGACTGTCTTGCTGACGTAATGGCGTGATGGCAAGCACTTCTTCTTTATCTTTTAGATTGATCATTTTATTACCCTTGCCACGAGCCTGCTCAGGTAAATCATCAAGGGCAAAGATTAATAAATATCCAGCATTGGTCACGACTGCAAGTTGATCGGGAAGATGATTAGAAGTTTGACTGTTTTCGGTAGAAAGTATACTACCGTTCTCCGAATTTATATTTACATCAGCTTGAGTATCAATACGTGCGATAGGTAATAGTCGGCTATTAGCAGCCAGGTTAATTATGTTTTTACCGGCTTTTTGATTACTATCTAGATTACCAATGTTGTTGATAAAACCATAGCCTTGTGAGCTTGCTAAGACGATACGCTGGTCATTGTCACCGGTGAGTAGCTGCTCAAAGGTAGCACCTGAAGGCGGTTTCAATACGCTAGTGAGCGGATCCCCTTGACCACGAGCCGAGGCAAGATTGTGCGCATCAATACTATAACTGCGTCCGGTGCTATCGAGTACGTAGATTCTCTCATTCGATTTACCTCGGACGTATGCTTGGTAAGCATCGCCTGAACGGTAGCTCATACCAGCGGGATCAACCTCATGGCCTTTGGCCGCGCGAATCCAACCCGCTTTGGATAATACCGCAGTAATCGGCTCACTTGGTACAAGGTCTGACTCTTTTAAAGCTTGCGCTTCTTCGCGTTCTGCTAGTGGCGACATGCGATTGTCACCGTGTGCTTTCATATCCTCGGTCAGCTCATCTATGATCAAGCCTGTAAGGCTTTCCGGATTATCGAGATACTCTTGAAGAATAGCGCGCTCAGCTGCCAGTTCATCTTGCTCACGTCTGAGCTCAATCTCCTGTAGCTTTGCCAGTTGGCGCAGACGAATATCTAGAATGGCATTAGCCTGAATATCAGTTAAATCATAATCTTGCATCAAGGCTAATTTTGGATCATCTTCTTCCCGAATAATACGAATGACTTCGTCGATATTTAGATAAGCAACCAACAGTCCCGCTAAAATATGCAGGCGTTTATCAATTTTATCGAGACGATATTGCAATCTACGCATGACCACTGAACGGCGACTGATGAGCCATTCTTCTAATATCTCTTTTAGGTTTTTGACTTGCGGCTTACCGTTTAGCCCAATCATATTCATGTTAATGCGGTAATTGTTTTCAAGATCAGTGCTAGCAAATAGATGGCTCATGACTCGCTGGACATCGACCCGAGTTGAGCGTAATTCCAAGACGATACGGCACGGGTTTTCGTGATCCGATTCATCATGAATATCGACGACCCAAGGTAGTTTTTTATCCGTCATCAGCTTAGCGATTTGCTCTTGGATTTTATTACCTGATACTTGATGGGGTAACGCATCGATAATAACTAAATTCTTCTCTTTATCGTCGATATGATAAGTGGCACGCATTTTATAGCTGCCGCGTCCACTCTCGTAGATAGCTTGTAGGTCTTTTTTGCTGGTAATGATTTCAGCGCTGGTGGGCAAGTCAGGCGCGGGTATCGACTGAGTCAATTGCTTGACTGATAGCTCAGGATTTTTAAGCAAGCGAATAGCCGCACGTACTACTTCGTTAAGATTATGCGGCGGAATATCGGTTGCCATACCTACGGCAATACCAGTCGTACCATTTAATAAGATATTGGGTAGGCGTGCTGGTAGAGTCGTTGGCTCTTGCATCGTACCATCGAAGTTATCTTGCCAATCGACGGTTCCTTGACCTAATTCTGCTAATAACGTATTGGCATAGGCTGACATTTTTGCTTCGGTATAACGCATGGCGGCAAAGGATTTGGGATCATCAGGGCTGCCCCAGTTACCTTGACCAGTAATCAGCGGATAGCGATAACTAAACGGCTGTGCCATCAATACCATGGCCTCATAACAGGCGCTATCACCATGTGGATGATATTTACCCAGTACGTCACCAACCGTACGAGCAGACTTTTTGGGCTTAGCCGTAGACTTAAGACCCAGCTCGCTCATGGCAAAAATAATGCGTCGCTGAACGGGTTTCAGACCATCAGCGATATTAGGTAGCGCCCGATCCATGATGACGTACATGGCATAATTTAAATAGGCTTGCTCGGTGAACTCCGCTACAGAACGGGTGTCCATTGCATCGTTAGGTACGACGGGATTAATGGTGTTATCAATGACATCAGGCATAAAATAGGGTTCGCTTATCAATTTTAAATATTGTTTTTTAAATAGGGTCGTTCAGTTGGGTTATGCGATGGGGTATCGTTCATCCAGAGCAAAAATAGTACGTTATTTTTATAATGACTTGTTAAAGAACACTCGAATAAGTTGTTCTTCATCGTTCTTAACTATTTGCAAGCTCCCAAAGTCACCCGTTTATTTTTGTCAAATCATATTGGCCAATCGTTCTAAAAATAACGACTACTCTGCTTTTAACTTAACGCATGATGACATGCTTAAAAGCTTTGCTGAAAATAAAAATAAGATAGCGCTATCGTAAAGGAAATCGCGACAATTAAAAAGGTGTCTGCCGTAATAGACGACAGGTCATGACGCGACAATTACTATTTTATTGATAGATTTTATAATCTAAGTTAAGTATAGTTAATCTAATTGTTTTTGGTTGTTAATTAATAGTTTAACCAATAGCTTAGCTGGTAATAATAGCGCCACATATAGTTAAGAATTATCAGTAAAAATCGTTGGTAAAAAATATCGACAAGTTATTCATTTTTTTTGCTTGGCTTAATAGCTGTTTAATTATTATTTAAACTCTGCTCAATTCTCTGCTTATAAGGCACAAGGAAGCTGCTTATGTTGTTGTCCCATTCAATCCGAACGCGTACTTACAAGCTTAACCGTACTGTTTTACTGATAAGTGCTATAACCAGTATCGGTCTGAGTGCCTGTAGTACACAGCAGATGAGTAAGCCCGTAGCGGAAACGTCTAGCAGCACCGTAAGCCAACAGCCTGAAACTAACAAAGAGCCTTCAGCGCCTGTTGTGGTCTCAGGTGCTACCCCAGTCGTTGGAATAGTAAGTGCTGACCATGCCAGCAATAGTACCAACAGCCCCAATATGCTCACGCGTTCAGCATCTCAGTCTACGGTTATGCCATCATCAATAAGAGTCGCACCAGAAGCACGCGATAACTATCAAAAGAACGCAGCAAATCCCGTTCATCGTACGGCCGATATGTCAGTCGCCACTTTATCTATCGATACCGACACTGGCAGCTATGCTAATGTTCGCCGCTATCTGAATGAAGGCCAATTGCCACCTACCGCAGCAGTACGAGTTGAGGAGATGATTAATTATTTTCCTTATGACTTCTCGAACAGTCGTCGTCTTGGTCGCGCTCCTTTTGTGGTTGAGACTGAGATTGTCGACTCGCCATGGGATAAGGTAGAGCAAGGCAATCAAATTCTAAAAGTCGGTATTAAAGCCATTGACACCATGTATCCGGGGCAATCTGGTAAAACTGACAGTACAAGTGTTCAGCTACCGCCTGCCAACTTAGTGTTTTTGGTCGATGTGTCAGGGTCGATGCAATCGCAAGATAAATTACCACTTGCCAAGTCAACGTTGAATCTATTATCCAAGCAACTGCGTGCTGAAGATAGTATCAGTATCGTCACTTATTCAGGGCGTACACAAGTGGTATTGCCAGCGACTCGTGGTAATGATGTCGCCACTATTCAAGCGGCAATTGATGGTTTACAAGCGGCAGGTAGTACTAATGGCGAAGATGCTCTTAAGTTAGCTTACGCGCAGGCGAGTAAATCACTAAAAAAAGGCAGTATCAACCGTATCTTGATGCTAACTGATGGTGATTTTAACGTTGGTATTAGCGATGTTGACGAGATGCTAAATTTGGTCAAAGCCAAACGCAATCGCGGCATTTCGCTATCAACTATCGGCTTTGGTCGTGGCAATCTCAACGATTATATGATGGAACAAATGGCCGATAACGGCAATGGCAATTACAGCTATATTGACAGCTTAACGGAAGCTAAAAAAGTACTGAGTGACGAGCTTGCCTCCACCTTCAATACCGTTGCTAGTGACGTTAAAATTCAAATTGAATTTAATCCAGAGCAAGTTGAAGAGTGGCGTTTGATTGGCTACGAAAACCGCGTGCTCGCTGAGCAAGACTTTAATAATGACAAAGTTGATGCCGGAGAATTAGGAGCAGGCAAGGCAGTAGTGGCATTGTTTGAGATTACTCCCAAAGGTCAAACGGGTACTTTTGCACCGCGCCGTTATAAAGAAAATGCCGCGCAGAATACCCGTAAGTCAGCAAAGAATATCAACAGTACAGAATTAGGCTTCTTAAAAATACGCTATAAAGCCACGCAAAACTCAAAATCCCAGCTTATTGATATACCGATTAAATCAATTAGCAAAAGCGCCCCTTTAAATAAAGCTCATCCTGACACTCAGTTTGCGGTGGCAGTCGCCGGTTTCGGTCAGCGCCTACAGCAAAGCCCTTATATCAACAACTGGCAATATACTGACAGTAAACAGCTTGCTAATCAGAGCTTAAGCTATCGAACTGTGAGTGATCCTAACGGTCTACGTCGCGGGTTTGTACAGTTAACGGAGCTTGCCGACGCCCTCCAACCTGCGGTAAACAACAATACGCACCCTTCTAAACAGAAAGTAAGCATGAAATAGTATATAGTAAACATTTATTGGTATTTATCTAATGACTGTTAAAGACCTCGTTATTATCTTTATAAGATGTTGATATAAATGATTTTATTGTCCGTCAAGTAACTTCGTGGACTCAAGTGCCAATTTTTTGTATTGAGTAGTTTAAGCAAAGTGTGTATGTTAAAGAACAAAGGGGTATTCACCGCTAATTGCATAAAATTCATTAGGAGAAACAAGATTATGGACAATCAAGGCCAAGGCAATTTAACCCGTCGTGATGATAAAGTCTGGCTAAAAACTTATGAAGAGCTTGGACTGACCTACGATATCGATTTACCGGCTGACAATACCTCGCTTATCGATATTTTTGAGCAAAGTTTTGCTCAAAATGGCGACAAAAAGGCATATATATGCATGGGTTCTTCGCTAAGCTTCCAAGAAGTGGATTTATATAGTCGCCAATTTGCCGCTTATCTACAGTCATTAGGACTGGTCAAAGGTGATAAAGTCGCGGTGATGATGCCCAATATTTTACAATTGCCCGTAGCCGTCATTGGCGTACTGCGTGCAGGTCTCACTTTGGTTAACGTTAATCCGTTATACACGACCCGAGAGCTTGAACATCAACTGACCGATTCTGATTCCAAAGCGCTGATTATGGTCGAAAATTTCGCCAAAACCTATCAAGATATTGGCCGTAAAGTAGTGGATCATGTGGTTATTACGGGCATGGGCGACTTGATGGGCACGCTCAAAGGCTTCATGGTCAACACGGTCGTCCGTCATGTCAAAAAACTAGTACCAGACTACAAGATTGCCAATAGCGTGAGCTTCAAAGATGCGCTTAAGCAAGTCACTGCCAGTAAGTACAAGCGTCCCAGCAATATTGTGCTCGATGATATCGCTGTCCTGCAATATACTGGTGGTACTACTGGTGTGGCGAAAGGCGCGATGCTAACTCACAAAAACTTGGTAGCAAACTTAATTCAGTCTAATACCTTTTTGGGCACCGCCTTTGATGATTTTGATCGCAGGGGTGAGCAGCCCGTGATTATGACGGCTTTGCCGTTGTATCATATTTTCTCATTCACGGTTTGTGGTATGTTCGGTCTGTATCGAGGTTGCGTCGTGCTATTAGTGCCCAACCCACGCGACCTTGACAGCTTGTTAAAAGCATATAAAGCTACTCCACCAGCATTCTTCCCAGCGGTAAACACCTTATTTAATGCGCTTGCCAATAATGAAGAATTTAAAGCCATGGACCATAGTAAGTTGCGTATGTCGATGGGTGGCGGGATGGCAGTGCTAAGTGCAACCGCAGAAAAATGGCGTCAGGTAACGGGTAATATTGTTGTTCAAGGTTATGGTCTGTCTGAAACATCTCCGGTCGCGACTGCCAACCCTTATAATAGTCCGACGTTTACCGGCACGATTGGTGTACCTATGCCTGCTACCGACATCGCGATCCTAGATGAAGCGGGTAATGAGGTGCCACTTGGCGAGCGTGGGGAGATCGGCGTTCGTGGCCCACAGGTGATGAAAGGCTACTGGAATCGCGAAGATGCCACGGCTGAGTCTATGACGCCGGACGGATTTTTCCGTACTGGCGACATCGGCATTATGTCTGAAGATGGTTATGTGACCATCGTCGACCGCAAGAAGAACATGATTTTGGTTTCTGGCTTTAACGTTTATCCGAATGAAATTGAAGAGGTCATGGCCGGTCATCCAAAGATTTTAGAATGCGGTGTCATTGGTGTTACAGACGAAAAAAGTGGTGAATCTCCGAAAATTTTTGTGGTACGTAAAGATACTAGCCTTACCGCTGAAGAGGTCATTGCCTATGGTAAAGAGCATTTGACTGGCTATAAGCGCCCACGTCATGTTGAGTTTATCGATGAGCTACCAAAGACAAACGTCGGTAAAATCTTACATAAAGATTTGCGTAAACTTGAAGAAGATAGACAAGCTAAATAATAGCTAGAGCTGGTGTCAAAATCGAAGCCAAAGTTAGTTTCAGCGTTTTACCATAAGTTAAATGTTAATCAGTAACAAAAAAACGATAAGGTTGCCTATGTGCGGCCTTATCTTTTTTTTATTAACGTTTTTAGTTGAGGATAGACAGTACACATAGAGAATTTTTGGCAAAACTGCTATAGTGCCCGTCAATATTACCCTCTATTTGGCTCTAAAAGATCCTGGGCTTGGGCTCTACAAATCTTATAAAGATATTTTAGCGTTTTAAATTTAGTGACCGATTAATAACTAGATTGGCGACTGCTATAATGGCTGTTGGTTCAGAAAATGACTGTTTATCTATATATTATCTATAACAGGTTTCTTGTTTAACGAACAGTCACCAACGAACACTGTATTTGCATCTTCATTAGATTATTCTATATTTTTAATGGTAACATTTAGGGAAAGTTATGACGGACAGTATCAATAAATCAACGCCTGACCATAAGCCAAGCAAAGGCAAAGAAGCGGGCGTGAATGATGCCCAATCGGTAGCTGAGATGACCGCATTTCCGACTATGCCGATCATCCCTAGCGATAGACCGTGGCTCAACGCTTATGAGCGCTATGGTATCAGCCCCACTATTGATATGCCAGATAACAGTACCTCTTTGCTTGAGGTCTTTGAGCGTAACTTTCAGTGTTATGGGCAAAAACCTGCCTATATCTGCATGGGTGCCTCGATAAGCTATAAGCAACTCGATCTATATAGCCGTCAGATCGCCAGCTATTTACAGTCGCTAGGATTGGTTAAAGGTGACAAAGTTGGCGTAATGATGCCTAACATTTTGCAGTATCCTATTGCTGCCCTCGGTATCATCCGTGCGGGCATGGTTTTGGTCAACGTTAACCCGTTATATACCAGCCGTGAGCTTTCTCATCAGTTGCGTGATAGCGGCACAAAAGCCTTATTCATTGTTGAAAACTTCGCTAAGACTTATCAAGAAGCTGAAAATAAGGGCCAAGTTGAGCACGTCGTTGTTTGTAATCTTGGTGATATGCTAGGACTGGTCAAAGGCACTGTGGTCAATCTAGTTGCGCGCCATATCAAAAAAATAATTCCTTCTTATAGTTTGCCTAAAAGCATTGACTTTAAGCAGGCGCTAAACGCGGTATCGGCCAGCAAGTATAAGCGTCCTGATCTAAATTTAAACGATGTGGCCTTGTTACAATATACCGGTGGTACGACAGGTGTGGCCAAAGGCGCAATGCTGTCTCACGGTAACTTAGTCGCTAATATGCTGCAGATTAGCGTGTTGATGAACAGCGCTTTTGAAGATGATGCTAACGCTGACGATGTGATTTTAACCGCGTTACCCCTATACCATGTGTTCTCATTTATGGTTTGCGGTATGTATGGCATGTACGAAGGCTACACGGGGTTATTGATTCCGAATCCGCGTGATTTAGATGGTCTGATTAAAGAAATGGCCAAATATAAGCCCTCATTTATCCCAGCAGTAAATACTTTATTTAATGGTTTGGTGCATAAAGACAGCTTTGCGGAACTAGATTTTTCCAACTTAAAGGCAGCTATTGGTGGCGGCACGTCAGTATTGCCTAGCGTTGCAAAAGAGTGGCATAAAATTACAGGCTTACCTATCGTCGAAGGATATGGCTTGTCTGAAACCTCACCAGTTGTAGCCTTTAATCCGATGACTATTGCTGAATTCACTGGCAAAATTGGTATTCCAGCGTCTAGCACCGACGTTGTATTGATTGATGATGACGAAAGTGAAGTCGCCATCGGTGAGCGCGGTGAGATTTGTGTGAAAGGCCCGCAAGTGATGATTGGCTACCAGAACCGTCCTGATGAAACAGCGGAAACTTTTACGGCGACTGGTTATTTAAAAACGGGTGACATCGGTATCATGGATGAAAAAGGCTTTATCAAAATCGTTGACCGCAAAAAAGATATGATTTTAGTTTCTGGATTCAACGTCTATCCTAATGAAATCGAAGAGATCATAAGTGAACATCCAGCGGTAGTAGAGTGCGGCGCGATTGGTATACCAAGTGAGGAACGTGGCGAAGATCCCAAGATTTTTGTGGTCAAAAAGGGCAACGTAACTGAACAAGAATTGCTCGACTTTGGCAAAAAGAACATGACCGGCTACAAGCGTCCCCGTCATGTACAGTTCGTTGATGAACTACCAAAATCAAACGTTGGTAAGATCCTTCGTAAAGAATTGCGTAAGATGGAAGGTTTAGACTAACGTAGACTATAGTCAGAAAAACAGACGTTTTTCGATACTAAAATTAGGCAAAACAAAGGCAATTTTGCCTTCGTTTTGCCTATAACCTTGGTCAAAATGACAAGTTGTGAGCCGACACGTATCTTGCTATTAGACCATTGTCACGTTAGGATATCTCATAATTTAAGCCTGCTAAGCTGCCTGATAATTGTTTATTATCATATGTTTTAATAGGCTACTTATTGATTAAATATTTACTGATTTACTGTTTGTTAATCAAATAGACACCGATTCAAAAAAAGCAGATTTAAAAACTATAGATTCAAAATCTACAGACAGACTGCTTTTATAACCTTGTATTAGGAATTTTTATGCGTACTGATAACCGTGAGCTCGACCAACTTCGCTCGATTAGCTTTGAGCGCCACTATACCAAGCATGCCGAAGGGTCAGTGTTGGTCAGCTTTGGTGATACCAAAGTATTATGCACCGCCAGTGTTGAATCCGGCGTCCCACGCTGGTTAAAAGGCAAGGGCAAAGGCTGGATTACTGCTGAATACGGTATGTTGCCTCGCGCGACTAATACTCGTAACCAACGCGAAGCGGCGCGCGGTAAGCAATCGGGTCGTACCCAAGAGATTCAACGCTTAATCGGTCGTAGCCTGCGCGCTATGATTGACCTAAGCAAACTGGGCGAAAATACTATTTATCTCGATTGTGATGTGTTGCAAGCAGATGGCGGCACGCGTACTGCCAGTGTTACCGGTGCTGCTATCGCGTTAATCGATGCGCTTGAAAGTATTCAAAAAACCAAAAAGCTCAAAGCTGATCCACTCATTGGCTTAGTCGCTGCGGTCTCTGTAGGCATGAAAGATGGCGAAGCTTATCTAGACTTAAATTATGAAGAAGATGCCAGCTGTGATACTGATTTGAACGTGGTTATGACCCAAAAAGGCGAATTTATCGAGCTGCAAGGTACTGCTGAAGAAAAACCATTTACCCGTGCCCAAGCTGATGACATGCTGATCCTAGCCGAAAAAGGTATTGCTGAGCTTATTACTATGCAAAAGACTGCTTTAGGCTGGTAACTTCGTTAGATTAATAGTTTTCATCGCTAATTGCTATTTCAATTAACTTTTAGCTGCCTTCTAATTTTTATTTAATGATCTCGCAACAGGTAGTAATGCATGCTTAAGCTGACTGATGACGGCGCAAAGATTACCTTACAAGGACAGCCCCAAGCACTAGACAATGGGCTGTTTTGGTTTGGTGCGGCGTTATTAGTAGGCGCAGTTGCCGTAGCGATGGTGATGAGTCTGTTACCTGTGAGATGGTCTATTGGCGCGCTTGCATTATTGATTGTCGGTAGTTTTGTTTTTAATCGGCAGCGACAACAGCGTAAAAAAGCCATGAGCGGTCATATTAGTAGCGGTATTTTATGGGTGAAAGATGGTGAACTGGTACATGACAGTCAAGGTAAACGTAACCATATCCTTCTGGTAGAAGGTGATAAAATCACCCTAGATGGTGAGCAGCTACAGATCGTTGGTGCTGACAGTGTACGTAAATACCATATCAACGGCTTTGATAATGAAAAAGAAGCTCAAGCAACCAAAGCTATATTAGAAGGGCAGGCGCTAAACAAACGCCATGCCAATATTAAGATGAACAGCGATTAAAATGAGCAACGCTTAATCCTGTTTTTTTTCCCTCTTTCCTTTTTTGTTTTAATTCTTCCGGTTTTTTTCCCTACCTTTTATCTTGATTTGTCCTCCTTTTATCGCCTGACCGTAATTAATAGTGCTTGCAGTCTCTGGTCTAAATGGTTTATAACTACAAGCTGATAACCTGATTATCACTACCATATTGACAAGGAGCTGGTCATGCCACCATTGTTGGCTGTTGCCTCGCATAACGTATTATTTGCTAAATCTGCTATAACCAAACTCACCACTATAAAAAAAGCCCCTGCTGCCGCGTTGCTAACATTATTCTTAGGATGTACAAGTTACGTCCATGCCGATAGTATGAGCGCGCTTATTGCACAAAAATCAGCCCAGCCTGAATTAATGGCTCGCTACACACGATCATCAGTAGCAGTACCTGCTGCCAAGATTAGCACCCGCTCAACCATTCAACGTGTTCGTACCGATCGAACGAACGCTGTTAATCCTAGACCTGCTTCTAGTCTTAACCGTTTTAATAACTTTAATAATCAGGTTTTAAGCAAACCTATTGCTACTACTTCTTATCGTTATCCTGACGTGCAACGACAATCGCCAGCCGTACTACCTACGTTTTTATCTGGTAGTTATGACAATGTGGATAGTGAATACTTACCGCTGCTAAGCAGGGCTGAGACCCAAAGTAGCACCGCTGCCCGAGAAGTTATTAGTACAGCGCGTGCTATGGCTTTAAATGAGCGTACCATTATTCAAGGTGGCTGTTGGGATTATCTTAATGCCGTTTTTAATCGGGCAGGGGTAACGCGAGACACGGTACATAAAGGCGCTTATAGCCAAGGGCCTTATGCTAATAGTAGTGAGATTGAGGTGGGTGACTGGCTGTATTACATCAATCACGGCTACAATGGTGTCGAGCATAGCGGGCTGTTTGTTGGCTGGGTCGATGAAGCTGACAAACAAGCGCTAATATTAAGTTATGCCGGAGAAAGTCGCCGTGAGCCTGCTCGCTATCGAGTTTATGATTTGAGCAACGTCTATCAAATCATGCGCCCGACTGTTTAATATAGATTGTTTAACAAAGCCCGTTTATTTAAACATAAAAAAGCGTCCACAACTTATCAAGGTTGCGGACGCTTTTTATTTTAGAATGGCTTCAAAGTCAGCTTAGAGGTGTACAAACTCTAGAATGGTTTAACCACCACTAAAATGACGATGATGACTAAAGCAAAGACTGGTACTTCATTGAACCAACGCCAAAAAACATGTGACTTGTATTGTGGATTATCAACCAGCTTCTTACGATAAAAACCACATGCGCCATGATAAGCAGAAAGTAGAACCACTAACAGTAGCTTGACGTGTAGCCAGCCTTGGGTTTTGTATACATCCCAACCCAAAAATACCATCCACAAACCAAAGGCCCAAGTTGCTATCATCGATGGGGTCATAATACCGCGGTATAGTTTGCGCTCCATAATGATAAAGCGCTCATGACTGATCTTATCATCGCTCATTGCATGATAAACATACAAGCGCGGTAGATAAAAAATTGCCGCAAACCAAGTGACCATTGAGATAATGTGGGCCGCTTTAATCCAGTTAAAATAATCCGCCATGGCCTAATCCTTTGTTATCAGTCTTTTATTATTTGGTCTCTTAATGTTCTATTTCTTACTATCGATAAACGCTGACAAGCCCAAACCTAGGTTATAACGGTTGCAATGCTGGCAAGATTAGCGCAGACAACCGAAGGATAAGGGTAGCAGCACGCAATTAAATTACTCTGCCATCATCACCTGGGATTGATGACCGCTCATAGCATCAACTACTGGCAAGTGCTTGGGTGCTCTTGGCGCAGCAAACTGTTTGGTCAATCCCAGCTCACGCATCAATCTATCATCGCCTGATTGGCTGGCATTACCGGTGGTTAGCAGCTTATCACCGTAGAAGAACGAGTTAGCACCTCCCATAAAGGCTAAAGCTTGCTCGGCATCCGATAAGCTCTCACGCCCAGCGGACAGTCTTACATAGCTGCTCGGGCAACAAATACGCGTAACTGCAATAGTGCGAATCCACTCAAGGACTGACAGCTCACCCTCTGCTAATATTTTGTCGCCAATGGGCGTACCTGAAACAGGAACCAATAAGTTAACGGGAATGGACTCAGGCGCTTTGGGCATTTTGAGTAATTCATGTACCCAATCAATACGGTCATCACGGCTCTCGCCCATACCGACGATATTACCGCTACAGACATTCATACCCGAGTTGCGCACGTTGGTGATGGTATCTAGTCGCTCATCATAGCTGCGGGTACTGACTACTTGCTCATAGTAACGGCGTGAGGTGTCCAGATTATGATTGTAATAGTCTAATCCTGCATCGGCCAACTGGGTAGCTTGATTGGTATCAAGCATGCCCAAGGTCATACAAGTCTCCAACCCTAAGGCTTTAACTTCCTTGACCAGCTCGACTACATAGGGCATGTCTTTAGCACTCGGATGTTTCCATGCGGCTCCCATACAAAATCTTGATGAGCCACTAGATTTTGCGCGTTTAGCAGCAGCAATCACTTTGTCAACGTCTATGCGCTTTTCTGCCTGTAGTTTGGTCTTATCACGGTGATGACCGGATTGTGCACAATAGCCACAATCCTCAGGGCAGTTACCGGTTTTAATTGATAATAAGGTACTAATTTGTACTTCATTAGCCTTAAAATGCTGGCGATGAATGGTTTGTGCTTGTAACAACAAATCCATTAATGGCAAATCAAACAGCTGCGCAATCTGTTCGCGGCTGTGTTTGCTGGATGTGTCTGTTGCGTCTGTTGTTAACGTAGGGGTAGCGAAGAAGTCGTCTACGGTGTCGGTAGTATTGGCGGTAGGTTCTGTTATTGAAAGCAATCCTGCCATGAGTGAAGTCCTTTTATAATAAGTGCCACATATAATAAGTGGTATGTATAATAAGTGCTATAAAAAACAGAAGATATGAATAAATAATAAGAGAATAAAACGAGATAAATAAAGGCTTAAATAAGTTTAAACCCAGATGAACTCTAAATTTAATCCATAAAAAAAGCTGCGGAAACCGTAGTATACCGCAACCTTAATGAGAATATCAGAGATGTGTTAACAAGTGATTATGAGTACATTTGCTATACGTATCACTGATTATTGTGTTAATTAATTATTTGCCAAGCTTATGTTTAGCCACACCAATCCAGTGACCAGCAAACTGCTGCGCCTTATAAGCATAAGGTTTAGCACGGGTAATATAAGGTTCTAGCTCTTCAGGAATAGTTGGCACGATATGTTTGGCAAGCTTATTGAACCACATCATTAAGCTGTAGTCGCCCTCTATACTCAGGTTGCCTTCTTGAACCGCGGTCATAAAGGCGGGAAGACTGCCTTTAGTCAATAGCTTAACGCCAGTCATTGAATCTTTAAAACTAATCGTTAGATCTGCCTTGTCAGCATGGCCGCTATGTTGGGTAAACTCGCCATTATCAAAGCTAAAATAACGTGCGATATCAGCCTCTTTACTGGCAAACTCGATGATGACTTTACGATCAGCCAGTAGTGATTCGAACTCTTCGCTATCGCTATCAGCCAGCATTGACAATCTATAGCCAATTGCCGTCAATAGCACATCTAATGGATCGGATTTTACATTTAAAACAGGAACAGTAAACATAGTTTAACTCCTAAAGAATAAGAAATGAAATAAAGCGTACTTTATAGCAATTTTTACTACAATTATATAACTACATTATAAACCATAGACGGGTCTTAATTCTTTAGTAATTACGTAGAGAGCGTTGAGTATCTTGTAACATTCGCTCGTCCATGACTTGCTTGTGATAGGTCTAATGAAAGCGCGGCTGATAATCAGCATCATAAACAGGCGTATGCTCAATATAGCGGGCGGCTTCTAGTTCACGCTGTTGCTGTATGGACTGACTGACATCATCGTAACGTAGCGCCCGATATAATACCCAGACCCCTAAGGGCAGCCAACTGATACCCATCGCTGCCACATAGCTGTGCCATTCTGACAGTACGAACCAATGTAATAATAAACTCTGGATGACTTCAACGGCTACCCAGTACACCATGCCTCCGAACAGATACCACAGCAGCCAACGCTGTGAAGACAGAGCGAGCGCCGCAATCGAGCCTGCTAATAGACCATAACCAAGCAGCGCCCCAGCGCTCCATGTGCCTAAATCTAATGTGCTTATACCTATCATAGAAAATACAGTTGAAAACATCATTCATCTCGCTAATCATAAGGTGAATTCCAATAGAACCATTATGAGAGCTTGGAGAATAAAGCTAAAGGGGGTAAGGGCGACTTTGCGACAACAGTTGACGTTTGGTTTAGTATGGTTTTGTTCCTTTTCTAAATTGGATTACCTATAGCGATATTTTAAGTGCGATTGCTACGGTGACCCCACCATGATAGCAACGAGACTAAAATGGCACCTAATAGCATTAGACTTAAGGTGGTAAGCCAATGCGCCCCAGTAGGGTATTGCCATGGGGCAACATTATTTATTGCATCGCTATTTAGCGTGCCTAAGGCATCTGTTTTCCATGGCCATACTTTGACTAACGAGCCCGCAATAAAGCCCGTCAATAACGCTAACGTTCCTTGATAATAGCGTGATAGTAGCCACTTGAGCATATGGGTAAATAGCAATAGTCCACTTGCCATACCCGCCATGACGGTCAAAATAACAGTCAGGTTAAAAGTATGTACCGCTTCTAATACCGTGTCATAAGCGCCCATCAACAATAAGATAAACGACCCTGAAATTCCGGGTAATATCATCGCGCAAATCGCAATCGCGCCAGCAAGGAATAGATACGGCAAGCTCGGGGTAGTGGTCAGCAAGGGTAGATTACTGATGACCACTGCCACCACCAAACCTGTAATAAACAACCCAGCGCGAACAACATTCCAGCGTTTAATCTCGGCTAATAAAATAACCACCGTAGCGACCACGAGGCCAAAGAAAAACGACCAAATCAATAGCGGTTGATTGTCCAATAGGTGCTTAATAATTCCGGCTAAAGTAGCAAAACTAGTTGCAATACCTAGCAATAGACACAATAAAAATGTCGCATCGACATGTCGCCAAACGGCAAGCAAACCTTTGATACCGCCTTCTTGACGAAACACGCGCCAAAGGCTAGGGCCAATACTGCCAAGGGCATTAATCAAGCGCTCATAAATACCAGCAATCAGCGCAATCGTACCGCCAGAGACGCCAGGTACAATGTCAGCTGCGCCCATCGCGATACCTTTAACATAAACCCCCAATAGCTGTTTGGGGCTGTCTTTTTGCGGACTACCATTTCGTGGGCTACGTTTTTTCAGGCTATCGTTGTGCACGGGAGCGGTCTCTACTTGCGGACTCGGTGACGGGGCATCCGGTCGTGTTGGTGATGCCGTCATGGACATTCCTTTGTTGTTTGAAGTCATAACTTGTTTAAAAGTCGTAAAATGAGCGTTAATGTTCAATGCTAATATATTCAAGACTAATAAGTTCAATAAGAAAAACCAGCCCTAAAAATCAGCGTAAAAAGTTGTATAAATCATAAAAGCTAGGCCAACGATAGAAACATTAACCTAGCTTGTTTTTTAGATGGCTACCTAAATAAAGAAATAGCTCTAGCCAATCTTTATTGCGCAGGGATCAGCGCTGGGTAGCCAAGGGCATAGAGGACGCCTTCAAGTCCCGTAACATTAACGGCCGCATCCGCACGCGCTTGCACAATCGGTTTGGCATGATAGGCGATGCCCAAGTCAGCATTGGCCATCATCGGCAAATCATTTGCGCCGTCGCCAACACAGATGACTTGTGACATCTCAATGCCCAAGCGCTCAGCAGTATGCGCGACGATAGCCGCTTTTTTAGCGCCATTGATGATAGGCAGTTGCACATGTCCGGTTACCTCGCCATCTTCGATATCCAAATGGTTCGCGTGTACCTCATCAATGCCCAACTGTTCAGCGATATAGCGGGCAAAATAAGTAAAGCCGCCTGAAACCAATACCGTATGATAACCTAAGGCTTTAAGGGCGCTTATAGTCGTCCGAGCCCCTGTCGATAAAGTTAGGCGGGCGCAAATCTCATCAAGTACAGTAGTAGGAATGCCTTGTAATAACGCCACACGCTGAGCAAAAGATTCATCAAAATCAATTTCGCCACGCATAGCGGCTTCGGTAATAGTCTCGACTTCTTCACCAATGCCAACCGTTTTTGCCAGCTCAACGATGACCTCTTGTTCAATCAAAGTTGAATCCATATCAAAGAAGGCCATCTTATGAGTGCGCAGCATATGACCGATAGATAGAATGTGACAATCGACCACATCTAAGCTATCAAGCTCTGTGCTCTTTGTTCCACTAACGTTTTGTGCACTATTATTTTTTTCTGCTAAGTAGTTTTTTTCTAAGTCTTGGCGTAGACGGGTGGTCAACTGATCATCAATGATATGAGCGGCAGCGGTTTTTTTGCCAGGATGCATTAACGTATCGGTAACGGGCACTAGCAAATAACGAAATACTTGTGCTGGGACAAAAGGCGGTTTAGCCATTTTATTAGATGTGGTGCCAGTGATGTTAGCGTCAACGCTGGTATTAGAGGTGGCACTAGAAACATAAGCAGGTTCGACGTCATCAACGCCACTTGTATCAATAGTAATATTGACAAAGCTGGCCTCGGTATCTTCTGCTACCGTCACTAAATGCCAGCTCGGCTGCTCATCAACCCACGACTGAACGTATTGATGAATATCAAGTGCATGAACATGCGCAGGCAGTACCACAATCAGGGCAAAGACGGGCAGAGATTGTAACGCGTCAAAATCTTGCAAATTGGTATTGTCAGGTAATAGTGAAGCTACAGAATCGACGGCTTGTTGCCATGCTTTGCTGTCTTTTGGTAACGAATAAGGTGTATTTTTTGGCATGGCTCAATTGTCCCTTGTATGCTCAGATAAGATTAGGAATAATAACAGCTTTACTGGGCAGCGCCTATAGATGGCACGCAAAGTACAACAGTTGGATAAAAGCGTGTATCACAGCTAAAATCTACTGGAATGAAGCTTTTTAAACAGAGCTTTTGAAACAAAGCTATTAGAGTAAAATCTTTAAAATAAAGTCTTTAAGATAAAACGCTTAAAAACAGCCATTAGATTAAATTTATGACATCCGCTAAACCTATGATGACCACTATGGTGATATAGTAGATAGTACGAGCTGGCCGTTTGTTCACAGCATAATTAGGTCGAACAACTCTAGTTTGAGCGCGCCTCACCTAAGCCATGATCTATTAACTTAAATAAAGCCGCGTCAGACCAAGCTAACATAGCAGAACACTCTTCCAAAGAATGAGCAATAGCCTCGTTTTTTAATTTCCTTTCTCTAAAAAAGTTTACCATATCATGATGTATTTAGCGCCGCGGCAAGGATTGTTTGCCATTATTATTCTGGTTAGTTTTTGTTTGCAGACCCTACTACTGGTAATTAGCACCGATCAGCAGTTGACCAAAAGCCGTGCGCAAAAAGGCGAGCAAATGGTTGCCCAGCTGATTGATGAGGCACGCCTGTCTTTAGAAAATAAAGATCGTGTTAGTCTCAGTGTTATTGCCAATCGTTATACCAGCGAGCAAGATGTCGCGCGGATACTGATTAAGGATAACAATGATGATTTATTGGTGCCTGTCGGTAATGCGCCCATGCAGCAAGGGGATACTATTATCCAAATCGCTACTAAAGGCGATGCGGTAATTGGTAGTGTTGCATTGACGCTAAAGGACATCAGTAAAGGTGAAATAATCACTATGCAGTGGCCATTTGTCATCGGCTCACTGTTTTTGCATTTATTATTATGGTTACTTTATGGGTATATTGCGCGCCCAACCAAAGACCAAATCAATGCGCTGAGCCATGATATTCAAGATCTGCACCGTGAGCAGTACCTACAAGTGGGGCAACGCGCTAATAATCGTCAGTCAGCTGATCAAACTAATGACCAAGCTAATGACCAAGCTAACGACAGTAAAACTACTGTCAGCACGGCCGCTATTCATGATGAACTTAACGCCTACTTAAGGACGCAACAAACTCAGGGCACTACGACTGACTCTAACGCTGTAAACGCTACTAACCATAATGCGACAAGTAGCATGCAAAATCAGGCGAATAGCAGTAGTGATGACAGCAGTAGCCATAAGATGAGTAGTAGCGGATCCAAGCTGTCTGCCGCCCGCGATTTTAATAGTGTCAACGTACAGATTATGTTTCATGATGAATACAATATGCTGGAGCGTTTAGCCCCTGAGATGCGTATGCCTTATCTGGCACTTTGTACTCAGCTCCTCAATCAAGCGCTAATCGAATTGCTTAAGCAGCCATTGCTACTGGGCGTAAGTGCTGTCAATGAGCCACAGTTTAACGAAAGAGGTGCTTTTGTAGAGCTGAAGGCCGATAATAGCCATGCCAAAGTGGCGCTGGCGGGTGTCATGCTAGGTAAGCTATATTTGATGCTCAATAAGATTATCCATGATAAGCATATTGAGCTGTCACGCTTTGCGTTACCGGCTAAAGTTGGGGTCAGTGATAGCGCTCAAACTGAGGCAATCACGCAACTGCTACAGAGTGTGGGCAAAAAAGAACAGATGCTTATTTTGCTGCCTAATGCGGGTCTTAAACAAATCGGTAACCATATCCAAGTACAAAGTTTGGAGCGTCCGACAACTGTCTATGAGCGTGAATGTGCGGTATTTGATGGCGGTAATGACGCTATGATTCAGCGCTTAACTGATGTCCGTAATGCGGTGCTAATGACCGAAAACGAAGACCAATAATACCGTCTATAATTACCCTATAACTGAGTTTAAAATTACTATAGGTATAAAAATGATTGACAAGGCTCGTTAGAGACTTTATAAGGCATATATATAAAGACGTATTTTTACCCTAATGCCTAAATAATAGGAGTTTGTCATGAGTGACGCTGATATTGAAGATGATTTTGAAGATGATTTCGTAGACGACGATGATGCCAAAATGGTGGAAGAAGCAGAAATCAGTGTGCGTACCCGCTTAAGTAGCCTTGAGAAACGTCGTTTAATCGATAACTTGCTAGAAGAGAAGCGTCTGGCCAAAGAATTAAAAGATGAGCTAGACGATTTAGATGACTTTGATGAAGATGGCGACGATTGGGATGATGACGATATTTAAGACTTAAGCCAATACTTAACTCTTAGCCTAGGGCTCAGAATGTCCCCGACAGTTTGTTATTACCTAACTGTGCTAAGCTGGCTGAATACTATTGCTAATTTTTAATCCCTTTTAATTTATAATGGCTGTGCGTTTCTAATTGCCTTCTGGTTTTTGATGGTTGCTAGTTTTTAACAAGCGCTATTTAATCATCATGACTTCATCTTATTTGTTTAACCAAGACCACTTTTATTACTATATTGCATTTAACAGATAGTCTGTTGCGCATGACGCCAGCTATCGACTAAGGACACCTCACTATGAGCAACCAGCTGAGCTTTGATGAATTACTGGATTTTTTAGACAATCAAGAGAGCCAATTTGTGCTCGATAGTGTGGCCACCCATGGCTTTTTGACCGCTACTGTCATTGGGCGTCCACTACCTAACTGGATAGATGCGCTGTTCGAAGGGCATGTTAGCGAGATTCCAGAAAACGTCATTGACGGTATTCATCGCTGGCGCGCCTCAATCACGGACGAGCTCAAAAATGAGACACCAATTGAGCTACCATTTGGCGAAGATGCTGGCAACGAAGAAGTGGCAGTCGACTTTTCAGATGAGTCAGATATCGTAGCATGGTCGATTGGCTTTGTTGATGCTATGTATGGTGATGAGGCTGACGATTGGTTTGAAGCTGAAGATACTGCCGAAGACGTGGCCGTGTTAACCTTACCAATGATTGTGCTGAGCGGTATTGATGATGAAGATCCTGAGCTTGCTCAAATGCGCGCTGACGAAGATAAGCTGGCACAGATGGCCAATAGCATCGAAGGTAATTTAACGGAACTGTTTTTATTGTTCCATACTAAAGATTAGTTTGAACAGTGATCAGTTCGAATAGTGCTTAGCACCCAATAATGCCAAAGGGCAATGTTGTTTATAAACACCGCCTATCATTCCTATAAGGTAATACCATGACTGTGCAACTATCCAATCTTGAGCACTTGCCCAACTATCAGATCACTGAGCGCTTAGACGTGGTTTACGGTAGTACGGTGCGCTCAAAGCACGTCGGTAAGGACTTATTTGCCGGTCTCAAAAATATCGTTGGTGGTGAGCTGACCGCTTATACTGAGCTATTAGAAGAGTCGCGGCAAGAAGCGATAGACCGTATGGTGCTAAAGGCTGAAGCGTTAGGGGCTGATGCGGTGATTGGCTTACGGTTTTCGACTTCTAGTATTGCACAAGGTGCCTCTGAGCTGTTTGTATATGGGACGGCGGTCAAGGCAATTCCGATGGCACAATCATCAAACCAACCACAATCGCCTTATAATCAACCGCCAAGTGGCACGGCCAATCAATCAAGTCAAAACCAGCCTGATCATAGCCAAACGCCTGCTGCAGACTTGCCACGTTTTAATCCTTTTGGCTAAGCTTTTAAGTTTGTCATGATAAGAGACACGCCATGAACGATTCCATTACCCAAATGTTATTCAACTACGCACCGCTTATTATATTGTTTGTGGTCGGTTGGTTTTTTGGGGCGCGCCATGAGCGTCAGCATTTAGCGCAATTAGTTATCTCAGAACAAGAATTGGGTCATATTCTAGTTTCAAGCGAACGCTTTTATCAGCCTCAGCTTGCTGCTAATAGTGATAGCGAGATGGTGCTTGGAAGTGTGGTCATCGCCCAAGATTATTTTAAGATGGTGACTGCAAAAGCGTTAAGCTTATTTGGCAAAAACCTGACCACTTATGAAACCTTGTTGGATCGCGCACGCCGTGAAGCGTTAGTACGAATGCGTGCCCAAGCGCAGGCCAAAGGCTACAATCACATCTATGGTCTACGCTTAGAAGTCAGCAATATCAATCAATTGGGCAGCATGGTAGAAGCCATCGCTTACGGTACGGCAGTCATAAGTACTGAAAATCCTAAATCGCGCTTTAAACATTAGGAAAAACTATAAAAGGTACTTATGCGCGTTATTCAGTTTGATATCGCACAGTCTCTTTTATTTTGAATCGACTATATAACGATATCAACAAACCTGTCAGCACTAAAATCTATCTAGTGCTAAGCCTCAAGTTTTTTTGCCGCCACTCCATAACAAAAGCGTAAGTTTGACTGCCGATTGAGTGAAGCTATCACGCAAAATAATACTGCCACACCCTGCAATATTGTTCTTTATCATCTGCTAAAAACTATAGAGCCCACGGAAAACATTTGTAGGACCAATAATTTTACTATAAGTTACAAACAAGTACTTAACTCAAATACCTAGTAACATGTTTTAACTAAAATTTTATTTATTGGCCCGTAGACGGGTCTTACCTACATGGATGTAGTTATGGAAAGTGTTCAGCTAGTCACCTTAGTAAATTCAGTAGTTATTCCCATTTGTCTATTTTTGATTATGATGGGAATGGGTTTATCCCTTGTTACAAACGATTTTAAACGCGTTGCAAAATATCCTAAAGCAGTGGGTATTGGTTTAACCAATCAGTTGATCATGTTACCGATCATTGGTTTTGCATTAGCTAACATCATGCCATTACGACCTGAATATGCGGTAGGTGTTATGCTTCTAGTGTTGTGTCCGGGCGGCACTACTTCTAATTTATTCACATATCTAGCCAAAGGTGATGTTGCGCTTTCGGTGACTATGACCGCGATTGCTAGTGTTATAACCGTCTTTACTATTCCTATTGTTCTGAGCTTTTCATTGATTTATTTTATGGGCACAGGTAGCGAATTCCAATTACCTATCATCAAAACAATGGTCTCCTTAGTAGTAATTACCATTGTGCCTATTAGTATCGGCATGTTGATTAGACGCTTTGCACCTAGAGTAGCTGATAGCTCACAAGTACTAGTGTCTAGATTCGGCGTTACATTTTTGACCTTCTTGGTTGTTTTTTTGGTCTATGTCCAAAGAGATATCGTCGTTGCTGCCTTCATCGAAACCGGACCTGTATCATTACTCCTAAACGTCTCAACTATGGCGCTTGGTTATCTTTCAAGTAAGGTGTTCGGCTTAAACTTAGCACAAAGAACTTCAATTACTATGGAAGTGGGCTTACAGAACAGTACGCTATCGATATTTATGGCATTAACCTTACTGTCCAACTATGACATGTCAATGACCCCAGCTATCTATACTTTAGTGATGTTCTTTACTGCCGGGATCTTAGTAAAAATATTCAGCGGTAAGCATAAGAAAGCTCAAATCGAGCGTGATACTTTGGCGGCACGCGCGCTCTAAACACTGATCAAGCATAAACGTCATTCCATAATAAACGCATCATCTCGGCGTTTGTTATGGTATACATCTTTAATGTTTGCTAAAGCACCTCTGATATCACGCCCTTTTTGCATAAATGTCTTTTGCATTAAGTAACTATCACGTAATTAAAAGCCACGCATTAACGCTAGCGAGCATTTATTCACGTTGTTTTGTCATTCTTATCCTCCTTGGTTTGTTGTTTAACCTTTTTGATTTCAAACAAAAAAGTTCGATTTTTGAGTACCGCCACAAACACCACCCCTCCAATCGTGTTGCCCACCAGCACCACCACCAAAAACCATAAATAAACTATCAAGCTGACCGTATTGCCATACAGCAAGGCAGAAAATACCTCAATATTGCCCACGATACTGTGATGTAATCCCAAAAATCCAATACTACCTGTAATCAGTGATATCAGCACAATACGGCTAAGAGTATCGCGCGCAGAAGTCACTAGCCACGCCGCTATGCCCATCAACCAGCCCGCTAAGATTGAGCTGCCAAAAATGACCCACCATTCATAGCCCAAAACATGCTGTGCATAAGCATCAACATCTGCAACGCTGAACAACTTCATATTAATACCTAAGCCAATCATCAGCGCTGCAAACAGACAGCCGCCGACGATATTACCGGCAATGACAATACCCCACAGGCGCAGCAGCTTACTGACTGGTTCGATTCTATTGAGGACAGGTAAGCTTAAAAGGGAAGTCTGCTCTGTAAAAAGTAACGACTGACCAATGACGACGATAATAAAGCCTAGTGGATAGAGCAGTGATGCTAAAACGATGGCGTATTGATTGGGTAGCACGTCGCTGAGCAGTGCAAATGCCGTTAAAATCATAAACAAGCTGATACCAATCTCAAGTCCTGCGGTAAAAGCGCTGGTAAATAACGAGCCGAGCGAGCGGTTAAAGGTTTCTTTGGCATCCATGAATTGCTCGACCAAGATGCTGGCGTAGCTTTTGGATGCACTGAGATTATCATCGCCAGCGACTTCTTTTATGGTTTCTTTATCCTCGTCACTGATAACTTCCGAAAAATCGTCATCATCCAGCTCTTCGGTGGCATGGATGTCATTATTTTCGTTCTCGTTGCTAGAAGAAACAGCTGTGCTGCTTCCCTCTGTTAAGGCGGGTATTTGAGATTTGTTTTTTGACTCATGGTTTTTTGACAAAGGTAGCTCGCTGTTTGTAAGGTGATAATTTCAAGAGGTACACAGAATGCCTATTTTAGAGTATGGCTATAACCTATTATATTGAGAGCCCAACAAATTGGTATTGTTAATTGTTTAATGAAGTGCGTTTGGCTAAATAGGCATGTTCAAAAACTTATATAAATATTAGCTACTTGGTTGGTTGAGAAGATAGGTTTTTTAAATGTGCCAATATTGGTTAATTAGAACCAATCAAAAAATAGCATTGATTTTCGCTGATCTATCCTCTTAAATTGCCCTACCATCTAACAAAATATTGCTATCTGCGTTAAAATCACTCTATCAACTATTTTGCCTAATTTATATATTCGTTTTTTGACCATATTCATTATCAACAATAAGACCATTTTATTATGAGCAATGCTAATACTAAGACCAGCCTTACCCAATCTATCCAAGCGGCCCTAAGCCAACTTGAGCATGCCTATAACCCTGCGGAAGTCGAGGATGGCATGTATCAAGGTTGGGAAGAGAGTGGTTATTTTCAGCCAACCTTTGACCGTGACGAGTCGTTTTCTATTGCGTTGCCACCGCCGAACGTCACAGGCAGTCTACATATGGGACATGGATTCAACAACGCCATAATGGATGCGCTGACTCGCTTTCACCGGATGGATGGTGACAATACCTTATGGCAACCGGGCACCGATCATGCTGGTATCGCCACCCAAATGGTGGTTGAGCGTCGTCTGGAAGCAGAAGGCATTAAACGCCGTGATATGCGCCGCGAAGATTTCATCGATAAGGTTTGGGAATGGAAAGAAGAGTCGGGCGATAATATCACGCGTCAGATTCGCCGTTTGGGCAGCTCGGTCGATTGGTCGCGCGAGCGCTTCACGATGGACGACGGTTTATCGAATACCGTAAAAGAAGTATTTGTACGTCTGTTTGATGATGGTTTAATTTATCGTGGTAAGCGTTTGGTGAATTGGGACCCTAAATTTCAAACCGCGCTATCTGATTTAGAAGTCGAAAACCATGACGAAAAAGGCTCGCTATGGCATTTTCGCTATTACTTCACTGATAAAAACCTACAAACTCAAGACGGCAAAAACTATCTAGTCGTTGCGACTACCCGTCCTGAAACTTTACTCGGTGATACCGCCGTCGCGGTCAATCCAAAAGACGAGCGTTACGAGCATTTAGTGGGTAAAACCATTACTTTGCCAATTACGGGTCGTGTCGTACCTATCGTTACCGATGATTATGTTGAGAAAGACTTTGGAACGGGTTGCGTAAAAATTACTCCAGCCCATGACTTTAACGACTATGAGCTTGGCCGTCGTCACGACTTGCCACTGATCAATATCTTTGATGGGCATGCGCATATTTTGCCAGAGATGGAAATTTATCCAGACTTGCAAACGCGTGAGCCAAGTTTAGAGACCACACCAAATGATCATGTAGGGGTTACTTATGCGGGCGTGGAACGCTTCGCAGCTCGTAAACAGTTGGTTGAGCAAGCCAAAACTGAGGGCTGGCTAGAAGAAATTGAAGACTACGCGCTAAAAGCCCCTCGTGCTGAACGTGGCGGTGAAATCGTTGAGCCGTGGTTGACCGATCAATGGTATGTGGCGGTTGAAAAGCTGGCTAAGCCTGCGATTGAGGCGGTAGAAGATGGACGCATTGAGTTCGTCCCTTCTCAGTATAAAAATGAATACATGGCATGGATGCGCAATATCCAAGACTGGTGTATCAGCCGTCAGTTGTGGTGGGGTCATCGTATCCCAGCCTGGTACGACGATGAAGGTAATATCTACGTCGCGCGTGATGAAGCGGAAGTGCGTAGCAAATACGATCTCGCTGACAGCGTGAACCTGCGTCAAGATGATGACGTACTCGATACTTGGTTTAGCTCTGGTCTATGGACGTTCAGCACTTTAGGCTGGTCAGATGACAGCGCTGATCCACGAGTGATGGAAACCTTCCACCCAACCAACGTATTGGTCACTGGATTTGACATCGTTTTCTTCTGGGTTGCGCGCATGATCATGATGACCATGCAATTTATCAAGAACGAAGATGCTGACGGTAATATAAGTCCGCAAGTACCGTTTAAGACCGTCTATGTGCATGGCCTAGTACGTGATGGTAATGGTCAAAAAATGTCCAAATCCAAGGGCAACGTGCTTGATCCTATCGATCTTATCGATGGTATTGAGCTTGAAGCACTGGTGGATAAACGCACCAGCAATATGATGAATCCCAAAGACGCGGCCAAAATCGAAAAACAAACCCGTAAAGAATTCCCCGATGGCATCCCAGCCTACGGTACTGATGCGCTACGGTTTACCTTTACATCCCTTGCCAGTACGGGTCGTGATATTAACTTTGACCTAAAACGGGTGGAAGGCTATCGCAACTTCTGTAATAAAATCTGGAACGCCAGCCGCTTTGTACTGATGAACTGTGTTGACAGCGAAGGTGGTGCAAAGGCCATCGATCAAACGGCCAAGCCTGAATTCTGGGAGCTGCCTGAGCGCTGGATTATCAGCCGTCTGAACTCTAGCATCAAAGATATTCGTCAGCACTTTACTCAGTATCGCTTCGATATGGTCAGCAAAGACATTTATGAGTTTATCTGGAATGAATACTGTGATTGGTATGTCGAGCTTGCTAAGGCCAGCCTCAATGATGACTCGGTATCGGAAGAACGCAAGGCGCAAATTCGCTACGTGCTATTACATGTGCTCGAGACCGCGCTACGCTTCACTCATCCGATTATGCCGTATCTGACTGAGCAAATCTGGCAGACTATCGCGCCACTACTAAACCGTAAAGATACCGAAAGTATCGTTATCGCTGCTTATCCAGAAGTGAATGACGCGCAAATCAGTGAGCAAATTGAAGCGGATATGGAGTGGCTACAACAGCTCATCGCCAGCGTGCGTAATATCCGTGGCGAGATGAAACTGGGCAACGCGGTACGTCTGCCAGTCCTACTACAAAATATCTCACTAGCTGAGGACGAGCGTCTATCGCGTATCGCGAATCAGTTTAAAGCATTGGCTAAAGTAGAAAGCTTAACCATACTAAAAGAAGGCGATGAAGTACCGTTATCGTCATCAAGTATGGTTGGACAGCTGCGCGTACTAGTCCCGATGAAAGGATTAATTGATCCGACTGCTGAGCTAACTCGTCTGGGTAAAGCTCATGAAAAACTACAAAAGCAAGCGGAAGGTATCTCGCGGAAGCTGGGTAATGAAGGCTTTGTCAGTAAAGCGCCTGTGGAAGTAGTAGAAGCTGAAAAGGCTAAATTGACTGAGTTAGAAGGGCAGTTGATGGCGATGACGGCGCAGATGGAAGAGTTGAAAAACCTGTAGCAGAGTTGATAGTTAGCTATTAGTAATGGTGTCACCATTACTAATAGTATTTTTAATAGTGATGGTTAAAGTCTTTTATTACAATAGTTATGAAGTGTATGATGCTGAAAAATAAAAAGAGTTAAAATGTCTGTATTACATTAGGAAATAAACATGATTCTTAAAAAGTTGGAAGTCAAAGAGATGTTTGGCATATTTAACTACTCTCTTGATTTGAGTAAAGATATAACAATTATAACTGCTCCAAATGGTTATGGAAAAACAATATGCCTAAAGACTATTCATTCTATATTCTCCTTAAATTTTATGTACTTTGCTAGCTTAGACTTTAAAGAAATATCATTAATAACAGATATGGGAGATCTGACTATTAGACGGAATACATCAGAGGAAAATTCAGTTCAGTCTAAAAACTTAAATTTATTTGATGAGGACTATAGTCTGAATGATGATGACGATGAAGTTAATTTTGAAATTTTTGATAAACAAAAAATTATAGAAAATAACTTGATTGAAATAACACTATGTAATGATGAATATAGAAATAGTTGTGTTATTGATTTGAAAGAACACCAAAGCATATATAGAGAAAGCATAGAAGAGTTTTTTCCCTTCCTAAGAAGAATGGAACATGATAGATGGGTAGACAGAAGGACTAGAGGTAGAACTATCTATAATCTGAAAGAAGTCTTAGAAAACTTTGATTTTCCTGTTATCGAAGTAAGCAAATTAGAACTGCCAGATTGGTTGAAAGATTTTGCAAAAAAACAAAAAACCTATTTTGTCCAAGATCAAAGATTAATTTTAAAAGATGCTAGTATAGGAGGACGAGAAAATTTTCATACTAATGCTATCGAAAGATATTCTGCAAAACTGAAGTCTAAAATAAATAGTTCAAGTCTTAGAGTCTCTATAAAGTCTCAAGAACTAGACTCGACTTTTCCACAAAGATTAGTTAACAATAGAGAGCAATATAATGACTTTGATAAATCTAATTTGATAAACCAGCTAGATCACATACAAGACAAAAGAAAAAAATTGATGAAATATGACATTCTCTCTCAAGGAAATAGTTTTGATAATGAAATAGAAATAACACATATTGAAGATAATGACGTTAAAGTATTAAATCTATATGTTGAGGATACCAACGAGAAGCTTTCCACATTTGATGATATTTATGAGAAGATAAATACTTTTGTCGAAATATTAAATAGTAAGTTAATTTTTAAGAAGGTAAAAATAGATTCAAAACGTGGTTTTTACTTCGTTAGAGATATTAATGATTCTAAAAGTAAAAATAACGAAGAAAGATTATTGAGTTTATCTAAACTTTCTTCAGGAGAGCAACACCAAGTTATAATTTTATATCAGTTAATATTTAACAGTGATTCAGACACTTTAGTCTTAATTGATGAACCAGAAATATCTTTACATATAGTTTGGCAAAAGCAGTTTATGTCTGACTTAGTAAAAATATCTGCAATTAATAACAGTAAATCTATTATAGCAACTCATTCACCACAGATAATAGGTAATCAATGGGAAAGCACTATAGATTTAGAGGATTTAAGGAAAAAGCAGGTGCAAAATCTATGAGCCTATTAGATCATTTTTCATTAGATCCTATTTCAATCATAAATGATTTCAAAATGAGTATAAATCATCCTAGCTATGAAAAAATAACTTTATATTTAGAAGGGAAAACCGATATAATGCTATTTAGAGGAATAGTAGATGAAAATAAAATTGAGTTAGTTCCAGTAAATGGCAAAAAAAATATTATCGAAGTTATGAGAAGCTTGTATAATATTTATCTAGGAAAGGTATATGCAGTTTGTGATGCTGATTTTGATCATATTTTCCAAAAAAAAGATGAACGCCTAGATCACGGCATATTTATTACAGATTATCATGATATAGAGGTAATGATGGTTTGGTCTTCTGCTATACATAAAGTTTTAGATCAGAAATCAAAAAATAATAGCAATAATTTTTACGATAAGGTTTTAGAAGAAGTTATTCAGGTATGTAAGACGGTAGGATTTTTAAGACTAGTTAATTATGATAAAGATTTGAAACTAAAGTTTAAAAGGTTAAATTTCAATAAGTTTATTCTGTTTGATAACGGGAGCTTGTCTTTAGATTTTGATATTTTGTTAAATGAACTAATTAGAATATCTCCGTCTACAAAAGTAACTATAGTGGAATTAAAGAGCTATCATAGTCAATATACAACCCGAAATTATGATAATAAGCAGATGTGTTGTGGTCACGATTGTACTAATGTATTGGCAATTTATTTTAATAAATCAAAAAATATTGAAGGTAATAATTTTAATAAAGATAGAGTTGAAAAAGATCTTATGCTTGCTTTTAACGAGTATGATAAATATGCTGTTTTTGATAAAGTGAGGAGAATAGCATAAAGGTAAACTATAATATTTTTTAAATCAACTTATAGTTTATTTATTTTTAATAAATGTAAATTTTATATACGGAGCCTAATGCATCATCTCAACGTTTGATAGCGCTTACCCTTAAGCCAAACTAGTATTGATGACACCGCACCGACTACGTTCAAGTTTACCCGTCAAAGTTAGATAGAGATGAATAACAGGTGCTTTGCATTGAGGAGTAATTGATATGACGCTAATGACCTCAAAGACTAAAGTGCTTACCTTAAGCGCACTATTAATCAGCTTAGTAGCTTGTGTCTCATTGCCCACCAACGAAAACATGCTATCTGATGCGCAGCTAATCAGTATCGCCCAACAAGACAGTCGTAAACCAGTAAAAGGGCAGCCCAATCTCGTAATAGGTGTCCACAAAGGTACGAAAGTGATTGAAGAGTTTCATTGCTCAGACCTTTGTCCCGAAAACACGGTGCGAATTGTCCACTACGACGTTTCTGAGACAGCAACCTGTGACAGTGTTGGCGGAGTGACCAAGTCCGTACTAATCCCAATCGCTATTACCGTGATGCCAAAAAAGTATTGCTTCCCAAAAGTAATCGCGGATTATTGGCAAAGTTATCCTTAAGGTAGAAGCATATAAATATTGACAGCTTTGTATCGGATAACTCAGACGAATAATTATTGCAAACGAGACTAGTAATGCATTAGCTGGCAGCTTGTAGAGCAATAAATAGCATAACTATAGTAAAAGTATTTATCAAAGTAATTTTATAGAAATGAAGAATATTTACAAACGAAAAATATCGGAATGATAAGATAGTTAAGTCTCATATTTGTGACGTTTGAGTCTACTCAAATTAGAACTCAAGCATTGAATTTTGCCAGTATGCAGGGTGATAATGTGGGTAGTATATTTGAGCCGTTCTTTCATCGATTCATGGAGCAACCATCATCCTAAATCTATACGTTTTCTTGTGGGTTATTCTTACATCTGTTGTACTTGTCATTACGGTAAGCAAGATAAATGTACATAGGGGCGTGCTTAGAAGAGATGCTATTACTAGAGAATCCGCACCCAGTAGCTTTGATATCGAAACCAGCTTGTATAAAACCAATGCAACTTGGCACGATATTATATTTTTTCATGGCTCCATATCAGGTTTAATTGCCTTTTTACTCTTGTTAGTTTTTAAGATTAGTGTTTTATTTCCTGATATCAATAGTTTCCTTGCTGTTCTTTTCCAAGTTATATTATTTTCGTTGGCGGTTTATTTTTTTGGGGTATCTCTTGAAAAGCTTGGTATTACCCTAGGAAAACGTGAGGTCAATGACAAACAGATGAATGAAAAGTATGTTGTCGTTATAATGCTCAGTTACTTTTTATCTTTTATTGTTTTCGTGTTTTCGTTATTATAATATGTATTTATAATCGCTTTATTTTGCTACAAAAAACTGCTCCAGCCTATACTGTGAGCGGTTTTTTCGTTTAACCAAGCTTATTAAACAATCGTTTTATCAGCTGCCTCGTGTGAGGTTGTGTTCACTTAATTGCTAAACAAGCATACGTATCAATAGCAAAACGACTCAAAAGCAGTCTTGAACGTTCTTATCAATTACTGCATGCTAAATTACTTATGTGAGTAACTATTGCTACCTGTTCTCTATTACCCATAGACATTACTTTTACTACTGAACCCACGACTGACATGACTGACATACCTGAAAAAAAACGCGCGTTTTATTATCGTCCTAAGACCAACCAGTCCGCTAGCCCTACAGTGCGTTGGACGTTTTTGACGCTTGGTTGGATATTTTTTGTATTAGGAATTATTGGCGTGTTATTACCAGTGATGCCAACTGCACCGTTTGTATTATTAGCTGCAGGCTGCTGGGCGCGTAGTTCACGACGTTTTCACTTTTGGCTGATCAACCATCGCTATTTTGGTAAGTTTGTCCGTGATTGGGAAGCGAATCATGCGGTGCCACATTATGCTAAGTGGCTGGCGAGTGTCATGATGGCGTTGTCGACAACTATGTTATTTTATAGCCTGCCAGCTGATATGCTGTGGATAGCATGGATAGTGGCGGTCATATGTAGCAGCGTGGCCATTTATTTGTTCCGATTACCTAATGCTTAGTCTGAGCAACAAACCTATAGGTCGTCTGCGTTATAAGACGTAAAGCTGAGCAAAAAGGACGAAAATAGCGACATATTTGAATGTTTTCACGTAAAATACCAGATAATGCTTGCGCTAACGCGAAAAGGCGCTTATAATACGTTCAAGCTTAAGAGCAGTTCTGCACCAAATCATTACCTCGTAGTATTAGTTATAATCCTTCGTTTTAATATTTATCGTTCAGTAGCTATTTGCAAGCTTTGCCGGTCATTAGACCATTAATAGATTAAAAATTAGGATTATAGATATGTCAGATACTATGAAAGGTACAGTTAAATGGTTCAACGAAGCTAAAGGCTTTGGTTTCATCGCTCCAGAAAGCGGCGCTGATGTTTTTGCTCATTACAGCGAAATCACTGGCTCAGGTTTCAAAACTTTAGCTGAAGGCCAAGAAGTTGAGTTCACTGTAACTCAAGGCCAAAAAGGCCCACAAGCACATAACATCGTTGCTGTATAATTAGCAAAATGTGGTTGTCGCTTACTACAACAAGTAACTGATAACAACATAATGCACAAAAAACGGACCTTCGGGTTCGTTTTTTTTCGTCTATAGTTCGCGTTTTAATACTGAGTTTTGAGTTTGAATACTAATAAATTTAAGATCAATAATGGGTTACAGCAAAACGCCTACGTCTATCTTAATGATAACGTAGGCGTTTTTTTAGTTAGCGCTGTCAAAGTACAGATAAGGTTGCCAAAGCTTTAGAAATAAAAACAATTAGAGAAAGCTAATGCCTACATTGATTAGACCGCCACCAATGATTAACCAGCCAAACATGATCGCGCCTAAAATAAGAGGTTTGACCCCCGCTTGTTTGATGGCACTTAGATGAGTGGTTAGGCCTAAGGCAAACATGGCCATAGTCAAAAGAAGGTCATCTAACATTACCATGGCGTTTTCTAAGCCTTCAGACATATTTAGCCAAGTGTGTAGTAGTACGATGAGTATAAAGATAAAGGCAAACCAAGGTACTTTAACTTGCTGGACACGGTTCATAAATGACGGTTTTTGACCATTCTCGCTGCCGCCTTTGGTCAAGGCAAAAGACAAAATCAGTAAGAATGGTGCGAGCATCATGACCCGAATCATTTTAGTCACGACTGCCGTATCGCCAACTTCAGGACTAATCGTATTACCGGCCACTACGACTTGGGCGACTTCATGAATAGTAGAACCGGTATAGACGCCGTAATCTTGGGCGCTGAGCCACGGTTGCAACCAGCCGAGATGATATAAAAATGGATAGAGCAGCATAGCGATAGTACCGAATACCACCACCGTTGCCACCGCAATAGTGACTTTATGCGCTTCTGCTTTGACGACTGGTTCCGCTGCAATGACCGCTGCCGCACCGCAAATACTCGCACCTGAGCCAATTAGTAAAGTGGTTTGTTTATCGACTTTTAACCATCTAGTGCCTAGCCAATAGGTTAATAAAAACGTCGAGGTCAGCACCAATGCATCACTCATAATGGCAGGCAGTCCAACGCTGGCGACTTGGGTAAAGGTCAGTTTAAAGCCGTAAAACATAATTGCTAAACGCAAAATCTGACCTTTGGCAAAGTTAACGCCTTCATTTAAGCGCTCAGCGACCTTTGGGTAAATGGTATTGCCCAGCACCATACCCATCAAAATGGCTAATGTTAATGACGATAGCCCAACGATGCGCCCATTGGTCCACGTGTCCAAGCTGGTATTTAGCCATAAGCAAAATAAGCTACCGATGAGCACAACGATAAGCCCTACAAGATGGCGACCTTTCGGAAAATAACTGGCAACTGATTGGGCAAAGGCATTCATTACTAACGATCCTATTAACGTGTCTGCTTTTACATTGACTACTACAGCCGTGGCAATATGAATCTAACGGCTGACAAAGGAAAAAAGTGGTAACAACAATAACTTACCAATAATCCAAAAGCTCATAAGTTGATGAGTGGACATTATAGGGCAAGTCAATCTATAATAAAAACAGATTAATAAGATATAAACTATCGGTTTTTTAGGTTAATACGTTTAAAATGATGTATTCGAGTTAATAAATGAAGATAATTGCAGAAATTTTAGTAGCGAGAGGGGGTAGTTAATAATGAAAAAGTCAATTCAAACCTTACCGAAGATTACCCTTAAGCAGCTGGCGGTATTTGTTAGTATTTACCAAACGGGCAGCACTAGCCGTGCGAGTGAAGAGCTACATTTATCGCAGTCTGCGGTCAGTAGTGCCTTAACCGAGTTAGAATCTCGACTGCAAATGCCTTTGTTTGAGCGGGTCGGACGCAGACTCAACCAACATGCGAATGCTCATCCGGTCTATATCCAAGCGCAGGCAATCTTGGGGCAGTCATTAACGCTTGAGCATTATCATAAGCACCACGCCGAGCAAATTCATATCGGAGCCAGCACTACCATAGGTAATTACGTATTGCCGCCATTATTAGCCAAGCTATACGCCGCGCTTCCTGATTCGAACGTTGATATGTATATTGCCAATACCCAAGAAGTGGTTAGTGAGGTTGAGCAGTTAAATATAGATATTGCGCTGGTGGAGGGCATGCCGCGCCCATCGGATACTAAGGTTATTGAGCAGCGAGCATGGCGAACCGATACTTTAATGGTATTTGCCAAACGTGATAGTAAATGGCTAATAGATATCGCAGAGTATGACAATGATGATAATTGCTATCGGCTAACCTCCGCGCAGTTGGCAAAGCTACCTTTGTTAGTACGTGAGGCCGGTTCGGGTACTCGGCAAGTTATCGATGAACAATTATTACAACACATGCCCGATGCCGAAGTCATCATGGCAATTCAGCAGTCGGAGGCGATTAAGCATATGGTCAGTGCTGATATTGGGCTGGGCTGTCTATCGCAGCATGTTATCCAAGCAGAATTAGCCAGCGATAAGTTAGTGCAGGTAAAAGTAGCGGGAATAGATTTGACCCGTACGTGGTGGCTAGTCTGGCATAAGGCACGTCATCAAAGTCCGATTTGGCAGACCTTTATTGATATTATTCAGGAAGTTTAAAGCCTGATGTTTAAAGCTTAAAGCTCAGCTCTAATTTCTATCCGTTATGTCGCCAGTCTTAATATTAAAGGTAAAAAAGCGCATCATAGAGAAATATCTATAATGCGCTTTATTATTGGTAACTGATTTAATAAATTAACAATAACCTTAATTGCGTTTTGACACTGGCTTATCGAGCTTTACTACTAAGCTATCGCAAGGAACGTTAGGTAGGATGTTATCCGCAGTCGCACCACTGAGCCATGCGGCGATACCATGGCGCTCATGGCGTCCGATAACTAATAAATCGACGTTATTCTTTTCACAATAATTAACGATGCCTTCACTGCTAGAGATAGCGGTGGTTACTTCAGAATTTACCGCGTTTAATTGGTTGCGATCCAAGAACTGTGCGAGTTTTGCCCGCGCTTCTTGGCAACGTTCATCATCAATTTCATCATATAAACTAGAGGCGGGCACTAGCTCATAGCCAAAGCCAACCATCGTATCTTTGACAATATGTAGTACTGATAATTTGGAGTCAGGACGATTATCGACGATGCGTTTGGCTTTTTGTGCCACCACATCTGCATCGGATAATAAGTCGGTGACTAGTAAAATATGTTGGTAACTCATGAGGCATTCCTCGTAGCAGGTAGTCTTAACTATAGCACTACTAACGTCTGCTGTTAAGTTGGCTTTGTTAAATGTGCATTATCTTTGATAACTGCAATAGCTTGGTTATCTTCCCTCTATGTTAGCCTTTAACTTTCGTGAGCCCATTGGCTCCTCATTACCTTAATTTCATCTACCAGCAGTTTTTGATCTAATTTGTAGTGACGCCAATCTTATTTTGGCACCGGCGTATCGAGCTTGACGACTAGGCTATCACAAGGCACATTCGGCAAAATATCATCTGCTGTTGCCCCAACTAACCATGCTGCGATACCACGACGTTCATGGCGTCCAATGATTAGTAGGTCAACGTCGTTTTTACGGCAATAGTTAACGATGCCTTTGCTGTTAGATATAGCAGCCGTAACTTCTGAGTTGACCGCCTGTAGCTCATTACGCTCAATAAACTGCGCTAGCTTTGCCCGTGCTTCCTGCCAGTGTTTACCCTCGACCTCACCACCAGTAAGACTAGAAACTGGTACTAGCTCATAGCCAAAGCGAACCATATCGTCCTCGACGATATGTAATACTGATAGCTTAGATTCAGGACGATTGGCAACGATATATCTGGCTTTTTGAGCGACTACATCAGCGTCGGACAGTAAGTCAGTAACCAGTAACATATGTTGGTAACTCATAAGGGACCCCTTATAGTGTATAACTACCATAGTAGCATTATGGATAGGCTTTGTTAAGATGCCAAGCGTTCGTACCTACTATTATCTTTTTATCTTAGGACTTACGCAAAACCGAATAAGTATTGCTAACCTCAAGAATAACGTAGTAGCATAAAGTCATGAAAAAGCCCAAAGTAACCCGACTAGATTATTGCCAATATCTCATGGTGAGTCAAATAAACTACACCATTACTAATTATGCTAAAC
>NZ_CAJHBI010000018.1 GCF_904846605.1 Psychrobacter sp. 72-O-c
TAAGGAGACGTTGGCGAGCTCTGGGGTTACTCTCGGTCTTCGAGAGTTTGCCAAAGTCATGATCTTTTAGGGTATATGTTGGTATAGTCATAGCTGAATTATACTATATATTATGGGTTTGGTATAAAACGGACACACACATGAATTTGGATAACTGGCAAAAATTTTTCTCGCTTGCTGTGTGACTGCGTCACTTTTCGAGCCTTCGAAAATTTCTTTCAGCTATCCTATATCTGTTTTAAAACGGTTTAGCTATGTAGTCATTCTTGTATAAAGCTATTATATGAAATAACCATAAAGGAGACTGTTTAAAGAGTGTTCGACTCCCTTGTCCGCCAAAATTCAAAGTTCACAAAGCTTTGAAAGTCGCTCGTCTATCTTTAACTAGCGAAACTGGCGTTTAGTAAAGGTTGTTCCCGCTTCTTTGGCTTTTTTTACGGCAAGCTTACGGTTGCGCCCTAACATTAATTTAAGTTGCCACATTTTTTCTTTATATAACGTCAGGGCCGATTGCTGATACATGGCATTCACGATACGCTTACTTGCCAGCACCGCATCGGGTGACCGCTGAGCAAACTCGGCGGCAAGGGTTTGCGCCTGCTCTAATGGCGACTTGCTGCAATGGCTAATCAGTCCTAATTGCTTACCTTGTTCGCCATCTATAACACGAGCGCTCATTGCCAGCTCTTTTAATATGTCTGCACGCACGACCCCAAACCCTGATTGAGTCAATCCCATATCTGGTACTAAGCCCCACTTCGCCTCCATAATAGCCAGCTTACAATCAGGGCTACTGATACGTACATCACAGGCTAATGCCAGTTGTAATCCTGCGCCGAGACAGTGGCCTTCTAGCACCGCAATAACCGGAACAGGAACATCACGCCAGATCAGACAGACCCGCTGAAATAGACTTTGACTTGGCTTAATTAGCTCCCATAATGCAGAGGCTTGATTTTTGGGCTGATTTAAATCACCCAAATCAATACCCGTACAAAACGTACCTTCAGCGCCATCAAGAATAACTGCTCGTAAGGTTTTATCTTTGCTGATACGCCCTGCAACTACAATCAACTCACGCATCATCTCAAAGCTCATAGCATTTTTTTTCTGTGGACGACTTAGAGTGACGGTTAAGATATCTTGGGTAATACTGACTTGTAGAGTCTGATATTGATGAGTGGCGATAGCGTGCATAACAGTCCTTAGGGATAACAATAAATAAATAATATTGAAGAATAAGATGACTTTTTAAGATAAGGATAAAGTTAAGACAAGGATAAAAATAATATCAAATCATTTTCCAAGTCATGTCATTTTCACTCAGACGATGATAGTTCAACTGCGAATACGGCGACAAATCAAGCGTTTGCAGATTGGTCAGTGCCAGTAACAAAGCTTCATAATAAGGTTTGAGCATAGCAATCTGTGCCGGCGTCGTATGTTGAATATTTAATAAGCATTTATCTTCTAAATTTTGGCTGGCTTGGCGCAGTTGTGGCACACCCGTATAGCGACTACCCCCTAAGATTCGATGGGCAATTTGCGCGAGCATGCTACGATCTCGGGCTTGCCACGCTTGGGTTAACACCTCTTTTTCATCAGCAATAGTATCAAGCATCATGATAATGAGCTTGGCTGCAAGATCTGGCTTATTCGCTGAGCGGGTCAATGCATCTTGCCAGTTTAAAATATCTAACGCCTCGATAGTATTTGTCTTTAAAGAAGTATCTTTTGGATTGCTCGATTTTGAGTCTATGCCCTCTATACTGCCTTCACCTTCTATAACGTCCGTTTTAGGACGGTCTAGCGTTTGGTATACTGGAGCTTTTAAGGGTGCTTGCCCCGATCTTTGATAGTGCAAATTTTCATAGCGCGGCTGGGTAGCACGCTGCGGCTCACGTCTATAATCATCACGGGGCTGACTATCGCGCAAATAGTCATCACGGATTTTTTTTAGCGATAAGGGACGGGCTATCTTTTTATCTGCTTGAGCACCTACTTGCTTGGTATGGGGAGCAACATCTATCCCATCATTATTTGCAACAGCCAATGAGTCAATAGTTTCAGCAGTATTAACAGTCATTAAGCCTTTATTAGGCGGTGAGAGATTTTGAGAACCGATAGTTTGCGGCGTGGTATTGGTGGGGGTTGCCGTTAGGCCTTGAGGCGTTGCCGTACGTCCAAGCCACTTTTGTAGAACTTGCAGCAGTTGCGGCTGGCTAATAGGTTTACCCACGTAATCATCAATGCCGCTGGCGATCAGCTTATCACGCTCATCGGACAACCCATGGGCGGTTAAGGCAATAATAGGAATACGAGTATCATCCACTTCGATTTTGCGAATTTGCTCCGCCGCTTCACGCCCTGACATCCGCGGCATCTGAATATCCATAAAGATCAAGTCGATACTGTTTTTATTATCAGAACCAGTCTTATCTTCAGCGTTTACATCCGCAGTAGACAAAGGGTCCTTCGAGGTTTTGTTGACCTGCGCATGTGCTTGAGCTTTAGAAATTTGCGTTTTGTTTGACAGGCTTTGCTGGTTGGCTTTGGTTGCTTTTATATTTTTAGTTTGCTGCTTGCTGATGAGCTCTATGGCATCAAAACCACTATTGGCAGTGATGACCTGAATGCCAAGCTCACTGAGCAGAGCATCTAACACCAACAGATTGGGCAGGTGATCATCGACCGCCAGCACAGTTACTCCTGTCCAGCGCGGTGCTTGGGTTTGTATCGGCGCACTAGATTTTTGAGTATCGAGCATGGCATAGAGTTGCCGCTTATCTAAGGGCTCATATAATATATTGGCATGATAGCGATTTAATAGCGCTTGATCGGCGGCGACCTGATAACCAAATACGGCAAGCTTGCCTTGATAATGCAGGCGAATTTGTTTGAGCAGCGCCATCATATCGTCTTGAGTATCGTTATCGACGATCACCCAATCCCAATAGTTGCCTTGCTCTTTTAGCGATTCCAGCACACCCGGTAAGGAATTAGCTTGGGTCAGCTTAATGGGTAGGTTTTGCAAACTGGCCTTAAGCACCTGCCTAGAAGCCGTATGATTGATCCATACCAAAACGTGAAACTCATCGCTGGCACTGGCAAGTGGAGCAAGCACAGGCAGCGCAATAGTTTGACCTGTGGCCGCCTCTAGCACATCAACATGCGCTGGCATCCGAAACCAAAACGTCGCCCCTTGATTGGCAATGTTCTCTTGTGCATTATCATAAAAACCAATATCACCGCCCATAAGCCGCGTTAATTGCTTGGATATTACTAGGCCCAATCCTGTGCCGCCGTATTGGCGCGTAATAGATGGATCACCTTGGCTAAAGCTTTGAAACAGCATTTTTTGATCGGCGGCCGAGATACCTTTGCCACTATCTTGCACGCTAATCATCAAATAATTATCGCGATGATCATCCAAACCAACGCGCACTACCACATCACCACCATCGGTGAATTTAATCGCGTTACCAACGATATTGGTCAGCACTTGCTTAAGGCGCAGTGCATCGCCAACAATACGCATCGGTACATCGTTATAGAACAGCACCGCCATCCGCAAGCCTTTTTCTGCAGTGACTGGCGAGAACATATCGACCACATCATAGATAGTGTCGTACAGATCAAACTCATGACGATCAAGCACCAACTTACCGGCTTCAATCTTTGAAAAATCCAGAACATCATTGACCAATGCTAATAAGTGCGCAGAAGATTTACGAATGGTTTGCACATATAGATCTTGCTCAGCATTCAGCTCGCCGTGGCGTGCCAGCAAATTAATAAAACCATCAATGCTGTTCAGCGGGGTACGCAGCTCATGGCTGATATTGGCCAAAAACGCAGATTTAGCTTGGCTGGTTGAGATTGCAGCATCACGCGCATCTCGAATTGAGATGTTTTGCATTTCCATCTCATCAAACGCCAGACGTAAATCATCTTCGGTTTGTTCCGCATGGTCTTTGAGCTCTTGAAAGCTGCTATGTAGACGGCGTAAGGTTCTGACTAAATCTTGCTGCAATAAGTTCAGTTCCCCATCAGTCTCAACGGGAACGGGTTTATAGAGATTATCGACATGGGTACGTTGTAGCTGCAAACGCAGCTCATAAATCGGCGCAATCCAGCGTTTGGCGTAGATATTTAAGCTCAGTAATAAGATTAAAATAGTGATCAAACCAGTAATGACCAGTGCCATAGCGATACGATAGCGCGCGATATACAGCGGCTCGTTGTCCATATCGACCAATAGCCATAGCCTTTGACCTTCAAAATTGCCCAGTACACTGCCATAAGCCGTACCGATAGGGGTGGCTTGTTGCGATAAGAAGCGCTGCGACGCATCTATTAGAGGCCACGGCTCATTAACCCCATAGCCCACCGTAGCGAGTAGTTGATTGTTCTCATTGATAATAGCAATACGCTGTACATGCTGCTCAGACTGCATACGACTGAGTCTTTCGCGAATCGACACGAGGCTTGCTACGGCTCCTTGCCGCGCAAGCTCTGTACTGTCTTGACTCTCATCGACAACGACTGTACTTGATTGTGCAGAAGTAGACATGCCTCCTAATATTTCTTCTGAGAGCGCGGTACTGCCCAAGCTACCGAAGCTTGTACCAATATAGTGATCTGAGTGCACCTGTGATAAGGGTAGATGCTCAGCGGGTATACCCTTATCAAGCGCGGCTTGACTAGCCGCTGCCATATTATCGATAAGGTTCTGAGCATTTTCCTCGTTTGCTTTTGACTGCTGCTTTTGTTGCAGCAATAATTCAGGAATAAGCTCAGTAACCATCGGTTTATAGCGGATTAAGAACGCTTCTGCTAAAGCTTCTTGCTCTGAATTACTGGCTCGCATGGTCTCATAGAATACTAAGATGCCACCGACTGCTGCCAACACACAAATCGGCAAAAACACCAATATAATCAACTGGCCATAGGCGCTACTAGTATCGAAGCGTTTTTTGTATGCCATGCTAGATTTAAACCCCACTATCGTTTATACCGTTTATATATAGCAGCTGTAGATCGCTGTTCCTATATAGCTAACTGTCTAAATATTGTAGGTATTTTAACAGCATTTATAAGTGTAAGTGCTACCAATGCAGTTTGGTGAAAATAAATAAGCGACATGCGCGTTTGCAAACAATGGAGTCTTTCTTGTATTAGAGGTTGTCTTTACTGAAGCTCATATATTGGCTTAGTATTCGAACGGCTATAGAGTACTTTGAGGTTAATGGTTAATTTTGAAAAGCAATCTAGTTGCCCAGATTTTTTAAACCCTTTTTTAAACAGGGTCTATTTACCAATAAATATTGATGCGATAAGCGCAGTTGAAAACAAAATGATATAATGGCGCTACTTTTTATTTGCCGCAATAAAGTCGTTCCAGTAGTATCGTCTCAACCTATTATTGTGGTCATACGTTTCTATAGCAACCCTTAAAATTGTTAGCTAAAAACCATCATTTAAGAACTATCATCAAATATTAAGATGACTTCTTGAGCATTAAGCTATTACTTAAGAAACTATTACTTAAGAAGCTTCCATTTAAAAACCGTTATCTAAAATAATCAACAAGGATGCCTTATGTCGTCTACGACCCCGTCAAACGCTAACTTTATCACTCAAGTCGCTGATCTTGCTGATTGCGTTGGTCAGACGCCCTTGGTCCAACTACAGCGTTTGCCTGAACAAGAGCAAATTACCAATGGTGCGGTGTTGTTGGCCAAGCTTGAAGGCAATAATCCTGCCGGTTCCGTTAAAGATCGCCCTGCTTTTAATATGATTTATCAAGCGGAACAACGCGGTGATATCAAGCCTGGTGACACCTTGATTGAAGCAACCAGTGGCAACACTGGTATTGCTCTTGCGATGGTAGCCGCCATGCGCGGTTATCCAATAACGCTACTAATGCCAACCAAATCAACCCAAGAGCGCAAAGATGCCATGACGGCATATGGAGCTACTTTAATCGAAGTTGATGAAGGCATGGAAGCGGCACGTGATTTAGCGTTAAAGATGCAAGATAACGGTTTAGGTATCGTACTAGATCAGTTTAATAATCCTGATAATAAGCAGGCACATTACCTTACTACAGGTCCTGAGCTATGGGCGCAAACCGACGGCAAGATCACTCACTTTATCAGCTCTATGGGGACTACAGGCACCATTATGGGTGTCTCGCAATATTTAAAAGAACAAAATCCAGAGGTCAAAATTATTGGCCTCCAGCCTGATGAGGAAGCCTCTATTGCGGGCATCCGCCGCTGGCCTGCTGCTTACATGCCCGGTATCTTTGAGGCTGATGCCGTCGATGAGATGATGGATATTGATCAGTATATTGCCGAAGTTTATATGCGTAAACTTGCCAAAAATGAGGGTATTTTTGCGGGGGTATCCTCAGGAGCCGCTGCGTGGGCAGCCGTGCAAGTTGCCAAAGCCAACCCTAACGCGGTGATTGCCTTTATCGTCTGTGACCGCGGTGATCGTTATTTATCGACTGGTTTATATAATGTTGATGACAGTCTTGATGATACTACTCTTAATAACAGTATTAGTGACAATATAAATGACAATACCAAATAAGCGTAACAAACGATAGCTCAGGATTATTTATGCCACATGCCTTACCTTGCAACCCGATATTGGTCTTCGATATTGAGACAGTAGCGGATACCGATGCCGCCCGCCGTATCTATCCGCAATTGGCTGATTTAAACGATGCTGATGCCATGAGCGCATTGCAAGCGATTCGTATCCAAGAAGCGGGACATGATTTTATGCGGCTGCCACTTCAGCGTATTGTCTGTATCTCTGCGCTATATATCAAGGACGGTCAGCTCTCTTTGTTTTCCTTGACCGCGGACAAGTTTAGTGAAAAGGACATTCTTGCCAAATTTTTTCGAGCATTTGGCGATATTGATAACTTGCCACAGCTGATCAGTTGGAATGGCTCAGGGTTCGACATCCCTGTACTTATTTACCGCGCCATGCAGTACGATTTGTCAGCGCCTTGGCTGTTTGAAGAAGGCGCACGTATTAAAAACATGCGTTTTGACAATTATGTTAACCGTTTCCAAACCAAACACCTTGATTTGATGGACAGATTTAGCCAATACGGTGCCAGTCGGCGTGAAGCGATGGACATAGTCGCCAGTCTATATGGTCTACCGGGCAAAACTGATGTTGACGGTAGTATGGTCGGTGAGCTCGTTGCCAACGAAGAATGGCAAACACTATCTATATACTGCGAGTCTGACGTGATGAATACTTGGCTGATTTATCTACGCTGGCTGCGTCTAACCGGACAGCTTTCATCGCCATCTTTTGATTATTGGCAGCAGCAAAGCCGCAATTACATAGCCAAATTCACTCAAGCGGATGGTAGCTTACGACATCAAGAATTTATTGCTGATTGGACGTCATCGCCTGCATCATAAGTACTGACATTATAGGAGCTGATAGTTATCAGCGCCCTTTATTCCCTTTTATTATTTCTCATTTATTGTTAAGGCAGGTTTATGCAACCCACCGATTCTAAGACTTCTACAGCACATGACACTACTCAACAAACCAGCGACACTCAAACCATTACGGTTCCGCCTAATAAGAAAAAATCCAAACCCTCATCAAAGACGCGCAGACGTCTAAAAGAGGCGCAACCCCTACCCTTTACTATTGATGGCCTATCGCATGATGGACGCGGCGTTGCAGTATATGGCAATGGCTGGGGCGAGGAAGACGGTCATGTAGAGGACAAACATGGCAAAAAAATCTTTGTCAGCTTTGCCTTGCCAGGTGAAAGCGTTGACGTCAAGCTGACCAACAGCCGCACTAGCTTTGAAGAAGGCGATGCGCTTAACGTTACTGCCAATCCTAATCCTGAGCGCGCCGTGCCGCCCTGCCCGCACTTTGGGGTTTGCGGTGGTTGCAACTTGCAACATTGGCAGCCTGATGCACAAATTAATTTTAAGCAGTCAGTGCTTGCCGAGATGTTGACGCACCAAGCGGACACGCAGCCTGATACGTGGCTGGCGCCAGTGGTCGGTGATCGACTGGGTTATCGTACTAAGGCGAGAATGGGTGTGCGCTATGTCGCTAAAAAAGAAACCGCGTTAGTCGGCTTTCGTGAGCGTTCAAGTAATTTCTTAGCTGAGCTGAATGAATGTCATATCTTAGACCCCCGTATCGGTTTTGAGATTGAAAACTTAAAGGCGCTGATCAGCTCGCTTGAAGCCCGCAGTCAAATTGCCCAGCTTGAACTGGCAATGGGTGAATACTTGCCAGAACTGCCTGATGGCAACCAACCGGTGGCATTGATTGTACGTAATCTATCGCCTTTATCAGACAGTGATGTGGACAAACTAAAAGTCTTTTTTGCTGCACGTAACTGGCAGTTATACTTACAATCTAAAGGCGTTGATAGCATCAAGCGCATTGCCCTAACGGATAATGATGATATGAGCCAGCAATTTGGTCGCTTGTACTACCAATTGCCCGAGTATGATTTGACTTTCGAATTTATTCCTACTGACTTTACCCAAGTAAATTTGTCCGTCAATCGAGAAATGACTAAGTTAGCTTGTGATTTATTGGACTTAAAAGCGGGTGAGCGAGTATTGGATTTATTTAGTGGTTTGGGTAATTTTAGTTTGCCGATGGCACGCTTGGTTGGTGAAACCGGCACGGTAGTTGGGGTTGAAGGTAGCGAGGCGATGACTCTACGTGCTGCTGAAAATGCTCGTCGCAATGGCATTTATAATACCGAGTTTTATAGCCAGGATTTGACTCAAGACTGTACCGATCAGCCGTGGGCCAACCAAGGATTTGATGCGCTACTCATCGATCCACCGCGCTCTGGGGCTTGGGAAATTATGCAATATTTGCCTAAGTTTAACGCTGAGCGTATTGTTTATGTCTCGTGCAATCCAGCCACTTTAGCACGTGATACCAAGGCGTTACTTGAACAAGGCTACCGTCTGACCCACGCTGGTGTCATGGATATGTTTTGTCATACGGGTCACGTTGAGTCGATTGCACGCTTCGAGAAGCTATCCGTTTAGTTACAGTTTTAAAAAAAATAGATTAAAGCCCATTAGTCAAGCGGCTATTATGTTACCCTCACCTATATTAACATTACAGAGCTCTGCTTGATTTGTAGCGTGTAGTTGAGATAATAATTGCCTACTGGCTTATGCATTTTTTGCTCAAAATATGACAAAGAATGTGGTAAATATTGGGATCTATAGCCTTATAAATACTAGGTATTCGCCTTTATATCAGCTGCTAAAAAATGGACTTTTTGGCGGCTATGTTGATTTATATTTGATAGTTTATGAGATATAAATCAGGGGTTGCACGTGGCGAGTGAGGTCATAAATAATTCAAAAATAGCTAAGAGGAATCGGCTATGGTAAAAATTCGTGAAGGCTTACCGCTGGTAGATGGACAAACCACGCAAGCTGACAGTGCGACATTAACAGCGCAACTGGTTGCCAGTCAACGCTCTCAGCAGTCTGCTAACAGCTACGCCCAAATACCGCTTGATATCAAACAACAGCTGACGACCCATAAACTACACACTACTTTTGATCGCTCAGCGCAGCATGCTCATCATAATCATAACTCAAAGTTTGAAAACAAATATTTGGCCAATACCCATTTGGACGAAGCCCCTATACTCTCAGAAGCGCTTGAGGTTGTCGATTTAAATCATGCCAATATTGATGTCCCTGCTTGGCTAGACAACGTGGCCAAACGTATCGGGCAAGAGTCGGTACCCAACCTTAGCACTGCTTGTGAGTTTATCCGTAGCCGTATGAATACCAGTGAGTCTGAGCGCTCAGGCGCCTATGTGACTGGTATTGGTATGACAGATATTTTAACCTATCTGTATCAAGATGAAGACGCGCTAGTCGCTGCTATGCTATATCGCAGTGCGCGTAAGTCCTTGATAAGTCTCGCTGATATTGAGAAAAAATTTGGTGCTGATATATCTACCCTAGTGAAAGATACTTTATCGATGGGTAAGCTGTCAGAAATTATTGAAAGCAATAAACGCCTAGAAGATCACTTCGTCAATAATCAGCGCGATCAGTTATCGAACATTTATAGCATGCTCATCTCGGTCACCAACGACGTACGTGTGGTACTCATTAAGCTTGCTGAACGTACATTTGCCATGCGTGAGCTGACCTTTGCTAATGCTGAGCGCCAGCACCGTGTCGCACGTGAAGTCATGACTATCTATGCCCCGCTTGCGCACCGTTTGGGTATTGCGCAGCTTAAGTGGGAGCTTGAAGACTTAGCCTTTCGTTATCTTGCGCCTGAGCGTTATAAAGAGATTGCCAGGTTATTATCTGAAAAGCGTAGCGAACGTGAGTCTTATATTCAGCGCGTCCAAGATAAGCTGAATGATGCTTTGACAGAGGCCGGTATTGCTGGTGAAGTTTCGGGACGCGTCAAGCACATCTATTCTATCTATCGTAAAATGAAGCTGAAAGGCTTGTCATTCGATCAACTATACGATATTCGTGCCCTACGAATTTTAGTCACTAACCCTTCAGACTGTTATCACGTTTTAGGGTTGGTACACGGTTTATGGCGCTATATCCCTGAGCAATTTGATGACTATATTACCAATCCAAAATCCAACGGCTATCGCTCATTGCATACTGCTGTTATTGCGGAGAATAAGTCGCTTGAAGTACAAATTCGCACTCACGAAATGCATTTTGAAGCCGAGCTTGGCATGTGTGCCCATGTTAATTATAAAGAAGGGCTAAAAAACAAAAAAGACAATTATCTCAATCAAAGAATCAGTTCTCTACGCCACTTACTGTCTGTCAATAACGAAACCCGCAATCAGCTGCGCTCTACGCTAGTGACTGGTGAAGAGCATGATGAAATAGAATTTTCTGAGCTTGATGATGAAGAGCAAATCGTTGATTTTGATGAGCTCGAACGTATTTATATCTTTAGTCGCGATGGCGATATTATTGAGCTTCCGAAGGGCGCGACTGTCCTTGATTTTGCTTATTACGTGCACACACAAGTGGGCAACCGCGCCCAAGCCGCAAGAGTAAATCAGCGCTATGTGCCACTGACTTATCAGCTTAAAACTGGCGAGCAAATCGAGATTATTACCAAAGCCTCACGCGAGCCCAACCGTGATTGGTTGGTGGCATCACTGGGTTACATTCATACTAATCGAGCGCGCTCAAAGCTACGTCAGTGGTTTAATAAGCAAGATCGTGATAAAAATATTGAGATTGGTCGGCGTATGCTGAGCAAGGAGCTTGAGCGCTTATCAGTCCATCCCAACAGTATTGATTTGAACGATTATCTCCAGTATTTTCACGTCAATAATAGCGATGATATTGTGGTCGGTTTGGTAACTGGTGAGATAGGCATAAACCAGCTTACGGGTCATATTTCTCGTCAGCTGCATTTAGAACCTGAAAAACAAGAAGAAGAATTTGCACCCAGTGTTGACCCTAAGACCACGGGTAAGATTGATGCTTACAAGATATGTATCGATGGTTTGGATAATATTGAGATTAATTTAGCAGGCTGCTGTCATCCCGTACATGGAGAGCCGATTACTGGCTACATTACCTTATCGCGCGGTATCAGTGTCCATAACCGCGGCTGTCCAGAATATATGCGCTTAATTGAGCGCGACCCCGAACGTAAAATAGATGCTGCTTGGAAGTCTAATTCTGGTCGTTATCAGCCGGTTGATATTCATGTCGAAGCTTATGATCGCCGCGGCTTACTACGTGATTTGACCCAAATTATTGATAAAGAAAATGTCAATATTCGTCAAGTTGAGACCCAAAGTACAGACGACAACATTGCTTTTTTAAGATTCCATGTTGAAGTTTCGGGACTTGCGCATCTATCTAAACTATTAGCCAAGCTTGAGCAGCAGCATGGTGTTTTACACGCCCGCCGCGCCGTTGCATAACAACCTATTAGTTAGCATCTGCCGTTTAGCACTTATCATTTAGTGTCTATCTTTTGGAGATGGACAATAGATATTTTTAAAAACAGATTCTTTTAATACCACATTCCTTTAATAACAACAGAGTCATTATAGAAAACTACTATGCCTGAATTACCCGAAGTTGAAACTACCAAAACCAGTTTAATTCCTTTATTAGGACAGCAAGTTAGCAATGTCCAAGTGTTCCAGCCAAAATTGCGTTGGTTGATGCCTGATGACTTGAATAGCTTAATTAATTGTACTTTGTATACTGTAGAGCGGCGGGCAAAGTATTTAATACTTACTTTCGCATCTACAATAAAGAAACTACCGCAACGCCAATTAATAATGCATCTTGGCATGTCAGGAAGTTTACAGCAATATCCAGTGGGTACTGATAAACGTAAGCATGATCATTTAATTATGACTTTTAGCAATGCTGAAGGCGTAGACACACAGCTACACTATCACGACCCTAGACGCTTTGGGGCCGTTTTATGGTATGCAGACTATAGTGATAAATTGCTGAATCATTTGGGTCCTGAGCCCCTATCTACAGAGTTTACCGCAGACTATCTTTATCATTTAATCCAGCGTATTCCCATTGCTAATGAGATACCAAACGATACAGCCAATAAGCCGAGCAAACGCCCTATCGCACGTGCTATCAAGTCAGTGATTATGGAACAACAAGTCGTGGTTGGCGTAGGCAATATTTACGCGACTGAAAGTTTATATCTAGCAGGTATTCATCCAGCAACACCCGCTCATCAGCTAACGTACAATCAGACCGTTATACTGGTCGATCATATTAAAGCTATCTTAAAAAAGGCGATAGAACTTGGTGGCTCAACACTACGCGATTTCACGGTAGCTAGTGGTCAAACGGGTTATTTCCAGCAAACATTAAATGTCTACGGTAGACAGGGTGAGACTTGTCCGCACTGCGATACGGTACTCGATAACATCAAGCTCAATGCACGTGCCAGTGTTTATTGTCCAACCTGTCAGCCGCTAAAATAAGTGGCACCCGATAAATTATCATAGAATACAGAGTCAGCTCTAAAGAGGTTGGTATAATTTATAAAAAATGCCTTGGTATTTAGTGGATTAGATATAGTATGAATAGTCGGACGCTGTGTGAAAACTGTAGCTGGCTTTATTCTTTTACTAACACAAATAACATTAATCGAGATTGAGACCTTAATAAGGTAAAAGTTATTTATTACCTAGTAGTTTGTCAACGCCCTGCATATATCGTGCGCATTTTTGTTGCTTATCAATGCACATCTTGCTTTAATAGTAATAGCACTTACACAAATAGCGTTTATCGCTTATTTATATGTAATATTCAATTATAATAGCAATGGTTGATGCTTTATTTCCATGTGAAAACAGCAGCAACTATTAATAACAACGCTTACGAGTTTTAGGATATTGTCATGATGTTTACAGCCAACACCCAACGTACAGTTAAGCATAGGCTTCTTACGGCAATCGCCAGCGTAAGCTTAATTATGGTTAGCATGCAACCTGCATTAGCCGCTATAGAAATTGATGAAACTGACTTTGGCCCCTCTTATGAAACTATGGCGGTAGATACTATAGTTGGTAAGCCTCTACAGCTGGTAACTGCTGTTGCTGGTACGGCCGCTTATCTGGTCAGTCTGCCTTTCTCACTTATCGGTGGTAATGCAGATCAAGCACAACAAAAACTATTCGTTGAACCTTGGGATGCGATGGCCCGCTGCTTAGGCTGCACCGTAGCTGAAGACAACTATTACAAATCACAAGTGGTTAATGATAATGTAGTACGTATCGTCGTCGATCGCCCATCAGAGATTTTAATTAACACCAATGATTATGTGATTGTCACGCCTTAGCCTCTACTTATATGAGTGAATATTAAATCAGAACCCTTAGGACAATTTCGTTAAACAGATATCATTTATATAACCGTATTTATATAAAAAAATTGCATAAAAAAAGGCTAACATTGCGTTAGCCTTTTTTTATTTCAATGTCAATTCTCAGTAAGAAAAAGTATTAAGATCCTTTCTTACGACCATGACGTTTACGCTCACTTTCAGTCAAGTAGCGTTTACGAATACGGATAGATTTTGGTGTAACTTCAACCAGCTCGTCATCTTGAATAAATTCAAGCGCTTGCTCAAGTGTAAACTTGATTGCAGGCGTTAAAGTCAAAGCCTCATCAGTACCACTAGCACGAACGTTGGTCAGCTGTTTGGCTGTTGTTGGGTTAACGGCCATATCATCGTTACGTGAGTTCAGACCAACAATCATACCCTCATAAACTTCAAGCTGTGGCTCAGCAAACAACTTACCACGCTTTTGCAGGTTAAATAATGCAAAGCCCAAGCAAACCCCTTTTGCCATAGAGACTAGTACACCGTTAGCACGGCCGCCAACATCACCGATTTTTTGTGGCCCATAATGCGAGAAGCTAGACGTTAAGATACCAGATCCTGAAGTCAAAGTTAGAAACTCAGAACGGAAGCCAATAAGACCACGGGCTGGTATTGTCGCTTCAATACGCATACGACCTTTACCATCAAGAACCATGTTGGTCATCTCACCCTTACGTAAACCAACCTGCTCCATGATTGGACCTTGATGCTGCTCTTCAACATCAAAGATAACGTTTTCATACGGTTCTTGCAGCTTACCATCAACTTCTTTGACGATAACTTCTGGACCTGATACGCCAAGCTCGTAGCCTTCGCGGCGCATGTTTTCGATTAGTACAGACAGATGTAGCTCACCACGGCCTGATACTTTGAATTTCTCAGGTGACTCTGTGTCTTCTACACGCAATGCTACGTTATGAATCAGCTCACGTTCTAGACGTTCACGAATATTACGTGAGGTCACAAACTTACCTTCACGACCTGCGAATGGTGAGTTGTTTACTTGGAAGTTCATCGATACTGTTGGCTCATCAACGGTCAACGGTGGCAAAGCTTCAACATTACTAGGATCACAAATAGTATCTGAAATATTAAGTGCATCAATACCTGTAATACAGATAATATCACCTGCTTGAGCGTCCTCAACGTCGATACGATCAAGACCATGGTAGCCCATAATTTTTAAGATACGGCCGTTGCGTGTTTCACCTTCTTTGTTGATCACAGTCACTTGCGTGTTGGTTTTAACTTTACCGCGCTGGATTCGACCAATACCAATAACACCTACAAAGCTGTTGTAATCAATGCTAGATATTTGCATGCGGAATGGCGCATCTGCATCAACTTGTGGTGGCTGTACAACATCTACAATGGTTTTAAACAAAGGCGTCATATCAGCAGCAAGGTCATCTGCTTCCATACCAGCAACGCCATTCAATGCAGAGGCATAAACAACTGGGAAATCTAACTGCTCATCGGATGCGCCAAGGTTATCAAATAAATCAAAAATCTGATCCATTACCCAATCAGGACGCGCACCAGGACGGTCAACTTTATTGATAACAACAATGGGTTTGAGACCTTGCTCAAAAGCTTTTTGGGTCACAAATCGGGTCTGTGGCATTGGGCCATCAACCGCATCAACCACTAAAAGTACGCAGTCAACCATTGACATAACACGTTCTACTTCGCCGCCAAAATCGGCGTGACCTGGGGTATCTACAATATTGATACGATATTCGGTATCGTTAGATTTATCCATCCATCTAATAGCTGTGTTTTTAGCCAAGATAGTAATGCCACGCTCTTGCTCAATATCACCTGAATCCATTGCGCGTTCCGCAACATTCGCACGGTCACCAAAAGTACCAGATTGATGTAACAGCTTATCGACCAAAGTAGTTTTACCATGATCAACGTGGGCAATGATTGCGATATTACGCAGATGTTTAATGTCGTTCGCCATATAAAATGCTCGTTTTGTCTTAATAAAATGTAGTAGCAGTAAGCGCCGCTGGATAATCTTTCATCATCAATCAGTCAGATAGTCTACTCTGCTCTTAAACGTCTGCACAATGAGTGCGCTGGGATAAGTGGTAGCAATAGAAGTTGACATCTACACCGATACATCCATCGTACCGTTAGCCATGCTAGTGCACACCCTGTCAATTTACAAAGTGTTTGGGCGGCTAGTATAACATTATTGTACTGTGAATTTGTGCAATAACTTATTTATCTGCACGCATGAATAAAAAAAAGCCACCCAAAGGGCAGCTTTTTTTGTAACTTTATTGGTTATGTTTTACTTAATAAGCAATTGCTTACTGAATAACCATGTCTTTAGTTTGTTCAACAGTCATAGTTTTGTCACCAGTGATGATGGCATAAACACGACGGTTCATAGCACGACCTTCTTCAGTATCGTTTGGAGCGATTGGACGGTCATAACCGTAACCAATTGTTGATAGACGGTTTGGTGCAATACCAAATTCGTTAGTCAACATAGATTTTACAGCAACGGCACGAGCTTCAGATAGACGTTGGTTGTAACGTGCTGAAGGACCAGTTTTAGAGGCATGACCTTCAACGCGTGCGGTAGAGTTAGGATACTCACGCATTTTCTCTGCTACTTTAGCAATCTCAGGCTGATACTGTGTTTTGATAGCTGATTTATCGTTATCAAAGAATACACGAAGTTCCATTTTCAGCTCATCAGTAATGTCTACTGGTACTGGGCAACCGCGTTCATCTACAACCACGTTCATTGGAGTGCCTGGGCAAGCATCCATGCTGTCATATACGCCATCACCGTCAGAATCAAGATCAGATTCAACAACGATAATTGGAGTACCAACTACTGGAGCTTCTGGTTCTACCATTGGTGGTACAGCTACTGTTGGGGCTAAATGACCCCCTAGTACCACTTCTAGACCGGCTAAGGCCATGCCTTCCCACCAGTTGTTGTCGAAGTTATGAATCGCACGTGCTTCACCACGTAGGCTTAGCGCGTTATTGATGCGATACATAGCACCTAAACCTAAGTTACCGATAGTGTCAGTAGTCTCTGCAACTTGATTGCCAGATGCATCTTCGATCTCAAGTTTAGATTGACCAGCACCGATCAGCATGTATGGCTTGAAGGCACCATCAGTATAACCAGTAAATTCTTCGGTACCAATTAAGAAGTTACCAGAAATCATTTCTTGTTCGGCATCAAAATTGTCGCTTCCATCTTGGCGAATGGCATCAGTATTTGATACACCATATTCTACTTGAAACTGAGTAGAAGGAGTAAGCTCGATACCTAGCGCAGCACCAGTGTATAAACCATCTTCTTTGTAGTAACTATCACCGCTACCATCGGAATCTTTTAACAAATCAAGCTGGTCATCGTCAGCGCCTTCGCTATAGTGATAACCTAGTAGTAATGGGCTAATAGTAACGCCAGCGTTGGCTGCTAGTGGCGCAGCTGTCACGGCAAATAAAGCTAGAGCAATTTTATTCAATTTCATGGACTTCCTCCAAAGGATAATTTGAGTGATGCGTTAAGCAGAACCACTTCCCAGATGACCTAAAAGCAGACACCGTTATGAATTTGTAATTATACAACAAAACCAATTAGGAAGTAGCTTATCGACTATCAATTAAGTTTACAACTTTTTTCGTTAAGGGGCTACACATTATTACACGATAGCGTTGTAACTAAAACACAATGGTCTGCTTATTTTACTGAGAACTAACATAAATTGCGCTTACTGGCTTTTGAATGCTAATTCGCAATAGACAACATATCAAATGATATCTATTGTCTGCGCTTAGTTTAATGCAAGTGCACGTATTTCTCTATTGTTAAAACCTAGCACTCACTAATTGAAACATTTTTTGACAATAGACATATATTCTGTTTATATTGTGACAGTCAACATAATTCTATTAATGCATTAAAGAATTGAATACTATGCTAAATACTATACAGGCAAGTCAAACTACTCAGTTTAACGTCACTACTTATATAGGCAACAACAGCTTATGGCTATGTTATCTAAAATAATATCGAGTAATCAGCAGGCATCTGTGCTTGCCTTATTTAAGTTAGTTCTTACTAAGTATAAACGTGTCTGTTCAGCATTAGTAAACCATGTTTATAATATTCGCCCTAAAGTCATTCAATCAGCTTCACCCAATAAAAAACTTAAAATTCACAAGGAGCCTTATAGACTTAGTAGCGAATATGGCTTTACTTTAGTAGAGCTTATCGTGACGGTAGCAATTTTGGCGATTGTAGCCACCATCGCTGCTCCCTCTATAGTAACGCAACTGGCACACATGGAAGCCAAGCGTATCAGGTTCGATATTAAGAATACCCTTGCCATTGCTAAAGCAGAAAGTTTTATTCAACACCGAAATGTTCTAGCATGCTTGTCTGATACCGATGGAGTTTGCCATAGAGACAGCGACAAGACTTTGCTACTATTTATAGACAATAACGACAATAATAATTTTGATGCCAATACCGATGCACTTTTGGAAACACAAACACTAGATCCTCAGTATGCCACGCTACATCTACGCGCTGGCAACCGTTCTTATGTGAGATTTGCTGGCGATAGCGGTAAGCCACGCGGGTTTTTTGGACACATTAAATACTGCCCAAGCGTATCTTATAACCAAAAAATGTATCAAATATCGTTTAATCAATCAGGGATCATCAAGTACAAGCCTAATAGCATTCATGATACTGGCTGTAAGGACTAGTTATTTTCAATACACTATAGTCAATGCTGAATAACAGTAATACGTAAATACTTAGATGAATGCGTGTAGCTGCATCTGTATCTGTTTTAAAGTGTACCGACTGTATCTTTGAGTTGGTACTTACTGATACATGGCCGCTTTCATCATAGTGACTGCTTGAGCTAAACCGACGAATACTGCGTCAGCAATGAGTGCATGGCCAATGTTAAGCTCATAAATACCGTCAATTTGGGCAATAGCGCTAACGTTATCACGTGTCAAACCGTGACCCGCATTAATCAACAGTTTATTATCAGCGTGCTGTGCAGTGCTAACTGCTTGCTTAATGCGCTGTAATTCAGCTTGCTTTCCCTCAGTATTACCCGCTAATCCCATTTCTGCATAAGCGCCAGTATGCAGCTCAATAGCGTCAGCTTGACAGGCAACGGCAGCTTTGATTTGGGTCTCGTCAGGGTCAATAAATAAAGATACTTTGATACCGCCGTTGTGGAGCTTGTTAATATAATCGGTCAGCCATACCTTCTGCCCTGCAACATCAAGGCCGCCTTCAGTGGTCAGCTCTGCACGCTTTTCGGGTACTAAGCAAACCCAAAACGGCTGCACTTCACAGGCAATCGCTAGCATCTCAGTCGTAGCGGCCATCTCTAAGTTCAATCGAGTGGTCAGCTGCTCGGCGATTTCATAAACATCCGCATCTTGAATATGACGTCGATCTTCACGCAGATGAATGGTAATACCGTCTGCGCCCGCTTTTTCGCATAATAATGCGGCTGCTAAAGGACTCGGATAACTGACCCCGCGCGCTTGACGCAAGGTTGCCACATGGTCGATATTGACGCCTAATAGTGGCAGTGGTTTTTTTTGTAGTGATTCTTTTGGAGGTTGTTGCTGAAGATTTTCTGGGGTTACATTTTGTTTTGAGGAGGATACTTGTGAGGGGATAGCCATAAAAAATCCTTTTAGTAATATTCAGATGATTTACCGATAAATAGGTTATGTGGAGCTTTTATTGAACTTTAAACTGGTTATTGATAGCGCTGTTGTTGTTGCCACAGTAAACGACTTTGCAAAGGCTGGTAATCCAGTAGATGATCAATCAGCTGTCGGTGCAAACGTGACCATGACCCAAGCGTGATATCAGATATACCTTGCTCTGCCATCATCATTATCTCGCTGCCATCAAAAACCATTTGTACGCTAGTGCTCGCTGAATGATCAGTTTGTACAATCGGAACTAGCCCCACATCAGGCAAGAACCGATAAGCGCAATCAGCCTCGATGGCGGCCAAAGTATTGTCATGCGCCAGCGTCAAAGCAAATCCTAACTCGATAAATAAATGCTGTTCAAAGTGCCGTAAACATAAACGCAGCTCGTTAGCGGTTAGGGGTTGCTTCAGTTGTTGCAAACTGTCTTGATAATGCTGCCATAATACTGGCATAGGATGTTCGGTAGGCAGCAGCCGCCAGAGTATTTCATTTAAATACAAGGCGGCGTATTGATGTTGACCGCTAATTTGTTTGTAGGGCTTCTGCTCTACTACTATAGCGGTACTGTCTGTTTGTGCGATGTCTGTTTTTACAATATCTGTTTTTACAATATCTGTTTTTACGATGTCTGTCTGTGCGATATTAATCTGACTGAACGTCTTTAGATCCCGTTTGCCGGTAGCAAAAAGTTGTAATGGCACAAATAGCGGTGCGCCTTTTTTACCAATGCCATGAATGACACCCTGTTGCTGCGAGAACAAGTAATATAGCGCACGCTTTTCTTGGAAAGGCCTCTGATGTAATAAATAACCGATTAATGCTTCATTACGCATGGTTTATTACCTCAGCGTTGACCTTAATATGCCCTATTTAGGTACGATTTTCCCGTCTAATTATTCACTTAATTAGCTATTTAATCAATAACCCAAACTGGTCAGGGCGCGTTCATCATCAGACCAGCCACGCTTCACTTTCACCCACAACGTCAGCATGACTTTTTTATCAAACAGCTGCTCCATATCCTTACGCGAATCAATACCAACTTGTTTGATACGCTGGCCTTTTTCACCGATAACAATCGCTTTTTGACCACTGCGCTCTACAAAAATAGTAGCATCAATAAAGGTACAGGCTTTGCGCGGACGACCCGTTTTTGGATCCATGTGCGCAGCTTCATCTTTAAATTCATCAATTTGAACCGTCAAATCATAAGGTACTTCATCACCAGCACTACGCATGATTTTTTCGCGGATAATTTCACTGGCCAAAAACCGTTCTGAGCGATCAGTAATTTGCTCAGTGTCATAAATGGGTGCAGCCTTTGGCAGATGTGAAGCAATGACTTCTTGTAGACGATCTAGATTCTGACTCTTCAATGCAGAAACCGGTACGATATCAGCAAAATCAAAGCTATCACTAAAGGTTTCAATCAGAGGCAAGATGCTGCCTTTATCCTTCAAAGTATCCGCTTTATTAATCACTAAGACCACGGTCAATTCAGTATCACCCAGCTTCTGTAGGACTAGTAAATCATCATCACGCCACTGATCTGAGTCGACTACAAATAGCACTAAGTCGACATCGACCAATGCTGAAACTGCGGCCTTATTCATGCGCTCATTGATAGCGCGTACTTCATTACGGTGGATACCTGGAGTATCAACAAACACCGCTTGCATCTCATCGTTAGACAAAATACCGTGAATACGATGACGTGTCGTTTGCGGTTTGCGCGAGGTAATAGACAGCTTTTGACCCAATAAATGATTCATTAAAGTCGACTTACCAACATTCGGACGCCCAACAATCGCCACATAACCGGCTTTAAAATCTTCGTCAACACTAGTGTGTCCACTTGGCGCAAAAAACGCTTCGATCGCTGTATCATTATCTAGCTCAGCACTGTTCAAATCAGCATTGGTCAACTCAGCATTGTTCTCATCGGACGCAGAGTCTGTGCCTTCAACGGCATTTTCAACTGAGCTTAGGTCTGTATTTTCTGTCAAATTATTGGTGTTTTCGGTCATATTATCGGCATTATCTTTATGGTTAGATGGCAAGTCGGTGCGATTGCTCATAGGTTGATCCTGTGGGGTTTTATAAATACTGCTCAACTGTCTCTAATTACTTAATCGAAATAGCTTTATCGAAACATAAAGCTAACAGCGAGAAGGTTATGTATTTAAAAATCATTATAATTTAATGGTATTTATTTGGATAGCTAGTGTTCATACTAAGAACGTTTTTTGAGCGCATTCGGCAGCTTATACAACTGATTGATCATTAGCTCTGCCGCTTTTTGCTCAGCAATGCGGCGACTTTCGCCAGACTCTGTAATATCAGGACACTTAGTGATATTTACCTGACAGCGCACCACAAATATCTGATGCGGCGCATTACCACGCGTCTCCATGAGTTCATAGTGTGGTAGATCAAATTGCTTAGATTGTAGCCATTCTTGTAGACGGCTTTTGGCGTCTTTGAGTACTTTTTGATCATTAACGTTATCAATAAGATCCCCGTACCATGACAATACGCACGTCCGAGTAATAGTCATATCTTGACTGTCTAAATAAATAGCGCCTATAAGGGATTCCACAGCATCTGCCAATATCGAAGCACGGTTACGGCCGCCCCCTTTCCGCTCACCCACACCTAAGATCAAGTGGTTGGACAACTCTAAGTTTTGTGCAATCGTCACCAACGACTCTTGACGTACTAAGGTTGCGCGCATACGAGTCAAGCGCCCTTCATTTTGGGTGGGGTAGCGATGATATAAGGCCTCACCAACAATCATACCCAATAGTGCATCCCCTAAAAACTCTAAACGCTCGTAGTTTTTTTTGCTATCAAACGAGCGATGGGTCAACGCAAGCTTAGGTAAGCTAAGATCATTAAATACATAACCCAACTTACGGGTCAATACCGTCAACCGTTGAATAAAGTCTGAGCTGATAAGAAAAGTGTCCACAGGTGCACTATTTTTTTGGACCGTAGGCACCGCCTGATTTTGCTGCGAAATTGATTTCATGCGTGGCTTGTGGCTATCCCTTTTATTTCAATGATTGAGTTGGCTAAATGCATAGAGTTTTTATAAAAAATAGATTTCCGAATGTTCTGATAAGGTCTCTATAACAAGAGCGAAGAAGCGCTTTCAAATATTAATAATCTAAAAATCAGATTACTTTTACAACAAACTACTCGGCTGCTGCCGCATCGATATTTCCCTCGAAGCGATTAACGATATCGACATTACCATAGAGGGTGTTGGTTTTTTCGTACTTCTTATAGATAGCCAGTTGACCTGTCTTTTTATTGGTAAAGGTAAACACGTCTTCAGCTTTGGTATCATAATCAGCATTAATGGATAACTGTTTATTAACCTGTTCAACAAACTGATTGGCCGTCACACTATCACTGTTTGCTTTTTTAAGCTGTGATTCCAAGGTTTTAGTCAGTTGGTAGTCGCTGACCTGTGCCGGTACAATAGCAATCACTAACTTAGCGGCAACACCAAGAACGATTATAAACAACACTATACTAGTCGCACTAGCGCCGCGCTGTGAAGACAAACCAGACAACTGCTGCAAAATAACATCTCCCGACTGATAAATTATTGTTTTTTAGTAGCTATCCCTACTGTAGCGATAGCTCTTTTATAGACAAGTCTTGAGGTTGTGTAGTAATAAAAATTCAGTTGGCGTCAATATTAGCACAAACTTCGTATTCATAAGGCGCTTGTCTATGATTTACAGGGCAAAAACGAGTGATCGTGGCAATATTAAATTAGTACGCCATCCAGTTGTTAGGCCGACCAGTAATTAAACCAGCCAGTAGACCATTTATCATCTTAGTCAATAGAGCCATTACGTGCAAAGGTAGGCAGATTAAGACCTGGCGGTTTATGCATCCAAATATAAACGGCTTTACCGGCTAAGTTTTCATCAGGAACAAAGCCCCAAAAACGTCCATCAGCACTACGATCGCGGTTATCACCCATTACAAAATATTGACCTTCAGGCACAGTAATACTCCACTGCGTGCCCTCTGAGCTGACTACTTCTGGCGCTTGTTGCTGTAAAAAAGGGGCATACTGTGAGCTATTCATACCCTCTAAATAACGAACTAGATGCTGATTGTCACCTTGGTTTTCTTGAAAATATTGCGCCTGACCTTCTTCTTCTTGTCCCATCTGTACTGCTGCTTGCTCAGTAATGACTTGTCCGGGAGCAACCTGCCCTGCGCCATACAACTGAGAAGTCAGCTCAGCATTGGCATCAAAATTCACTAACTTAGTGTCTACTGGTACATCATTAATCGCAAGTGTGCCTTGATCATAGCTAACGGTATCACCTGGTAAACCAATCAAGCGCTTAATATAATAAATGCTGGGGTTTTCAGGATAGCGAAATACCATCACATCACCATGTTCCGGCGAACCCGTATCTATAATTTTATTATAAGTAAGCGGTAAACGTACGCCATAAGCATATTTATTAACGGCAATAAAGTCGCCCGTATATAAAGTCGGCACCATAGAAGATGATGGGATATTAAACGGCTCAATCAAGAACGAGCGCACTATTAACACCACTGCTAGTACGGGAAAAAAATCATAGGCCCAGCGTACCAGTAAACTTTCTTTGCCGGGCCCACGGGTTTTACGCTGCTTAAATGCTAGTTTGTCTAATAGCCAGACCACACCTAAGACTAAGGTTAATGGCACCAAAATTAAATTAAAATCAAAATCCATACTCAATGACCTATTAACAAGCTGCTTATTTGACTATTTAATTTATAAGACTAGCTATGATTATTTTGATATCAATATTTTAATCTACTTGCAATACCGCTAAGAAGGCTTCTTGCGGAATCTCCACATTACCGACTTGCTTCATACGTTTTTTACCTGCTTTTTGCTTAGACAATAGTTTTTTCTTACGCGAGACGTCACCGCCATAACACTTAGCCAACACGTCTTTACGCATGGCTTTCACCGTACTACGACCGATAATTTGACCGCCGATAGCGGCTTGAATGGCCACATCAAACATCTGTCTTGGAATCAGCTCTTTCATCTTGCCAACGAGCGCATTACCACGATAACGAGATTGTGCTTGGTGTACAATCATTGCTAAGGCATCCACTTTCTCGCCATTAATCAGCACATCAACTTTGACTAGGTTATCAACTTGATAACGCTCAAAGTTATAATCAAGTGAAGCAAATCCGCGCGAGACTGATTTGAGGCGATCGAAGAAATCCATCACCACCTCGCCCATCGGAATATCAAATATCAGCTGGACTTGTTTGCCCATAAAGCGCATATCAACCTGCATACCGCGACGCTCCATACAGAGAGTCATAACATTACCAAGATAATCTTGCGGTACTAAAATCTGACAGCGCGCTATGGGTTCGCGGAACTCTTCGATGTTATTAGGTTCAGGTAGTCTTGACGGGTTATCAACATAAATAATCTCGCCATCTTTCTTCACAATCTCATAAATGACCGAGGGTGCTGTAGTAATTAAGTCCAAGTTATATTCACGCTCTAGGCGCTCTTGGATAATTTCCATGTGCAACATACCCAAAAATCCGCAGCGAAAACCAAAACCTAAGGCATCTGAGGTATCTGGCTCAAAAAATAACGAAGCATCGTTAATTTGTAATTTTTGTAGCGCCTCACGAAATTTTTCAAAATCAGTAGATTCGACCGGGAACATACCCGCATACACTTGTGGGGTGACTTTCTTAAACCCAGGAATAAAGTCAACATCAGGCGTTTTGGCATGAGTAATAGTATCACCAACCGGCGCACCGGCAATGTCTTTAATACCCGCAATGATAAAACCAACTTCACCAGCTTCTAAAATACCGGTATCCAAAGGCTTCGGTGTAAAGACACCAATTGAGCCCACTGGATGCGAATCTTTGGTCGATTTAATATAGATTTTATCGCCTTGACGTACTGTCCCTTGACGCACGCGTACTAATGAGACGACGCCCAAATAGTTATCAAACCATGAATCAATGATCAAGGCTTGTAGCGGCGCTTCACGGTCACCAGTCGGCGCTGGAATAAACTCAACCAATGCCTCTAGCAGCTTATCAACACCCAGCCCAGACTTTGCTGATACACGCGGGGCGTCAATAGCTTCGATGCCGATAATATCTTCAATTTCTTGAATAACGCGTTCAGGCTCAACTTGCGGCAAGTCAATCTTGTTTAGAACGGCCATCACTTCTAGGCCCTGATCGACCGCGGTATAGCAGTTAGCAACAGATTGTGCTTCCACACCTTGCGCAGCATCAACCACCAATAATGCGCCTTCACAAGCCGCTAGTGAGCGCGAAACCTCATAAGAGAAATCGACGTGGCCTGGCGTATCAATAAAATTGAGCTGATAACGCTCACCATTGGGGTGATCATAATACAAAGTCACCGACTGCGCTTTAATGGTAATACCGCGCTCACGCTCAATATCCATGGAGTCGAGTACTTGCGCCTGCATTTCGCGATCTTGCAGCGCGCCGCACATTTGAATAAAACGATCAGCAAGGGTCGACTTGCCATGATCAATGTGGGCAATGATAGAAAAGTTACGAATATTGGCTAATGCAGTCACAAAGCGCCTACTAAATAAGGGGTGATTGAATAATGGGAATAAAAAATGATGTCAGGCGCAATTAATAAAATAATCGCCCATAATTAATATCAGCTGGTTCGCTAATATTATCGCCTCAAATCAACAGCTCATAGCGCTTACTAATACGCGCAGGCATGTGAGCGTATTCTAGCAGTTTTCTGCTGTAAAGTAAGGCGATTTCGTCAGCAAGCATTTGATTTAAAGATCAAGTGATTTAACGACGAAAATAACTTAGCTGATTGATGAAGCTGACTTAGCTTGCGGCTATATGAGGTAGAAGGGGAGAAATTATAACTGCTAGGTAGAAAGGGCTTGAAGAGTTGAGTATTTTTCAGGCAAAAAAAAACCAATCACAAAGGATTGGAGTTTTAAATTCGAGCAACTACATATAAATGGTGGCGATGAAGAGACTTGAACTCTTGACCTCACGATTATGAGTCATGCGCTCTAACCAGCTGAGCTACATCGCCATTTAAGGCTCAGTATTATGCCTAAGCAGATAACTTGCGTCAACCCTTAGGCAGCATTTTTTGCAAAAAATATTGAATTAAATTCAAAATAACTGCAATTTTAAAACACCAAGCCTGTACTACAATGTACTTTTAAAAAAAAGCACTAAAAAAGGTTTGGTAAACCGATAAGCCGGGTTCTGTCGTGGACAATCATTCCTCTAGGCGTATCATCGCTAATACGCTCAAGCAACCTACCCGCATCGAACGCGGGCCGCGCCATGCCGATGCCTATTTGGTCTTGCTACGCGTGGAGTTTACCATGCCGTGAACTGTTGCCAGACACGCGGTGCGCTCTTACCGCACCCTTTCACCCTTACCGATGACATCAACGTCTTGCGACAATCAAATAATCAAAGGCGGTCTACTCTCTGCTGCACTGGTCGTCAAGTTACCCTGCCCAGCCGTTAGCTGGCACGCTGCCCTATGTAGCCCGGACTTTCCTCCCCTGCTCGTCTGTTGCCAGTGTGCAGCGGCGATTGCCTAGTCTACCAAGCGCGCTAGTATAGCAAACCTTACGCTTATTTGGGGAAGTCTTTTTCAGTTATTTGCCCGCTTAAAATACAGCTATTAAATATGTAAATTAAATATATAAATTACTCAAACAAAGTTACTGGGCAAAGTTAAACAATCATCTGCTGATAGCACTTTAGTATTAGCTGGCGTGTTAATCGTTAAATGCGGCAGCTGTAACCAATGCGCACTGGGATAATGCTGTTGAAGGTAGTTTTGCAAAAAATCAATGGTACTGTCAGCTATCTCAGCATCGGTATTAGCACTGGCATCATGAATATGATTATAAATAACGCTATGGACTTGTAGGCCACGCGATTGTATGGCTTCCAAACTGAGTAAAGTATGATTGATACTGCCAAGCCGCCCCGAGGTAACCAGAATGACAGGATAGCCTTGAGTAGCAATATAATCTAAGGTTAATAATTGCTCCGTTATCGGCACTAATAACCCACCTGCCCCTTCTAATAACACTACTTTATACTCGGCTTGCAAACGTTGAGTAGCCTCGGTTATGACTTCAAAATCGAGTGTTTGTCCTGAAAGCTTAGCCGATAAATGCGGTGACGCAGGCTTTTGATAACGATAAGGACAACTGGTAAAATCAAGATCACAAGGCTGTAGCGAGATATCCATCAGTTGACGATGAGTAATAATATCGTCAGCAATACTCATTTCACCGTTAAGCGGATCTACCGACACACCCGTTTGTACTAACTTTTGGGTCATGACATTGATACCTTGCTGCATCAACGCTTTAGCAATCATTCCAGTGGCATAAGTTTTGCCAATATCAGTATCGATACCGGAGATAAATAGAACGCTCATAACTTACCTTATGACAGAAGACTTGCTAGCTGATAAAATAAAAAAATATCGTTAGGCTTCACTGTGTAAAGCTGTTTTCGAAGTTTGCGCTAAATAAATATTCACCACTTTTAATAGTGTCTGACATAAAGTCGTAAGTTCATCATCGGTAATAACATAAGGCGGCATGATATAGACCAATTTACCAAATGGCCTGACCCAAATTTCATTTTCAATAAGTAAGGATTGAAAGGTAGGCATATCAACCGCGTCATATAGCTCAATAACGGCTACTGCACCCAGACAACGTACCTCGAAGACGCTCTCTAAAGCCGCTGTAGCTGAGAGCTCCTGTTCCATAACAGCTTGCATATTTGCGGTGCGCGACTCAATATCATAAGACACTATCAAATCAATTGATGCACAAGCTACTGCGCAAGCTAGCGGATTACCCATAAAAGTAGGGCCGTGCATCAGCGCTGGATAATCACTCTGGCTAATAGTCTCAGCAATTTTGCGCGTACATAAAGTCGCCGCAAAGGTCATATAGCCACCAGTAAGCGCTTTGCCAATAGTCATAATATCAGGGCTGATATTGGCATGCTCGCAAGCAAATAGCTTGCCACTACGGCCAAATCCAGTCGCGATTTCATCGGCAATCAATACTACATCATGCTCATCACACAGCTGACGCAACAGTTGCAAATACTCAGGACTATAGAAGCGCATACCGCCAGCGCCTTGGATAATCGGCTCAATAATAAAGCCTGCCAGCTTGTCGCTATTGTTATCAAAAAAAGCGGTTAACTCATCGCGCTCATCTTCCATCAACGCACGCTCAAACCCCAACGGTGGCGCAGGTACAAAATGCTGCATGGGCAATTGATTGCCATACAAACTGTGCATGCCCGCTACCGGATCACAGACACTCATCGCATGCCAAGTATCACCATAATATCCTGAATGAGTAGAAGCAAATTGCTTCTTGTTTGGGCGTTTGGCGGCAACTTGATACTGCAGCGCCATCTTAAGCGCGACTTCCACCGCGATACTGCCACTATCGGAATAGAAAATAGCATCGAGTCCAGCAGGGACAATATCTAGTAATTTTTTGCCTAAATCTATCGCTGGCTGATGGGTCAAGCCACCGAACATCACGTGTGCCATTTTGCCCAGCTGGTCAATGATAGCGGCATTTAGTTTGGGATGATTATAGCCATGAACGCTCGCCCACCATGAAGACATGCCATCGATAAGGCGTGTGCCATCTTGGGTGACAATATAAATGCCATCGGCATGGTCGATAACGATATTAGGATAAGTGGGCGGCAGGCTGGCATAAGGATGCCAGAGATGTTGTTGGTCAAAGTCACTCGTAGACTGGTCCATACTGATAGTCATAGTCTTGTCCGTAAAATATTAGCTCTTTATACCAATTTCAAAAAACAGTCTAGCTAAGCCAATATTCTCAGACTCACTCAGCCTACGAATACAGCATTTGCACTCGTCTTCCTAGTTGGCTTTTATTTTTAAAGAGAGTATTAGAATGAAGGCTTCTTAAATGGTGGTTAGATGTGTGTAGTCGTTTTTAATAGTTATGTTTCATAATGACTTATTGCCCAGTAGCTTATTTACCAGTAATACGTTTGTATTTTGACATCAAATCGCTTTTCGTTTCGACATAATTAGGGTCATGAGGAATACAGTCAACCGGACAAATTACCACGCATTGCGGTTCGTCAAAGTGCCCAACACATTCAGTGCACAAGTCAGGGTCGATAACATAAATATCATCGCCTTCGGAGATAGCATCATTTGGGCAAGCAGGCTCGCACACATCACAGTTGATGCATTCATCCGTGATTAATAGCGCCATTAACGGCTCCTTATTTGTTGGAATTGGCTATTGTATATTTAACTTCTAAGTATTTGATACAAAACCGAATTAGACACGTCTTAGTTACGTGAGGCTGGTAAAAACTTTCTTGCCTGCTGTGCGGCTACGCCACTTTTCGATGCTGCAAAACTTTCCCCAGCCACCCTGTAGTCATTTTAAGGTAAATAGACTATACATCTAGTTTTTGCGTAAAGGCTTCGGCAACACAATCTGGCACGAATTTACTGACATCACCACCAAGTTTAGCGATTTCGCGAATCATAGTCGATGAGATAAACGAGTAATTCTGAGAGGGGGTTAAAAACACCGCTTCAAAGTTTTCATCAAGCTCACGGTTCATGTTAGCCAGCTGAAACTCGTATTCAAAGTCTGACATGGCCCGCAGACCACGCAGTACGGCGGTGGCGTTTTTTTCGCGCATAAAATCAACTAATAGACCTTCAAAGCCTATTACGGATACTTGCGGTAAATCAGAAAATACGGTCTCGACTAATGCTACGCGCTCTTCAAAATTAAATAAAGGCTTTTTATGATGGCCCGAAGCAACGGCAATAACCACTTCGTCAAACAGTTTTACCGCCCGTGTGACTAAGTCCACATGACCATTAGTAATGGGGTCAAAGGTACCCGGATATAAAATTTTAGTATGTAATTTTGAGGAAGTCGCAGGAAGGCTCATAGCGGTGCTAATTTGGTCGTTAATATTACCGACTATGCTAGCAAATTTTGCCTAAATTTAACACTTATCTACCATTTATCTGTTGGTAACAAACACTAGTCAGTGCTCTTTATTCTTTAATTACCGTCATTGCTAATATAACTTAGCAAAAAGCACTGGTTTTTATGGCTCATAAACTCTCAACGTTGCTCGTTCATTATGCAACTCAGCCGCTACATTTGTCATAACAGCCTACTTACATTTTCGTTGGATGCTTTGCTACAATAGGCGGTTCGACTCATCTGTATTTGTAGTCAAAACCAGATAGTTAGGTTTGACGATAGGATGAGGAATTGGTCAGACGAAGACGCCATGTCTAGAAGAGGAAGCCATGTCAAAAAAATCAAAAAAGCCTGACAATCAAATTTGTGCCAATAAAAAGGCTCGCCACGAGTACTTCATTGAAGAGACGTTTGAAGCAGGTTTGTCACTCCAAGGTTGGGAAGTTAAAGCCATCCGTGCCGGTAAAATGAAGATTACGGAAGCTTACGTTACCTTCCGTAATGGGGAAGCGTTCTTATTTGGGTCGCATGTGCAAGCCCTACTTTCAAGCTCGACCCATGTAGACCCTGATAGTATTCGGACTCGCAAGCTGCTGCTCAATCGCCGCGAAATCGAAAAACTATTTGGAGCAGTCAACCAAAAAGGCTATTCCTGCGTACCTTTGTCTTGTTATTGGAAGCGCTCAATGGTCAAATGCCAGATTGCGCTGGCGGTAGGTAAAAAACAGCACGACAAACGCAAAACCTTAAAAGACCGTGATTGGGAACGTGATAAACAGCGCGGCTTTAAACAACATTTAGACTAGCCGCTTTTATACTAGAGATGTTAGTTTAACAACGCACTTGTTTCTTTATGACAAAACGGACAATTCAACCTAGTGGCTGAATTGTCCGTTTTTTATTTCACTATACTTTTTATTTCACGTTTTTTTATTAAGCTGCCTGCTCATTTAACACAACTCGCGTATTACGACGAGCACGACGTAACTGACGGATACCATGAGCAATTAAGAAGGCAATACCTAGCCAAATCAAACCATAGCTGTATATCATAGCTGACTCAAACGGATTACCAAGAACCGTTACCGCTAAAATAAACAATAACGCCGGCTCTAAATAACTCATCATCCCGTATACATTCACAGGCAACATTTGACTGGCATCAATATTAGTTTTAATGGCCAGTACGCTAAGTATACCCAAACCTGCCAGCATCACCATAAAGAATCCAGAACCTGCTACCAGAGTTAAGCTGCTTGGCGCAAAGAAGACTAAATAACCAAGCGCAAAGGGGGCAAAAATAGTCAAATCCACCAGCATGCCGGTAATCGCATCAATACCTTGCAGTCTGCGTACAATATAATATATCGGATAGGTACCGCAGACCCATAGAGTCGCCCACGACACGCTTTGCGTCCGTATAATTTCACTGCCCACGCCGACCGCTGCAAATGCGACTGCTAACCACTGGAGGCGGCTGAGCTTTTCACCAAACAATACGCAACCGAACACCACCATCATCAAGGGGAATAAGAAATATCCCATCGCCGTCTGTACGCCTTGACCATTGACGGGTGCCCACATAAATAGCCACAACTGACTTAAAAATATTGGCGTTGGCAATAGTAACCATGCCCATTGTTTGACTGACTTCAAGGCGCGTAGCTTATCAATATGCAAATTGAGCCGACCACTGACAAGCAAATATCCGATCAATACCGCCCACATCGCCAACATGCGCCAAATAAATACTTGCGTACCTGATAAAGGTGCCAAAAAACTGCTGTACGCATAGAGTATGCCAAACAACACATTGGATACTATGGCAAACGATACCCCTAACATCAAGGTGCGCTGTTGCGCACTACCAGTAGTCCAGATGGCAGGTAATAGCCATCGTGACAAAGTGGACGCTACCATATTAGATAGGATTGACGTAGACATATAGAGCACCATAAATTGAGATACAAATAAAAAGAGACTGTTACCAGCTTTGATTTTATATTTGTTGGCTGATAAGATTCATTTTACAAGGATATGATGAAAAAATATCTCAACATTATCTTAATTATGATTTTATTTATCTAAAAATAGCGTGGTAATAGCTTTATTTATTAGATTTCAAATTATTATGATAATAAAGCTATATTCTCTCAGTACTGTGCAATTTTTTATCAAGAATATAGTCGAGCCAATTTAGAAAAGACACAGTGCTACAACCTGTCTCTCTTTTATGTTGAATTGAAAACACCACCCCTACCAAATATTTTATCTAAGAGGACATACGCTTATGAGTCAGCTTTTAGACAATACTGATAAAGCCATTTTGAACTTACTACAAGACGATGCGACACTACCACTAAAAACGGTGGCGGAACACGTTCATGTGTCTATCGCCACTGCGCAGCGCCGAATTCAAGCACTGATAGATAATGGCGTGATTACCAAGCAAGTGGCTATTGTCAATCCTGATAAGGTTGGCTACGGTCTAACAGTGGTGGTAATGATAGAGATGGAGCGCTCCAATAACTCGATGCAGCATCGATTTGAGCGCTTAATGGACGCGCAGTCGCGAGTGATGAGCTGCTATGAAGTATCGGGCGATTTTGCTTTTATGTTGATGGTCAACGCTAGAAATATGAGCGACTATCATCAGTTCACGCGCAGCTTGCTAACTTATGAAAATAATGTGCGCAATTTCAAAAGTCAGTTTGTGATGAATTTTACCAAGAGTGGTACAAAGATTTTGTTGGATTGATAGCTATAGGTAGTGGTTAAGACTGAATAGCTTTTCTATTCTTTGTCAGCTACAAGGTGAAGAAAATAAGGAAGAGCAAAAAATAAAGTCATAAATACATATACGAATAAAACAGACAAAAATGTCCCAATATGTATACCTGTCCTGCCCATATTGGTCAAATATTCAAAGCTTATTAGAGCGATGCCCGCTATAGGAACTAACAGAGCAACTATTAGATGTTTAGTAGTAAAAGATTTACTGCGGTAATAGCCTTTGTTGTGAAAATAGATAGTCGCTATAAGGTGAATCAGCAGGACTGGCACTATAATATAAAAAATATAAGATACAGTCATCAACCCATTTGATACGTTCATGTCTATAGCATTCGCTGATAGTGGAATCAGCAAACACAGTACAAGCGCTATTATTTTTCTTGGCATTCCTACTCCTAGGTAGTGTTGTTCTTAGAAGATGCTGTTCTTAATATATAACCGCTCTCACAGAGATTAAAGCATAATATGGTTAAACCCTGAACTAAAACAGTTTGGCTATACCCAATTAGCCGTTGAAAACACTATTTCTCATAGAATACTGTATCTAGCCTCCCTAATACCGTGAGATTAACTCACGCTATCAATAACTTATCACTACCTGAAGTATATTCATGTTAAGATGAGCGGTTTTAATCATATATATCCTTAGCTCTTATTAATAGCCATATTCTTAGCCTACAGGTCCGCCCATGTCTGCCGATACCATCGCCCGCACCGCTTTTAAACAAGGCACTAAGCCACTTTACGATTACGACAAACACTGGGCAAGTTGCTATGAGCCTGCGCCTTATCTACCAATGACCCGCAAGGAAATGGACGCGCTAGGCTGGGATGCTTGTGATGTCATTATCATCTCAGGCGATGCTTATGTTGACCATCCCAGCTTTGGTATGGCTATTATCGGACGTTTGTTAGAGGCACAAGGCTTTCGTGTGGGTATCATTGCCCAGCCCGATTGGAAGAGTAAAGACGCCTTTATGGAGCTCGGCAAGCCCGTTTATGCCTATGGCGTGACCGCTGGCAACATGGACAGTATGATTAACCGCTACACCGCTGACCGTAAGATTCGTAGCGATGATGCTTATTCTCCGGGTAATGTGGCAGACAAGCGTCCTGACCGCGCCGCTATCGTTTATAGCCAACGCTGCCGTGAAGCTTATCCAGATGTCCCTATTATTTTAGGTGGTATTGAAGGCAGTCTGCGCCGTATTGCTCATTATGACTATTGGTCAGATAAGGTACGCCGCAGTGTTTTACTCGACGCCCGTGCTGACGTATTACTGTACGGTAATGCCGAACGCGCCATCGTCGATGTCGTGCACGGTTTATCAAAAGGCTATACCCTAGAGCAAATGAGCAAACTGCGTGGTACGTGCTATTTATTAACCCCGACCCGTCGCCATTGGCAAGCGGATATGATCGAAGTGGCGAGTAATGATGTCGATACGGTTGGCCGCGTTGATCCGATTATCAATCCATATGTGATGACCGAAGACATTGATAGCTGTAAAGTCGAACAAGACAAACCTTCTGACTCCCCCGTCGGGCAATCCCTATCATCGATGTCAGCGCAGTATCAAGGTTTTGTCGCAGAGCCGGTAACTAATAAAGTTATTAATGCCGATCAAGTCGATGAAGATACCCAAGTGGTGCAGATGCGTGGCTTTGATAAACTTAAAACAGACGATAGCAAAACAGACAAGCCTAAAACGGCTCTTAAACATAAGCTGAAATTACCAGCCCGTGAAAAGACTGTTATTCGCTTGCCGGATTATGAACACGTCAAATCTGATCCTGTACTGTATGCTCATGCCAGCCGAATCTTGCACCTTGAGACCAACCCTGGTAATGCTCGCGCCTTAGTTCAACGTCATAGTAGCGGCGCCGGTAACTCATTTACCTCGATTGATGTGTGGCTCAATCCGCCACCGATTCCACTATCGACAGAAGAGATGGATTACGTATTTGACTTGCCTTATGCACGCCTACCGCATCCGAGCTATGGCGACGCGCGCATTCCTGCTTATGACATGATTAAATTTTCGGTGAATATCATGCGTGGCTGCTTTGGCGGCTGTACTTTTTGCTCAATTACCGAGCACGAAGGACGTATTATTCAAAACCGCTCAGAAGAGTCCATTCTACGCGAAGTTGAAGCCATTCGTGATACTGCGCCCAACTTCACCGGCGTGATATCTGACCTTGGTGGCCCAACCGCTAATATGTATCGTCTAAGCTGTAAAGATGAGAAGATTGAAAAGAACTGCCGCAAACCGTCTTGTGTCTATCCTGACGTCTGTGAGAATTTAATTACCGATCATAGTAATTTGACTAAACTATATCGTAAAGCACGTGATATCAAAGGCGTCAAAAAAATCCTTATTGCCTCTGGTCTACGTTATGATTTGGCCGTTAAAGATCCTGAATATGTCAAAGAGCTGGTCAGTCATCATGTTGGCGGCTATCTAAAAATTGCTCCTGAGCATTCAGAAGAAGGCGTCTTGTCGAAAATGATGAAGCCGGGCATGGGCAGTTACGATCAATTTAAAGCCATGTTTGAGCAGTTCAGCCAAGAAGCGAGTAAAGAGCAGTACCTCATTCCTTACTTTATCGCCGCCCATCCGGGTACCAAAGACGAAGACATGATGAACCTTGCGCTTTGGATCAAAAGCCATGGCTACCGCGCGGATCAAGTACAAGCGTTTTATCCCAGTCCCATGGCCACTGCCACAACCATGTATCACACCCATAAAGATCCGCTACATAAAGTTAGCCGTGCTGAGGGTGACATGGATATCGTCAAATCCGGTAAACAGCGCAAATTACACAAAGCATTCTTACGCTATCACGACCCAAAAAACTGGGTACTACTACGTGAGGCGCTTAAAAGTATGGGCCGTGGCGATCTTATTGGCAAAGGTCGTGGCTGCCTAATACCACCTTTTAACGCCAGTTTAGAAGGGCGTGATGCGGCGCAGGACAGCTATCATTCGGCGCGTAAAAAGAACAGTCGTCTTGGTAATGACTCTGTAAAACGTAATAATCCTGTCGCTGCTGCTGCGAAAAGTCCAGTGGGCAAAAACTCTAAAAGAGTCAGCAAAGGCAATTTCCAGACCCAGCACACTGGACTGCCACCGCGTAAAACTAAGTAAACGGATCAATTAACCTGACTGAGCCAATATAAATGAAATAAGTCAAATCAGTTTAGACAAAAGCGTACATCAGCCCTTAAGCTGTTGTACGCTTTTTATTGGTCTTTTATTAGCTTAGCTGAATAATTACATTAGTCTACGAATTGAGCAATGAAGCTAACATCTAAGGAACAATTTCTAACATTGTCCAGATTGGCTTTTCGTTACCATGAACGCCATACGCTTAACGCGTTATTAAGACGAAATACACAATAATTTTTATATTTCTGGAGAAGACTATGAATACCATGATGAAACTAGCTACTGCCTTACCAGCCCTTGCTCTACTTAGCGCTTGTGCTACTACCGCTCCTACTGTACCTAGTACTAGCACTCCTTCAGAAAGCGTAACCAAAGCTGCTTATGATCGTATGGCGCCAGCGCCTTACACTTGTACTGACGACGCTAAAATCATGGCAAAACAGTCTATCAACAAAGAAGAAGTCATGTTAAACGCCACTCTACCTAAAATTAAATGGTCAGAACAGCCAATCATTTTAAATGGTGGCGTGCAAGGCGATACCGCAAGCTATGTAAACGACTCTAACCCAGAAATTGTCTATGCATGGCACATGAAAGGCGATAAAGGTATTCTAGCCATGAAATGGGCAGACGGTAAAGAATACCAAGTTAATTGCCAAATATAAGCTATTATTTTGATTGAGAAAATAACGACTTATTCTAATGATTAGATGCATTATTAAGCTTCACAAATAGTCAGTTGTTATAGATATAAAAAACAGTCATCAAACGATGGCTGTTTTTTTATGCCTGTTTTTTATACCAAATAATTTAGTTTGATGGGTTTAACATTATGAATTTAGCGTCATAATTTTAGCATTACAGGTTTTAGTAGAGAAAGTCGAAGAAAACTGGCAGAATAATAGCAGTTATAAATAATACTAAGGGAGACAGGTCAATGGCGAAGCGCCTAATAAGTATAATGACAATAAGTGCGGCGAGTATGTTGGCACTAATCGGCTGTGATGATGGCGTGGACAACGATACTACTTCTAACAAGACGGCTGCACTAAATGGGCAAACAACAACGACACCTGAAAGTTCTGAGACTAGCACTGTTAATTCAGCAAATACTAGAGCACCAAGTGTTGTCGATTGGTCAGCCATAGCAACTAGTGAGAAGCCTGCCAACCGTACCGACTATGATTATCCGTTTGCACTCGATAGCCAAAATGTACGCGACTATGCAGACTACTTTAAGGTGGATAACGCTACTGCCCAGCACAACTTGACCGTCAGCATGGCAAGTAATGAAGCACTACCCAAAGTATTAGATCAACTTAACAATAGCTATACTTCCCATGAGCTGACCGATGGCGAAAAGATCGAGCTGATCATTCATACCACGTCAGATATCAAAGCCAGCAGCTATGATTATGTGTTTGAAGAAGACTTCGCGAAAGGGCTGGTATTGCCTATCGTGATTAAACCGGATGGTAAGAAGAGTGATGTAGAGCCGCATGGTGGTTCGGAAGAATAGAGAGTTGATATATAAACTTGTAGGGTGCGCCCCGCGCACCTATGACATGTAAAAAAAACAAACTTCCATACAGAAAATAAAAAATGTCACAGTACATCCGTTCATACACGCCAGGCGCTACCTATTTTTTTACCTTGGTTTCATACAATCGAAGAAAAATACTGTGTGAAGATGACTTCTTGCAAGCCTTTAAAAATAGTATAAAACAAGTTCAACAACACTATCCTTTTGAAATTATTGCATGGGTACAACTGCCTGATCATTTACATTGTATTTGGAAAATGCCTACTAACGATGCTGATTATAGTATGCGCTGGTCACAGATAAAACGCTTAACTACTCAGGCTTGCCCACAATACCATTTGCCAATAGAGGAGTTAAGCTATTCAAAGGTAAAAAGGAAAGAGAAAGGTGTCTGGCAACGCCGATTTTTTGAGCACCAAATAAGAGATGAAGCGGACTTGATAAAGCATATGGATTATCTACATTACAATCCTGTTAAGCACGGATTGGTTGAAAAGGGTTTAGATTGGCAGTATTCGAGCTTTCATCGTTATGTGAGGCAAGGTTCTTATGCGGAGGACTGGGGTGACTTGGTTAATTTTTCAGAAAGTTTTTCTGATGGGTTAGAGTAGTTTATTTTTCTAGGTGCGCTGGGCGCACCCTACGCTCAATCACTTGCGTGCGTCCATATTGAAGTCAGCATAACCATCGCCAAGCATACGTTTGGGCGCAATATATTCAAGTAGAAAATTTTCGGGGTTGTCAGTACCGCAGTTGGTATTGTGAACCATAATTTGATTAAAACCACCGACACAGTAGGTGTGATAGTCCTCAACTTCGAGATTATATACCGTCGTGGTATAAGGAATATAAGACTCTGTACCATCATCATGGGTGGTGATATTGTAGTTATTACAGGAAATATCCGTTTTTTGAAACTGACCAAAAGTTTTACGAATATTGTCCATATCAAATAGCGTGCCTTTACTTAGGCTTTCCTCCATATCTTCAATATCTTCCACAGCATGAGCATAATAAGGTGTGGCATGCATCCATGCCATATTATCGGCCTGATCAATACCATACTGGTATAAGGGTTTAGCGGCTATCACTGCATAATGATTGCCATTTTCTGGATTCACTAGTACATCCCCAAACGTTAGCTGATCTGCACGTCTCCATTCAGGTGTATCAAGTAACGCTAAATCCTCTGGCGGTCCAATAAGTGAACGATCTCGATCAGTATGATATCCTTTACCCACGACCATAAAGGGGTGGTTTGGCGTGACACCAACATGGTTTGGTAACATCGCATAATGAATATCCTCTATATCATCTATATCTGTTAGAGCGGGTCTAGTGATATCGATATATCCAACGTACCATATCTCTTTGTTTTCAAACTTAAAGGTCTTAGTCACTCGTTTAAAGACAGGCTCTCCGATACCATTTTCAGGTGCTGATAGTACTTTGTCACCCACTTCGATATCTTGTATCGGTTTGTAGCTAAACCTATTTGGCCCCTCTACTCTGACTGATGTTCCTTTAACAAAACAACCAATTTCGCGCTGGCTGGCATCTTGTATTATCGTTCTCATAAAACATTATCCAATGTTTGCAAGTGGTAGCGCCCAGCGCATCTATAAATCTCAGTTGAAGCTAAATCTACTCTCCAACCATCGCCAAAAACTCCTCTTCAGCTACGATTTTTACACCAAGTTTTTCCGCTTTGGTCAATTTAGAGCCAGCCTTTTCCCCTGCCAGTAGCGCTGTAGTTTTAGCAGAGATACTGCCCGATACTTTTGCACCTAGCGCTTGTAGCTTAGCTTTCGCTTCATCACGTGCCATACTCGCCAGCGCGCCAGTAATAACCCATGTCTGCCCATCAAGTGGTAAGTCGCTAGGAGCTTTTTGCTCGACCTTATCCCAATATACCCCAGCCTCACGTAGCGCAGTGATGACTTCAATATTGTGCGGTGCACGGAAGAATTTATAGGCAAGCTCAGCGGTAATAGCGCCGACATCAGGGGTTAATAACAATGCTTCAATGTCAGCAGCCATTAAGATATCAAGATCGCCGAATTGCTGAGCAAGATTTTGCGCGGTAGTCTCACCCACTCCGCGAATGCCAAGCGCGTAGATAAAGCGTGATAGCGTTGTATGTTTGCTGGCTTCGATAGCGGCAATAATATTTTGTACTGATTTTTCGCCTAGCTTTTCAAGAGTAATTAGCTCGTCTTGGTGATTGTGCAATTGATAGATATCAGCAACGGTCTTAACCAAACCATGATTAAAAAAGCCAATCAGCCAGCGTTCGCCTAGCCCATCGATATCCATCGCGCGACGAGAAACAAAATGAATGAGTGCTTCTTGCTGCTGGGCCGGACAGAATAAACCGCCAGTACAGCGAGCTAGCGCTTCGTCTTCGGGTAGCACTACCGGAGAGTCGCATACTGGACAGGTAGACGGTAAGATGACTGGTTCGCTATCGGCGGGCCGTTGGTCATGCCAAACTCGTGTGACTTTGGGAATGACATCACCAGCGCGGTGAACACTGACCATATCGCCTGCGCGCACGTCTAAGCGTTGAATCTCACCAAAATTATGCAAAGTGACATTGCTGACCGTAACGCCGCCGACTTTCACCGGCTCTAGTTTACCGACTGGGGTGATTTGTCCGGTACGCCCGACTTGCCACTCAATGGATTGTAAGCGGGTCATAACCGTTTCGGCAGGGAATTTATAAGCCGTTGCCCAACGTGGCTCACGTGATAAAAAGCCCAATTGCTGCTGGAGCGCCAAACTATTAACCTTAATCACCGTACCATCAATCTCAAACGGCAGCTCAGCGCGTGCCTCAATCACTGACTCATAGTAGGCTTGCGCCTCGCGTGGGTTCTGTACTACTTCTACTGCACTAACGGTAAAACCAATATCTTTTAGCCATGCCAATGCGCCTGATTGAGTGTCGATGGTATCCGGTAGACCTTGATTAATCGAATAGCCATAGAAGGCTAGCGGACGACTTGCCGCGACCGCCGGATCAAGCTGACGTAAACTACCAGCAGCAGCATTGCGTGGATTGGCGAAGGTTTTATCTTCATTTTCCTGTGCCAGTCGATTCAGACGCTCAAATCCCGCCTTAGGCATTAGCACTTCACCGCGCACTTCTAGCAACTCAATATCAGCCGCCGCAGCTAACCATAACGGTAGATTCCGAATGGTTTTAGCATTTTGCGTTATGTCCTCACCTGTTTGCCCATCGCCGCGCGTGACCGCTTGCACAAACTTGCCATGCACATATTTTAGCGACACTGCTAGCCCATCAAGCTTTAGCTCCATTTCATATTCAGGGTTCTGCTGAGCAACACTTAAACGGTCGTTGACCCGCCGCATAAAATCGCGCAAATCATCGTATTCGAACACATTACCCAGGGATAGCATCTGTATATCGTGGGTGACTTGGGTAAAGGCAGATAACGGGGTATCACCGACTTGATTGATAGGACTGTCAGGCTGCATCAAATCCGGATACGCTTCTTCTAGCTCCATTAAGGAGCGGCGCAACTGATCATATTCACTGTCTTCTAAGATCGGGTTGTCCAGCACGTAATAGGCGTTGTTATGAGTCTTGAGCGCATCAATAAATACGCGCATTTGCACGATGATAGCGTCATTGTTTGCTATGTCATTTATTATGGTTTTTTCTGAGGTGTCTTTCTGAGAAGTGGTCGGTAAGAGTGAGTCGGTCATAGTCGGCGTCTTTACTGTTCAAGATGCCGATATCATAACAAGTTTATAGGATATTGTGATAATTGATAAAGGCAAATAACGTGAAATGAATCACATTATTTGCCTCGTTTAAGCTATTTAGCTTTTGAAGAATATAAATTGTTAAATATTTTAATCTTCGTAATCACGGACTTGATTGCGTAGCTGCTGCTTGTATTCAGAAGTGATAGGCTCGTTATTCTCATCGAGCATTATCGCATCTAAGTCGCTGGCCATCATATAGGCGATGCTCATCATACTATCAAAGCTACGCAACGCTTGCGGATGCGGCAAGGATAAAAACACCACGACGCCGCTATAATTATTAGTCGCTACGCTATGGGGATCAAAGGGCGCAATGCCATTATCAGTGATGCCCATCATGCTAAACCATAACATCCCAGTGCCGTCTTTTTGCTCATAGCGATGAAACATATTCATCGCCCCAAAGCGTAAACCGTATTTATCAATTAAGGCTAATAGATCACGACCACGAATGACCGTCGGTAGACGGTCGCGATACTGATGCGGCAAGATGGTGATATTAATATTGTCTTTGGCATTAATCAGTGGGCCGTTTTGTGCTTGGTCAACCGGCTCTAACAGATGCTGGTCAAGTATTGGACTGTTATCCGTAAATCTCGGTTCTTCTGCAGTATCTATCGATGGCATGAGGTTGTCAGTGGCAGACATTAGGCTAGAAAAAGCATCAGGCTCTTGCTCACCATTCGTCTGCATCTGGTCAGCGACATACGCAAACTCAGCTTTATCTGCGTTTTGCTCCTCAGCCTGCCAGCGCGCATAAGCTGCCTCAGAGGCGGCATCTGTATCATGTTCGGCTTCACCGCGACCTGCGGTCAGTTGCGCATCGACCTTGGTGTGGGTCTGGGTCAAAGGCTCGTCTTCAACTACCGCATTTAAATAATCACGATCGGGGCCAATAGTAGTCTCGCCAGCGACGGTATCGTCAAAATCTGGCTGATCGACGATATTGCGCTCATGACGTGGGATAATGGGAATACCATTTTTATCATAATTGACCGCCGCTGCTTCGGCATTTTTGCGCCGCTTCAAGCTACGAATGACCATAAACAGCCCTGCAAGTACGATAAACGCAGCAATAGCAATCAATATAAACTGAATAGCGGTCATGAGAAATATATCCTAATAACTATGACAAAAATAAAAGATAGTATGAACGGCAATATTCTAGCATGGCTGACGGAAGTCGTCACCACATTGTGATGGTTTATAGTCCGTCCAACATTATTACTCAATATTAAGGCGTCTATAATGCTCAATATCAGCTATCGACTCTAAACAACAATACCAGCCAGCTTTAAATGCTAATTCTTAATACTAGCTTTCAATATAGTGCGCGGCCTCATCTAAGGAGACGCTGACTAAGGTTGAAATACCCGCGTTTGGCATAGTGATACCTTTGAGTTCATCGGCAATCTGCATAGAAAGCTTATTATGGCTGATAAATATAAACTGTAAGTCGCCTGCCAGCTCATGTATAAGACTGGTAAAGCGTGCGACATTAGCATCATCAAGCGGGGCATCCACTTCATCAAGGACACAAAATGGTGCTGGATGCTGTTTAAAGATAGCAAAAATTAAGCTGAGCGCCGTTAGTGTCTTCTCGCCCCCTGAGAGCACCGCTAGGCGGCTGTTACGCTTGCCTTTTGGTTGCGCCATTAAGGTTAAGCCTGCGCGCCACTGTTCTGACTTTGGCGTATTAATCGGCAACTCATCCAAATTCAAGCTTAAGCTGGCATGACCACCGCCGAATACCTTGGCAAATAAATCAGCAAGATCAGTATTGACCGCATCCAGCGTTTGCATAAACAGGGTCTTGGTAGTCTCATCAATAGAAGCGATCGCATCCGTTAAGGTGTCCATGCTAGCAGCAATATCTTCTGTCTGCTGTGCCAGCGGCGCTAAGCGCTCATTGACCTCAGCCAGTTCAGCCACGGCCGCTAAATTTACCGCACCAATTTTACTCAGCTGCTGCTCAAGTTGGTTTTGCTCAGTCTGTAGTTCAATAATTTTATCCGGACGCACGCGGCGCTCATGAGTGATAAAGTCAGTTAATAAGCTTGAAACACTGATAGTCTGTAGCGCTTGTCCATTATCATGCTTATTACTAAGCTGATAATATTCCGCCAAAGCATCGTGCGCATGGGTGCTGGCATCGTTTAACCGCGCTTCACTCAACGCCAGTTCGGTCGCGTTACTCGCCAGCTTACTTTGCTTGGTTTGCAATTCAGTTTGCAACGCATCCAGTGCTGACTGTTGCTCACTATACTCATGCTTGAGCGCGGTCAACACCGTTTCTCGCTCGGTCAATAATAGTTGCTGCTCATCACGTGCCGTTTGCGCCGTTTGTAATACGATTTGCAAGTCTGGCAGTTGCTGCTGATAATTCTCAAGTCGTGTTATCAAGGCCTGTTCATTTTGCTTCGACTTATCATGTTGTTCGGTCGCACGCGCGAGACTACTCGTACTATGCTCTAAACGCATCTCACTCTGCTGGATACTAAGCTGTAAGGCTTGCCATGCTTCATCATCTGCTTGACGAGCGCGGCTGAGTTCGTTGCGTGCGATTTGTAACTGCTGACGATTGGCCTGCGCTTCAGTTAATTTTGGTATCAGCGTTTCAATATCCTCTTGAATTTTCTGCTGCTCGCTATCCAAAGCTTTTTGCTCATATTCTAACTCTTGCTGTTCTTCAGCAAGTGCTGCTTTATCAGCATTTAAGCGCAACTCATCGGCTTGCAAGCGCTCATAGGCAGCTTGCTGGGTGGTCAATTGCTGCTGAATTTTATATTGATCGCGTGTCAGCTGTTCAGCTTGGGCACGAGTTTCTTCAAGGCTTATGGTTAACGCATCATAATCACGCTGGTTTTGACTGATACTCTGCTGCTGCGTTGTTATTTGCGCCTCACCCTCGTCAAGCAGTATGTCTAATTTTTCTAAACGTGTACGCTGACTAAGCCGCTGGGTTAGAAATTGACTATTGCTCTGGTTATCGGCCTGCTCATCTTGCGCCCCAGTAAATTTACTGAGATTTATCGTGCCCTTGCTACTAATTAACCAACCATCGGTGGTCAACAACATCGCTGATGGAGGTAATTTTTTGAGAATAACAGTAAGTTCTTCCGTTTGCTCAACGTTGGTCTTGTTATCATTTCGAGCAATATATAAATAACATTGCTGCCATAACGCCAAGGCTGGACGAGCAATCAGCTGCGATAAGGGGAAAACTTTATCTTTAAGCTCATTTGGTAAAGTGTTAATAAAAACATTTTTCTGGCTATTATCTTGGGAAGCAGCTTGATCAATAGGTAACCATAAACTATGGCTAGTTTCAGTCAGCAGACCTTCCTGCGAGTTTTGACTATTTTGATAAGCCAGCAACTCCGGCAAATAGCGCTCAAATTGTGCTGGCAGATTAGCCGCTTGTTGAGCATTAACCTTATATTGGCTTGGTAAGAACACATGACTATCAAGCCAAATTGCCAATAAACTATCGAGTATTTGTGCGTATTGCTGCCCTTGTACACTCAGCTCAATCTGCTCACGTAAGGTGGTAATAGGCAGCTGTTGATAGTTGCTTAATGCTTTATCTCCCGAATTACTTTCTGAGTTTTTTATCAAATTAGAGAGTTGGTGCTGAGGTTTTTTAATTGGCTTAGGATGTAATATCTGGTGCAAGGTATCATACTCGCCAGCCAGTAGCGCATGGCGTTTTTCATGCTCAGCTACATCGCGTTGCTGTTCAATCAAACGCTGCTGTAACGTACGCTGTTGCGGTTGTAGCTCCGATAGGCGTTCTTCTACACTATCCTGTTGCCTTGCGATTTGTTGTAGCTGACTATTAAGCTCAGCTATTTGCGTGCTTGAGGGGCTATTTAAAATTTGTAGATTTAATGCTTTAGGGTTTAAAGTTTGGGAGTCTGAATCTTGCAGGCTATCCACATCAGAGGCATCCGTAGACTGTTGCAGCTGCTCCCATAGCGTCTGCCAACTATGCTGACGGCGGGCCCATTTGGCTTGACTAAGCTGGTGGCGCTTTTGCGCTTGCGTGTTAATAGCTTGTTGCTGATCAAGCGTACGCTCGCTATCTTGAAGACGTGACAGCTGGTTTTGTGCCTCATGCCACGCTTGCTGTAACGGCTGTTCATTATATTTATGCGCGTCGCGTTTGGCAGTTATCTCAGCAAGTTGTGGGCGTAGTTTTTCTAGCGCAGCCTGTTGCTCTGCTTGTTCTATTTTCAGGTTATCAATCTCAGCTACCGTCTGCTCTCGCTGCTCATCCAAACTGGTTAATTGCTGCTTAATTTGAGTAAGCTGTGCTTGCCCATCATTTAGTTGATGCTCAGCTTGTTGGTAGCTTAGTTGCTGTTGATAGTGCGCGCTTTGAGTATCGTCTTTGAGCCACTGCTCTTGGTTAATTTGTGCGGTGAGCTTGTCTTGCTTGGCCTTGAGGCTTTCATAATCAGCTTGTAGCGTAATTACTGCTGTAGCGCTGCGCTCATGCTCGACTTTATGCTGCTGCTGAGTGTGTTTGGCTTGATACAACTGCTGAATAGCCAGTTGCTGCTTAATATCAGCAAGGGTTTCGGTCAGCTCATTATAGCGCTGGGCACTAGTGGCTTGTTTGGAAAGAGTTTTGTGTTGGCGTTCCAGCTCGCTTTGCATATCATACAGGCGTGCTAGATTATCTTTGGTTTTCTCTAATTTCTTTTGCGTTTCCGCACGTCTTGCTTGATAGCGCGAGACCCCTGCCGCTTCTTCGATAAATTCACGTAGCTGCAATGGATTAGAATCAACAATGCGCCCAATCATGCCCTGCTCGATGACCGCATAACTGCGTGCGCCAAGGCCAGTTCCCAAAAACACATCGATCACATCACGGCGACGGCAACGCGTGCCATTGATAAAGTAATCTGAGCGCCCCTCCAAATTTACCTGACGGCGGACAGACAGCTCTTGATATAGATTGAACTCATGGCGAATGCCGGTTTGCTCGTCTTGAGTATGCTCAAAGGTTAGCTCGACGCTGGCGACACTTTTCGCCGCCTTATCTTGCGTGCCTGCAAAAATAACATCACTCATCGCCCCGCCACGCAACTGCTTGGCAGAGGTTTCGCCCAATACCCAACGAATAGCATCAATCACATTTGATTTACCGCAGCCATTGGGCCCAACAATAGCGGTAATGCCACGGGGAAAGGTAAAGGTAGTTGAGTTGGCGAAAGATTTAAAGCCTGCCAATTTTAGAGATTTTAAACGCATGAACAATCAGTGATATCAGCAAAAACAGGCGGCTATTCTACCTGAAATTGTGGGGTTTTTTTGGGGTTTATATTTTTTAAGCCGTTTACCATTATTAGTAGAAGTATTCCTACAACACCCCAATACCAGTGAGCAATAACTGTCCGCCAGCAAACAATAGCAACACTCCAAAGGCGCGTTTTAGCATCAAGGCTGGCAATTGATGTGCAAGCTTGGCACCGACTTTTGCCATGATAAAGCTGACTACTGAAATACATAAAAAGCCAGAAATATGTACAAAGCCTATCGTGCCCTCTGGTAGATTGACTTCACCTTGACCAAACCATGCAAAACCCAGTGCCCCTGCAATAGCAATCGGGAGTCCACACGCAGCAGATGTGCCCACCGATTGCTTCATTGGAAGTCCTGCCCAATTCAAATATGGGACGGTCAAACTACCGCCGCCAATACCAAAAATAGACGAGGCCAAACCAATACCGGTACCCGCGCCAAACTGCACGCCAGTAGGCGGTAACGGCTTACCCACTTGCTCTTTGGTAGAGAAGAACAGCATTTTTAAGGCGACCAATAAGGCACCTACACCAATAATGGCTTGCAATGCTTGACCATTAATCGCGTCAGCAACGCCCGCACCAATCAAGCTACCAATGACCAAACCAATAGCCATGCTGCGCCAGACTTCCCAGCGCACACCGCCACGCTTATTATGCGCAGTCATTGAACTGATTGAAGTCACAACGATAGTGGCCAGCGACGTACCAATCGCTAAATGAGTGACCACTTCAGGCGGGAAATTATAGGCCGTGAAAATCCACACTAACGCTGGCACGATAATCATTCCGCCGCCCACACCAAACAAGCCAGCGCTGACTCCTGCGAACGCACCTGCAATCACAAACCATACATATAACATCATCGAGTTTACCTTTTAATGTACTTATCTTTTATTATGCTTACTTTTTATTGTACCGAATTATCTGACTTAACTTTTATTGAGCTTATGTTTATATGATAATAAGGTGACGCTTTTACTGTTTCATTCGAGAAGCCGACTTTCTTTTGTTTTCCACAACCGCCTCAGTATATCAAAGATTACCCACGCTAAATTAACCACATCGACTAAAATTATGCCGCTATCTATCCTCCTAAAAGAACTTAACCATCGCCATGTTGTCAGTAGTGCCTCTACCAATAGCGAGCTGATTGAAGCTATACAGACTGGAACTCTCAGTGCAGATAAACCGCATCTATTAACCGCTGAGACCCAAACCGCAGGTCGTGGACAACGTGAGCGCTCGTGGCAGTCACCGCGCGGCAATGTTTATCTGTCACTATATCATCCGGTTCAAGCGCCGATCAGCGGTCTACTGTCCTTAGTCATCGGCGTTGAGCTAGCAAAAATACCCGTCGTACGAGCGCTCAATGAGCAACTGCGTGCGCAAGGATTGGTTCCTATTGGGGTGAAATGGGCCAATGATTTGGGGTTTTATGCTCCATCATCTCAAAGTAAAAATAATGCTGAAACAGAGGATAGCCATGCAAATATTAATTACTTCAATAAACTTGCTGGTATTTTGATCGAGCCCGTATGGCGTGCAGGTAAATTAGCTGGCGTAGTCATGGGCGTTGGCCTCAATGTACGAGCGACGCCAGCGTTGACCACGCAAACGAGTGAAGGAATGAGCTATCAAGCGATTAGCTTACAAGACATTTATGAGCTGCTAGACACTATCGAAGCTTCCCATGACAATGCTTCTCAAGCTACTCATCCCTCTCAACCAGAAAAAACCAGTATCACTTTGCCAAATTTACAAGAACTTTATCAGCAAATCAGTAACGCTTTAATGGCCGCGATGACTTGCTTTGAGCAACTGGCTACTGAAAAGCCAACCTCACAAACTCAATATACCGATGAATTTATGACTCAGTTTGTCACAATGGATGCGCTGGTAGGATTGCGACTGCGTGTCACCCAAAACCATAATGATAAACGCCATGTTACCACTGGTTATGCTTGCGGTATTGATACGCATGGCTGTTTGCAATTAAGGCAAGATAACGGTAAGCTTATCGCGCTTTTTACTGGTCGTATTGACGTTATTAATGATGCTTAAACGGCATATACAACGGGCACTTATATAAGGATATTTATGCTCTGGCTTGACTTAGGAAATACCCGTCTTAAATACTGGCTCACCGATGATATCGGGCAGATTGTCTCGCATGATGCCAAGCAGCATTTGCAAGCGCCTGCCGAATTACTTATGGGTTTAACGGATCGCTTTGAGCGCTATGCCCCTGATTTTATTGGTATCTCGTCAGTGTTGGGTGACGAATTAAATCTAAAGGTCTCAGAAACCTTAAGTCGGCTGGATATTCCCTTTGAGTTTGTCAATGTTGATGCCGCTCATCCCTTAATGGGTAGCGCTTATAACGCTGACCAATTAGGATGCGACCGCTGGCTACAAATGCTGGGTGCCGTGGATAAGAAAAAGCGTCAATGTGTGATTGGTTGCGGTACGGCTGTGACGATTGATTTGATCGATCATGCAGAACATTTAGGCGGTTATATTTTCCCTAATATCTATCTTCAGCGTGAGTCATTATTTTCAGGTACCAAGCAAATCACTATCTCTAACGGCACTTTTGATAGTATTACCCAAGGCATCACCACACAGGATGCGGTACACCGAGGTATCTTGTTATCAATCGTTGGCGCGGTGAATGAAATTACCCACCGTCATCCAAACTTTGAGCTAATCATGACTGGTGGCGATGCGGCTATGATTGCCCAACATGTTAATCGTCCGGTGCGACTGCGTGAAGACTTACTGTTGAATGGCTTGGCACGGTATTTTGATCATATTCATGCCAAATAAACATGTCAAATAAAATAAACATGCCAAATAGAATAGATAGCCAGTAAAAAAACAGCTAATAAGTAGGTAACAAAAAAGCAGTAAGTCCTAGACCTACTGCTTTTTTATTGGCTGAATTTTCATATCAGACTGCAATCATAGATTCATTATTACAGGCTGATTAAATCACATTATACTGCAATTATTTGGTCTCATTAAACAGCTCACGACCGATTAGCATACGGCGAATTTCACTGGTACCCGCGCCAATCTCATACAACTTGGCATCGCGCCATAAACGACCAAGCGGATATTCATTGGTATAGCCATTACCGCCAAATATCTGAATGCCTTCACCTGCCATCCACGTGGCTTTTTCAGCACACCATAAAATGACACTGGCGCAATCTTTACGCACTTCCCTACTGTGTCCAGCGCCACGTTGGTCCAACATATCAAGGTTTTTACCGACCGTATATAAAAAGCTACGACCAGCTTGCAGAATGGTATACATGTCTGCAACTTTACCTTGAATCAGCTGAAACTCACCAATGGCTTGCCCGAACTGTTTGCGATCATGAATATAAGGCACCACATTGTCCATCACCGATTGCATAATTCCAATCGGACCAGCGGCCAATACTGCGCGCTCATAATCTAAGCCGCTCATCAATACTTTAACGCCAGTATTTAATTCACCTAAGATATTTTCTTTAGGGACTTCAACGTTATTAAAGGTCATCTCGCCAGTATGGCTGCCACGCATGCCTAATTTGTCGAGTTTTTGTGCCGTACCAAAGCCTGCCATACCTTTTTCAACGATAAAGGCGGTCATTCCTTTTGCACCAAGCTCAGGATTGGTTTTGGCATAAACCACCATCACATCAGCATCAGGGCCATTAGTAATCCACATTTTGCTGCCGTTCAAAATATAGCTACCGTCTTTTTCTTCGGCTTTGAGCTTCATACTGGTAACATCAGAACCAGCACCGGTTTCACTCATGGCTAATGCACCAATAAATTCACCACTAAGCAGCTTAGGAAGGTATTTTTGCTTTTGCTCTTCACTACCGTTACGCTTAATCTGATTGATGCATAAGTTTGAATGGGCGCCATAGCTAAGGGCAACCGATGCAGACGCGCGGCTAATCTCTTCCATCACGATCATATGCGCGACGTAGCCCATATCGACACCGCCGTAAGCTTCAGGTACGGTGATACCATGAAGGCCTAAATCACCCATTTTTTGCCATAAATCCATTGGGAATTCATCGCTAGAATCAATCTCAGCGGCACGCGGGGCAATTTCATTCGCCGCAAATTTTTGCACCATATCACGTAGCGCATCGATATCTTCGCCAAGCTGAAAGTCTAATCCGGGTAAACTCATAATCGTTCCTTATATTTTAGGTTCTAATCTATTAATATTTTTAAAGGTTATTAGCGCGTAGGGTACTTTTATTGATTAATAGCTCAAGACTAACGCTGGTTAATCAATGCACGCGCAACGTTGGAGCCATTAGGACGTTCCAAAAATGCACTGATCCGCTCGCCGGCGCTGACCAGTTTATCCAAATCAATACCGGTACGGATACCCATACCATGCAGCATGTAGACCACATCTTCAGTCGCCACATTACCGGTTGCCCCTTTGGCATATGGACAACCACCAAGCCCAGCGACAGACGTATCAAACTCGCGCACACCCATCTGCAATGCCGCTAAGGTATTACTCAATGCCTGACCATAAGTGTCATGAAAGTGCCCCGATATCGCTGCTATATCAACATATTCAAGCGCTGCTTGTAGAGCACGCTGAACTTTAAGTGGGGTGCCAACGCCAATAGTATCAGCAATACCAATCTGTCCGGCACCAATCTCGACCAGACGCTTGGTCACATACGCTACTTGACTGGGGTCAATATCACCTTCATAAGGACAGCCGACCGTACAGGAAATGACACCGCGCACTTTGATACCATGCTCTTTAGCAGCAGCAGCTACCGGAGCAAAGCGCTTAATACTTTCATCGATGCTACAGTTGATATTTTTTTGGCTAAAAGTTTCACTTGCTGAGCCAAATATGACAATTTCATCAGGACGATGCACGATAGCATTTTCAAAACCGCGCATATTGGGTACCAATACCGAATAACAGACATCATCATGTCGTGTTGGCTTAAGTGCATCCAGCAGCTCGCCATTATCGCCCATTTGCGGTACCCATTTCGGTGACACAAAACTAGTAGCTTCGAGCTTTTTAACCCCAGCGGCAATCAAGTCTTCAATCAGAGCTTGCTTGATGGCAGTCGGTACGGTTTTAGACTCATTTTGCAAGCCATCACGTGGACTGACGTCAACGATCAATACGTGGTCGGGATACGAGTGTTTCATGATTGCCATCCTTTTTATTGATCTGTTTTTACTGATCTGACTGTTAGTTTGGTTAGTGGGCTAAAAACTTCTTCGCTAAAATTTTAAAAAGCTAATTTCGCAAACAGTTATTTCCAAAAACCGCAATGCTATTTAACTGTCGCTATCACTATCCTTCTTCAGTAGCATCAATCCGCAACAGCTCATCGCCATCGGCAACCAAATCTCCAGCTTTAAATAGCAGCTCTGCGACTACGCCATCGGTTGGCGCGGTAATAGTATGTTCGATTTTCATGGCTTCAATCACAGCTAACGGCTCGCCTTGCTTGACCGTATCGCCTACGGCTACCTTAAAGGCAATCACTTGTCCTGGCATAGGCGATTTTAGACTGCCAACAGCAGCGTTCTCTTCGCCGACGTGCGCCATAATATCGATCAGGGTAATCTGATCACGCCCAGCATCGGTAAAGACATATACAGTCTCATTATGCTCCCAACTCTGGGCGCTAATACGTGTCCCGTCTAACCATAAAACGTGGTTGTGCGCATCGCTGCTTGTGTAGCTGACATGGCCGTTATATAAATTTTGGGTTTCTCTATTAGTTTGGCCGCCAACTTGCTGATCTGTATCTTCGCCATCACTATTGGTCATATCACGCTCAATGACCATATCAAAGCAACTGGCTTTATCGCTAGACTTATCAAGACCACTATCTGAGCATGTAGCACCATTGTACCAATCACTAATATGAGCTAAATAAGGCTGCTCATCATAAACCAAACTAAACTGCCGCGTATAATCGGTATAAGCGCGAAACCCTGAGGTCTGACCAAAAGGGTCAAAAGAATTGCTACCCGTATCGGCCGACTCAGTGGCAAGCTGCTGAACAATGGCAGTGCTAATGAGTGTTGATAGCTCAAGAGGCTGTTGGTCAAAAAGGTCAGCCCTCTCACGCTCAATCAACGCTGTGTCTAGATTGGCATTACTAAATGAGTCAGTATTAATAATATAGCGTAAAAATGCTACGTTGTTCGGTAGCCCAACGATACGCGTTTGTGCCAGTGCGCGATCAAGCTTGGCTAACGCTTGCTCGCGAGTTGGTGCATGGACAATTAATTTGGCAATCATCGAATCATAAAAAGGGCTAATGACATCGCCTTCGCGGACACCGTCATCAAGGCGCACGTCAGCAATGTTAAAGGTACTGTGTTCAGGCTTTTGATAAGTAAATAATGTGCCCGTCGCTGGTAGAAAGTCATTGTCGGGATTTTCAGCACAGATACGTGCCTCAATAGCATGACCATTGATAACCAGCTGATCTTGGGTTTTCGGTAATGACTCACCAGCAGCAACCAATAGCTGCCATTCAACCAAATCTAAACCAGTAATTGCTTCGGTAACCGGATGCTCGACTTGCAAACGCGTATTCATCTCCATGAAGTAAAAATTCATGGAAGTCTCACGCTGCTCAACGATAAACTCGACGGTCCCTGCGCCAACATAACTCACTGCCCGCGCAGCTTCGATAGCCGCTGCGCCCATTTCCTCGCGCATGCTGATATCAACGCCAGGTGCTGGCGCTTCTTCAAGGACCTTTTGATGGCGACGCTGTACTGAGCAATCTCGCTCAAATAAATGCACATAATTACCGTGGCTATCGCCAAATACTTGGATTTCGATATGGCGTGGTTTTAGGGCATACTTTTCGACCAATACTTGATCATTACCGAAGCTGGTTATCGCTTCACGGCGGCAAGACTCTAGTAAGCCGATAAAGTCAGCGCTTTGCTCGACAATACGCATGCCTTTACCACCGCCACCAGCACTGGCTTTGATTAATACTGGATAGCCGATTTCATCAGCTTGCGCCCTTAAGAATTCGCCATCTTGATTGTCGCCATGATAGCCAGGAATTAGTGGTACGCCAGCTGTTTCCATCAAGCGTTTAGATTCAGATTTACCGCCCATGGCACGGATAGCAGCAGCCGATGGACCGATAAATACTAAGCCAGCATCCTGACAAGCTTGAGCAAAGTCAGCATTTTCACTCAGGAATCCATAACCAGGATGAATCGCTTGCGCACCGGTTTCTTTAGCGATCGCAATAATAGCATCGCCTTTTAGGTAACTGTCTTTTGGGGCAGAACCACCCAAATAGACGGCTTCATCACAGACAGCCACATGCTTGGCATGACGGTCAGCATCGGAATAGACAGCGACGGTATTAACACCCATACGCTTTGCAGTCGCTGCCACTCGGCAGGCAATCTCGCCACGGTTGGCAATCAAAATTTTAGAAAACATAGCTATCCTTGTCTTTTGCCTTATATTTTTATCGTAGCATCAGTTATGGTTGGAATCCTGACCTGACTGTTTGATGCTGTCCGTTTAGTATTACTTTTGCTGCTATCACCAATTGGTCTTTAATAGCTAGTCTTCTGTCTGCCATGCGGGGCGACGCTTTTGTAAAAAGGCTTGCACGCCTTCTTTACCCTGTTCTGAGGCACGAATATCAGCGATACCTTTGACCGTATGCTTGATAAGCTTTTCGGTTATGGGTTGTCCAGCCACATCATGCATTAAAGTTTTGCAGGTTTTCATCGCATCAGGGCTGTTTTTGACGACTTTGGTACAGAAAGTTGCTACCACATCATTCAGTGACTCTTCGCTGACGCGCTCATGGATAAATCCGAGCTGGCGCGCTTTTTTGGCATCAAAAACTTCCGCACTCAAGAAATAACGCTGCGCCGCTCGGGCACCCATTGCACGAATAACATAAGGGCTGATAGTTGCTGGAGCGAGGCCTAGTCGAACCTCACTTAAACAAAAATTAGCAATCTTAACGGCAAATGCGACATCACAGGCGGCTACTAAGCCCATACCGCCAGCATAGACATCACCTTGAATAGCAGCGATAGTTGGCTTTGGGCACTCATAAATGGTCTTAAGCATTTGCGCTAACTTATCAGCATCCGCTAAGTTTTCTTCATAGCTGTAATCCGCCATGGCGCGCATCCAGTTGAGATCCGCACCAGCACAAAATGCCTTGCCAGCTGCCGCCAGAACAATGACGCGCACGTTATCATTTGCCCCTAACTGTTCAAACGCTACGGTCAGCTCACTTATCATTTCATCGTTGAAAGCATTACGCTTTTCAGGACAGTTCAAGGTGACGGTAGCGACGTGCTGTTCAATAGTGACCAGTAGGCTTTTATAATTATTAGTATTTTTTACCGTATCATTTTGCATAATTTTCTCTTTTTAAATATTAGTCGGGCTCAGCACGTTAATAATCACCGCACCAAGCTTATTCTAAATTCTTATCCTACATTCTGAAGACACCGAACGTGGTTTCTTCAATCGGAGCGTTATGAGCCGCGCTAAGTCCTAGTGCCAACACCTTGCGGGTATCAGCAGGATCAATTACGCCATCATCCCATAAACGGGCAGTCGCATAATACGGATGGCCCTGCTCTTCATACATCTCACGAATAGGCGTTTTAAAGGCCTCTTCATCCTCCTTACTCCACGCTTCGCCTTTACGGTCAAAGTTATCACGCTTGACGGTCGCGAGTACGGATGCCGCTTGCTCGCCGCCCATGACTGATATACGCGCGTTCGGCCACATCCATAAGAAGCGTGGACTATAAGCGCGGCCACACATGCCATAGTTACCCGCACCAAATGAGCCGCCAACAATAACGGTGAATTTAGGCACTTTAGCATTGGCAACGGCCATCACCATCTTGGCTCCGTGGCGGGCAATACCTTCGTTTTCGTACTTGCGTCCGACCATAAAGCCGGTGATATTTTGCAAGAATACTAATGGAATTTTACGCTTACAGCACAGCTCAATGAAATGCGTGCCTTTTTGCGCCGACTCACTGAATAAGATGCCGTTGTTGGCAATAATACCGACTGGCATGCCTTCAATATGAGCAAAACCGCAGACTAAGGTAGTACCAAAACGGGCTTTAAATTCATCAAACGCACTGTCATCGACAATCCGTGCAATGATTTCTCTAATATCGAACGGCTGGCGGGTATCATTGGGAATAATGCCGTACAGCTCTTTGGCATCATAACGCGGCGGACGCGGGGTAATTTGATTCGGAATGTGCTTAGTTGGTCGATTAAAATGACTGACGATATTACGTGCCAGCGACAACGCATGGGTATCGTTTTGCGCCAGATGATCCACCACTCCTGATAGACGTGTATGCACATCAGAGCCGCCTAAGTCTTCGGCGGTCACTTCCTCACCAGTAGCCGCTTTTACCAGCGGTGGACCACCTAAGAAGATAGTCCCTTGATCTTTAACAATAATAGACTCATCACTCATCGCTGGGACATAAGCGCCACCTGCGGTACAGCTGCCCATCACTACTGCAATTTGCGGAACACCCGCCGCACTAAGATTGGCTTGATTAAAGAAAATACGGCCAAAATGCTCTTTATCAGGAAACACTTCGTCTTGATTGGGTAAATTCGCGCCACCTGAATCCACTAGATAGATACAAGGCAGATTGTTTTCTTGTGCAATTTCTTGCGCCCGCAGATGCTTTTTGACAGTCATCGGAAAATAAGTGCCGCCTTTTACAGTAGCGTCATTACAGATAATCAAACATTCAGTGCCATTAACACGACCGATACCAGCAATCACACCAGCAGCTGGGATATCTTCATCATACATATCATATGCCGCCATCGGGGCTATCTCTAAGAAGGGGGTCCCAACATCGAGCAGACGCTCAACACGCTCACGTGGTAGCAATTTGCCACGTGCCAAATGCCTAGCACGCGAGCGCTCTGAGCCACCTTGTGCAATTTTGTGCAAATGTTCATATAGATCATCTACTATCACTTGCATAGCGGCGCTGTTTTGCTGAAACTCAGCGGCGTTTGGACTCAATTTACTGGTTATGATGGCGCTCATGATATCCCTTTCTATAATTGGCTTTTATACTGGTCTTTTATTTGTGACTTATTTTTTTTAGTCTTTGCTTAGATGCTTCGCTATTTTAAGCCCAGCTCTTCTTTCATATGTTCAACAATTTTGAATTTTTGAATTTTACCGGTAATGGTCATTGGATATTCGGTAACGAAGCGATAATAAGTCGGGACTTTATAATGGGCGATATGCTCACTACAGAACAGCCGCACCTCTTCCTCGGTCAAGCTACCTTCCTGCTTGGGAATAATCCAGGCTGCCAACACTTCACCATAACGCTCATCGGGTATACCAACGATTTGGACGTCACGGATATTAGGATGGCGGTAGAGATAATTTTCAATCTCAACGGGATAGATGTTTTCACCACCACGAATGACCATATCCTTACTACGCCCAACGATTTTGACATAACCATCTTCATCTATAGTGGCTAAATCGCCGGTATGCATCCAACCATCTTGAATGGCCTCGCGCGATTTAAAGCGACTGCCCCAATAGCCTTGCATCACTGAATAGCCACGCGTTAATAACTCACCGGTTTCCCCTATCGGCACAATATCGCCCGTTGCTGGATCAATAACTTTTACTTCAAGTGCTGGCTGTACCAATCCGACGGTAGAGACCTGCTTATCAAGTGGGGTGTGCTCATTAGTCTGGCAGGAAACTGGGCTGGTCTCAGTCATGCCATAAGCAATAGTGACTTCGCTCATGTGCATCTTATCAATGACCCGGCGCATCACTTCAATCGGACAGCTAGAGCCGGCCATAATACCCGTACGCAAAGTGGATAAATCAAAGGTGTCAAACTCAGGATGGTCGAGCATAGCGATAAACATGGTCGGCACGCCATGCAAAGCAGTACATTTCTCTTCTTCAACCGTTTGTAACACCGTTAAAGCATCAAAGCCATCGTTAGGATACAGGATACAACCGCCGTGGGTTAAGACTGCTAAGTTACCAAGTACCATACCAAAGCAATGATATAGAGGTACTGGAATACACAGTCTATCTTCTTCGGTTAGGTTCATGGCCTCACCGATAAAATAGCCATTATTTAGAATATTACGGTGGGTTAAGGTTGCGCCCTTTGGGGTACCTGTAGTACCACTGGTAAACTGTACATTAATGGCGTCAGTATTTTTGAGCTGTGCTTGTCGCTCAGCTACCCGCGGATCATTGGCATCACCCTCAGCCATCCACGCCGAGAACTTTTGCATAAAGCCAAAGTCTTCATCGCTATCGGGCTCATCAATCCAAACAATACGTTCAATGGTAGGTATTTCAATTAGATCCAGCTGTTGATAGCTTTTATGATAAATCTCAGGACATAACTCGCCAATCATCTGCGCATAATCGCTGCTTTTAAAATGGCGCATTAATACCAGCGCTGAGCATCCTAATTTATTTAACGCATACTGCAATTCAAAGGTACGATAGGCCGGATTAATATTGACTAAGATCACCCCGACTTTTGCGGTTGCTAGCTGCATGAGTAGCCATTCAGCATTATTGTGCGACCAAATACCTATGCGATCGCCAATCTCAAGTCCCATCTCGATCATACTACTGGCCAATTGATTGACCTGCTGTTGTAGCTCACGATAAGTCCAGCGGATATTTTGATGGCGTGACACCAACGCTTCACGCTCAGGATATTTAGCCACAATAGCATCAAAAAAGTCGCCGATAGTTGCCTCAATAAGTGGCACATCAGGACCTTTATCATAGCTTTGAGTGAGTGGCGCATTAGTAGAGCGCGCGCCCATATTGATGCTAGGAATATTATTAAGAAGGGTATCAAAATAGGAGGGATTGGTCATAACGAGTCCTTTCGTTTTACTTTATTGTTTTACTTTACTATAGCCTGCTAACAGGTTCTATTCTTCCTTGAACCTGTTTTGTATCATGCTAACTACTATAACGCCTTCAGTGAAAGGCTGTCAATGATATCGATACAATATGTATCACTTAAATAAGAACCAAGTAAAATGTTATAAATAATTAAAAGCTTATAATCAGTCAAAAATACGTAGAGGGTTAAGGTGTCATAAAATAGAAAGCCAAAAGGAAAAAACCAGCTATACACCATAGTAATGGACAGCTGGCTTTTTTAGTATTTGATAACAGTGGTTTTTAATTAAGGAGTAAGTTGTTACAACCCAACCAAGCTACTCTAAATCTAACTCTACTTTCATTTGTTCAACGATTTTATATTTTTGAATTTTACCAGTTACGGTCATCGGATATTCAGTGACAAAGCGATAATAGGTAGGCACTTTATAATGGGCGATATGCTCACGACAGAACTGTCGAACCTCATCCTCAGTCAAGCTGTTTGGCTGCTTAGGTATTATCCACGCCGCCAGTACCTCACCATAACGCTCATCCGGTATACCAACTATTTGGACATCTCGGATCTTAGGATGACGGTACAGATAATTCTCAACTTCGACCGGATAGATATTTTCACCACCGCGAATGACCATATCTTTGCGGCGACCAACGACGTTAATATAACCATCTTCATCCATAGTCGCAAGATCGCCCGTATACATCCAGCCGTCTTTAATAGCCGTACGTGTTTTAAATTGACTGCCCCAATAGCCTTTCATGACTGCATAACCTCGCGTTAGCAGCTCGCCAGTTTCTCCAATCGCTACGATATCACCGGTTTCGGTATCAATAATTTTAACTTCAAGTGCCGGTAGCACCAGTCCGACTGTAGATACTCTCTTTTCAAGCGGGGTATTTTCATTGGTCTGGCAAGATGCCGGACTGGTCTCCGTCATGCCATAAGCAATGGTAACCCCACTCATATGCATCTTATCAATGACCCGGCGCATCACCTCAATCGGACAACTAGAACCGCCCATAATGCCCGTTCGCAGGCTGGATAAATCAAAGCTCTCAAACTCTGGATGATCAAGCTCAGCAATAAACATGGTCGGTACGCCAAGCAAACCAGTACATCGCTCCGCTTCTACCGTTTGCAATACGGTCAGTGGATCAAAACCATCGTTTGGATAGACGGCACAGCCGCCGTGGGTCAAAATTGCTAAATTGCCACCTACCATTCCAAAGCAGTGATAAAGCGGCAACGGAATACACAGCCTATCTTTTTCGGTCAAATTCATCGACTCGCCAAGAAAGTAGCCGTTATTTAGAATATTACGATGGGTTAAAGTTGCTCCTTTTGGCGTACCCGTGGTACCGCTGGTAAACTGCACACTAATAGCATCTGTGTTTTTTAGCTGTGCTTGCCGCTCGGCAATGCGCGGATCTTTAGCATCGCCCTCTGCTATCCACGCCGAGAACTTTTGCATGAAGTTGAACTCTTCATTACTATCAGGTTCATCAATCCAAATAATGCGCTCAATAGTAGGTATCTCAATCAGATCCAGCTGTTGATAGCTTTTATGATAAATCTCAGGACATAGCTCGCCAATCATCTTCGCATAGTCGCTGTCTTTAAAATGACGCATCAATACTAATGCTGTGCAGCCTAACTTATTTAACGCGTACTGCAACTCAAAGGTACGATAGGCTGGATTGATATTGACTAAGATTATTCCAACTTTTGCTGTTGCTAGCTGCATAAGTAGCCATTCAGCATTATTATGTGACCAAATCCCGATGCGATCACCAATCTCAAGCCCCATCTCAATCATACTGCTCGCCAATTGATTGACACGCTGTTGCAGCTCACGATACGTCCAACAAATATTTTGATGACGGGACACCAGTGCTGATCGTTCAGGGTATTTCTCCACAATAGCATCAAAAAAGTCACCGATAGTCGCTTCGATTAGCGGCACATCAGGGCCTTTGTCATAGCTTTGGGTGAGTGGCGCATTAGCAGAGCGCGCGCCCATATTGACGCGTGGAACATTATTAAGAATAGTATCAAAATAGGAGGGTTTAGTCATAACGAGTCCTTTCGTTTTTTTTATTACGTCTTGATTCTTTGAATTGCCATATTGTCTTATAGATGTATTTATAACAGATATCGCCGTATAACTGCTTAGTAGATTAGTGGTTATATATTATTAACCTGTCATATCCTTCCTTAAATATGTTTGCTATAACCCTAGCCACTATACTGCCTCCAATGAAAGACTGTCAATTTTATTGATACAACCTGTATCACTTAATAGAATCAATAGCTCTTGATTTGTACGGTAGAAACCAATTAAAAAAGCCAGCGGCATATCTTATAATGCGGCTGGCTATAGATTTAAATCCTAGTTAATCTACTAAATATTAATTAACCTGTCAGATCTCAATCAATCCAACAGTGACTACGCTTTAGCTATGGTAGGCGCTTTAATTGTTACCGTAGCGCTCACTACCTCTTTATCGTCGAGCAAATTCATTACTAACTCATCGGCACTGTCAGTTTTGACCTGCCAGTTGCCAGATGGCTGTGGAACGCCAATTACCATTACTGAGATAGCTTTGTTTTTTAGACGAATCATGGGTGGCTTATGGACATAACCATCATGCTCATTCTCTAAGATATCATCAGCAATCGTTGCCGCCTGCGCTCGTAGTGGTGCCACATAACGGCAAGCTACCCCATTGATTGACATACAGTCGCCAATGGCATAGATATTTGCCGCATGAGTGCGCAATGTTAGAGCATCAACCACAATGCCGGTTCGACGATCGAACTCAACACCAGCGGCGGTAGGTAATTTATCATCGACCAGCAAGCCAGTACTGGCAATCACATGATCGACTATCAACGGTTCAAGGTGTTTGACTGCCGTATTTTCTGAGGTAGAAGCTATTGGCTCGTAGCTAACGTGCAATTTATCATCACTATTACGGGTAACGCCTGTTACCTGATAGCCACCCAAAAACTCAATGCCTTGTGACTCAATTGCCTTGGTAATACGGGCAGTCGCTTGCGGTGGTAGCATTTGCGATAGTGGCGCGTCATTCAAATCAATTAACGTAATTTTATGACCGGCTTTTAACAGATCTTCTGCGATTTCAGTTCCGACCATGCCAGCACCAACGATGGCAACGTGCTGACTGCCAGTTGCCAACTGTTCTTGCAACTGGCCAAAGCGCTCGATGTGGTTGACATGCCAGACCAGATCTTCAGGCAAGCTTTTTGGAAAGATAGGATGTGCACCCATTGCGAGTACTAATTTTTCATAGTCAATAGCAGTCGCATCAGACTGAGCACTAGAGGTAAGCTGTAATTTTTGATTCACAGCGTCGATATCACTGACCTGAGTATGGGCAAGTAGCGTTATCTGCGCGGCTTCTGCGGCTTCAATGCCGGTAGCACGAACTAAATCTGCAACGCGTTTATTTTGGCTGATAGCCATTGTCAGCATGGGTTTATGATAGCGATCACCATTATCGGCGGTAACTAAGGTAATAGGAATATTTTTATCTTTACTGCGAATCGCATCGATGACATGCCAGCCTGCTAAGCCGGCACCAATAATGACGATACCTGACTGCGTATTAGAATTTTCTGTGCTCATATTGACTCCGATATAGATTATTAATTCTTTTAATTATCATGAATAATGACAGCTATTGTATCAGTAAACAGATACTCACTCACATCAACATGAACGTTGAATTTATAAATCTATACCTGAAAAGAATGCAAAAAAAAGCACCTATCATAGGCGCATTTTTTATAAGAAGAATAGAGTTAGTGATTAATGATTAAGAATTTTCGATAAGAACATCTGGGCGCGTTCACTTTTTGCCCCTTCAAAGAATTCGTTTTTACTACAGTTTTCAACGATATGTCCCTCATCCATAAAGACAACGCGATTGGCTACTTGACTGGCAAAGCCCATTTCATGCGTGACACACATCATGGTCATGCCTTCGCGAGTTAGCTCCACCATCACATCAAGCACTTCCTGAATCATCTCAGGATCTAACGCTGAGGTTGGTTCATCGAACAGCATAGCCACCGGGTCCATCGCTAAAGCACGGGCAATCGCAACGCGCTGCTGCTGACCACCAGATAGCTCAGCCGGATATTTTGCCGCTTGCACGGTCAGTCCCACTCGATCCAGATAGGCCATGGCTTTTTTCTTGGCCTCAGATTCGCTGCGACCTAACACTTTAACTTGGGCGACTGTCAAATTATCAATAATGGTGAGATGGGGAAACAGCTCAAAATGCTGGAACACCATACCGACTCGACTGCGTAGCTTGGGTAGATTGGTCTTTGGCGCACCAACAGAAATACCATTGACCATTATCTGGCCTTTTTGAAAAGACTCCAAACCGTTGACCGTTTTAATGAGTGTCGACTTACCACTGCCCGACGGTCCACATACCACCACCACGTCACCTTTGTACACATGCGAGGTACATTCTTTTAGCACCTGAAAGTCACCATACCATTTGCTGACATCGCTCATCTCGATGACAATTTCATCACTAGCATGACCATTATTAGTGACTAGGCCGCCAAAGTCATTTAAGTACGTATCAGCATTACTCATTGCTGTCTCCTAGCTTTCGCATTCATTGATAATTACATTGAGCTTGAGAACCTGTTACTAAATTTTTTTACTAAGACAATTTATTAAAAGTTTCAATATTTTAATAGACACTTTCATAAAAGTCTTACATTAGAACCTTTCACTAAAAACTTTCATTAAAACCTGTTACTAAAACCTTAGACGTTTTTGTACTTGCTGTACGCCTATAGACGCGCTTAGACTGATAACAAAATATACGGCACCAGCCCCTAGGATATAGGGTGTCAATAAGCCCATCAACTCACCGCGTACATAAGCCGCACGGAAGAAGTCTGTTAAGCCGATAGCAAATACTAAGGTGGTATCTTGGAATAAAATAATACATTGCTGCAAAATCAGCGGCAGCATCTTACGAAAGGCTTGCGGCAAAATGACTAAGCGCATGGATTGCCCGTAGGTCATCCCCAACGCTTTAGCAGCATCAACCTGCCCACTACCAATAGACTGAATACCGGCGCGCACCACCTCAGAGAAGTAAGCCGCCTCAAACATCATAAACGCCAACACACAAGAGGCAAAAGCAGCATCTAGTTGTAGGTATTTACCCGCTATCCAAAAATAAATCATCGGTACGGCAAAGTAAAACCATAGCAGCACCAGTAGCAAGGGTACTGATCGGAAATAATTGACGTATAATTTGGCTGGTATCTCTAATGCTTTGATACCAGATAGGCGCATCAACGCCAGCACCGTTCCTAAACTAATACCACCAAGAATAGCTAAAAACAGCACTTTCATGGTGGTTAGCATACCGCCCATCAAGCCTGGATAGGCCGTGGTAAGTTCGGTCATCATATTCATTTCTGACCCCCTGCAATAAGCCCTGGTACGCGTAGTTTGCGCTCAATCAGCCCCATAATGGCAATTAGCGACAGGTTAAACACCAAATAAATGATGGTCGCATAAGTATAAATCTCAATGCTATTTTGGGTATACTCGCTGATGGTTTTGGTTTGGCTAATCAGCTCCATCACCCCCACTAGAGAAGCTACCGACGCGTTTTTGAAACAGTTGGTCAGCTCCGAGCTAAGTGGCGGTAGAATAATACGGAAGGCTTGTGGCAGCAGTACTTCTTTATAAGCTTGTGGAATACTAAAACCCAAGGCGTAAGCTGCATTGATTTGCCCTTCAGGTAGCGATTCAATGCCGGTACGCACCTGCTCAACGATACGCGCAGCGGTAAATAGACCTAAGCCTATACTCGCTGAAAGCATAGCTGAAGTATTTGGAGATAATTCCTTATACCACCAGTCCTGTACGGCAGGTGTCAACCAGCCAGGGGCGATATAAAACCAAAAAAACAGCTGAACGAGCAGAGGAATATTACGAAAAAATGTCACATAAGCGGTACCGATACCGCGGGCAAATTTGTTCGGTAAGGTGCGCATGATACCAAAAATGGTACCAATAACCATAGCGATTGCCCACGCGATACTACCGATCAATAGCAGCCAGCCAAGACCTGTAATCATCCAGTGAATATACAGCTCATTGCCGATGCCGGTATGCTCGAACAGCACACCCCAGTTCCAGCTATAGTTCATTATTGTCTCTCCGAGCAGCGATGGATAGGCTCATACGTCAAGTCAATTTTAAACACTTGCCTAGACGCATGAGCGAGCTATATTGAGGGACAAAATACTGTTACTGAGCAACAGCCACTTTAGGCTGGGCACTATCATGTGGAGCAGCAATGAGTGCTTTTAAGTTGTCTGACATTTCAAAGTTCATATTGACGTTCTTAGGTGGTATTGGATTTAAGAACCATTTGTCATAAATAGCATTGATTTCGCCTGAACTGAAGACATTGGTTAACGCTTCATCAACGACTGCTTTAAACTCAGGGTCATCTTTACGCATCATACAGCCATAAATCTCAAATGATTGCGGCGTACCAACGATAGCCCACTCATCAGGATTTTTCGCTTTGGCTTTTTCGCCTGCAAGTAAGACATCATCCATCATAAAGGCATCAGCGCGACCATTCTCTAACATCAAGAAGCCTTCACCATGATCTTTTGCCGAAATAATATCAGTATCCATTTTCTTCTCGTCATTGTACTGACGGATATAACGCTCTGAGGTTGTCCCTGCGGTAGTGACGAGGGTTTTACCTTTTAGGTCTTCAAAGTCATTGATACCGGAGTCTACTTTGGTCAATAGACGCGTACCGATTTCAAAGAAACCATTCGAGAAAGCCACTTGTTTTTGGCGCTCTTCGTTATTGGTCGTTGAGCCACACTCAAAGTCTACGGTACCGTTTTGTACTAATGGGATACGGGTTTGTGAGGTAATCAGGTTATAACGAACGTTAAGATCCGGCATGTTTAACTTTTGCTTGACCGCTTCGACTACTTTCATTTCTAGATCATGCGCATAGCCCATAGGCTGATTGGGGTCATCTGCGATATAAGAAAACGGAATAGAGGAGTCACGATAACCGACAACGATGGTGCCAGAGTCTTTGATTTTTTGTAGTGTGCCATTAGGATTGGCAGCTGCCTCGGTGGTCGCGCCATCTGCTGGCGTAGCATCAATTGCCGTCTCACTGCTATTGTTACAGCCTGCGAGACCCAGTGCCATGAAAGCAGCGAAAGTTAAAGGTTTGGAGATAGAGTAAGCCATGAAATACGTCCTTTTATAACATCATTACGAAATTGTGAAAAGTCTAGGCGAGATTCGCATCACTGCCATATATTTTGCTGTTACCTTCAGTAATCATAGTGCAACTTAATGTTACTGTACATCACTTTTACCGGCGTTAGTAATCTTTTTTTACGAAGAGTAAATATTTAGTTTTTATTAATACGCTCTATATCCTTTATTATCAGTATTTAGTGAAGTTCTTTCATCCTAATAGTTTACTTAATCCTTACTGGTTTAAGACCGCACTTCATTTGTTAACCTAAGACTCAGCTAGCAGTTGAACCAGTGATTTGTTAGACAATACTGCCCGCCTTATTATTGATAAACTGCGAATAATCCCCATAAAGCTAATAACTTCTCAACACTACAAATGACTTATGACTCAAGCAAATCAAAACACCCAAACGCCAAATACTGATAATCATCAACCGCAAACCAACACTATTGATAACGATGTGCGTCAACGCTTTTTTATTCAGGGCTCACCCGTACGGGGCGACGTCGTTCGTTTATCGCGTAGCTATGCGACTGCTATCGCTCAAAGACCTTATCCTGAAGCCATCAAACGCTTACTGGGTGAGATGCTCACTGCCGCAAGTTTATTAATTGGTACGGTCAAGATTGATGGTCGTCTGTCCATCCAATTGCAATCATCCGATAGCGACAGCTTACTCAATTGGGCAATGGCCGAATGCGACCATAACGGTATCATCCGCGGGCTTGCCAGCTGGAAAGCCGATAGCGATGAGCAAGTACAAGCGTGGGAAAACATGGCTAGCGCCAATGATGCCTTTGCTGAGCTTGGTACTGCCGGTCAAGGCCTGTTGTTTATTAACATACAGCCTGCAGACGGAGATCCATATCAAAGTATCGTCGAGCGTAGCCATGATAATCTAGCAGATTGCTTGGCACACTATCAAAAACAATCGGCACAAATTCCAACGTTGATTAACTTAGCCTCGGATGGTCTACAAGCAGGCGGCATATTAGTACAGTTATTACCGCGCCGTGACGATGAAGAACAAGCGCATGTCGACAACGATCTATGGCCACGTCTGTCTGTGCTAACGCGCACCATTAAATCTAAAGAGCTAACGTCCCTCCCCGCCACTGAACTTTTATATCGCTTATATAATGAAGAAGAAGTGGTATTGCCTGAAGCAAAAGCGCTAGAATTTGGTTGTACTTGCTCAAAAGAAAAGTGCGAGACCGCGATATTACAAGTCGGTCAAGATGAGATGCTGGAAGTCTGTGAAGAGCAAGGCGGTAATTTTGAGATGGATTGTGGCTTTTGCGCTTCGGTATATAAGTTTGATAAACAGGATATCACGGCGTTATTTGCTGAGTAATTTCTGTTAGTTAGTTCAATCAAGCCTTATAAGTTATCTAAAACCCTTGAGCGTAATGCTTGAGGTTTTTTTTGGAAAATTAAAGTTCGGAATAAAAACCCATCCTACTATTACTATTCTTACTCAAAAAAATCACGCTAAATCCATCAAACCATCAAACCATCAAACCATCAAACCATCAAACCATCAAACCATCAAACCATCAAACCATCAAACCATCAAACCATCAAACCATCAAACCATCAAACCATCAAACCATCAAACCATCAAACCATCAAACC